>CAYTOD010000084.1:8934-16119 GCA_964439315.1 uncultured Mycobacterium sp. | reverse complement strand
CCTCAGTTCCTTCGTCCTCCCGACCTACCGGTCGTCCTCAGTTCCTTCGTCCTCCCGACCTACCGGTCGTCCTCAGTTCCTTCGTCCTCCACGAGATGCCGGAAGGATTGCAGGTTCTTCAGCGACTCCCCCCGCGCCACCCGCCAAGCCCACTCCTTGCGGATCGACGAGGCGAACCCGAGCTCCAGCAGGGTGTTGAAGTCGGTGTTGACCGCCTCGACCACCTGGCCGAGCACCCGATCGATCTCGTCGGGGGTGACGAGCTCCAGAGCCATCCGGCCGACGAGGTAGATGTCGCCGATGTTGTCGAGCGTGTACGCGACGCCGTAGAGCCGGCGGTTTCGCTTGAGAAGGAAGCGGTAGACGCCCTCGTGGTTCTCGTCGGGCTGGCGGCAGACGAACGCCTCGACCCGCACCGAATGCTCGCCGATGCTCATCAGGGTGTTGGTGGTGAGCTTGCGCTCACCGGGAAGTTCGACGATGACACCGGGCAGCCCGCCGTGCGCGCCCTCGTAACGGGTGAAGCTCAAGCCGTGTTCGGTCAGGGTCTGCTCGATGAGCTGCCGGACCCGGGACTGCGCCTCGGTCACGCCCGAACTCCCCGGCGCACCGGCCACCGGCTGCGCCGGGCGGCGAGGTCGCGGGCGGGGCCGCGCTGACGGGTGCGGCCGTAGTCGGCAATGGCGCGCCGGTAACTGCCCAACAGGGCGTCCACGGTCGAGTCCCAGGAGAAACACCGCGCGTGCGCGATCGCGGCCCGGCTCAGAGCGTCGGCATCGGAGTCCAACAGCACCGAGATCGCGTCTGCCCAGCGGGCCGGATCGTGGGAGTCCACCAGCGTTCCGCTGCGTCCGTCGGCAACCGCGACCGGGAGCCCGCCGACGGCGGCGGCCACGACGGGTGCGCCACAGGCCTGCGCCTCGACCGCCACCAACCCGAAGGACTCCGAGTAGCTGGGCACCGCAACCAGGTCGGCCGCACGGTAGACGTTGACCAACTCGTCCCGTGGTTGCGGTGGCAGGAACGTCACCCGGTCGGCGACGCCGAGGTCGGCGGCGAGACGGGCCAGGCTGTCCGGCGCATCCAGTCCACTGCCGGACGGACCTCCGGTGATCAGGATGCGAACCGGGGGCTCATCGGCGGGAAGCAACGCCGCTGCGCGCACCAGGATGTCCGGTGCCTTTAGCGGCTGGATCCGACCGACGAAGGCGACGATCCGTTCGTCGTGCGGCAGCCCCAGCGAGGTCCGCGCGGCGGCCCGATCACCCGGTGTGAAGGTCTGCAGATCGACGCCCGGATGCACCACGTCGATACGAGAAGGATCAGCGCGATGCAGTGAAATCAGTTGCTGCGCTTCGGCGTCGGTGTTGACGATCAGCCGATCGGCTTCGTCGACAACCTGCTGCTCCCCGACTGCCCGCAACGGGGGCTCGGGAATGTCGCCGTCCGCGAGGGTGGCGTTCTTGACCGCGGCAAGGGTGTGGGCGGTGTGCACCAGCGGAACCGCCCAGCGGTCGCGGGCAAGCCAGCCGACCTGACCCGACAGCCAGTAGTGCGAATGAACCAGGTCGTAGTAGCCGGGATCGTGGTTGGCCTCGGCCCGCAGTACACCGGCGGTCAACGCGCACAACTGGGTCGGCAGATCGTTCTTGTCGAGGCCCTCGAAAGGTCCGGCCACCACGTTGCGCACCAGGACGCCGGGCGCTACCGGCACTACCGCGGGATCGGCCGACGATGTCGCCCGGGTGAAGATCTCCACCTCGACTCCGCGTCGGGCGAGGTGCAGTGCGGTCTGCAACACATAGACGTTCATGCCGCCGGCGTCGCCGGTACCGGGCTGGGCCAGCGGCGAGGTGTGCACCGAGAGCACTGCGACGCGCCGCGGCAGCGGAAGCTCACGGGCGGGGCGCACGGTTCCATTCATACACCCGCGCCGTGGGTAGGGTTGGGCCGATGAGTGCTTCGTCCTCGCAGAGCAGTGCCCATATGCGGGTTGCGGTGGTCACCGGCGCCAGTTCCGGAATCGGAGAGGCGACGGCCAGAACGCTTGCCGCGCAGGGGTTTCACGTCGTAGCGGTGGCCCGTCGCGCCGATCGGATAACACGGTTGGCCGAGGAGATCGGCGGGAGCGCGGTGGTGGCCGACATCACCGACGGCGCCGCGGTGCAGGACCTGGCCGACGGCCTGACCCGGGTCGATGTACTGGTCAACAACGCCGGCGGGGCCAAGGGGCTGGCGCCGGTCGCCGAGGCGGACCTCGACGACTGGCGGTGGATGTGGGAGACGAACGTACTGGGCACCTTGCGGGTCACCCGAGCGCTGTTGCCCAAACTCGTCGAATCCGGGAACGGTCTGATCGTGACCGTCACGTCGGTGGCCGCTCTGGAGATCTACGACCTGGGCGCGGGCTACACCTCGGCCAAACACGCCCAGGGCGTACTGCACCGCACGCTGCGCGGTGAACTGCTGGGCAAGCCGGTCCGGCTGACCGAGATCGCCCCAGGGGCGGTGCAGACCGAGTTCTCGCTAGTGCGCTTCGGCGGCGACCAGAAGCGGGCCGATGCCGTGTATGAGGGCATCACGCCGTTGGACGCCGGCGACGTGGCCGAGGTCATCGGCTTCGTCGCCAGCCGTCCACCGCACGTCAACCTCGACCAGATCGTCATACGCCCACGCGACCAGGCCAGCGCCGGCCGGTTCAACCGCCGGGGCTAGCCGCGGTCGTCGTCGGGACGGTCGTCGTCGGAACGGTCGTCGTCGGGATGCCGGACAGCGACGGCGCGTCGCTCGGAGTCGCCGGAGCGACGCTGGGCAGGTTCAGTGATGACTGCCCGGACGCCAGCGCCGACATCGCGGTCCACTCACTCCAGCTCACCGTCCAGTCCCAGAGATCGCCGTCGGCGTAGGACAGCGGGATCGACGTGCCGGAGACTTCGACCGGGTCGCCGTAGATGGCGGTGGCGAAGTATCGCTGGGCGTCACCGTCGGAAAGGTTGATGCACCCGTTGGTGACGTTGGTGTTGCCCTGCGCCCCGGAACTGGCCGGGTTGGCGTGGATGAACTCGCCGTTGTTCGAGATGCGCACCGCCCAGCGCTCGTGAATGTGGTTGTAGCCGGCCGCCGGGTTGGACATGTAGAAGTCCGCGTACTTCTCGGTGACCACGTGAATGCCACTGCGGGTGACGTTGCGCGGCTGGTCGGCCTCGCCGTAGCTGCATGGCAGGTCCATGATGACGCCGTCGTCGGTGACCACCTGTATGCGGTGCGAACTCGCCACGGCCTTCACCACCTGCCGGCGGCCGATCTCGAAATCCAGCGTGAGGTCCCCTGCGCCATAGGCGCCGTCGCCGAACGCCACCCCGTAGATCTTCGAGCCGACATGCACTTTGGTGCCCGGCGCGAAGTACTCCCGGCTACGCCAGTGCACCCGGGCGCCGGCCACCTCGTCGGGCAGCCAGGCCCAGCCACCTTCGGTGGGCGGGTCGGTGGTGACGGTCAGCGCGCGTTCCACGGCGGCCTTGTCGGTGATCGCGGCGTCGAACTGCAGGACGATGGGCGCCGCGATGCCGACCGTCTGACCGTCGTTGAGCTGGAACCATCCGTTGACCACCCGGGTCGGTTTGACCGTGCTGAACGATCCGGCGACCGCCACCGCCTGGCCGTCGCGACCCACCACCGACCCGGTCCAGGTGTAGGTGTTGCCGTAGCCGAGAGGTTCGGTGACGGTGAACGCGGTGCGTTCCCGGTTCAGTGTGCCGCTCACCACCTTTCCCGCCGGATTGGTCAGTGCCACATGCTGAAACCAGCCGTCCACCACTCCGGCGCCGACCGCGACGGTCGGCAGGACGTCGGTGGTTCCCTCGGCCGGGGCGAACGTGATGACCGGCTTCGGCAGCGCCTCGGCGGTGGGCCCCCGGCCGCCCGCACAGGCGGCAAGTGCGCCTGGCGCCGCCAGTAGGGCCGCCGCGCCCAGCGCCTGCCTCCGGTTCAGCAGCGGAGGGTCGGCGGGACTCACGACTCACCAAATTACAGCGCGCAGCCCACCAGAACCGGCTCCGGAACCAACGTCACCCCAAAGGCCTCCCGGACACCGTCACGCACGGTCCGGGCCAGCGCTAGGACGTCGGCGGTGCGGGCTCCGCCGCGGTTGGTCAGCGCCAGGGCGTGCTTGGTGGACAGCCGGCACGCCCCGTGGCCGGGGTAGCCCTTGCCGAACCCGGCCTGCTCGATCAACCAACCGGCGGCCAGCTTGACCCCGTTGGGCGCCGGGTACTGCGGAACCCGGCTGGAGTGCGCGGACTGCAGTAGGTCGTACTGCTCGGCGCTGACGACCGGGTTGGTGAAGAACGACCCCACACTCCAGGTGTCGTGGTCGTGGGCGTCGAGCACCATGCCTTTGCCGGCCCGCAGCGCGAGCACCGCCTCGCGTACCCGGGCAGGGTCGGCCTGCTCGCCGGCGGCGACACCCAGTGCGGCGGCCAGTTCCGCGTAGCGCAGCGGCGCCGACAGCCCGTCCGGGTCCAGGGCGAACTCGACCTCCAAGACCACCGACGCGTCCGAATTCTTCAGCACGCTGTGCCGGTAGCCGAACCCGAGTTCGCCGGCGGGAACCCAGCGCACCTCCCCGCTGCCGCGGTCCATCAGCCGCACCCGGGTCAGACGATCGGCGACCTCGACGCCGTACGCGCCGACGTTTTGGACCGGCGTCGCCCCCGCCGAACCGGGAATGCCCGACAGACACTCGAGTCCGCCCAGACCGGCATCCACCGACCGGGCCACCACATCGTCCCAGTCCGCACCGGCCTGTGCCCGCAACAACCGCCCCTCCACGGTGATCCCTGGGCTGGCCAGCAGAACCACCGTGAGGTCGGTCATCTCATCGTCGATCACCACATTGGAGCCGCCACCGAGCACCAGCACCGGCCCGTCCGGATCCCTGTCGAGGGTGCGCAACGTGGCGACGATCTGCTCGCCGGTGAGGCAGGTGACCAGGCGGCGTGCGACGGGGCCGACCTGCAGAGAGGTCAGCGGCGCCAGGGGGACGTTCTCGGCGAACTGCGCGCCACCGAATTCGGGCGGTGGGGTCACGACCGGTAACGGTAGCCTCACCAGCTATGCCGCGTTCATTCGACATGGCCACCGACTACGCGTGCAGCGTGGAGCAGGTCCACCGCGCATTCCGTGAGGAAAGCTACTGGCTGGCCAGGCTGGCCGAGTCCGGCGCCGACGAGACCCGACTGGACTCGTTCCGGGTCGGCCGCGACGGCGGCGTGGACGTGGTGACCACCCAGGTGGTGCGGTCCAATCGCCTGCCCGGAGTGATCCACCAGTTCCACCACGGCGACTTGGAGATCCGCCGGGCTGAGACCTGGACCGGGGTGGCAGACGGGGCGGCGGGGGCCACCATCGCCAGCAGCATCGTCGGAGCACCGGTGTCGTTGACAGGTGACGCCACACTCAACCCTTCGAAAGCCCTGTCCCGCCTGGCATTCCGGGCCATCGTCGAAGTCCGCATCCCCCTCGTCGGGGGAAAGCTGGAGAAGTTCATCGGCAATCAGCTGATCCAACTGCTGACCACCGAACAGCGTTTCACCACCATCTGGATCGCCGAGAATCACTGACATGCCGCGCAGCATGCTCTACACCGTCGATGTCGGGGTACCGACCGAGGCGCTCTACCGGGACCTCACCACGATCGCGTACTGGGAGGATCTGGTCGAGAAGTACCGCCAGGATGCGACCCGCACCGAGATCGGCCATTTCTCCACCGGGGACACCGGCACCGACGTCTCGTTCGTGCACATTCTCACCGCCGCAGACCTGCCGGCGGTGGCGCGGCCGGTGGTCCCGGGCACCTTCGTGGTCACCCGCGAACAGCACTTCGACCCGTTCGAAGCCGACGCGGGACAGGCCATCGGCCGCTATCGCGCGCTGGTCCCCACCGTTCCCGTGGAGATCGAAGGCGACTACGTGCTGCGGTCCACACCCGGAGGCAGCCAGATGGAGATCGAGACCCGATGCTCGGTACGGGTGCCGATCATCGGCAAGCAGATCGAGTCGGTGATCCTGGGCGGCCTGAAGTCGCTGTTCGCCAACGAAGGCGAATACACCGCCGCATGGGTCACGGCCCATCATTAGGCAGCAGGTCACGGCCCATCATTAGGCAGGAGGTCGCGACCCATCACCAGGCAGAGCCGTGAGCGGCCGAGTCCCCGCCCCGAGGGCATCCCGACCCGCGGGACCACCGCGGCCAATCGGCTTCGGCGCGCCGACCGGTGGATGACGCGATCGACCAGGGTCCAGGCTGCGCTGGCATCGGAACCCGATCCGGTGGTCGTCGACCTGGGCTACGGGCGCGTCCCGGTAACGACCCTCGAACTCGCCGACCGCCTGCGGTCCGTGGCCCCCACGGTTCGGGTGGTCGGACTGGAGATCGACCCCGACCGGGTCGCCGCCGCGACGTATGACGCCGGGAGGTCCGACGTCGAGTTCCGGCGGGGCGGATTCGAACTGGCCGGCCTTCGCCCCGTCGTCGTCCGGGCGTTCAACGTGCTGCGCCAGTATCCGGAGCAGGCCGTGGCCGACGCGTGGGCGACGATGCGCGCCCGGTTGGCGCCCTCGGGAGTGATCGTCGACGGCACCTGCGACGAACTCGGCCGGCTGTGCTGTTGGGTGCTGCTCGACCGCGAAGGACCGGTGAGCCTCACCCTCGCCTGCGATCCACGCCATATCGAGAAGCCCTCGGATCTGGCCGAGCGGCTGCCGAAAGCGCTTATCCACCACAATGTTCCGGGCCAGCCGATCCACAGCCTGCTGGCCGACGCCGACCGCGCCTGGGCAGCAGCAGCCGGCCAGTCGGTGTTCGGGCCCCGCGCACGATGGCACGCGATGCTGGTGGCCCTGGCCGCCGCGGGGACCCCGATGACGGAACTGCCGCGCCACAGCCACCGGGACGCCGTGCTGACGGTGCCGTGGTCGGGAGTGGCACCGCTTCCGGAGGACTTAGGCTGAACCCATGCGGATTGCGTGCGCGCAGATCCTGGCCGGAACGGACCCGACGGACAACCTCGCCCTGGTCGGCGACTACACCCGCCGCGCTGCGGACGCCGGTGCCCGGCTGGTGGTGTTCCCGGAAGGCACCATGTCGCGGTTCGGCGTGCCGTTGGCTCCGATCGCCGAGCCGTT
>CAYTOD010000084.1:0-8924 GCA_964439315.1 uncultured Mycobacterium sp. | reverse complement strand
GGGGGGGGGTGTACCCGCACGCCCCCAGGGCGGGGCGGGGCGCGCCACGGGGGCCGATCGCCGAACCGATCGACGGCCGGTGGGCCGATGAGGTTCGAGGCATCGCCGCCCGGGCCGGGGTCACCGTGTTCGCCGGAATGTTCACTCCTGCAGCGGACGGCCGGGTCACCAACACCGTGCTGGCCACCGGGCCCGACGTGGAGGCCCGCTACGACAAGATCCATCTCTACGACGCATTCGGCTTCCGCGAGTCGGAGGCTGTAGCGCCCGGAAACCGGCCCGTGGTCGTCGACGTCGACGGCGTCGGGGTCGGCATCACGGCCTGCTACGACATCCGGTTCCCGGGCCTCTACACCGAACTGGCCGACCGCGGCGCATCGCTTATCACGGTGAGCGCGTCGTGGGGTGCAGGCCCTGGCAAGCTCGACCAGTGGACCCTGCTGGCGAGGGCGCGGGCGCTGGACTCGGCCAGCTTCATCGCCGCCGCCGGACAGGCCTACCCAGGCCTTGAGATGGCCTCGACGGTCAAGGCCCCGACCGGCGTCGGCGGCAGCCTGGTGTCCTCCCCGCTGGGCGAGGTTCTCGCCGCCGCAGGCCCCGACCCCGAGCTCCTGGTCTGTGACGTCGACGTCTCCGAGGTCGCGACCGTCCGGGAAACCCTCGGCGTCCTGCGCAACCGCAGGGTTGGGTTCGCCGAGGTTGGGGTCGCCGAGGTTGGGGTCGCCGATGTTGGGTTCACAAGGGCCGGTAGGGCAGAATCGCGCGGGTGACGTCACCGCCACCGGGCGAGCCGCCCACCCCGAGTCCGGCACCCCCGCCGGGCCGCCCGGAGCAGCCCACCCAGCGCCTTCCCCGGCCGGCGCAACCGGCACCTGCACCGGCACCGGCTCCCGCATCCGAACCTCAGCCCGAGGCGCCTTCGCACCGGTGGTGGGCCGGTGACCCGTTGTCCGTGATTCTCGTTCTGGTCACCGTGAGCGCGCTCGGACTGGCGGCCCTGCTCGGGGGCGAGCTGTACGCCCGGCACCGCGCGGACTCGCAGGTCGCCAGGGCGGTCAGCTGCGTGGTCAAGGACAACGCCGACGTGTCCTTCGGGCTACGACCGCTGCTGCTGCAACTGCTGACCAAGACCTTCAACGGCATCTCGGTGCAGACCGCCGGCAACCGGATCCGCGAGGCCAAGGGGATGAAACTGGACCTGCGCCTCGACGACGTCCACCTCGATCCGACTCCCGAATCGGCCGGAACACTGGGGTCCCTGGACGCCGAAGTGACCTGGACCAGCGACGGCATCAAGCAGACTGCGCAGGACGTGATTCCCGTCCTGGGCGACCTCGTTTCCGACGTCAGCACCCAGCCGGCCGATGGGGTCATCGAGCTGCGCAGCACCCTCGGCAGCGTGGCCGTCAAGCCGCGGGTGGACTACGGAAAGCTCTCGCTGCAAGTGGTTGGACTGTCCGGGCTGGGCTTCGCGCTGCCCCGCGAGACCGTCCAGCCGGCGCTCGATACGTTCACCGAGGCGCTCACCAAGAACCTCCCGATGGGCATTCACGCCGACAGCATCGAGGTCACCGATACCGGGGTGACCGCGCGCTTCGTCACGCGCGACGCGAAGATCCCCAACGGCCAGCAGGACGCCTGCTTCGCCGGCTTCTAGAGCCTGGCCGGAATTTAGAGCTTCTCCGCACCGCCCGGGTTGCAGCCGGCCGCCACCATGACGCCGTCGTCGACCACTGGGCGCCACGGTTCCAAGTCCCAACTGGTCTTGCCCGGCGCCGCGAACTCGGCGAAGTCCCAATGACAGACGAACTGCGAGCGCATTCCCGGACTGTTGGCGCCCGGAGCCAGAGCCAGCACCTCTCGCCAGGCCTCGTCGGCCTGGGCACCGGTCTTGCCCAGGTCTCCGGCCACCGCCCGGCCCGCGGCCGTCGGGTAGAGCCGCAGACTGGACAGCCCCTCGTGACCGACCCAGGTGGCGTGGTCGATGTAGGGCGGCACTGGAAGGGTGTCGGCAGTCGCGCCTGGAGCAAAGGCCACCCCGCCGGCGAGAATCGCCAGCGCGGCCAGCAAGCGCCGAGTGGTCAGCGTGACTTTCCCTGAACCTCGAGCAGCTTGGGACGGACGTCGACGAGGTAGACCCCCGCCGCCACCGCTGCGATGGTCGGGCCCATGATTCCCAGCACCACGCACAGCAGGGCTGATCCACCCAGAATCATCAGCCAGACCGGCTTCGTCAGTTTGTCGGCGGCGGTATAGGCGTCCGGACGCTGCATCGCGGCATGGACGAAGGCGTAGACCGTCACAGCCAGGACCGCCCAACCCAGAACAACGAGAACGGCACCCGCCAGTCCCTCAAGCCTCACGGCCACAAGGGTAGGCGGGTGCCGTCCCGATCGTCGAGTTGACCCTTACTTCTGGGTCACCTTCTTGGCAGCGGGCTTCTTGGCCGGAGCGGCCTTCTTGACCGGAGCCTTCTTGGCAGGAGCCTTCACGGCAGCCTTCTTCGCCGGAGCCTTCTTGGCAGGAGCCTTCACGGCAGCCTTCTTGGCCGGGGCGTTCTTGGCCGGGGCCTTCTTGGCGGCCTTGGCCGGCAGCTCCACGCCCACCAGCTTGGCGGCGCGCTCGCCCACCAGGCGGGTCTGCGCGGACACGTTACCCAGCGCTTCCTGGGTCAGCTCGACCGCTTCGGTGACGTAGCCGGCGACGCTGTCGGCGGCCTCGCGGATCTCCGCGGCACCCATGATCCGAGCCAGTGCAGCCTCGCCACGCTCGACGAGGGTGTTGTAGGTCTGGGTCGCGTCGGCGAAGAACTCCTCGGCGGCCTTACGCAGCTCGTCGGTGGTCAGCTTCTCGCGCAGCTCGCCGCGCAGCTCCTCGGTCCGCTTGGGCAGCTCCTCCTGGAGACGCGTCAGCGCGGCACGGCGATCGTCCATGCGGTCGCCCGCCAGTTCGGCCCGCTCGCGCAGGCTGGCGAGGATCTCGTTGGCAGTGGCGAGGGCCAGGTCGGCAGCACCGACGGCCGCGAGCAACGGAGCCTTCAGGTCTTCGATGGTGGGGTTGTTCTCAGCCATGTGACTGTTCCTTTCGGGTTTTTCTTGGTGGTGCGTGTGGAATCGAGAGCTTGTGGTCGAACCTCAGCGTCGGGCCTGACCGTCAGTCGGTCAGTTCCTTCAGGCCGCTCTCGTTCTGCTGACAAAACGACGTGTAGATATCCAGCAGAACCCGCTTTTGACGCTCGGTGATCGCCGAATCGCCCATGATGGCGTCGTGGACTTGGCTCGGCTCGCCAGGCTCGAGAATTCCGGCCCGGACGTACAGGACTTCGGCCGACAACCGCAGCGCCTTGGCGATCTGGCTGAGCACCTCGGCGGACGGCTTGCGCAACCCGCGCTCGATCTGGCTGAGGTAGGGGTTGCTGACACCGGCCCGTTCCGCCAGTTGACGAACCGAGACCTGGGCGGCCTCGCGTTGCGTCCTGATGAAACCGCCGATGTCCTGCGCTGCGTTGCTCACCACGGCGGCCAGGTCGGTGTCCTGGGCCACGGCTTGCCTCCTTCGCGCGAGATCCTGCACTTACAGGAAACACACTACGCGCTTGTGCTAACAATTGCAAGCACTTGTTAGCGCAGTTCAGAAAAGCAATTGCCCCACGGTGTAGATCACCAGGCCGGCCAGCGCGCCAACAACCGTGCCGTTGATCCGAATGAACTGCAGGTCCCGGCCGACGTGAAGTTCGATGCGCCGACTGGCCTCTTCGCCGTCCCAGCGCTGGATCGTGTCGGTGATGATCGTGGTGGCCTCCGAGCCGTATTCGGACACCAGGTGCTGAGCTCCCCGGACGATCCAGTTGTCGACCTTGTCCCGGAGATCGGCGTCGTCGCGCAACGACTCCCCGATCTGGACCACCGAGTCGCCGATCCGTTCGCGCAACGCGCTGGACGGGTCGTCGACCCCCTCGAGCACCAACCGCTTGAGCGTCTTCCACGCCGTCTCCGCGGCCCGGGTCACCTCGTCGCGCTCCATCAGCTGTCCCTTGACGGCCTCGGCCCGGGCGATGGTGAGGTCGTCGTTCTGCAGGTCGTCGGCGAACTCGAACAGGAAGCGGTTGGCGGACTGCCGCAACTCGTGGTTGGGATTGCGCCGCACCTTGTCGGTGAAGTCCATCAGCTCGCGATGAATCCGGTCGCCCACCAGTTGATCGACGAATTTGGGCGACCAGGTGGGCGAATCCCGCAACACCACCCGCTCGATGGTCGGACCCGCGTTCAGCGCCCACTCGAAAGCCCGATCGCACAGCAGCTGGATCAGGGCCTCCTGACGGTTCTCCGCCAGCAGCTGACCCAGCACTCTGCCTACCGGCGGACCCCACAGCGGTTCGGCGAGCCGCCGGACGATGGTTTTGTCGATCGCGTGCTGAATGTCCTCGTCGTTGAGCAGTTCCACACCGACCCGCAGGACGGTGGCGGCCTCGTCGGCGACCCGGGCGGCATGTTCGGGCTCGGCCAGCCACTTGCCGAGGCGGCTGGCGACATCGGCGTCGCGCAACTTGGTCTCGACGATCTCCGGTGACAGGAAATTCTCCCGAACGAACGTGCCCAGACCCTCGCCGAGCTGGTCCTTCTTCCGCGGAATGATCGCGGTGTGCGGAATCTTCAGGCCCATCGGGTGACGGAAGAGCGCAGTGACCGCGAACCAGTCGGCCAGCGCGCCGACCATCCCGGCCTCGGCCGCCGCACCGACATAGCCCAGCCAGGCCGGCCCGTGCTGGGACTGACCCCAGCGGCAGAGCAGGAAGATCACCGTCGCGGCGATCAGGAAGCCGAGCGCGACGGCCTTCATCCGGCGCAGATTGCGCAGGCGTTCGGCGTCGGCCTCGGAGTCCGCGCCGGCGAACGACTCGGCGAGAGAGGCAGCCACGTCACCATCATCCGTTATTCGCGGACGGCGGCCACCCCCTTTTGCGGGCAGTGAACGGAGCACGGGCGAGAAATTAGTGTGACCCGCCGTCACAACTTTTTCGGTTTACCTAGCTAGACTCAGGTCCAACGAGGCGAATGGACTCACCGACAGTGACACAGCAAACCAGCCCGCCCCTCAGCCGGGCCAAGACCGACGGGCGCAAACGCCGCTGGCATCAGCACAAGGTGGAGCGGCGCACCGAGTTGGTCGACGGCGCTCTCGACGCGATTCGCCGACTCGGCAGCGACCACAGCCGCGACGTCAGCATGGACGAGATCGCCGCCGACATCGGCGTCTCGAAGACGGTGCTGTACCGCTACTTCGTCGACAAGAACGACCTGACCACCGCAGTCATGATGCGGTTCACGCAGACCACCCTGATCCCGAACATGGCGGCAGCGCTGTCGTCCAATCTGGAGGGGTTCGACATGACCCGGGAGATCATCCGGGTGTATGTCGAGACGGTCGCCGCGGAGCCGGCCCCGTACCGGTTCGTGATGGCGAACTCCTCGGCGAGCAAGAACAAGGTCGTCGCCAACTCCGAGCAGATCATCGCCCGGATGCTGGCGGTGATGCTGCGCCAGCGCATGCGGACGGTCGGCATGGACACGCGCGGGGTGGAGCCCTGGGCGTATCTGATCGTCGGCGGGGTACAGCAGGCCACCCACTCGTGGATGTCGAATCCGCGGATGACCAGCGACGAGTTGATCGACTACCTCACCATGCTCTGCTGGAGCGCACTGTGCGGGATCGTCGAGGTGGGCGGATCGCTCGAGCGATTCCGGACAGAACCACACCCTTCGCCGGTTTTACCGGCAATGCGGCCCGCGACGACGCTCTAGTCTCTAGTGTTCCGCCCATGGCCGATCATTCGAAGCTGTGGACCCACAAGCCCTCGGAAGCGCTGCGCTTCCGGCCCGGGGACAAGGTCAGTGAGATCGACACCGACTGCAGCCCCGGCTTCAGCGGCAAGCGCGAGGATGCCGACAAGATCATCGAGGAGCGCAGCGCGCACTTCGCCGAACTGCAGGAAATGCTCTACGCCAACGGCCGGGAGGGCGACAGCCGCTCGGTGCTGCTGGTGTTGCAGGGCATGGACACCGCGGGCAAGGGCGGGATAGTCACCCATGTCGTCGCAGCCGGCAACCCGATGGGCGTGGACTACCACAGCTTCGGCAAGCCCACCGCGGAGGAACGCGCCCACCACTTCCTCTGGCGGATCAACAAAGCCCTTCCGCCGGCCGGCCACATCGGCGTCTTCGACCGCTCGCACTACGAGGACGTGCTGGTGGTGCGGGTCCACGAACTGGTTCCGGCCGACGAACTCGACGGGCGCTACGACGAGATCAACACCTTCGAGAAGGAACTGATCGAGTCGGGCACCACCATCGTCAAGGTCGCGATGTTCGTATCACTCGACGAACAGAAGGCCCGCCTGACCGAACGCCTGCAGCGACCCGACAAGTTCTGGAAGTATAACCCCGGCGACATCGACGAACGCAAGCTCTGGCCGTCCTACCAGGAGGCCTACCAGGTCATGCTGGAACGGACCGCCACCGACCACGCCCCGTGGTACGTCCTGCCCTGCGACAAGAAGTGGTACGCGCGACTGGCGGTGACGGAGTTGCTCATCGAAGCCCTGACGGCGATGGACCTGTCCTGGCCTGCACCCGACTTCGACATCGAGGCCGAGCGGAAGCGGGTCGCCGCTCTGTAGCCGACGACGATGCGGCGCAGCGAAGCGAGCCGCTGAGGAGTGGCTACAAAGGGCTTCTGCGCGGAGTGGCTAGGCGGAGCCCTTGACCAGGGTGAACTGGCCGACGTTGGTGATACCGCGACGGAAGAAGTCAGCACACCCGGTCAGGTACTTCATGTACTTGTCGTAGGTCGCCTCATCCATCATCGCGATGGCCTCGTCGCGCTTGGCCTCGAGGTTGTCGGCCCACATGTCCAGCGTGCGCGCGTAATGCGGCTGCAGCAGCTGGATGCGCTCCAGGGTGAAGCCCGAGTCGACGGCCAGCTTCTCGATGTCCTCGACCGCGGGCAGCTGGCCGCCGGGGAAGATCTCGGTGCCGATGAACTTCATGAACTTCAGGTCGCTGAGAGTCAGCTTGATGCCGTTGTCGCGGAAGAACTTCTGGGTGTGCGCCAGGATCGTGTGCAGCATCATCCGGCCGTCGCTGGGCAGCAGGCTGTAGGCCTTCTCGAAGAACGCCGGGTAGCGCTCGGCCTTGAAGGCCTCGAACGCGCCGATGCTGACGATGCGGTCGACGGGCTGCTCGAACTCCTCCCAGCCCTGCATCCGGATCTCGATCGAGCGATCGGTGTCGAGCTTGGCCAGCCGTGCCCGGGCGAATTCCGACTGCGCCTTGCTGAGCGTGATGCCGATGACGTTGACGTCATATTTCTGGACGGCACGTTCCAGGCAGCCGCCCCAGCCGCAGCCGACGTCGAGAAGCGTCATGCCGGGTTCGAGGTTCAACTTGCTCAGCGACAGGTCGAACTTGGCGTTCTGCGACTCGTCGAGGTCCATGTCGTCGCGCTCGTAGTACCCGCAGGTGTACCCCATGGTCGGGCCGAGCCACAGTGCGAAGAAGTCGTTCGAGACGTCGTAGATCGACTGGGACTCCTCGTAGTAGGGAGTCAAGTCATCGGAGACGTTTGCCATCAGAAGTACCCTTCAGCGTTACCGCAATCTGCCGTGACGAAGCCTAGCCAATACAGCTGTAAACGCATAAACCGTCAGTAGGTGTAGAAACCCCGGCCCGATTTCTTACCGAGTTGCCCGGCTTCGACCATTCGCAGCAACAGCGGCGGCGGCGCGTAGAGCGGCTCCTTGAACTCGTCGAACATCTTGTCCGCGATGAGCTTCAGGGTGTCCAGACCAACCAGATCGGACAGCCGCAGCGGCCCCATCGGATGGGAGAGTCCGGCCACCACCGCCTTGTCCACGTCCTCGACGGTGGCGACGCCCGACTCCACCATGCGGACGGCCGACAACAGGTACGGCACCAGCAGGAAGTTGACCACGAAGCCCGAGCGGTCCGAGCAGCGAACCACCTGCTTGCCCAGCACCTTGCCGGCGAACTCCTCGGTGCGGGCAGCCGCCGACTCGCTGGTGACCAGAGTGGTTATGAGCTCGACGAGGGGAAGCACCGGCACCGGGTTGAAGAAGTGCAGGCCCAGGACGCGGCCCGGGTTCTTGGTGGCGGCGGCGATCTTCATGATCGGGATGCTCGAGGTGTTGGAGGCGAGCACGGCATCGGGATCGGTGACGATCTCGTCGAGCCGGCTGAAGATCGAGGCCTTGACGTTCTCGTCCTCGATGACAGCCTCGATGACCAGTTGACGGTCGGCCAGGTCGGTCAGCGCGGTGGTGAAGTGCAACCGCTGGACTGCGCCGTCCCGCTCGCTCTCAGTGATCTTGCCGCTGCTGACGCCGCGTTCCAGCGACTTGACGACGCGGTTGCGGCCCGCGGCGACCAGTTCGTCGGTGGTCTCGAAGACGACGACGTCGACGCCTGCGCGGGCACAGACCTCGGCAATGCCGCCGCCCATCTGCCCGGCGCCGATCACGCCGACGCGTTCGATTGCTTTAGTCACGTTGCCTCCCGGGTGATTTCACGCAAAACCCCGCCCGGCAGCAGGGCCGGGCGGGGTTTTGGTCGCGGCTTAGTGGAACTGACCCTCTTCGGTCGAACCCGCCAGAGCGGTGGTCGACGAGGTCGGGTCCACCGTGGTGGCGATCTTGTCGAAGTAGCCGGCGCCGACCTCGCGCTGGTGCTTGGTGGCGGTGTAACCGCGCGCCTCGGCGGCGAACTCCCGCTCCTGCAACTCGACGTAGGCCTTCATCTGCTCGCGGGCGTAGCCGTAGGCCAGGTCGAACATCGAGTAGTTGAGGGCGTGGAAGCCGGCCAGCGTGATGAACTGGAACTTGAATCCCATGGCGCCCAGTTCCTTTTGGA
>CAYTOD010000083.1:253-16282 GCA_964439315.1 uncultured Mycobacterium sp. | reverse complement strand
CGGCGGGCTGAATACTGAAGCCGGGCAGGCGGATCCAGATCTTCGCGCCGTTGGTTTCCGACAGCGAGGTCGGCAGCAGAGCCGGGATGGCCAGCAGCACCAGCCCCGCCAGCCCGCAGATGTAGTCATAGCGCGCCAGTACCCGGTGGTCGGTGAGGAAGACGACCACCAGCGCGAAGCCCGCGACACCGACGAGGGTCCACAGCATCTGCTGGCCGGCGCCGGGGCCGTCCGCACCGGGAACCAGGTCCAGGCGGTGGATCAGGACCAGGCCCAGCCCGTTGAGCAGCGCCACGACGGGCAGCAGCAGCGGGTCGGCGTACGGCGCGAACCGTCGGATGGCCAGATGCGCGCCGAGGAACAGCGCCAGGAACGCCAGGGTGTAGGTCAGCAGGTCCCAGTTGAGGCCCTGCTCCTGATTGGCCTCGACGATCAGCAGCGCGATGCCGGTGATCAGCGTGGCGAAGAACAGCAGTGCCAGTTCGGCGTTGCGGCGGGTCGGCAGTGGCGGGGCAACGGCCACCGCCGCCTGCGGCGCGGTCGTCATGTTGCCGGGACCGCCTCGGTCAGGGTCACGAGTCCGCCGGTCATGTCGCCGCCCGGCAGTCGGTGCCCGGCTTCTGCGCCGGGGCGGGCAGTGTTCCCGCAGGCGGGGAAACCGGTACGGCGTTGCCGTTCCCCGGACCGGGACGCGGCCCGCGCGGCGGTGCCGGCGGTGCCGGTGGCTGGCACACCGGCAGCAACGACGTGCGGGCCAGTTCGCGCAGTTGGTTGATGGCGTCCTCGAGGCTGCCGGTGGGAAGACCCGCCGACACCTGCGCCCGCTCGGCGGGCCGGAGGTCCTGCAGGCGCATCAACGAGCACCCCAGTTCCTGATCGGCCTGCCCGTAGCTCACCTGGGACAGTTCGCCGCGGTCGTTGATGCACCCCGACAGGTAGGGCTTCTGCAGGCGGACACCGAGCAGCGAGCCCTGAACGCCCTGCATGATGGTCACCGTCTGATCGACCGCGCTGACGTAGTAGTAGCCGCGGATGATCTTGTATCCGATCCCCAGCCCGGCCACCGCCAGCAGCAGGACCAGCGCGGCGGCGATGATGCCCCGCTTGCGCGACTTGGGCTTCGGCGGTGATTCCGGTTCTACCGCAACGGGTTTCACGACGGGGGCACGCGGGGCCAGCACCGCGGCCCGCCCCGCCGAGGTGTTCGGCGGGTCGAGGCTGTCGTCGTCGCCGGACACCGCGCCGGCCAGGATGGGCCGGGTCTGGCCGCCGTAATCGTGGTCGACGACGTCGGCGACGACGACGGTGACGTTGTCCGGTCCGCCCCCGCGCAACGCGAGCTCGATCAGCCGGTCGGCACTGGCGGCGACGTCGGGAATCTTCAGCGCCTCGAGGATCGTCTCGTGCCGGACCGGATCGGACAGCCCGTCGGAGCACAGCAGATAGCGGTCGCCCTCGCGGGCCTCGCGCATGGTCAGCGTCGGCTCGACCTCGTGCCCGGTCAGCGCTTGCATGATCAGCGAGCGCTGCGGGTGGGTGTGGGCCTCCTCGGCGGTGATGCGCCCCTCGTCGACCAGGGTCTGGACGAAGGTGTCGTCCTTGGTGATCTGGGTGAGTTCCCCGTCGCGCAGCAGATAGCCGCGGGAGTCGCCGATGTGCACCATGCCCAGCCGGTCACCGGCGAACAGGATGGCGGTCAGGGTGGTGCCCATTCCCTCGAGGTCGGGGTGCAACTCCACCTGTTCGGCGATGGCCGTGTTGCCTTCGTGCACGGCTTGTTCCAACTTGCCGAGCAGGTCGCCGCCGGGCTCGTCGTCGTCGAGGTGGGCCAGCGCGGCGACGACCAGCTGGGAGGCCACCTCGCCGGCGGCGTGGCCGCCCATGCCGTCGGCCAGGGCCAGTAGGCGCGCCCCGGCGTAGACGGAGTCCTCGTTGTTGGCGCGCACCAGTCCGCGATCGCTGCGGGCGGCGTAGCGCAGGGCCAGGGTCACGGTCGCAACTCGATCGCCGTCTTGCCGACGTGCACCGGCGTGCCGATGGGAACGCGAATCGCGGTGGTCACCTTCGCGCGGTCGAGGTAGGTGCCGTTGGTCGAACCGAGGTCCTCGACGTACCAGTCGGTACCGCGCTGGGAGAGCCGGGCGTGCCGGGTGGAGGCGTAGTCGTCGGTGAGCACCAGGGTGGAGTCATCGGCCCGGCCGATCAGCACGGGCTGACCGCTCAGCGGGATCCGGGTGCCGGTCAGCGCGCCCTCGGTGACCACCAGATAGCGGGCGGCGCCCCGGCTCTGCCGGGCTGGTGAGCGGACACCGCGCATGGCCAGTCCACGGCGGGCCATCACCACACCGGTGGGGGCGTAGATGTCATTGCGGAGGATGCGCAGCACCGACAGGATGAACAGCCACAACAGCATGAGGAACCCGGCGCGCGTCAGCTGCAGAACGAGTCCCTGCATGCGACGCTCCTCCGGATCCTGGTGTGGACGCCGCCCCCGCAGACGCACGCCGGATCGGGGACGACGTCGGCAACGTCACAGGATACTTGGGCCCCGCAGTGCCCGAGTACGAAGCGACCTCAGCGAACGTGGACGATGATCTCGGAGTGGCCCAGCCGGATCACGTCACCGTCGGCCAGCTGCCATTCCTGCACCGGCGCGTTGTTGACCGTGGTTCCGTTCGTGGAGTTCAGGTCACTGAGCAGTGCCACCTGGCCGTCCCAGCGGATCTCCAGGTGCCGCCGCGACACCCCGGTGTCGGGGAGCCGGAACTGGGCCTCCTGGCCGCGGCCGATGACGTTGGCGCCCTCGCGCAACTGGTAGGTGCGGCCGCTGCCGTCGTCGAGCTGCAGGGTCACCGAGCGCGCGGCCGCGGCGTACTCGCCCGGAGCCGCCGGCGGTGCGTAGCCGCCGGGCTGGCCGTAACCGGCCGGAGCCTGGTGGCCGGCCGGCTGGCCGTAGTCGTAGTCGCCGGCAGCCGGCGGCTGTCCGTATCCGGCGGGAGGGCCGGCGGGCGCGTAGCCGCCGGGCTGGCCGTACTCCGGCTGGGCGTACTCCTGGCCGTACTCCGGTTGGGCGTACTCGGCGCGGCCGTAGTTGTAACCCTGCTGCTGCGGGTAGCCCTGCTGCTCGGGGTAGGGCTGGCGGGGGTCCTGACGGCCGTATCCCTGCTCCTCGTAACGCGGGCGGCCGTAGTCGTAGTCGCCTGCCGGGGCCTGATAGCCGCCACCGGGCGGGGGACCGTAGGACGGCTGGCCGCCGTACCCGGGCGGCGGCGCCTGCCGGTAGCCCTGGTCGTAGCCCGGGGAGTACCCGGGTGCCGGGCGCTGCTCGTAGCCGTAACCCTGTCCGTATCCGGGGGCCGCGCCCTGGCCGTAGCCCGGGCCCGAGCCCTGGCCCGCGCCCTGGCTGTAGCCGTGGTCGGGGTATCCGCCCTGGTCGGGGTAGGCCGGCCGGGGCTGGTAGCCCTGCGGCTCGTAGGTCGGAGCCTCGTAGCTGGGGGCATACCCCTGATCGGCCGGGTGGGCGGGGCGCTGCTGATCCTGGGCGCCGGCATCCTGCGACTGGCCGTACGGGTCCTCGTGGTGATCCTCGCCGGTCCCGTGGCCGCCGCGGTAGCTCGAATTGTCGGTCATCGATGCTGCTCCTGGTTCTGCGGTGTACGCATGAGTCGGTTGTCCTTGGACGGGTGCTGGATGGGACGGGTTGGGGTCGGCGTCGGGGTTGACGACGGCGCGGGCACGGTACTGGCCGGTGTGCAAGTGGTCGGACTGCTCGAACCGGACAACGACATCACCATACGTCTGCCAGCCCTGTTCCTGGATGTACCCGCCCAGGTGTCGGGCGAATGCGCCGGAGGTGAACTCTCGGTCGGCGCTGAATTTCCGGTAGTCGGAATCGCTGAGGGTGATCACGTAGTCGTTGGGGGCGAGGTAGCGGTCGCCGGGCAGGTTCTGCACGGCGTCGGAGGCTTCCCGGCGAAGCAGGGCCTCTACTTCCTGCGGAACGATCGAGCCGCCGAAGACCCGGGCGAAGACGTCTCCGACTCCGTCTTCGAGCATTCGCTCGAGACGCTGGACCAGACTCTTCTGATTACCCATCGACGATGGTCCTGCCTGTAATACGCCGCCCCTTTCGCAACGTCACAGCTGTTCTCACTGTATCGGCCCAGTTCGGCAGCGCCGTGTCACGCGAGGTCTCGGAATGGCATCAGTACAGGTCAGCCTCTCCCCCGCCACCGTGATAGGCTCGCCCGGTTGTTTTGGGCGAGTGGCGGAATGGCAGACGCGCTGGCTTCAGGTGCCAGTGTCCTCCGGGACGTGGGGGTTCAAGTCCCCCTTCGCCCACAACGCGCGGTTCTCCGGAACTGCGAGCACTTTGGTCACGATCTCGAAAGAGGTCGTGACCTTTGTGTTTGTTGGGAGTGTTTGTTGGGGGTTGGCCGGTCAGGCCACCACTAGGCTCGCGCTGTGCTCTCCCTCTCCGCCCTGACCGCGCTGGCCAACGCCCACGCCGATGACGTCGATCAACCCGTCGCCCCGTTGCGCATCGGATCGCGGACCTACGACACCGACGCGACGCCCGTCGTCATGGGCGTGGTCAACCTCTCTCGCGATTCCACCTATCGGGAAAGCATCGCGGTGAGCACGGCGTCGGCCGTGCGCAAGGCCAGGGTGATGGCTGCACAGGGTGCGCACTTCGTCGACATCGGTGCCGAGTGCAGCGACTACAAGGCCGCTCGGGTGGGCGCCGACGAGCAGATCGCCGCGCTCGTGCCGGTCATCGAAGAGCTGGCCGACGACGGGATCGACGTGTCGGTGGAAACGTACGAGCTGCCCGTCGTCCGTGCCTGCCTCGAGGCCGGCGCCACCGTGCTCAACCTGAGCGGCGCCGCCGGTCAGGACGAGATCTACGCTCTGGCGGCCGAATTCGACGCGACGGTGATCATCTGCCACGTCACCGCCGACAACGTCCGCGACGTCACCGACGTCACCCTCGACGCCGACCCGTTTCCGGGCATCCGCGACGCGCTCGCCGGGCGCATCGAGTCGGCCAGGGCAGCTGGAGTCGACCGCATCGCCATCGATCCGGCGATCGGCTTCGATTACGGAAACCTCACCACTCCGGCGGTGCGGATCCAGCACCAGACGCACGTGCTGCTCAACGGCTTTCGGCTGCGCAGCCTCGGCGTACCGATCTGCAATGCCCTTCCGCATGCCTTCGACCTGTTCGAGGATCAGTTCCGCACGGCCGAGGGATTCTTCGCGGTGCTCGCCTCTCTGGGGGGCACCGGCATTTTCCGCGTCCACGAGGTGGCCCATGTGGCGGCGGTGCTCGGCGCGATGCGGACGCTTCGTCCGTAAAACCGCGAAGTCCGGTTCTGGGCCCATGTCACTCGCGGCCGATAACATCGCCCTATGGCGATCCCGTCGGGAGAAGTGACCAGGGTCGAGTTGGCGCCGGCGGCGGCGTTGTTCCGCTCACTCGGCGATCCCGCCCGGCTGGCGATCCTCCGCCGCCTTGCCCTCGGGGAGGCCCGGGTCGGCGAGTTGGTCGCCGAAGTCGGACTGGCCCAGTCCACCGTCTCCAAGCATTTGGCCTGCCTCAAGGAGTGCGGTCTGGTCGATTCCGCACCGGTAGGCCGGGCGTCGCTGTTCCGGCTCTCCGAGCCCGCGCTGATCGACCTGCTTGCCAGTGCCGAGTCGGTGCTGCAGTCGACCGGGCAAGCGGTGGCCCTGTGCCCTGACTACGGAATCGGCTCCTGCGAAGGGGATTCCGATGAGTGTTGACCACCCTGGTCCGGTGCCCCTCGCCCCGGAGCGGCGACGGGTTCTGACCCGGCGGATCCGGCTTCTGGTGACCGCGACCATGAGCTACAACGTGATCGAGGCGGTGGTTGCCCTGAGCGCCGGGGCGCAGGCGTCGTCGACGGCGCTGGTCGGGTTCGGCCTGGACTCGGTGATCGAGGTCTCCTCCGCGGCGGCGGTGGCATGGCAATTCTCCAAGCCCGACCACGAGGCCCGGGAGCGAACCGCACTGCGGGTCATCGCGCTGTCGTTCTTCGCGCTGGCCGCTTACGTGAGCGTGGAATCACTGCGCGCCCTGGCCGGCTATGCCGAACCGCGTCCCTCGATCGTGGGCATCGCGCTGGCCGCGGTCAGCCTGGTGGTGATGCCCGTGCTGTCCTGGGTCCAACGCAGTACCGGACGCGAACTCGGATCACACTCAGCCGTCGCCGATTCCAAACAGGCCCTGCTCTGCACGTATCTTTCCGCCGTACTGCTGGCCGGGCTGCTCCTCAACAGCCTGTTCGGCTGGTCCTGGGCCGACCCGGTCGCCGGCCTGGTGATCGCCGCCGTCGCAGTACGCGAAGGGAGTGAGGCGTGGAAGGGCCGAAACTGCTGTGTTCCAACACCTCTGGTCGCCGACTCCTGTGAAACCACCGGGTGCTGCGACTGAGGGATGCCGCAGCGGCTCGTACCCCGTCGGCGCCCCAGCCCGTTTCGTTAGATTTCTTCTTCCCGTCGACTAACCGCCAGCCAAAGCGTCCTTTCGACGCCGGACGCTCCGCATAACCTGCGGACACCATGAGCTACACGTTGCGTCGGTATCACGCGGGTCACGGTGAGAGGCTCGCGCAGTTCGTCCTTCCTATCGCGGGCCGGACCTACGCGAACTGGGTTGATTCCGATCTGGCGCACTCGTGGGCCAGCTCTGAGCACGGGGCCGAATCCTGGGATCTCCGCCTGGCGGACCCGGCAACGCACGTTCTGGCTGTCGAGCGCACCGACACATCCATCGCCGCTTGTGCTTTCGTCCGGATCCGCAGGGAGACGGCGTATCTGGGCGGGCTCTACGTCGAGGACGTCAAGCGCGGCCTGGGTGGGCTTCTTCGCGAGGAAAGGCTCCGGATCGGTGGTGAATCGGGTGCCCGCAATGCCGTGATGATGATCCGTGCGACGAACGGGCCGGCACGCGTCATCGCGGAGAAGGCGGGGTTCGTCCACGTGGGTGAGTTTCCCTGCGAACGGCTTTCGACGGTGCCGCGACTGGTTTACGCGATGGAGCTGAGATCGCCCTCGCGGGCCTTTCGTTGTCGCGACGTTCACCTCGGCGTGGCTCCTGTTCACAGCGCCGTCGTCGCCTGAACAAGGACTCGTCATCATCAATACATCGACATAAAACCCTGCCGTTGCAGTTGTTTCATGCTGGTGCGCAACTGTCGGGAGACGTGAACACCTCATCTGTTCTCATCTCCCCCGACCACGCTGAGACCCGCCGGATGTCCGGCAGCAGTTACACGCTTCTCGTCACGTCCGAACCCGCCCTCATCGACGCCGCGCAACGGCTTCGCTACTCGGTGTTCTCCACCGAACCGGGCTTCGCCCTGTCGAATGAGGATTCCCGGGACGCCGACGCCTTTGACGAACACTGCGACCACGTCCTGGTGCGAGAGAACACCTCCGGAGAGATCGTCGGCTGTTATCGCATGCTCTCGCCGGCCGGGGCCATCGCCGCCGGAGGGCTCTACACCGCAACCGAATTCGATGTCAGAGCGTTGGACCCCCTCCGGCCCTACATGGTGGAAATGGGACGCGCAGTCGTGCGCGCCGATCACCGCAACGGAGCGGTGATCCTGATGATGTGGGCGGGAATCCTCGCCTATCTCGACCGGTTCGGATACGACTACGTCATCGGTTGCGTGTCGGTGCCCACCCACGGCGACGGCATTCCCGGAAGCCGCCTTCGAGGAATTCGCGACGTCGTTCTCCGCCGGCACAGCGCGGACGCCACCCTGATGGTCACACCCCGCCGTCCCGTGGTGATCGAGGGACGGCCGCTCGACAGCATCGTGCCGCCCGAGCGGATCACCGTCCCGCCGCTGATGCGGGCCTATCTGCGACTCGGCGCCCAGATCTGTGGTCAGCCGTCCCATGACCCCGAATTCGGGGTGGGTGACTTCCCCGCTCTGCTGGACAAACGGCGAGCAGACGTTCGCTATCTCTCGCGGCTGCGTTCGGCGTCGGCGATCGGGCAGGGCTGATGGGAACCGGGCTGATGGGAACCGTCGAGCACCCGTGGTTTCCGCAGACGTCGTGTGACGACCGCTGTGTGCAGTCGTCGGTAGGGCATTGGGGGGAAAGAACTTTGGCGGCGGTCCGCCAGGTCCGGCGCATCACGGTCGCCGCCGTCCTCCTCCTCATGATGCCGGTGTTGGCGGCACCGCTTCCGAGCCGTGTTCACGCCAGGCGCTGGTACTGCAGGGCGTTCCTGCGCGCGCTGGGTCTGCGCATCACGCTGTCCGGACGGATCGTGGGTCAACCCGGCGGCGTTCTGGTAGTCAGCAACCACGTTTCGTGGCTGGATGTTTTCGCGATCTCCTCGGTGATACCGGGGAATTTCGTCGCCCGTGCCGATCTCGTCGACTGGCCGGCGGTCGGGCTCGCGGCAAGGCTGGCCAAGGTGATCCCCATCGAACGCGGCAGTCTGCGGCAGCTTCCGGGCGTCGTGACCGAGGTCGGGGACCGGCTGCGTCAGGGTAAGACGGTGGTCGCGTTCCCGGAGGGAACCACCTACTGCGGTAGGGACCACGGGCAGTTCCGGCCGGCGCTCTTCCAGGCTGCTCTCGATGCGGCTCGGCCGGTTCAACCGTTACGGCTGACCTACCATCACCGCGACGGCAGTCCATCCACGGTCACGGCCTTTCTGGGCGACGACCGAATCTGGGCGTCGCTGAAGCGAATCGCGCGGGTGCGGAGGACCGTCGTCCACGTTCAGGCACGGCGGCTGGAGTTTCCCCTGGGAGCACGTCGAGAACTGGCCGCTCGATGCGAATCCGCGGTGCGGACTCCGCTGTGCGATTCCACCTCGCTCGCTCCGTCCGTTCACTGAACCTTCACGGTGGTGCAAGATTCACATCACCTTGACCGGTTAACTTCTGGCCGTGGCGAAGGTCCCGCAGTGATCCGCGTGCTGATCGTCGAGGACGAGGAGTCGCTGGCCGATCCACTTGCCTTCCTGCTGCGCAAGGAAGGTTTCGAGGTCACGGTCACCGGTGACGGCCCCTCGGCTCTCGCGGCCTTCGACGAGACCGGGGCCGACATCGTCTTGCTCGACCTGATGCTGCCCGGGATGAGCGGCAACGAGGTGTGCCGGCAATTGCGGACACGATCGAGTGTGCCGGTCATCATGGTCACGGCGCGCGACACCGAGATCGACAAGGTCGTGGGTCTGGAGATAGGTGCCGACGACTACGTCACCAAGCCCTACTCGGCGCGCGAACTGATCGCCCGGATCAGGGCGGTACTCCGCCGGGGCGTCGAAGCCGACGAAGCGTTCGGGGTCGACGCGCTCCTGGAGGCCGGCCCGGTCAGGATGGATGTCGAACGGCACATCGTCACAGTGCACGGACAGCGGATAGCGCTACCACTCAAGGAGTTCGATCTCCTCGAATACCTGATCCGCAACAAGGGACGCGTGCTCACCCGGGTCCAGTTGATCGACCGTGTCTGGGGCGCCAACTACATCGGCGACACCAAGACGCTCGACGTCCACGTCAAAAGGTTGAGGTCCAAGATCGAACCCGACCCCGCCAATCCGGTACACCTGCTCACCGTCCGAGGGCTCGGCTACAAGCTCGAGGGATAGATCACCGAAATGTACGCATTCCGCTGGCGTACATTCACCCAGCGTTCAAGCTCCGTAGGTGGGCCGAATCACTGGCGCAATTACATTCGAGGCGTGAGAAGCGCAGGCGAGCAACAACTCAGCGTCCTGACGGATCAGGTGTCCGACATCTGCCGGATGGCCGGCATCGCCATGGAAACCGCCACGCGGGCCCTCATGCACGCGGACCTGGTGCTGGCGGAGCAGGTGATCGGCCACCACGAGGATTTCCTCGCCGCGGGCGAGCGGGCCGAGGCGTCGGCACTCGCCCTGGCCCTGGACACGCCGGGTGGTGGTGAGCTGCGGTCGCTGCTCGGTTGCAGCCAGATCGTCGCGGAGGCCGAACGGATGGGGACCCTCGCCGTGCATGTGGCGGAGATCGTCCGTCGCCGCCACCCCCACCGCGTTCTCCCGGAGTCCGTCTGCGGATACTTCGCCGAAATGGGCAGGCTCGCTGTCGATCTGGGACGGCGGGCGGGTGGCGTGATTCTGTCGCGGGATCCGGAAGAGGCCCAACTCATCCGCGCGGAAGACCATTCGATGGACGAACTGCACAGCCACCTCTTCACCGTGCTGCTCAATCGTGAGTGGACGCACGGCGTCGCGGCCGCCGTGGATGTGACCCTGCTCGGGCGGTTCTACGAGAGGTTCGCCGACCACGCGGTGGAGATCTCCCGGCGCGTGATCTTCCAGGTGTCCGGGCTGACCTCGGCCTGAGCGGCACCACGGTGAACGAGGGCTGAATTCCGGGTGTCTTCCCGGGGCCTGATGACGCTGGGACCTGCTGTGGTGCAGATCATTCGGGCTACACCGACTTCTTCATGATCCCGTAACCAGCTGTGCGCGAGCCGTCCACCCGGGCCGCCTAGGTTCGGTCTCAGAAGCATCCTCAATGAGAAAGTCCTTAATGGGAAAGAGGGAAACAGTGGGTCGGACCAAGTTGGTTGCTGCGGTGTCGGCGGCGGCGATGCTCACGCTCGCCGGTTGCGGCAGCGACAACAACACCCCGTCGGCGTCCTCGGGTAGCGGTTCGGGAGCTTCCTGCGCCGGAACGAAGTCGCTCAAGGCGAGTGGATCGTCCGCTCAGGCGAACGCGGTGACCCGCTTCGTCACCGCATACGAGACGGCCTGCCCGGGCTACACCGTCAACTACACTTCCAGCGGCTCTGGTGCCGGCGTCTCCGAGTTTCTCGGTGGTCAAACGGATTTCGGTGGT
Source organism: uncultured Mycobacterium sp. (assembly GCA_964439315.1). Lineage (GTDB taxonomy): Bacteria > Actinomycetota > Actinomycetes > Mycobacteriales > Mycobacteriaceae > Mycobacterium. The sequence continues at coordinate 5,405 of CAYTOD010000083.1, read as the reverse complement.
ACCGACTCGCCCCTGAACGCGGACAAGGGCGAGGTCGAGAAGGCCAAGGCGCGATGCGGTGGCAATGACGCCTGGAACCTCCCGCTGGTCTTCGGGCCGATCGCCATCACCTACAACGTTCCCGGCGTCGACTCCCTGGTCCTCGACGGACCCACCGCGGCGAAGATCTTCAACGGCAGCATCACCACGTGGGACGCCGCGGAGATTGCCGCGCTGAATCCGGGCAAGACCCTTCCGGCCCAGCCGATCGTGGTGATCTTCCGCAGCGACCAGTCCGGCACCACCGACAACTTCCAGAAGTACCTCGATGCCGCCTCCGCAGGAGCCTGGGGCAAGGGTGCCGGCAAGACGTTCAACGGCGGCGTCGGCGAAGGCGCGAAAGGCAACGAGGGCACCTCGGCGGCGATCAAGACGACCGCCGGATCCATCACCTACAACGAATGGTCCTTCGCCAAGAACCAAGGTCTGTCGATCGCCGAGATCGTCACCTCCGGAGGTCCGGACCCGGTCATTCTGTCGGCGGAATCGGTCGGCAAGTCCATTGCCGGGGTGAAGATCAAGGGCCAGGGCAATGACCTCGTTCTCGACACCTCGTCGTTCTATATGCCCACCCAGCCGGGCGCCTACCCGATCGTCCTGGGCACCTATGAGGTCGTCTGCTCCAAGTACCCCGACGCCGATACCGGCAAGGCGGTCAAGAACTTCCTGACGGTCGCCCTCGGCAAGGGCCAGGAGGGTCTGGCCGACAACGGCTACATCCCGGTACCGGACTCCTTCAAGGACAAGCTGGGAGCCGCTATCGGGGCCATCGGGTGAGTCCGGTCGCGCCGATGACGGAACCGTCGGTGCCGTCGGCCCAGAGCGCCAACGGGATCCGCGTCACCGCGGAGTCCCCGGATCGGATTGCGACGGGTCGGCACGTCACCGACTGGCGTGAGCGCATCTTCCGATCGCTCGCGGTGTCGGCGGCGTCGACGATCGTCGGCGCGATCGCGGTCATGGCGCTGTTCCTGGTGATCCGTGCGCTGCCGTCCCTGCGGGCGAACAAGGCGGACTTCTTCACCAGTTCGGCGTTCGACACCACCGATCCGGCGAACCTCAGTTTCGGTATCGCCGGGCTGTTTCAGGTGACCGTGCTGAGTTCCGTCTTCGCGCTGTTGGTCGCGGTGCCCATTGCCATCGGCATCGCGGCGTTCCTCACGAACTACGCGCCGGGACGTCTGGCGCGGCCGTTCGCCATCCTGGTCGATCTGCTTGCGGCGGTGCCGTCGATCGTCTTCGGGCTCTGGGGGATCTTCGTGCTGGCTCCACGGCTGGAGCCGGTGACGACGTTCCTCAACGAGCGCCTCGGATGGATGTTCCTGTTCAGCAAGGGAAACGTCTCCCTGTCGGGTGGCGGGACGGTCTTCACCGCCGGCATCGTCCTCGCGGTAATGATCCTGCCCATCATCACCGCCGTCACCCGCGAGGTTTTCGCGCTGACGCCCCGCTCCCACGTGGAGGCAGCTCAGGCACTCGGTGCGACCAAGTGGGAAGTCATCCGGATGACGGTGCTCCCCTACGGACGCAGCGGGATGATCGCCGGGGCGATGCTGGGTCTGGGTCGGGCACTCGGGGAAACCGTTGCGGTGCTGATCATCCTGCGGGCGGCGGCCACTCCCGGCCACTGGTCGTTGTTCGACGGCGGGTACACGTTCGCCTCGAAGATCGCCTCGGCGGCAGCGGAATTCAGTTCGGCACTGCCCACCGGGGCCTATATCGCGGCCGGCTTCGTGCTGTTCGTGCTGACGTTCGTGGTCAACGCGCTGGCCCGGGCCGCAGCAGGGGGAAGGGTGAGCGGCGGATGACGCGGGCACTGGTACCGGGCAGGGCCGGCACGGGGGATGTCTTTCATCCCACGGCCACCTCGCGCAAGGTGAAGGACAAACTCGCCGCGGTGCTCTTCGCCACGGCGTTCGCGGTGGCCATGGTCCCCCTCATCTGGGTCCTCGGCACGCTCCTGCAGCGGGGCCTTCACGCCGTCCTGTCGTCGACGTGGTGGAGCAAATCACTCGCCGGTGTGCTGCCCGATCAATTCACGGGGGGCGTCTACCACGCCATCTACGGGACGGTCATTCAAGCCGGAATCGCTGCGCTGCTCGCTGTTCCACTGGGAATCATGGCGGCGATCTATCTCGTCGAGTACGGCCGCGGGACCTTCGCCAAGGTCGCCACCTTCATGGTCGACATCCTCGCCGGAGTGCCCTCGATCGTGGTCGCGCTCTTCGTCTTCGCACTGTGGATCGCGACTCTGGGATTCCCGCAGAGCGCCTTCGCGACCGCGCTGGCGCTGGTCCTGTTGATGCTGCCGGTCGTGGTGCGCAACACCGAGGAGATGCTCAAGCTGGTGCCCGACGAACTGCGCGAAGCGTCGTATGCATTGGGCATCCCGAAGTGGACGACGATCGTGCGCATCGTGGTGCCGACCGCACTTCCCGGAATCATCAGCGGCCTGCTGCTCGCCCTCGCCCGGGTGATGGGCGAGACGGCGCCGGTGCTGGTGCTCGTCGGCTACGCACGGTCAATCAACTACGACCCGTTCAACGGGAACATGGCATCGCTGCCGCTGCTGATCTACACCGAGTTGACCAACCCGGAAGCGGCTGGGCGAGCACGGGTCTGGGGAGCGGCACTCACGCTGATCCTGCTGGTGGCGGCGCTCTACCTGGCGGCGGCGTTGGTCAACAAGTATCTGAGACGGAATAGGGCCTGAGGGCCGGGGGAACGATCACGATGAGCAAGCAGCTGAACCTCAAAGACGTCAATATCTTCTACGGTGCCTTCCACGCGGTGGCCGATGTGACGATGACGATCCCGGAGCGGAGCGTCACGGCGTTCATCGGCCCGTCCGGATGCGGGAAGTCGACCGTCCTGCGGTCGCTGAACCGGATGCTCGAGGTTGTTCCGGGTGGGCGCGTCGAGGGCTCGGTCCTGCTCGACGGCCACGACATCTACGGCGCCGGGGTCGATCCGGTCAGCGTGCGCAAGACGATCGGCATGGTGTTCCAGCGGCCGAATCCGTTTCCCACCATGTCGATTCGCGACAACGTGGTGGCCGGCCTGAGGTTGCAGGGCGTCCGCAACCGCAACCTCCTCGACGAGGTCACCGAGCGCGCGCTTCGCGGGGCCAACCTGTGGAACGAGGTCAAGGACCGCCTCGACATGCCCGGCGGCGGACTGTCGGGCGGCCAGCAGCAGAGGCTGTGCATCGCCCGTGCCGTCGCCGTCCAACCGGATGTTCTCCTGATGGACGAGCCGTGTTCGGCGCTCGACCCGATCTCGACTCTGGCGGTCGAGGATCTGATCGTCGAACTCAAGCGGGACTTCACCATCGTGATCGTCACCCACAACATGCAGCAGGCCGCCCGGGTCAGCGATCAGACCGCGTTCTTCAACCTCGAGGCCACCGGCAAACCGGGTCGGCTGGTGGAGTACGACGACACCGGCAAGATCTTCTCCGTCCCCCGGGAGAAGGCCACCGAGGATTACATCTCAGGACGATTCGGCTGATCCGCCCGGCTTGCGGAAAACCAGCCAGCGCAACTCGATCGGTGGGGTCGCCACCTTCTTCCCGTAGACGTCCCGGCCCGTCACCCAGTTGATGTACCAGCCGGTCGGGGGCCAGGCCGACGCACTGAGATTCGCCTTCTCGTACTCGTACACGCTGTCGTCGGCCACCTGTTCCAAGGTGAGTCCGGTCACCGCATCGGCGATTTCGGCCCGGGTGAAGAATCCCGAATAGGACAACTGGGCGAACTGGCGTGCCGCCTCGTCGGGGGTGTAGCCGTCCGCGACGACGAAGACGTTGGCGAGCAGTGCGCCGCCCGGCGCGAGGCGGCGCGCGGCCAGGTCGAACAGTGTGCGCAACTGCTGGGTGGTGCGGAACTCCGACACCACCCCGGAGACGACGATCATCGAGTAGTCGCGACGGAGGTCTTCGTCGTCCCGGAAGACGTCGCGCGCAATCGCCCTCAGGTTCAACGACTCTCGCTGCGCGGTGCGGGACAGCATGTCGACGAAGGTGTCGTTCAACTCCGCGGCGTCGACGGGGTGGCCGCGACGGGCCAAAGGGACGGCGTTGCGCCCGGTACCCGCACCGATGTCGAGCACCGGCGCTGTGGCCGGATCGCCGGACTCGGCGGCGAGAGCCAAGACACGGGCGTCCGGCGCCCGTCCGAACAGCGGTGACTCACGGTTCGCGATCCACGCGTCGTAGGCCTGCTCGATGGAGATGAGATTGGGGACCACGCGGTAGTTCATCGGCTGCGCGCTGAGCGACTGGTAGCTCACCGTGATGGAGGACCGCTGGGAGAAGGCGTACGCCTCGACCGTCACCCGGGCCAAAAGCCCACGGAGATGGTTGCGTTCGGATTCGTTGAACGCGCGGCCGGCCTCGGCGAAGACCGCAGCGCACTTGTCGGTGAACATGTCGACCAGTGCCGGCACCGCCGGAAAGGTGAGCGAACCCTCGGCGCCGATCAGGTTGTCCACCCGTTGAGCCAGCGCCTCATGGGCACCCTCGAAGTTCGGCCCTTGCACAGATGAAACCTAGACCAGCGCCGTGTTTGCGCGGGACGTTACGGGGGCGGCGGAGGGATTCCGTCGGACCCGTCGATCTGGGTGGCTCCCCCGGTAGCTTTACCGCCGCGGCCGCCGACGCCGCCCGTCCCGCCGTTGCCGCCGTTGCCGCCGTTGCCGCCTTGGGCGATCCCGCTGACGCCGTCGACCAGGGCTGTCCCGCCGTCGCCGCCGTCACCGGCGTTGGCCACGACGGATCCGGTGCCGCCGTCGCCGCCCGAACCGGCGGTGGCGTTGGTGGCGCCGGTACCTTTCGCGGTTGCGTAGCCGCCGGTGCCGCCGTCGCCGCCGAAGATGCCGGTGCCGCCGGTGCCGCCGTCTCCGGCAGTGGCCGTGGCATTAGATCCGCTGCCATCGGCGTAAGCAGCGCCGCCCCGACCGCCTGCTCCGCCGGTGCCGCCGGCCGCGGTGCCGCCCTTGCCACCCCTGCCGCCCTGTACGGAGACGCCCGCGCCGGTGCCCGTACCGGATCCACCTTTTCCACCAGCAGCGCCGTTGCCGACTGATCCGGCGGTGCCGCCGTCGCCGCCATTGC
>CAYTOD010000083.1:0-243 GCA_964439315.1 uncultured Mycobacterium sp. | reverse complement strand
CCCGGCCGGGTTGACGTCGCGGTCGCCGCCCCGGCCGCCGTCGCCTCCGGAGGTGACGGCGTTGCCAGTTCCGCCGTCGGAGCCGCCCGTGCCGCCGGTTCCCGCGGCACCACCGGCGCCGGCCGTCCCGGGGTTGCCGCCGGTTCCGCCGGTTCCGCCACTTGTTCCGGCGTCGCCGGTGCCGCCGTCGCCGCCGTTGCTCGGGTTGCCGGCGTCCCCGCCCTTTCCGCCGTTGCCGTTGAA
>CAYTOD010000082.1:0-16423 GCA_964439315.1 uncultured Mycobacterium sp. | reverse complement strand
GGGCGGGGTGGCGGGCCACCAGGGGGGGGCCCCCCGCCGGGGCCGCCGCCGCGGGGGCCGGCGCGGCGGCCGCGGGCGCCGCCGCGGGGATGGCGAGCTGGACGGGCCCGGGCGGCACCGCCGACGGCTACGCCGTCTCGATCCTGGCCAACGTGGCCGACGGCACGGCGGCCCGGGCCGCGCGCCAGGCCCCGGTCGAGGGCGTCGGGCTGTTCCGCACCGAACTGTGCTTCCTGGACCGCGACAGCGAACCGTCGGTCGACGAGCAGGCCGCCATCTACGCCGAGGTCCTCGACGCGTTCGCCGGGCACAAGGTGGTGATCCGAACCCTCGACGCGGGATCGGACAAGCCGCTGAAATTCGTCGCCAGCCCGGAGGAGGAGAACCCGGCACTGGGCGTGCGTGGGTTCCGCATCATCGACATCGACGCCGATCTGGTGGTCCGCCAGCTCGACGCGATCGCTGCGGCCGCCGCCCGGACCGGCAACGCACCGTGGGTGATGGCCCCGATGATCGCCACCGTGGAGGAGGCCCGCCGGTTCGGAACCCTGGCGCGGGAACGCGACCTCCACCCGGGCGTGATGATCGAGATCCCCGCTGCCGCGCTGCTGGCCGAGAAGATCCTCGAGCACGTGGAGTTCCTGTCGATCGGGACCAACGACCTGACGCAGTACACGATGGCGGCCGACCGGATGTCCTCGGATCTGGCCACGCTCACCGACCCGTGGCAGCCCGGGGTGCTGGCGCTGGTGGCGCAGACCGCGCGGGCTGGGCAGGCGAAGGGCAAGCCGGTCGGGGTGTGCGGTGAGGCCGCCGCCGACCCGCTGCTGGCGTGCGTGCTCACCGGCCTGGGGATCACGTCGTTGTCGGCGGCCGCCTCCGCGGTCACCCCGGTGGGTGCCAAGCTCGCATCGGTGACCCTGCAACAGTGTCGCGACGCCGCCGATGCGGTGCTGGCGACAGCCGGCCCGGACGAGGCACGCGACGTGGCGCGGGCGGTGTTGGGCTAGGCCGGGGCCGCCTCGGCGGCGGTGGCCGGATAGCTCAGTTCCAGTTCCTCGATGTTGGCCGCGACGGTCAGCAGTGGCAGGGCGGCCAGGGTCGGCTCGGCGACCTCGGCGGCATCGGCCCGCAGGGCGAGCACAAACTCGTCGCTCAGCGAGCCGGTCGTGGGCTGGTAATCGGTTTCGGCTGTGGCGTCGAGCCGGGCACAGATTGCCGAGGTGTGCTCCTCGAGTAGCTCCCGCGCCCGCGGGTAGACGCCCGGAGGCGGAGGCTTCACGTCTGCGATGAGATCGGCGGCGGTGCGCAGTCGCGGAATGCGGTTGGTGGCGTCGAGTTGGTCGGAGTCGACGGCGCCGCCGCTCTCGGACACGTACACCCGGATCGCGTCACCATAGGTGCGCAGCGCCACCAGCATCTCTTTGGACAGTTCGACGACCGTGGTGTCGACGTGCGGCGACGCGCCGCGCGTCACCCGCATCACCACGAACTCCAGGTAGCGCGCACCCGTCGACAGCGCATCCTGGATGGCCCGCTGGACGGCCCCCTCGGCGCCGCGTGGCCAGAGCAGCATCGACACCGTCAACCCCACCGCGGCGCCGATCAGCACGTCCTCGATCCGGACCAGGCCGACCTGCCAGCCGGTCGGCCGCATCAGGTTGAACACGACCATCACCATCATGGTGAACATCGCCTGACTGGCCATGAAGGAGCCGACGACGGACACGTACGCCGACCCGAAGGCCACCACCGGCAACAGCGCCCACATCACCGGCGCATCTACGCCGAGCACCCCGATGACCACGACTCCGATCGCGATCCCGATCCCGGTGCCGGCCAGCATGCGAACCACCGTGTTGCCGGTAAGCACGGCTCCGCTGCGCATCACCGACAGCGCACCGAGTACCACCCACGGGCCGTTCTGGACAGAGAAGACGAAGGTCACCAGCACAGCCAGTGCGAGCGCGAGACCGGTGCGGAGGCTGTTGATGACGCTGATGGACCGGGTGCTCAGGTAGCCGCCGAGCGAGGCGACCATCGGATTGTGGTGCACCCGGTCGGCGATCCCGGTCTCCGGCAGCTGCCGGCCCAGCAGGCGGTCGGCCATCGGGCGGCTGTCCATCGCGGCGGCGACGGCGATGATGCGCCCGGTAAGCCCGATGGTGGCGCTGACGGTCCGCCGGGTGGCCAGGGTGCGGCCCAGCACGACGGCGGCGTCGTCGTCGGGTTCGGACAGGATGTCGGTGATGTAGCGGTCGTAGTACCGGAACGCCGTGGCGCGGTGCTCGGCGACGGCCTCCTGCAGCCGTTCGGCGTCCTCCACTGCATGGCCGGCCGCGATCCGGGGGGCGCTCAGCACGTCGGCGCTGCAGCGCAGCACCCGCACGCTCGGATCGCCGATCGGCCCCAGCAGTTCACCGGTGCCGGAGTCCACCCGGTCGGACAACCACTGCAGGTTGGAGACCACCCGGACCAGTGCGCGGCTGCCCGCCGTCATCGCGACGGGTCGGAAGGACCGGCGATGGAAACCGTTGTGCAGGTCGCTCATCGCGGTGGCCAGCTCGTCGGCCGCCGCGGTGGGATCGGTGCCGCCCTCGATGCGCGCGGCGAGAGCGCTGCACACCCTGGCCGCGTCGCGGCGCAACTCACCGCCCGAGCGCGGCGGGAACAGGAACAGTGCCGCCGGGACGCAGATGGTCAGCGCCAGCAGCCAGCCCAGCAGCCGGTCGGCCAGTGGGCCGGGCGGGCGGATGCACACCGGCAGGATGAAGGTCATCAGCGTGGCGCGCTGGCCGGCGGCGATGACCTCGGAGAGCAGCCCCAGCACGCTCACAAGTGCTCCCACCGCGAAACACAGCGGAATGGCCAGCAGCGGGTGCGGCGCGGCGAGCGTGCCGAGGGTGATCAGAACCAGGCCGCTCACCCCGAGGCCGCAATAGCCGAGTGCCCGGTTGGCGGTGTCGCCGGGGAAGTTCGACACGATCAGCAGCGCGATCGAGCCGACGAGAGTGAACACCGGGGTCTGGGTGGGGCCGGCGACGGCGTAGCTCAGTGCGGCGGCCGCGGGGATCACGATCGCCGCCCGCAGGGCCCGCCGAAGCCCGTCGCGGTCGGGGTCACGCGAGGTGAACCGTCCTACGGCCGATGCGAGCAAGCCGGGCAGACCCGCCGTCCGGGTCTCAGCCGGCTCGGTCACTGCTGCCGGCTCGGTCACTGCTGCGGGGCGCTGTCGAATCTGCCGGCTTCGAGCAGGTCGAGTATCTGGGTGCTGATCCACTCGTAGACCTTCGGGTCGCGCGGTAACGTCGCCTGCTCGTAGCCGACCAGGGTGCAGACCGCCCAGTAGCCGAAGACTTCAGCCTGCTCATGGTCTTTGACGATCTCCATGGCGTAGTCGTAGCAGACCGTGAACCGCTGCCGGTCGACCTCGCGTTGCACGGCCAACACCTCGGGGTCGATCGAACCCCACGCGCGGATGGCGGCCTCGGCGTTGTGCGGCAGGGACAGCACCTCGGCGACGATCATGTGCATCCGCCGGCGGGGGTCGCTCTCGGCGCGGAACACCTCGACCAGGCGCAGCGTGCGGTCCTGCATCCAGTAGGCGACGAGCTCCCGGGTGTAGGACGACCAGTTGGCGAAATAGTGGTAGAAGGAGCCGGTTGTCACACCCAGGCGGTTGCAGACCTCGGCCAGCTTCAGTCCGCCGAACCCGAGATCGGCAAGTATCTCCAGGCCGGTCTCGAAATACGAGCCCCGAGCGGCGACGGTTGCCATGCAGCAGACATTAGGCCTGCAGTGGCGTCGCAGTTGTCAGAACTCACCGACGAGCACCGCCTAGCCTGTCTAAGTTTCGCTAGGATGTCAGCGGAATAGGGCCCCGAGGATCAGGAGTTCCGATGAGCAGCCTGCGTAGCCACGACGACACCTGGGATATCGCGACCAGCGTGGGAACCACCGCGGTGATGGTGGCCGCGGCCCGGGCCCGGGAGACCGAGAGCGCCGACCCACTGATCCGTGACCCCTATGCCCGCATGCTGGTGGCCGCGGCCGGCACCGGGGTGTGGGACAGCTTCCTCAGCGACGAGACCCAGCAGAAGATCGCCGAGGCCGACCCGGAGGCCGCGGCAGTGTTCGCCAACATGCTCAGCTACCAGGCGGTGCGCACGCTGTTCTTCGACACTTTCTTCACCAACGCGGTCGCGGCAGGAGTGCGCCAGGTGGTCATCCTCGCGTCGGGCCTGGATTCCCGCGCCTACCGGCTGCACTGGCCGGAGGGCACGGTGGTCTACGAGATCGACCAGCCCAAGGTGCTCGAGTACAAGGACGAGATCCTCACCGAGAACGGTGTCGCGCCCACCGCCGAACGGCGCACCGTGGCCATCGACCTGCGCCAGGACTGGCCCGCCGCGCTGGCCGCCGCCGGTTTCGACCCCGCCAAACCGACCGCCTGGCTGGCAGAGGGCCTGCTGATGTATCTGCCGGCCGAGGCCCAGGACCGGCTGTTCGAGCAGATCACCGAACTGAGCGCGCCCGGCAGCCGGGTGTCCGCCGAGGCGGTCCGCCACCACGACGAGGAACGCCGGGCCCAGATGCGCGAGCGGTGGCAGAAGATGTCCGACGAAATGGGCATCGAGCGCACCGTCGACATCGCCGACCTGACCTACAACGACGAGCATCGTGCCGACGTCACCGAGTGGCTCAACGCCCACGGCTGGGCGGCCACCGGCATCTCGTCCACCGACGCGATGAAGCGCCTGCATCGCTGGGTCGAGGTGCCGACGCAGGACTACCAGGACGGCTTCTCCACCTTCGTCACCGCCGAGCGGCACTAGCCCGGCGCAAGACGACCTCTCTTAGCGGAGGCCGGCAACGCGGGGCTTACGATGACGCCATCTCGACTCCCGCTACCCCAACCGAGAGGACTGTCATGCCCGGAGTGCAGGATCGCGTCATCGTCGTCACCGGAGCCGGCGGGGGCCTAGGCCGCGAATACGCCCTGACCCTGGCCAAGGAGGGCGCCTACGTCGTCGTCAACGACCTGGGCGGTGCGCGGGACGGCAGTGGCGCCGGGCACTCGATGGCCGACCAGGTCGTCGCCGAGATCAAGGCTGCCGGCGGCCGTGCCGTCGCCAACTACGACAGCGTCGCCGACGCCGCAGGCGCGGAGAACATGGTCAAGACCGCGCTCGACGAGTTCGGCAAGATCGACGGCATCGTCAGCAACGCCGGCATCCTGCGGGACGGCACCTTCCACAAGATGACCTACGACAACTGGGACTCGGTGCTCAAGGTCCACCTGTACGGCGGGTACAACGTGATCCGCGCCGCCTGGCCGCACTTCCGCGAGCAGAGCTACGGCCGCATCGTCGTCGCCACCTCCACCAGTGGGCTGTTCGGCAACTTCGGCCAGGCCAACTACAGCGCCGCCAAGCTCGGCCTGGTCGGCCTGATCAACACGCTCGCCCAGGAGGGCGCCAAGTACAACATCAAGGCCAACGCCATGGCGCCGATCGCGGCCACCCGGATGACCGAGGACATCCTGCCGCCCGAGGTCTTCAAGAAGCTGACCCCCGAGTACGTCGCGCCCATCGTCGCCTACCTGTGCACCGAGGAGGTGCCCGACACCGCGTCGGTGTTCATCGCCGGCGGCGGCAAAGTGCAGCGGGTGGCGCTGTTCCAGAACAAGGGCGTCACATTCGACGAGGTGCCGAGCGTCGACGACGTCGCCGCCCACTGGGGCCAGATCGACGATCTCTCCGCGCCCGAGCCCGCGGCCTTCCGGCTGTAGCCCGCGGCTATCCGGCTGTAGCCCGCGGCTATCCGGCAGTAGCCCGCGGCCTTCCGGCAGTAGGACGCATTCCGGGGTAAATGCGTCATCTGCGGCTGACCGACGGCTAGCGTTGCACCTCAGCGCGTCGGGGAGTTGGAGGGATCGACGATTCATGGGCAATTCCCGAAACCTTGACGGCATCACCGGGTGGGCGTTGGCCTTCGGGGTGGGCGCTGCGGTGTGCTGCAGCGCCGGAACGGCCCGTGCCGACAGCACTGATTCCGGCCCGGGACCAGATCCGGGCGCCGCTGCCACTCATGCGCCGGGTCCGGCCGTGCGTGATCGACGAAGCTCCGGCCGAAGCCCCGATGCCTCCGCGCCGAGGGCCGTGTCGGCAGCGGTCGGTAGCCGGCGGTCGACGGTGCCGCTGCCCGAGTTGGCTCGCCGCGGCTCGCCGCTGCCCGCCGCGGCCCGGGCAGTGGCCGCCGTGAAGGCGCCCAGTGCCGGCATCACCGTCAACCCGGTGGTGTCGTTTTCCGACGGGGTCTTCTTCGGTCAACTCAACGCGACCAGTTCCCGCGGTCTTGACATGAAGTACACCCCCGTCGGCGGCATGGCCGGCGGCAGCAATGGCGGAAAGCTCTCGCTGGGAACCAACATGCTGGCCCCGATCAGCGCTCAAGGTTTCACACTGCTGCCGTACCGCACCTGGGACAACCTCGGGATCGGCAAGGGAACAGAGACGTGGCAGGTTCGCGTCAGCGAGATCACTCCTCTCGACGCGGCCCTCGCCAAGATTCCCCTCATCGGTGCGGCGGCGTCGCCGATCATCTCCGCGCTCCAGAAGACGCCGATCGTCGGCACCGTGCTGGCTCCGCTGATCGGGACGTCGGTCCTGGCCACGGTCATCGCGGACCTCGCCGCTGCACCCGGTACGACTCCGCTCTCCTACACCTACAAGGTCGCGTCCTTCGACGGCACGCTGATCAGCACGAATTTCTTCCCCGCCGTCGGCTTGACGGCCGGGCAGACGGCGCCGACGGTGCTCAACGGGCCCGGACTGGGGCAACCCGGAGAAACCGACCCCTACGCGCTATGCCGCGACTGCGCGAACGAGCCGGAGAAGACGGCGGTCGGCGCCCTGCGGGTAGCCGGATACAACGCCGTCACCTGGGATCCACGCGGGGAGTTCAACTCCGGCGGGCAGTTCCAGCTCGACAGCCCCTTCTACGAGGGGCGCGACGTCTCGGCGCTGATCAGTTGGGCCGCCGCGGACACTCCCGCTCTGCTCGACGCTCAGGGTGACCCTCGGATCGGCATGATCGGCGGTTCCCTGGGCGGGGGCATCCAACTGTCGGCCTCCGGCATAGACCCCCGGATCGAAGCGATCACCCCCGATATCTCCTGGAACTCGCTCAACCAATCCCTCTATCCCAGTGCGACATTCAAGACCGCCTACGACTCCTTGCTGCTGCTGGCCCTCGTGGCCACCAAGGCTCGGATCAACCCCCAGATCTATGTCGGAATCGCCACCGGCGTCCTGTTCGGTCGGCTCAGCCCGTTGTCGCAGTCGTTTCTGGGCAGCAACGGCCCCACCGTCCTTCTCTCCAAGGCGACCGCACCTACGCTGTTGACCCAGGGGACCGTGGACGTCCTCTTTCCGCTGAACCAGTCGATGGCTAACGCCGCGAGCATCATCGGCAACGGCACCACGGCCAAGGTGATCTGGTACTGCGGTGGTCACGGCTACTGCGCCTACCCGGTAGGTCCCGACCAGGCCGCGACGATCCGCACGGACACATTGGCCTGGCTGGACCAGTACGTCGCGCGCTCCGGAAATCCGGCCGACGCGATTCCGAACTTCCAGTGGTTCGACCAACTCGGCAACCACTACGTCGCACCGGTGCTGCCGACCGATGCGGGATTCAACGACCGTGCCCCCGTCACCGCCACCAACCTCGGGGGCAGGCTGGGCATCGTCCCTCTTCTCGGCGGCTCCGGACCCGGCGCCGGACCGGTGCCGGTCAACCTCGGCGGTGGCTCCCCTGCCCGCAACGCGATCAACGTGCCCCTGACAGTCCCGGCGGACAGTCAGGTCGTCGGTGCTCCCACGCTGAGCTTCACGTACCACGGCGTCGGCAACAGCCGGGCGGTGTTCGCCCAGATCGTCGACGACAGCACTCAACTGGTTCTCGGCCAGAACGTCACGCCCGTGCCGGTGACGCTGGACGGCAAAACCCACCAGGTGTCCATCGACCTCAACGACGTCGTCTACACCTATGGCGGTACCGCACCGGGCAACCTGACGTTGCAGATCACCAGTTCGGCTGTGCCCTATGAGAATTCGTCGATTGGCACCATCGACATCTCCGATGTCATTGTGTCGCTGCCGAATAGGTCAGTTCCCGCCTGACCGGCCGGCGAGCAGTTCGGCGGACCGGTCGAGTTGCTCTGATCCGGCTCAGTCCCACCAGCGCCACCGATCCAGCGGCAGTCACGGCGCCCAGGACGAACACGATGACGAAGCCGCTCTCCGGTGCGAAGCCCGTTGCGCCCGGAGTCAGCAGGGCGGCCACCAGGGCCGCCGCGGCCGCGCCGCCGACCTTGCGGAAGATGCCGTTGAGGCTCGTCGCGACCCCGGTTTCCTCCGGGGCTACCTCGCCGACGATCAGCGCGGGCAACGCTCCGTAGGCCAGGCTGATGTAGGCGTTGGTCAGCAGGCCGGCCACGACCACCTCCCACCGGCTGGTGTGGAAACCGGCCAGCATCAGGAAGCCGACCACTCCGGCGATCCCGCCGCCCACCACCACCGGGCGGGCGCCGAACTTCTCGATGCACCGCCCGCTGATCAGGGCGGTGCCGGCGGCGGCGAGCGCGCCGGGCAACAGGAACTGGACGCTGGCCTGCAGGACGCTCGCGTTGAAGCCGTAGCCGGGGGCCTCGACGAAGTCCGTCATACCCAGGAACGAGAAGTACAGGCCCATGCCGACCAGGAAGGTGGCCGAATTGGCCAACAGGACCGGACGGCGCGTCAGCATCGCGGTGGACACCAGGGGCTGAGCGGAACGCTTGCTCCACGTCCACCACAGCACCAGGATCGCGACGCCGGCCGCACCGGCGCCCGCCGTCCGCGCCGAGGCCCATCCCCACGTCGAGCCCTGGGTGATCGCCAGCATCAGGCTGCACAGCCCGGAGGCCAGGCCGACCGCGCCCACCCAGTCGATGTGGGCCGTACCGCGGCGTGAGCGATTGGGCACCGCCACGGCGGCCGCGACGATGACCGCCGCCGCGACAGCGGTGTTGAGCCAGAATACCCGCTGGTAGCCGGCGCCCGCGGGCATAAGGACGCCGGTGACGACGACGCCCAGCGCGCCGCCGAACCCCAGCATCGCCGACAGCATCGCGATGGACCGGATGAGGCGCTCCGGGGGGAGTTCTTCGCGCAGGATCGAGACCGCGACGGGGTAGAGCGAGAACGACATCCCCTGCATGATCCGGCCGAGGACGAGCAGGGGCAGCGACGCCGTCGTCGCCGCGAGCAGGGAGCCGGCGAGGATCAGCCCGAGCGCACCCAGCAGTACCCACTTCTTGTTGAACAGATCCGCCAGCCGGCCGATCAGCGGAGTGGCGGCCGCGGCGGCCAGCAGGTTGGCCGTCACCGCCCAGCTCACCGCCACCGAGGAGACGTTCAACTGGCGGGCGACGACGGAAAGGACCGGCACGATGCTGGTCTGCAGCACCGCGACGATGAGGACCACTGCACCCAGGGTGGGGACGAGGCGGCGGGTGTTCATGGGGTCGACTATCCCGGCTGGCATGCTCTGTCGCCGTCCACCACTGGGACGGTGTGGCGGACGACGTCCGGGTCCGCCGATCGGTGGACCCGGGCCGGTAGCTTGAACAACCGTGAGCACCGGCGGACTGATCCTCGTGGCGGTGGCGATCGCCGTCGGGCTGGCTGGCATCCTGGTGCCGCTGTTGCCCGGCACACTGCTGGTCTTCGCGGCAATCGCGTTGTGGGCGTTCATGGTTGGCACCACGACTGCCTGGGTGGTGCTCGCCGTGGCCGCCGCGGTGCTCGGAGCCGGGATCCTGGTCAAGTACCTCTGGCCGGCGAAGCGGATGCGGGCGGCCGACGTCAGCGCAGGGACGCTGGCAGTGGGTGGGGTCTGTGCCATCGTCGGGTTCTTCGTGATCCCGGTGGCGGGTCTCCTGGTCGGTTTCGTCGCCGGGGTGTACCTCGCGGAGTTGCTCGGGCGCCGCGACAGGAGGCGGGCGTGGGCCTCGACGGTGCACGCCGTCAAGGGCGTGGCGCTGTCGGTCGGCGTGGAACTGGCTGCCGGGTTGCTCGCCACTGCGGCCTGGGGCGTTGGGGTGGTGCTGACGCAGTCGGCCGGCGGATAACCCTCCCCAAAGCATTTGCTGTGGGAGATACTTTTCGCTGGCGCGCGGGCCGATATCCGTGCTGCACGGCGGCGACGGCGGCGTCACCAGCGGCATCGGAGGTGACGGCGGCACCGCCTCCTGGACAGGTACCGGCTCCAACGGCGCCGACGGGGCCACCGGAATCAACGGCTGACCCCCGGAAACTGACCCTGGGAGGCGTCAGTCCAGAAGTCGGGCTTGCAGACGGGCCACATCGTCGGCCGTCACACCGGCGGCCTCGAGGTAGCCGGGCAGCCCGCCGTAGGTGGCGTCGAGCACCCGGCGGGAACTGTCCAGGTACTGCTCGCTCACGCCGAGGACCGCGTCGGAGAGCCTCGACTCGGCGAACGACACCACCTCGTCGGTCACGCCGTCGCGACTGCGCATGGCGTCGAGGATGCGGGTGCGGAGTCGCTCGACCGCGGTGTTGCTGTGCAGGTAGTCCGCGAGGATGACGTCACGGTCCACCCCGGCGGCCTCCAGTGCGATGGCGACGGCGAAGCCGGTCCGGTCTTTCCCCGCGAAGCAGTGCACCAGCACCGGGCGGCTCTGGCCCAGCATGGTGACGATCTGGTGCACCGCCCGTTGCGCACCGGACAGGACCGGAAACCGTTCGTATTCCGCAGTCATCCACCGGCGGGCCGCTTCGGCGGGATCCTCGTCGGCGGACTCGGCCATCATCTTCTGCCAACTGGCCTCGTGACCGGCGTCCTCGCCCTCGTGAGTTCGCGCGACCTCGGGGAACGGAAGATGATGTACGACAACGCTTTCCGGTACCGCGCCGGATCCTCGGCGCGCGACCTCCACGGGTGAGCGCAGGTCCGCCACGTCGCCAATGCCCAATGCGGCCAACTCCTGCCGGCCGGCGTCGTCCAGTGCGCTCAGTTCGCTGGATCGGAACAGCCGCCCGGGACGGATTCCGGTGATCTGCGCGACGTCACGGAAATTCCAAGCCCCGGAGAGCCTTTCGTGACCGGCCTGCTCGGGCAAGGTCAGTGTCCGGTCGCCGCGGCGGCCATCGGGCCGGGCTCCCGGCCGAGTTCGAGCTTGGCGATGGTGCGCAGGTGGACCTCGTCGGGACCGTCGAAGATCCGCATCGCGCGCTGCCAGCCGTACATGCGAGCCAATGGGAAATCATCGCTGACCCCGGCGCCGCCGTGCACCTGGATGGCGCGGTCGATTACGGTGCAGGCCATCTGCGGCGCCACCGCCTTGATCTGCGAGACCAGGCCGAATGCCGCCCGGTTGCCGTGTCGGTCGATGGTCCATGCCGCCTTCTCGCACAGCAGCCGGGCCTGGTCGATCTCGTTGCGCGACAGGGCGATTTGCAGCTGCACCATGCCCTGGTCGGCCAGCGGATGACCGAACGCGATTCGCGTCCGGGCCCGCTCGGTCATCAGGGCCAGGGCCCGTTCGGCCACGCCGATTGCCCGCATGCAGTGGTGGATACGGCCCGGGCCGAGCCGGGCCTGGGCGATGGCGAAGCCCATGCCTTCCTGGGCGAGGATGTTCGATGCCGGCACGCGGACGTCGTCGTAGGTGATCTCGGCATGGCCGTGCTGGTCCTGCCAGCCGAACACCGACGTGGAGCGCAGGATGTTCACACCGGGCGTATCCAAGGGCACCAGGATCATCGACTGCTGCTGGTGCTTGGCGGCCTCGGGGTTGGTGCGTCCCATCACGATCAGGACCTTGCAGCGCGGATCGTTGGCGCCCGAGGTCCACCATTTGCGACCGTTGATCACGTAGTCGTCGCCGTCGCGGACGATCGCCGTCTGGATGTTGCGGGCGTCGCTGGAGGCCACCGCCGGCTCGGTCATGGAGAAGGCGCTGCGGATCTCACCGGCCAGCAGGGGCTTGAGCCACTGCTCCTTCTGTTCGGCGGTGCCGAACATGTGCAGCACCTCCATGTTCCCGGTGTCGGGGGCGGCGCAGTTGATGGCCTCCGGCGCGATCTCGGTGCTCCAGCCGGATAGCTCCGCCAGTGGGGCGTACTCGAGGTTGGTCAGTCCGGACTCCGACGGCAGGAACAGGTTCCACAGTCCGCGCTGGCGTGCCTTCGCCTTGAGTTCCTCCACCACCGGCGGGACGGTGAAGTCCCCCGGCCCGGCTGCGGCGCGGTACTCGTCGTACGACTTCTCGGCCGGAAACACCTCGTCGACCATGAACTCGGTCAGACGCTGGTGGTAGTCGGCGGCCTTGGGGGACATGGCGAAATCCATATCGCCACCATAGGCCTCGCCCGCCACTGCGGGGAGCCCCTACCTCCCCGCGGGCCCGGGGCGGCGGGTGGCGGGACGGCGGGGCTCACTCGCGGTGGGCGACGTCGGCCACGCGGCCGGTGTTGTGCTGGTGGGGCACGCCGGCGTCGCGGGCGTGCTCGCCGGCGATCTCGGCGGTCTGGTTGGCGCCGTAGTCGGCCAGGTACTCGGTGTGGTGTTCCAGCGGTGTGGTCATCCCCGCCCTGCCCGCCAGGAACCCGGCCGTGACAAGGACCGCGGTGAGGAACTTGATGCTTCGTGCGGTGTTCATACCCTCACTATCGACCGGCGGCGGCCGATCGGGTGTCCTCCGATCGGACGATCGGAGGGAGGATCCTGCCGTCCCCCGATGGGGGGACGCGGTCGCACCGTGGTGATCGCCCTCAGATCCGTGGAGCGGGTACCGGCAGCGCCGCGATCGCCCCGTCGCCGCCGATGATCACTTCGCCCTTCAGGGTCGAACGGCTTCGGATCGTGGTGAGGTCCTGGTGTAACACCCACGACGAATAAGCAGCGGAGACAAGGCTTTCCGGTGATCCGACCGCGTCGTTGCTGATGTCCCAGAACATCATCCCGCGCAGGCCCAGGGCCTGTGCCCACTGCGCCTTCTGTGCGATCGACGTCGGCGTCTCGAACGAGCTGAACAGTCCCTTCGACTGGTTGTAGAGGTACGCCGCCTGGGCGTTGTCATCCCAGTACAGCTTCCAGCCGCTGGCCGGGTCCTGCAGTTGGGCCAGCAGGTCCTTGTAGTCGTAGTTGCCG
Source organism: uncultured Mycobacterium sp. (assembly GCA_964439315.1). GTDB lineage: Bacteria > Actinomycetota > Actinomycetes > Mycobacteriales > Mycobacteriaceae > Mycobacterium. Next base: position 3,202 of record CAYTOD010000082.1, on the reverse strand, counting down.
GCTTCGAAGGTGCCGGGTGCCGCACCGCTGGCCGCCTCCTGGTAGCCGCCGTCGCCACCGTCGGCAACACCGCTCCAGGCGCGGGTGTAGGCCGGAGCGCCCAGCACGATCTTGGTGGGATCGACGCCGGCCTTCAGGTAGAGCCCGACCGCGGTGTTGATGTCGTAGCCGTTCGGATCGCCGGTGAACGCGGACTGGTGGCCGGTGGTCTTGTCCCAGGTGCCGTGGAAGTCATATGACATCAGGTTGAAGTAATCGACACTCGGCGCCAAGCCGGCCAGGTTGAAGTTGGCGATCTTGTCGTAGCCTGCGGGCGAGGCCACCGAGATTTCATACGTCCGGCCCTGGCTCTGACCGAGCGTGTCCAGCTTGGTCCGAACCAGCGCAAGCAGCGCAGCGTAGTTCGCACCGTCGCTCGGGCTGGCGGAGTTGCCGGCCAGGCCGCCGCCACCCGGGTACTCCCAGTCGAAGTCGATGCCGTCGAACATCTGGTAGGTGGTGAGGAAGTTGACGATCGAGTTCGCCAGCGTCTCCCGGCCCGCGGCGGTCGAGGCCACCGAGCTGAAGTTGGACGACAGCGTCCATCCGCCCAGGGCGATGTTCACCCGGAGGTTCGGGTACTTCTTCTTGAGCTCGGCCAACTGGTTGAAGTTGCCCCACACCGTCTGCGTGGACCGCGGGTCGGTGGGCGGGTAGTACCACTGGTCGGCTTCGCCGGACACCGATTCCGCTGCGGTGAAACGCTTGTCGAGAGCCGCGTAGGTGTCGTAGATCGCCACTTCGCCGTTGGGTTTGAGGTTCAGGAACGAATAGATGACGTGAGTGAGCTGGTCGCCGGGGATGTCGGCCGGCTGGAAATTGCGGCCGTAGACGCCCCACTCGGGGTAGTAGGCCGCGAGCACCTTCTTCTGGGCGGCGAATTGCGCGATCGAGGACGACGCCGGCGGAGTCGACGCGGACGCGTCGTCGTTGGCGATCGTGCCGGTGGCGCTCACAGTCCCCAGGGTCGCCCCGGATGGGTTGGTCAGCGTCACCGTCAGGGTTTCGTCGGGCTCGACCGTGGTATCGCCGGTGACCACGACGCTGATCTTCTGGGAGGTGACCCCGGATGCGAAGGTCAGTGTTCCGGTGGTGGCGGTGTAGTCCGCGCCTGCCGTGGCGGTGCCGTTGGCGGTGGAGTAGCCCACCGTGACCGGGCTCGCGGACGCCTTGGACAACGACACCGTGAAGGCCATCGCCGATGTCCCCGAATTGCCCTCGGCGAGCGTGGCATTGGCCACCGACACGGTCGGCAGGGTGGTGACGGGAGTGGTGTCGTCGTTGGTGATGGTCCCCGTCGCGGTTCCCGCCGCCAGGGTGGCCCCACTGGGACCGCTCAGCGTGACGGAGAAGGTCTCGTCCGACTCGGCCGTGCTGTCGCCGGTGACCGAGACGTTGATCTTCTGGGTGGTGACCCCGGGCGAGAAGGTCAGTGTTCCGGTGGTGGCGGTGTAGTCCGAACCCGCGGTGGCGGTGCCGTTGGCGGTGGCGTAGCCCACCGTGACGGGGTTGGTGCTCGCCTTGGACAACGACACCGTGAACGGCATGGCTGCGGTGCCGGTGTTTCCCTCGGCGGCCGTGGCGCTGGCGATCGAGAGCGTGGGAAGTGAAACCGGCTGTGCTGCAACCGTCTGTCCCGCGGTGGCGATGGCGTTCTGCCACTTGGCCACCGTGTTGCTGTCCAGGGCGACGATGTTGTTGATGCTCATCGTCGCCAGTGGGACGCCGTTGAGGGTGTAGGTCTGGTTGTTGCCGACGATGGTGATCTTGGTGGATCCGGCGTTGTCGGCGACGTCGAAGTTGGCCGGCTGGAACCAGCCGAAGTCGAGTTTGTCGGTGGCGGTGTTGAAGTTCAGCACGGTGTTGGTGCCCCAGGACCAGGTGATCGTGGTCGTGGTGCCGCCCTGGACGGGGGTTCCCGAACCGGAACCGGAGCTGCCGTAGTTGAGCGCGTTGATCGCGCCGTAGTCGTTGAAGGTCTTGCTGAAACTTCCCGCGGCACTGCTGAGGCCGGAGGCGGTGGGAGTGGCCTGGCCCAGCGAGCCCGGGGTGTCGCGGGTGGACGACCACATCGCCAGCACGCCCAGGCCCTTGGCGCGGGCGTAGTCCTCCAACGCCTGGGCGTCGGCCACCGTGAACACCTCGGTGGTGATGTCGTTGACGCCCAGCATCGGGGTGACGCCGAGCTGCTTGTAGCTGAAAGCCTGGCCGTATCCGCTGTAGAGGCTCGACAGCTGCGTGTAGGTGGACTCCGCGGACTGAATTGCGTACGCGCCCATGGTCTTCGCGTTCGGTCCGCTGGTCGGGGCGGCGGACTCGCCGTAGTCCATGGCCATTACGTTGACCCCGGCGAGTTTGACGCCCGCGCCCAGTGCCGACTTGACCACGTTGATGCCGTCGGCGGTCAGCCCGGTGGGCAGCACCGGCAGCGTGTACCAGACCGCGACGTCGGGCTTGGCCTGCTGCAGCAGCTTGAGAGCCTGGCTGTTGAGCGCTATCGAGGCCGGGTCGGCCACCGCCGCGCCCTCGATGTCGAAGTCGATGTGGTTGATCCCGTAGGTGTCGATCACCCCGGCATAGGCGTTCGCCAGCTGCTGGGCTGTCATTCCGTGCGTCGAATAGTATTGCGCCAGAGAGGTTCCCGCCTGACCTCCCAATGACACCATCACGTCGCCGCCGGCCGTCTTCAGCGCCTTGATCGACGCGTCGATGGCCTTCGCCTGGTCGTTGGCCGTGCCGGGCTGGAGCGAGGGGATGCCCGCCCAGGCGAGTTTGCCGTCGGGAGTGGCCTGCATGAATGCCGCTGTGAAGAGCGAGCCGCCGTTGGTCTTGGTGATCGCCAGCAGGTCGGGTACCGGCCATCCGGCCATGTCGACGTAGGGCGCGAAGAATGCGTTGCCCCACTGGGCCTGTCCGGGGCTGGGCGCGGTGGCGTCGTCGTTGGTGATGGTGCCGGTCGCGCTCGCGGAGCTCAGCGTCGCCCCGGAGGGGTTGGACAGGGTGACGGTCAGGGTCTCGTCGGGTTCGACGGTGGTGTCGCCGGCGACGGCGACGTTGACCTTCTGGGAGGTGACGCCGGGGGCGAAGGTCAGCGTGCCGGAGGTGGCGGTGTAGTCCGATCCGGCGGTGGCGGTTCCGTTGCCGGTGGTGTAGCCGACGGTGA
>CAYTOD010000081.1:0-16491 GCA_964439315.1 uncultured Mycobacterium sp. | reverse complement strand
CGGTGCTCACCTACGAGGGCACCTCCGAGATGCACATGCTGTCCATCGGCAAGGCACTCACCGGCCACGCAGCGTTCCGCTGACATGACGGCGAGCATCAACCACCTCGTCGCCGGACAGTGGCGCGAGGGCAGCGGAGAGCACCTGAGCAGCGTCAACCCGACCCGCCCCAACGAGGTGGTGGCCGAGGGCAACTCGGCGACCCGCACTGACGTCGACGACGCCATCGGTGCGGCAGCCGAGGCCCTACCGGGCTGGGCGGCCACTCCGATCCACACCCGCGGCGCGGTGCTGGCCGCGGCGGCGGCCGTCGTCGACCTCCACGCCGAACAGTGGGGTCTGGAACTGTCGGCCGAGGAGGGCAAGACCCGCGCCGAGGGGGTGGGCGAGGTACGGCGGGCCGCGCAGATCTTGCGCTACTACGCCGGCGAGGGCGACCGCGTGGCCGGGGAGATATTCGCCTCACCGAGGGCCGGCGAGCAGATTCTGGTCACCCGCAAGCCCGTCGGCGTGGTCGGGGTGATCACCCCGTTTAACTTCCCGATCGCCATCCCGGCCTGGAAAATCGTGCCGGCACTGGTGTACGGCAACACGGTGGTGTGGAAGCCGGCCAGCACGGTGCCACTGCTGGCCATCCGACTCGCCGAGGCGCTCACCCAGGCGGGCCTGCCGCCCGGCGTGCTGAATCTGGTCATCGGCAACGCCGACGTCGGAGATGCGATCGTCGGCCATGAGGGCATCGCGGCGATCAGTTTCACCGGCAGCACCGGGGTCGGCAGGCGCATCGCCGCCACGGCCGCCGCCCGCGGGGTCGCGGTGCAGGCCGAGATGGGCGGTAAGAACGCCGCGGTGGTCCTCGACGACGCCGACTTCGACATGGCATTGGAACAGGTGATGCTGGGCGCGTTCCGCAGCACCGGCCAGAAGTGCACCGCGACATCGCGGTTGATTGTCACCGACGGTATCGCCGAGAAGTTCATCGACGCCCTCGTGCAACGCACCACGGCACTCGCGGTGGGCGATCCCACCGAGGACCGCACCCAGATGGGGCCGGTCATCGCCGGTTCGGCCCAGTCCTCCATCACCGCCGGAATCGACGCCGCGACGTCCCAGGGGGCGACGGTGCTAGCCGGCGGCGGGGCCTACAGCGACGGACCGCTGGCACAGGGCTACTTCGTCGCGCCCACCGTCCTGGCACTCGACGGGCCGGCCGATGTCTGGGTCGAGGAACTGTTCGGCCCGGTGCTGGCGGTACGCCGCGCACATGACCCCGATGAGGCGTTCGCACTGGCGAATGACAGTGAATTCGGTTTGAGCGCAGCAGTCTTCACCCAGGACCTGACCCGGGTGATGCAGGCCATGGAGTGCATCGACGTCGGCGTGCTGCACGTCAACTCCGAGTCGGCCGGCGCCGACCCGCACGTGCCGTTCGGCGGGGCCAAGAAGAGTGGTTTGGGCCCGAAGGAGCAGGGCACCGCGGCGCGGGAGTTCTTCACCCACACGACGACGGTCTATCTGCGCGGCGGAGCGCCGACGGGCGCGACCAAGGGACCCGGAGCGCCGACGGGCGCGACCAAGGGACCCGGAGCGCCGACGGTATGAGCGCCGGCGCCCTGGACGGCATCGTCGTCGTCGACTTCAGTCGGGTGCTGGCGGGCCCCTACGCCACCATGCTGCTCGGCGACTACGGCGCCGAGGTGATCAAGATCGAACGTCCCGGCGTGGGCGACGACACCCGCGCCTGGGGCCCGCCGTACGACTCCGAGGGCGTGGCGACCTACTTCAACGCCATCAACCGCAACAAACGGTCGGTCACGGTGGACCTGTCGACGGCGGCCGGCGTCGCGAAGGCCAGGGAACTCGTCGCAGGCGCGGACATCGTGGTGGAGAACTTCCGGCCGGGCACCATGGAACGCCTGGGCTTGGGCTACCAGGATCTGCGCAGCATCAAGCCCGACGTGATCTACTGCGCCATAACCGGTTTCGGCCGTGAAGGCGGCGCGGCACTGCCCGGCTACGACCTGCTGGTGCAGGCCGTGGGCGGCCTGATGAGCGTGACCGGTCCGGCGCCCGGTGCGCCCACCAAGGTGGGCGTGGCACTGGTCGACGTTCTGACCGGGTTGCACGCGCTGTCCGGGATCCTCGCCGCGCTGCATCACCGGGACCGTACCGGCGAGGGCCAGCGGGTCGACACCAATCTGCTGTCGTCGCTGCTGTCCTCGATGGTCAACCAGGCCTCCGGATACCTGGGAGCCGGCGTCGTTCCGGGAATCATGGGCAACCGTCATCCCAGCATCACCCCCTATGAGACGTTCGACACCGCCGACCGGCCGATCGCCGTCTCGGTCGGAAACGACAAGCAGTTCGCGGCGATCGCCGAAAAGCTCGGAGTGCCAGAGGTTCTCGGCGACCCCCGCTTCGGCTCGAACGCGGAACGGGTGGCCAACCGGGATGCGTTGTGCGCCATCCTCGGTGAGAGGTTCCTGACCCGCGGCGCCGACCACTGGCACGAGGTGTTGAGCAACGCCGGGGTTCCGGCCGGCCCGATCAACGACCTTGCCGAGGCGTTCTCCTACGCCGAGCAGCTCGGTCTGGAGGCCGTGGTTTCGGTACCCGGGACTGACACCCCGCAGGTGGCCAACCCGGTGATCATGTCGGCCACCCCGGTCACCTACCGGCTGGCGCCGCCGTCGCTGGAGGAGGACGCGTGATACCCGTTGCGCCGATGACACTCGCCGATGTGATGCCGGAACAGGACCGGCACCGCTCGGTGTTGGTGTTCGGCGCGCTGCCTGCTCAGGCCAACGCTTACCAGCGCACCGCCTACCAGAGCACCTGCCGGACGCACTGATGGTCACCGTCGGCTGGCTGGCCCGCCAGCCGAAACTCGGGCTCACCGTGGTGGCCGGCGCCGAGCATGTCGATCGGACGATTCTGTGGGCCCACGCGATCGAACTCGCCGACCCCACGCCGTATCTGTCCGGTGGCGAACTGGTGATGACCACCGGCATCAACGTCGGCAAAACCAAGAAGGCTCAACACGAGTACGTGTCGCGCCTGGTGTCCGTCGACGCCGCCGCCCTGGCCTTCGACACCGGCATCAGTTTCCGGCAGGTCCCCGAGGGCATCCTCGCGGCCGGGGATTCACTCGGGTTGCCCATTCTGCGGGTACCCGCGTCCACGCCGTTCATAGCGATCACCCGTGCGGTGATCGACGCGATCAACACCGACCAGGTGAAGGCCGTGCAACGCACCGTCGACCTCCAGCAGAGGCTGGCACGGGAGACCCTGCAGGGCGGCATCCCGGCCGTCGTCACCGCGCTCAGCCGGGCATTGAATGCCACCGCCGTGGCTCTGTCCACCGACGGCCGCCCACTTGCCGCCGGCGGTCCCGATCAGGACCGGGTCACCGGGCTTGCGGCCGCATTGATCGGCGCGACGGCCAGAAAGGGCAGGCCCGACGCCGCCACCCGGGTCGTCGCCGACGGCGACGGCTACTGCACGCTGCAAACGCTGCGTGCAGACTCCGTCGCACGCGGCTATCTGGCCGTCCGCTCCGATCGGCCGTTGTCCAACCCGGATCGTCTACTCGTCGCGCATGCCGTCTCGCTGATCAGCATAGAAATGGAGAAGCCCACCCGGGTGCTCGACGCCGAGCAGCGCCTGCGGGCCGCGGTGACCCAGGGACTGATCGCCAGTCATGACGTCGATCGGACAGTGTTGCGCTACTTCGGATTCGAGCCGGAGTCGGAGGTGTTCGCCGTGACGCTGGCCGGGGTCGGCCCGGCGCTGACCGCGGAGACTCACGTGCAGCAGGCCCTGCACCGCCTCGGGGTCGCCTTCCTGCTGTGCCCCGACCGGGACGACATCGTGGTCGTGCTGCCCGCCAGCGAGCAGAACCGGATTCCGCAACTGCTCGACACCGTCCGGACGCAACTCGGCCCGACGGTGGTAGCCGGCGTCAGTACACAGGGGCGGTTGGCAGACATCGGTGTGCTGGCGAACCAGGCACGCGCGGCAGCCCTCACCTCAGGCGGTGAGCCCCTGCGCCGGTATGACGAACTCGGAGTCTTCGGGGCGCTTCTGGCCGACCGCACCCCCGATCAAATTGCCGTCCTCTGGGACGTCCTGCGGCCCCTCGACGGACACGATCTGGTGCCCACGCTGACCGCGTTCCTGGCGAACAACGGCCATCTGGAAAATGCGGCGGCAGCCCTGGGCGTGCACCGCCACACGATGCGGAATCGCCTCGGCCGCATCGCGGAACTCCTCGACTGCAGCCTGGACTCCGCCGATACCCGGGCTCAATTGCTGCTCGCCGTCCGGGCCCGGAAAATCTTCGGCAACTGACGCATCTACAGTGCGGGCGGAGGGACTCGAACCCACACGCTCTTCCGAGCACCGGCACCTAAAGCCGGCGTGTCTGCCATTTCACCACGCCCGCGGCCCGACGATCGTATCGCGGCCCGTCGAAGACGTACCGGCCGCACGGTACCGTCTTGGTGTGTCCATCCCGCGCCGCCGCCGCTTCGGGCTGATCCTTCTGGTGATCGCCGCGGCCGCCGGGTGCCTGGCGCTGGGGTGGTGGCAGTGGACCCGGTTCGAGTCCAATTCGGGCAGCTACCAGAACCTCGGGTACGCGTTGCAGTGGCCGATGTTCGCGGCGTTCTGCTTCTACGCCTACCGCAAGTTCGTCCGCTACGAGGAGGCCCCGCCGGATCCGCACCCGGCCGGGGTCGTAACGGAGATCCCCGACGGTCTGCTGCCCGAGCGCCCCTCGGCGACGCGGCCGTCGGACGACCCCACTCTGCGCGAGTACAACGCTTACCTGGCCGAACTGGCCCAGCACGACCGGGCAGCACAGCCCCCCGACCAGAACAGGACGACCGCATGACCGACGCGCCCGAGACGATCACCCCGATCGAGAAGATCCGCTCCGCGCTGACCGGATACCGGGTGATGGCGTGGACCACCGGCATCTGGCTGATCGCGCTGTGCTACGAGATCATCCTGAAATACGTTGTGAAGGTGGACAATCCGCCGAGCTGGATCGGTGTCGTGCACGGCTGGGTGTACTTCGTATACCTGCTGTTCACTGCGAACCTGGCGGTCAAGGTCCGCTGGCCCATCGCCAAGACCATCGGGGTGCTGCTGGCCGGCACCATCCCGTTGCTGGGCATCATCGTGGAGCAGGTGCAGACTCGCGAACTCAAAGAGCGGTTCAACCTCTAGCGAGTTCGGCCAGCGCGGGCACCAGCAGTGCCAGCGCCCGACCACGGTGGGACACCGCGTCCTTCTCCGCCGGGCTCAACTGTGCCGCGCTGCGGCTCTCACCCTCGGGAAGGAACACCGGGTCGTATCCGAAACCGCCCTCCCCCATGGGTTCTCGCGCGATGACGCCGGGCCACTCGCCGCGGACCACCACCGCATCCCCGTCGCCCGGACCGGTCACCAGCGCGCACACCGACACGAACGCGGCGTGGCGCCGATCGTCGGGAACATCACCGAGTTGGGCCAGCAGCAGGCGGTAATTCCCGGCGTCGTCGCCGTGTCCGCCGCCCCACCGCGCCGAGAGCACCCCGGGCATGCCGTTCAGCGCGGCCACCGCGATCCCGGAGTCGTCGGCCAGCGTGGGCAAACCCGTCGCGGCGAACCCGTCGCGGGCCTTGGCCAGCGCGTTCTCCTCAAAGGTGGCGCCGGTCTCGGGCGCCTCCTCGTACGGCGAAACGTCGTCGAGGGACAACAGTTCCAGCCCGGAGATCCCGGCCGCGTCGAGCACCCGGTGCAACTCCGCCAGCTTCTTGCGGTTACGGCTGGCGACCAGCAGAGATGTCAAGAACCGAACGCCTTCTTCTGCGGCGGGCCCACCGGCAACTCCCCGGGATAGGGCAGGGCCAAGGCCTCGCGCTGGACGACGAACAACTGCTCGCAGGCGCCGAGCGCGGAGTCCAGCATCGAATCCAGGGTCGACCGCGGGAACGTCGCGCCCTCGCCGGTGCCCTGGATCTCCACCAGCGTTCCGGTGTCGGTGGCGACGACATTCATGTCGACCTCGGCCCGCGAGTCCTCCTCGTAAGGCAGGTCGACGCGCACCCGGCCGCCGACGACACCGACACTCACCGCCGCGATCGCACACGACAGCGGCTTCGGGTCGGACAGCCGGCCCGCAGCGGCCAGATAGGTGACGGCGTCGGCGAGTGCCACGTAGGCACCGGTGATCGCCGCGGTGCGGGTGCCGCCGTCGGCCTGCAGGACGTCGCAGTCGATGGCAATCGTGTTCTCCCCCAACGCCGCCAGGTCGATGCAGGCCCGCAGCGAGCGCCCGACCAGCCGGCTGATCTCCTGGGTGCGCCCGCCGACGCGGCCCTTGACCGACTCGCGGTCCGAGCGGGTGTGGGTGGCCCCGGGCAGCATGGCGTACTCGGCGGTGAGCCAGCCCTCGCCCGAACCCTTGCGCCAGCGCGGGACGCCCTCGGTGACGCTGGCCGTGCACATCACCCGGGTCTCGCCGAAGGCGATCAGCACCGAACCGGCGGGATGGGAGGTGAAGCCACGGGTGATGGTCACCGGGCGCAGTTCGTCGTCGTGTCTTCCGTCGAGTCGTTCGGTCACCCGAAGACCCTAACCCGCGGCGGTCCGACGTCAGGCGCGCCGGATGTCGGCGGTCCGACGTCGGGCGCGCCGGATGTCGGCGGTCCGACGTCAGGCGGGCCGAATGTCGATGACTTCGCCGGGCACCACCGCACGCACGGGCCCGTCGAACTCGGCCTTGGCCTCGGCGATGACGTCCTCGCGGCAGGTCCACGGCGGGATGTGGGTGAGCAGCAACTCGCCCACCCCGGCCCGCTGGGCGATCTGCCCGGCCTCGGTGCCGGACAGGTGCAGGTGCTTCGGCCGCTCGGGGGCGTCGGTCCAGGACGCCTCGCAGAGGAAGGCGTCGGCTCCGGCGGTCAGTTCGTTCACCGACTCGCACATGCCGGTGTCGCCGCTGAAGACCAGCACCGTCCCGGCCGGGTCGGTGATGCGCATGCCGTAGGACTCGGTGGGGTGGCTGACCAGTCTGGGCAGCACCCGCAGGGCGCCGACAGTCACCTCCTCGCCGTCGACCCAGGGGCGAACGTCGAAGATGTCGGCGAAGTCGTCGAGCTCGCCACCCAGCGGCGAGGACGCCGCGGCCAGTCGCGTCCAGGTGTCGCTCGGGCCGTGCATCACGCCGCGCTCGGTGGCCGGCGTCGGGTGGTACCGCCGCCACACGAACAGCCCGGGCAGATCCAGGCAGTGGTCGGCGTGCAGGTGGGACAGCAGCACGTGAACGTCGTTCGGATTGACGTAGCGTTGCAGCGCGCCCAGCACGCCCCCGCCGAAGTCGATCACCACCGGCGGGGTGTCCGGGGCTTCCAGCAGATAGCCCGACGCCGGCGAATCAGGCCCCACGACGCTGCCGGAGCAGCCCAGGACGGTGATTCTCACCCGACCAGCTTGCCACGACAACAGCCGCGCGGTCAGGACTTCGGCACGCCGACATGGTGCGTCGCGACCCCGGTGATCACCGGCCCGAGGAACCGGGTGGCCAAGGCGGCGAACGACTCCGGGTCTCCGGTGGCCTCGAACGACCGCGCCACCGGGGTCGACGAGCCGTGCGGACTCAGCAGGTCACCCTCCGTGAGAACCCGCACCAGGTCCTTCGCGGTCTCCTCGGCGCTGGACACCAGCGTCACCGAATCCCCCATCACCAGCTGGATCACCCCGGACAGCAACGGATAGTGGGTGCACCCCAGCACCAGCGTGTCGACCTCGGCCTGCTGCAGCGGCTCGAGGTACCCCTCGGCCAAGCCCAGCACCTGGCGGCCGCTGGTGACGCCCCGTTCGACGAAGTCGACGAAGCGGGGGCAGGCCACCGCGGTCACCTCGACGTCCCGGGCGGCGGCGAAGGTGTCCTGATAGGCGCCCGAGGCGATGGTCGCCTGGGTGCCGATCACCCCGATGCGGCCGGACCGGGTAGTGGCCACCGCGCGGCGCACCGCGGGCAGGATCACCTCGACGACAGGCACGTCGTAGCGTTCGCGGGCGTCGCGCAGGCAGGCCGCCGACGCGGTGTTGCAGGCGATCACCAGCGCCTTGACGCCGCGGCCCACCAGGTCGTCGCCGATGGCAAGGGCGTGGGCGCGGACCTCGGGCATGCTCAACGGCCCGTACGGCCCGTTGGCGGTGTCGCCGACGTAGATGATGTCCTCGTCGGGAAGCTGGTCGATGATCGACCGGGCCACCGTCAGCCCGCCGACCCCGGAGTCGAAGATGCCGATGGGCGCGCGGGGCTCGCTCACGCGCCCAGCCCCTCCAGTTGCTTCTTGCTCGCCCGGGCCTCGCGTTCCGGACTGGACAGCCAGTAGGCCGCCAGCACCCCCGCGAGCGCCCCGCACAGGTGGCCCTGCCAGGAGACCCCGCCGCAGCGGTCAAGCACCGGCATCGCACCCCACAGGATTCCGCCGTAGCCGAACAGCACGACCAGGCTGACGCCGATCTGCCAGAGATGGCGAGTCAGCCAGCCGAATACCAGCAGGAACGCCAGCCAGCCGAAGATCAGCCCGGAGGCGCCGATGTGGTTGGTCTCCAAGCGGCAGCCGCCGATGTCGCCGATCAGCCAGGTGCCCAGGCCGCCGACGATCCAGATGATCGCGGTGGCCCAGACGAACCGGGCCATCCCAGCCAGCGTCACCAGGAACCCCAGCACCAGGGCGGGCACGGTGTTGGCGGCCAGGTGCCCCCAGTCGGCGTGCAGCAGCGGCGCGAACAGAATGCCCAACAGACCGTCGCGCTCCAGCGGCCGGATTCCGTTGCGGTCCAGGGAGTGTCCGCTCAGCTGGTCGACGAGCTCGATCACGTAGAGCAGTGCGACGAAGGTCAGGATCGTCGCGCCGCCGACCTTCCACGCCGGCCACTTGGCGGGCGGCGTCTGGGTTGTGCTCACGGCCACCTCCTCGTCAGGCGCCAGACTAGTCGGCGAACACGTCGCGGTAGCCGGGGACGCCGGCCACCGACGTCGCGGCGAGAACCCCGGCGACCGACGCCCGAGCCAGGCAATCGGCGGCCGCCGCGCCCAGCGCCGCCACCAGGGCGGTCTCCGGGGACATGGCGGCCGGGACGTCCTCGTTCGGGGGCACCTCTACCGCACCGGTGGCCAGTGCGAAGACCGTGTCGCCGTCCAGTGGGGTGTGCGCGGGGCGGATCGACCGTGCCAGTCCGTCGTGGGCGGCGACGGCCATCCGGTGGCAGCCGGCCTTGCTCAGGACGGCGTCGGTGGCCACCACCGCGATGGTGGTGTTGAGCGGGCTGAGTTCGCGGTGCCGGGCGGCGTAGGCGGCAATCCGATCGGCCGGCGGCGGACGCAACCCGAACTCGTCGGTCAATGCGGTCATCCAGGGCAGGCCGGTCGCGGGATCGAACACGTCGCCGACCGCGTTGACGACGACGACGGCGCCGACGGTGACACCCGAGTCGAGCACTGTCGAGGCGGTCCCGACCCCGCCCTTGAGCACCCCGGCCCGAGCACCCACGCCGCCGCCCACGCTACCGAGGGCGAAGTCCACGCCGGCTGAATCGGCTGCGGCATAACCGAACTGCGCATCCGGGCGGCTGGACCACGCCCCGACCGGCAGGTCGAAGATCACCGCGGCCGGGACGATCGGCACGGTGCCGCCGTCCATCTGGACGCCGCGGCCGCGCTCCTCCATCCAGCGCATCACCCCGTCGGCGGCGGCCAGGCCGTAGGCACTGCCGCCGGAGAGCACGACGGCGTCGACCTGGCGGACGCTGTTGGACGGGTGGAGCAGTTCGGTCTCCCGGCTGCCCGGGGCTCCGCCTCGGACGTCGACCGCACCGATCGTGCCGGGCGGGGCGACGACAACCGTTGTGCCGCAGGCCCACCCTCTGCCCAGCCCGGCGTCGTCGTCGAGGCGCTGATGATGGCCGACGAGGATTCCGGCCACGTCGGTGATCGAGCCCAGTCGTCGCGCGGAGGTCATCGGATCGGCTTTCCCATCAGCCCGAGCACGAGGTACTCCTGGAGCACGGTCAGCCACTGGTAGACGTCGAGGTGGGTGGCCATCGGGTGCCCGGCGGGAAGCCGGTCGGGGGTGTCCGGGCCGATGCCGAGCATGGTGCCCAGCGCGAGCCGGAAGTCGTTCACCGCCGCGATCCAGGCATTGGCATCGTCTTCGGTCAGCTCGAGATGACCTCCGCCGTCCGGGAGAGTGTCCAGCAATCGTTGGGCCGCAGCAACTTTCGCATCGATGATCTGCGGCTCGTGGAGGCTGCGCAACGCGCTGATGTCGTCGGCCCCGCCCGGTTCACCGTCTCCCGCGGCCCCGTCGTGGACGAAATCGGGCAGCAACCGCTGCAGGGTGGCGTCCGGCGGCGGGGTCGTGTTACCGGTGCGGATCCCGGTGATCTGCTCCAGCGGATCCGTCGGCGCCGAGGACTGCCGGTCGTTGAGCATCTCCTGCACCGAGGTGGCCATGCTCTTCAGCAGCGCGGCCTCGTGCGCCTCCAGGGCAGACGTGAAGCGCGGTCCATCGGCGGTCTCCAACCGCTTCCACTTGCGCACGTCGACGTCAGCGGTCGTGCTGCATCGTGGCCCACAGGCCCGCCGCGTGGAGTTTGGTGACGTCGACCTCCATGGCCTCGCGGCTGCCCGAGGACACCACCGCCTTGCCCTCGTTGTGCACCTGAAGCATGAGCTTGGTGGCCTGCGGTTCGCTGTAGCCGAAGAGCTTCTGGAAGATGTAGGTCACGTAGTTCATCAGGTTGACCGGGTCGTCCCAGACGATGGTCACCCACGGGGAGTCCGTGGCGAACACGGGATCGAGTTCGGCGACTCCGCTGGTACCCGGTCGAGTCGGTGCTGATGACGCGCCCATGGGTCAACAATAGCGAGCCGTCGGCAATCCCCGCCGCGGTCCGGACAAGCCGATACGGTGGCCGGTGTGACGGCCCCCGCGACCCCGGCGCTGCTGACTGACAAGTACGAACTGACGATGCTCGCCGCGGCGCTGCGCGACGGGACCGCGCACCGGCGCACCACCTTCGAGGTGTTCACCCGCCGCCTGCCCGACGGCCGCCGCTACGGGGTGGTCGCCGGCACCGGCCGGTTCCTGGAGGCGCTGCCTGACTTCGTCTTCGACGACGCCGCCCTGGCGTCGGTGTCGTCCTTCCTCGACGACGCCACCATGGAATACCTGCGCGACTTCCGGTTCGGCGGGGACATCGACGGCTACCCCGAGGGCGAGTTGTACTTCCCCGGTTCCCCGCTGCTGTCGGTCACCGGCACCTTCGCCGAGTGCGTCGTTCTGGAAACGCTGCTGCTGTCGATCCTCAACCACGACTGCGCGGTGGCCGCGGCGGCGGCCCGCATGGTCAGCGCCGCCGGCGGACGGCCGCTCATCGAGATGGGCTCGCGACGCACCCACGAGCAGGCCGCCGTCGCCGCCGCCCGCGCGGCCTACCTCGCCGGCTTCGCCGGCACGTCCAACCTGGAGGCGAACCGCCGCTACGGCATACCCGCGATGGGCACTTCCGCGCACGCGTTCACGATGGTCCACACCACCACCGCCGGCCCCGACGAACAAGCCGCGTTCCGCGCGCAGGTGGCCGCGCTCGGCCTGGACACCACCCTGCTGGTCGACACCTACGACGTCCACGACGGGATCGCCAACGCCATCGCCGCGGCGGGCACCGGACTGGGCGCGGTGCGCATCGACTCCGGGGACCTCGGCGTGCTGGCCCGCCAGGCCCGCGATCAACTCGACGGTCTGGGAGCCACGACCACCCGCATCGTGGTCTCCGGGGATCTCGACGAGTTCTCCATCGCCGGGCTGCGCGCCTACCCCGTCGACACCTACGGTGTGGGCACCTCGGTGGTCACCGGGTCTGGCGCCCCAGCCGCCGGCCTGGTCTACAAGCTGGTGGAGGTCGACGGGCTGCCGGTGGCAAAGCGAAGCAGCCACAAGGAATCACACGGCGGCCGCAAGGCAGCGCTGCGCCTGGCCCGCCCGTCGGGCACCGTCGTCGAGGAGATCGTGCACCTCGCCGGAAGCCCGCCGCAGACCACCGAATCCGCCCGGGTTCTGACGGTCCCGATGGTCCGCTCCGGGGAGGTCCTGGCCGGGGAAGGCCTGTCCGCCGCCCGCGACCGGTTGGCCGAGGCACTGCACAGCCTGCCCTGGGAGGGCCTGGCGCTGTCCCGCGGCGAGCCGGCGATTCCCACCCGGGTGGTGGCGCCGAAGTGACGGCCGACGGCATCCCCCCGGTCGCCGACCTGCTGTCACTGGCGGTCGACGCACTGGGCGGTGCGCACCGGCCCGGCCAGGTGCAGATGGCCCAGGCGGTGGCCCATGCCTTCGACAGCGGCGAGCATCTGGCGGTGCAGGCCGGCACCGGAACCGGCAAGTCGCTGGCCTACCTGGTTCCGGCGATCGCGCGGGCCATCGAAGACGAGTCGCCGGTGGTGATCTCCACGGCCACGATCGCGCTTCAACGCCAACTCGTCGACCGCGACCTGCCGCGGGTCGCCGATGCACTGGCCGGCGTCCTGCCCCGCAAACCCACCTTCGCACTGCTCAAAGGGCGACGAAACTATCTGTGCCTCAACAAGATCCACAGCGGACCAGGCGACGACGACGCGCCACAGGAAGAACTCTTTTCCCAGCCGGTGAGCACCCTCGGCCGCGATATCGTCCGCCTCACCGACTGGGCCTCGGAGACCGACACCGGCGACCGCGACGAACTGCGGCCAGGCGTCCCGGAGCGGTCCTGGTCACAGGTCAGCGTCTCGGCGCGGGAGTGCCTGGGCATGGCCCGCTGCCCCTATGGCACCGACTGCTTCGCGGAGAGGGCAAGGGCCAGGGCCGGGCAGTCCGACATCGTCGTCACCAACCATGCCCTGCTGGCCATCGACGCGGTCGGCGAGGCGACGATCCTTCCCGAGCACACGAAACTCGTCGTCGACGAAGCCCACGAACTGGTCGACCGGGTCACCTCGGTGAGCACCGCGGAGCTGACGCCGGCCCCGCTGGGTGTCGCGGTACGCAGGCTGGGCCGGGTGGTGAGCCCGGAACTGACCCAGCGCCTGGAGGCCTCGGTGACGACGTTCTCCTCCGCCATCCACGATGCCCAGCCCGGCCGGATCGACTACCTCGACGACGAGTTGCGCACCTACCTGACCGCACTGCGGGACTCCGCCTCGGCCGCCCGCTCCGCCATCGACCCCGCACCCTCGGACCCCAAGGCCGCCGCCGCCCGGGCGGAAGCGGTCGCCGCACTGACCGACATCGCCGACACCGCCGCACGCGTGCTGGATTCCTTCACTCCCGCCATCCCGGACCGAACCGACGTGGTGTGGCTCGATCACGAGGAGCAACGGGGCGCCATCGCCGCCCGCCCGGTGCTGCGGGTGGCGCCGCTGTCGGTGGCCGCACCGCTGCGCGAGCATCTGTTCGGTTCCGCCACAGCGGTTTTGACCTCGGCGACGCTGACCATCGGCGGCTCGTTCGACGCCATGGCGCAGGCCTGGGGTCTGGCCGACGGACCTCGATGGAAGGGCCTGGACGTCGGCTCGCCGTTCGACCACGCCAAGTCCGGAATCCTCTATGTGGCAGCCCATCTCCCGCCGCCCGGCCGGGACGGGGCGGCCGCGCAGGAGGCCCTCGACGAGATCGCCGGCCTGATCGAGGCGTGCGGCGGGCGCACGCTGGGGTTGTTCTCGTCGATGCGGGCCGCGCGCGCGGCGGCCGAGGCGATGCGGGCACGGCTGGACACCCCGGTGCTGTGCCAGGGCGACGACGGCACCGCGGCGCTGGTCGAGCAGTTCGCCGCCGACCCGCAGACCTCGCTGTTCGGGACGCTGTCCCTGTGGCAGGGCGTGGACGTGCCCGGCCCGTCGTGCTCACTGGTGCTCATCGACCGGATCCCGTTCCCCCGGCCGGACGACCCGCTGCTCACCGCTCGGCAACGCGCCATCGCCGCCCGCGGCGGCAATGGCTTCATGGCGGTGGCCGCGAGTCACGCCGCGCTGCTACTGGCCCAGGGCGCCGGCCGGCTGCTGCGCCGCACCGACGACCGCGGCGTGGTGGCGATCCTGGACTCCCGCATGGCGACCGCGCGCTACGGCGGCTACCTGCGGGCATCGCTGCCACCGTTCTGGAGTACAACCGACCCGGCGGTGGTCAGGCGAGCTCTGTGCCGGCTGGACAGCGCCGACGGCGGCTGAACGCGACCGATGCCTGCCGCAACTATTGTGGTGGCCATGGGCCGCCGTAGCTTTGCACGCCTGCTCGCCGCGACGGCGGTCGCCGCGGTGCTGGCCGGGTGCGGCACGGCGGTGCAGGGCACGCCGGTGTCGGTGTTCGCCGATCCGTTCAAGGTGGGCGGCCTCGAGGCGGTGGACGGCCCCACCGGTCTGCGCCCGGACGCCAAGCCGGAGTCGCGCTCGGTCACCGGCACCGACGGCGGCGAGATCGACAAGCTGGCCGGCCAGTCGGTCAGCGACCTTGAGGAGTTCTGGAAGTTCGCCTACCCCGACGCCTTCGACGGCGACCTCAAGCCGGTCAGGGAACTGTTCTCCTGGGACTCCGACGCCTATGACGGAATGTTCTGCGACGAGACCACCGAAGGTCTGGTGAACGCCGGGTTCTGCGAGGAACAGGACACCATCGGCTGGGACCGCACGGTTCTGCTGCCCGCTCTGCGGAAGGCCAACGGGGACATGGCCATCACCATGGTGCTCGCCCACGAATACGGCCATGCCATCCAGAAGCAAGCCGGCCTCAACCCCAAGGGAGTGCCCACCCTGGTGGCCGAACAGCAGGCCGACTGCCTCGCCGGGGTTTATCTGCGCTGGGTGGCCGAGGGCAAGTCGCCCCGTTTCACGCTGAGCACCGGCGAGGGACTCAACAAGCTTCTGGCAGCGATGATTTCGTTCCGCGACCCGCTGCTGACCGGAGGCGACTACCTCGACATGGGCGACGAACACGGCTCGGCCTTCGAGCGCGTGTCGGCATTCCAGTTCGGCTTCACCGACGGCCCTGCTGCGTGCGCGGCCATCAACATCGCCGAGATCAAGGAACGCCGCGGCGATCTTCCGGTGGAGCTGCCGTCGAACGAGAGCGGAGAACTGCCGATCACGCAGGCGTCGGTGAGGTCGATCGTCGATGCGCTGAACATCCTGTTCACCCCGAAGAGTCCGCCGGCCCTGAGCTTCGACCCCGCCGCGGCCTCGTCCTGCCCCGATGCCCGGCCCAGCCCGCCGGCCTCGTACTGCCCGGCCACCAACACCATCGCCGTCGACCTTCCGGAACTGCAGCGCATGGGATCCTCCACCGAGGGCGACGACGGCCTGGTGCTGCAGGGCGACAACACCGCCTACTCGGTGTTGGTGTCGAGATACATGCTGGCCCTGCAGCACGAGCACGGGGCCGTGCTCGACACCGCCGAGGCGGGGCTGCGGACCGCCTGCCTGACCGGGGTGGCCACCACCAAGATGAGCAAGAACATCACCACCCCCGACGGCAACACCGTGGGGCTCACCGCCGGCGACATCGACGAAGCCGTCTCGGGTCTGCTCACCAACGGTCTGGCTGCCGGCGACGTCAACGGCGAACCGGTGCCGGCGGGGTTCTCCCGCATCGACGCCTTCCGGGTCGGGGTGCTCGGCGACGTCGAACGCTGCTACAAGCGCTTCCCCTGATCCGGGCCCGCTAGACCGCCTTCGTGGCGCCGTACCAGGACAGGATCGCGTCGCCGGCATCGGTGGATTTGGTCAGCGTGGCGTAGGAGCGGATGAACGACTCCCCCACGCAGCCGTCGATCTTGACCCGGAAGTTGCTGATCGACACCCACGGCTCGGCGCTCTTGTATTCCTTCTTGGTCACCGGGACGACGTTGATGATGCCCGGCTTGAGGCCAACCGTGATGGCGCCGCCGATGTTGCCGCCGATTCCGGGCAGGATGCCGTCCGGAATGATGCCGGGGAAATCCAGTCCGAAATAGCCGATCGACGGACTGATTCCTGCCGTTCCGGTCAGCGAGACCCCGTTGGAGGTGGTCATGTCGATGCCGCAACCGATCTGATAGCCCACCTCGAAGATGCCCTTGGGCGTCGTCCCGCCGGGGCCCTTCAGCGCCCCGTTGAACACCCCGCCGACCGCGTACTCGCGGGTGGAGATCGCAGTGGTCAGCGGGGCGATCGCACGCTGGACCTCGTCCTTGGCCGAGATCGTCAGCGTCCAGCCGTCGGGGGACTTCGTGGTGGCCGGCTCGCTGGAGACGACCTTGCCGTCGTCGACCGGCGGGGCTGCGGCCGGCACGGCGGCAGCGACGTCGGGAGCACCGGGTTCCGGCTCCGCGTGCGCCGGGGAGGCGACCACCAGAGACACGGCCACCGTCACTAGCCCGGATTTTTCGTCCGGGCGGTGGTGGTGATGGTTGGCTTCGGGTTGG
>CAYTOD010000080.1:0-18049 GCA_964439315.1 uncultured Mycobacterium sp. | reverse complement strand
GTCGGCCCCGCGCTCGGTCAGCACGGCGTCAACATCATGGAGTTCTGCAAGGCGTACAACGCCGCGACCGAGAACCAGCGCGGCAACGTCATCCCCGTGGAGATCACCGTCTACGAGGACCGCAGCTTCACCTTCGAACTCAAGACCCCGCCCGCGGCCCGGCTGCTGCTGAAGGCCGCCGGCGTGCAGAAGGGTTCGGCCGAGCCGCACAAGACCAAGGTGGCCAAGGTCAGCTGGGATCAGGTGCGCGAGATCGCCGAGACCAAGAAGGCCGACCTCAACGCCAACGACATCGACCAGGCCGCCAAGATCATCGCCGGCACGGCCCGGTCGATGGGCATCACGGTCGAGTAAGAGCTTCAGCGCCGACCGGCGCTGACACGTGGGAGGGCCCGCTTCGGCCCGTCGATGAGCGCTCGCGCTAAGAGCGCTGGTCGTGACCACAACTCCAACAACACAGATTGGATTAACGATGAGCAAGAACAGCAAGGCCTACAAGGAAGCCGCCGAGAAGGTCGACCGGGACCGGTTGTACACCCCACTTCAGGCGGCCAAGCTGGCCAAGGAGACGTCCTCGAAGAAGCAGGACGCCACCGTCGAGGTGGCGATCCGCCTCGGCGTCGACCCCCGCAAGGCCGATCAGATGGTCCGTGGCACGGTGAACCTGCCGCATGGCACCGGCAAGACCGCCCGCGTCGCAGTGTTCGCCGTCGGTGAGAAGGCCGAGCAGGCCATCGCCGCCGGCGCCGACGTGGTGGGCAGCGACGACCTGATCGAGAAGATCCAGGGCGGTTTCCTGGATTTCGACGCCGCGATCGCAACCCCTGACCAGATGGCCAAGGTGGGCCGGATCGCCCGTGTGCTGGGTCCGCGCGGCCTGATGCCCAACCCCAAGACGGGTACCGTCACCCCGGATGTGGCCAAGGCCGTCGCCGACATCAAGGGCGGCAAGATCAACTTCCGCGTGGACAAGCAGGCCAACCTTCATCTGATCATCGGCAAGGCTTCGTTCGACGAGAAGATGCTGGTCGAGAACTACGGCGCTGCCCTCGATGAGGTGTTGCGGGCCAAGCCGTCGTCGTCGAAGGGGCGCTACCTGAAGAAGGTCACCGTCTCCACGACCACCGGCCCGGGCATCCCGGTCGATCCCGCGGTCACCCGGAATTTCACCGAGGAGTAATCCTCGAGGACCTCAAGCAGTAGCGGAGCCGAGTAGTGGGGCTCCGCTACTGCGCTTTTCGGCGCTCATCGGAAGGGCCTCCACGGGGTCGCGGTGGAGTGCAGTTGGAACTAGGCCGCTGCGCCCGGCTTGAGGTAGGTCACCAGGCTCACGTCGAGACCCTCGTCGAGGAAGTAGAACTGGCATCCGGTGAGGTACTTCATGTACCGCTCGTAGTTCTCCTCGTCGGTGATGGCGATGGCCTCGTCCTTGTTGCGTTCCAGCGCGGCCGCCCACATCCCAAGTGTCTTGATGTAGTGATTACGCAGCGACATCGCCTCGGGCACGACGAAACCCGCCTTCTCGCCCAACTCGACCATCATCTTCGTGCTGGGGATCCGTCCGCCCGGGAAGATCTCGGTGTAGATGAACCGTGCGAACCGGGCCAGTTCGAAGGTGAGCTTCTTGCCGCGCTCGGCCAGGTCCAGGGGGTGATAGCCGACGCTGCTCTGGATGGTCATCCGCCCGTCGTCGGGCAGGATGTCGAAGCAGTTCTTGAAGAAATCGTCGTAGCGTTCGAAGCCGAAGTGCTCGAAGGCCTCGATGGACACGATGCGGTCCACGGGGGAGTGGAATTGTTCCCAGCCCTCCAGGCGCACGTCGAAGGTGCGGTCGCTGTCGACCCCGGAGAGCAATTTCTGGCAGTAGGCCTGCTGGTTCTTCGACAGGGTCAGGCCGATGACGTTGACGTCATACTTCTCCATGGCCCGCTGCATGGTGAGACCCCAGCCGCAGCCGATCTCCAGCAGGGTCATGCCGGGCTTGAGGTCGAGTTTGTCGAGATTGAGGTCGACGTTGGCGGTCTGTGCCTCGGACAGGGTGACGTTGGGCCCGGTGAAGTAGGCGCAGCTGTACTTGCGGGTCTCGTCCTGGAACAGGCCGAAGAAGTCATCGGACAGGTCGTAGTGCGCCTGGATGTTCTCGAAATTCGGCTGCATGTCCTTGGTATCGGCTGCCTGCCCAGATGCCTTGGCCATGAGTAGGTTCTCGCTTTCCGTGCTGGTTGTACCGCTAATCACCACGGCCCCCGTTGCGCCCTGTGTCAACTGCTTCGGGCTCTCCGGGCGCTTCTGAACTTTACCTGTGCCGGTCTGGGCAGCACCAATCCAGGATCAGCGCGCCTCGATAAATTTTGCGAAAGTTGCGTGCAACTCCCTGACGATGTCGTCGAACAGCGGTTCGGGCAGGTCGTGGCCCATGCCGTCGAACAGGACGAGGCGAGCGCCGGGAATGGCGTCGGCGATGGCGCGACCGCCGGCGGGCCGCATGAGCTTGTCGGCCCGCCCGTGGATGACCACGGTCGGGGCGGTGATCTGTCTGTCGTAGCGGCTGAGGCTGCCGCTGCCCAGGACGGCGCTGAAATGACGGCCGATTCCCTGCGGATAGAAGCACCGGTCGTAGCGTTCGATCGCGTCGGCGCGGAGCTGTTCGTCGGACTTCGGGTAGCCGGGGCTCCCGATGATCTTCGACACCCGGATCGAGTTCTCCACGATGACGTCCCGCGGTGAATTCACCGGCGGACCCTTGATCAGCGACAGCAGCGCCTTCGGTGCCGGCGGGGGGAGCAGCGCGGAGTTGTTCGACGAGAAGATGATGCCGAGCCCGGCGGTGCGCTGTGGATAGCGGGCCGCGACGATCTGCGCGATCATCCCGCCCATCGAGGCGCCGACGACGTGCGCCCGCTCGATCCCGAGGTGATCGAGCACGGCGATGGCATCGTCGGCCATGTCCTCCAGCCGGTAGACACACGGGCTGGGCAGGCCGACGAACGAACGCAGCAGATTGGGGATCAACCTGCCCCCGGGGCGCTGGCCGTGCAGTTTGGTGGACAGTCCGACGTCGCGGTTGTCGAACCTGATCACCCGGTAGCCCAGATCGACGAGCTTTCCGCAGAAGTCGTCGTGCCACAGCACCAGCTGGGCGCCCAAGCCCATGACGAGCAACACCGCGGGGTCGTTGGGGTCGCCGAGATCCTCGTAGTGGAGTTCGATGTCGCCGGTACCCGGTCCGCTGTTGACCGGGGAATGCGCGTACCCGGATTTGATCTCCATGCTCAGGCCTCGACGTCCTTCTGGTGCTCCCGGCTGACCTCGACCATGAAGTTGGCGAAGTAACCGGAGAACTGCGGATCGCTCATCATCTGCCACTTGGGCGCGAGCAGTTTCATGTAGCGCTCGACGTAGAGGAACTGCTTGCCGATCAGCACGAGCTCGCGGGGCAGTTTCACGTCGTAGGCGTCGGCCAGCGTGGAGAGTTGCTTGCCGATCTCGGCGTACGACATGTCGCCGAGTGTTTTCATCGTGAGCGGTTTGGCGAAGGCCTCCAGGTCCTTGGCGGCCTGGGCTTCGGGTTTGACGGTGCCCACTGCGCCCAGCAGTACGACGATCTTGCCGGCGGCGGCGTGATCCTTCTTGACCAGCAGCGCGTAGATCAGCTCGCGCAGCAGCCAGCGGGTCCGCGGATCGATGCGGCCCATGATCCCGAAATCCAGGAAGACGATCCGGCCCTTGTCGTCGACGAGCAGGTTCCCGGCGTGCAGGTCGCCGTGGAACAGCCCGTGCCGCAGACCGCCCTCGAAGGTGGAGAACAGCAGTGCCTTCACCAGTTCGGTGCCGTCGAAGCCTTTCTTGCGGATGGCCTTGACGTCGTCGATGCGCACTCCGTGGACGCGCTCCATGGTCAGCACCCGCTCGCTGGTGAATTCCCAGTGCACGTCGGGGACCTTGATGTTGCGGCCCAGCGGGGATCCGTGCAGTCCGGAGACCCACGCCTCCATGGATTGCGCCTCGATGCGGAAGTCGAGCTCCTCGGCGAGGTTGTCGGCGAAGTCGGCGACGACATCCTGGGCGGACAGCCGCCGGCCCAGTTTCGCCATTTCGACCACCTGGGCGAAGCGTTTGAGAATCTGCAGGTCGGCGGCGACCCGACGCCGGATCCCGGGGCGCTGGATCTTGACGACGACGTCCTCCCCGGTGTGCAGGGTGGCGTAGTGCACCTGGGCGATCGACGCCGACGCGAACGGTTCCTCCTCGAAGGAAGCGAACAAGTCGGCCGGGTCGGCGCCGAGTTCCTCCTTGAACAATTTGTGCACTTCGTCCTTGTCGGCCGGCGGTACGGCGTCGAGCAGGCTGCGGAACTCGCGTGACAGCTGTTCGCCGAACGCTCCGGGGCTGGAGGCGATGATCTGGCCGAACTTGACGTAGGTGGGGCCGAGGTCGGCGAAGGTCTGCGGGATCTGCCGAACCACCTTGTCCTGCAGGCTGCCCTTGCCGGCGAGGGTGGGGAGCACGCGCAGTCCGGTGCGTGTGAGCTGCCAACCGGTCACGCCGATGCGGGCGGCCTCGAACGGCAGCGGCACCCGGTCGAGGGAGGGCACCTCGCGATGCTTGTTTCCGGGCCTGGTGGAACTCATTCCGATCAGTCTGCCAAATCGGCGGAGTCCGGCCGTCATTTCGCGACGGCGGTCACAGGCTGAGTCCCGAACGGGGTCCGGTGGCCCACGGTTTTCCCGTACATTGCGGGAGTGCAGGTGAGCGCTGCCGAGTCCACCGATCTCTTCGTCGGCGATGCCGATGCCCCGCTGCAGGTGGTCCGGGTCACCTACACCCACGCGGCCGCGCCCACCGAAGTCCGCGTCGACGGGGACGGGTTGAGCACCCCGGTTCCGGTGACGGCCCCGGCCGGCGACGGGACGGTGGAGATCGGGGTGCGGGTCGATCGCCCGGCCCCGGGTGAGCGGCGGGCGGCGCGGCTCCTGACCGGTGAGACCGTGGCCACGCAGTTCGACTTCGTCGTCGCCGAACCGGGCTGGACGATGTACATGATCAGCCACTTCCACTACGACCCGGTCTGGTGGAACACCCAGGGCGCCTACACCAGCCTGTGGACCGAGGATCCGCCCGGCGCGTGCAAGCAGAACAACGCCTTCGCCCTGGTGGCCGCGCACCTGGAGATGGCCCGGCGGGAGCCGGTCTACAAATTCGTCCTGGCCGAAGTGGACTACCTGAAGCCGTATTTCGACGCCCATCCCGAGGACCGGGCCGATTTCTTGCGCTTCATCGCCGAAGGCCGGGTCGAGGTGATGGGCGGCACCTATAACGAGCCCAACACCAACCTGACCGGGCCGGAGACCTCGATCCGGAATTTCGTGCACGGCATCGGTTTCCAGCGCGACGTGCTCGGGGCGCACCCGTCGACCGCCTGGCAACTCGACGTGTTCGGCCACGATCCGCAGTTCCCCGGGATGGCCGCCGACGCCGGCTTGACCTCAAGTTCCTGGGCGCGCGGTCCGCACCACCAGTGGGGGCCGATGGCGGGCGGCGGGGATCCCCGGCGCATGCAGTTCCGCAGCGAGTTCGAGTGGATCGCGCCGTCGGGCGTCGGCCTGCTGACGCACTACATGCCGGCGCACTACGCCGCCGGGTGGTGGATGGATTCCTCGGCGTCCCTGGCCGAGGCCGAAGAGGCCACCTACAAGCTCTTCAGTGACCTCAAGTCGGTGGCGCTCACCCGCAACGTGCTGCTGCCCGTCGGGACCGACTACACACCACCGAACGCCTGGGTGACCGACATCCACCGCGACTGGAATGCCCGCTACGTCTGGCCGAGATTCGTCTGCGCGGTGCCCTCGGAGTTCTTCGCCGCAGTGCGGGCGGAACTGGCCGGAAGCGGTGCTTCGGCTTCGCCGCAGACCCGTGACATGAACCCGATCTACACCGGCAAGGACGTCTCCTACATCGACACCAAGCAGGCCAACCGCGCCGCCGAGGACGCCGTGCTGGGCGCCGAACGGTTCGCGGTCTTCGCCTGCCTGCTCGGCGGTGCGCGCTACCCGGAAGCCGCGCTGGCCAAGGCCTGGGTGCAGCTGGCGTGGGGAGCCCACCACGACGCCATCACCGGCAGTGAATCCGACCAGGTGTACCTCGATCTGCTGACCGGCTGGCGCGATGCCTGGGAACTGGGTTGCGCGGCCCGCTCCAGCGCTTTGCGGGTGTTGTCCGGCGCTGTCTCCGGCAAGCATTCAGTGGTCGTGTGGAATCCGTTGGCGCACAAGCGAACCGGAATGGTTTCCGTGCACCTCGAGGTGCCGGTGGACGGCGGGGTTCGGGTGGTCGCCGCCGATGGAACCGAGAGTCCGGCACTGGTTTCCGATGACGGCCACACCGTCACCTGGCGGGCCGACGACGTCGGGTCGCTGGGCTGGCGCAGCTATCGGTTGCGCGACGACGCGGAGGCGCCGGGCTGGCAGCCGGTCGATGGTCTGGTCATCGCCAACGAACACCTGAGATTGCGGGTCGACCCGGCCCGCGGCGGCGCGGTGGACTCGCTGCTGCACGGCGACATCGAACTCATCGCCGGCGGCAGGGTCGGCAATGAGTTGGCCGTCTACGAGGAGTACCCGGCCCACCCCCAGGCCGGCGAAGGGCCGTGGCACCTGCTGCCCAGCGGCCCGGTGCTGTGCTCGTCGGCTTTCCCGGCGAATTCGGTGCAGGCCTACCGCTGCCCGTTGGGGGAGCGGGTTGTGGTGAGCGGCGGGATCGGCGACACCCTGCGCTACACCCAGACGCTGACGTTGTGGAACGGCCTCGACCAAGTGGACTGCCGCATCACCATCGACGAGTTCACCGGCGCCGACCGCCTGGTCCGGCTGCGCTGGGCGTGCCCGGTCTCCGGTGCCCTACCGGTCAGTGAGGTCGGTGATGCCGTGGTGGGCCGGGGATTCGGTCTGATGCACGATCACGAATCCGGGCCCGATCACGCCGTCGACACCGCCCACCATCCGTGGACCCTGGACAACCCCGCACACGGCTGGTTCGGGTTGTCGTCGTGTGTGCGAATCCGGGTGGGGGACCAGACCCGTTCGGTGTCGGTCGCTGAGGTGGTGGCGCCGTCGGAGAAGTCCGCCGACCTCGCTCGGGACCTGGTGGTGGCACTGGTGCGCGCCGGGGTGACCGCGACCTGCAGCAGCGCCGACCGTCCGCGCTACGGCAACCTGGCCGTCGACTCGAACCTGCCGGATGCCCGCATCGCTCTCGGCGGCCCGGACGACAACCCGTTCACCGCTGCCGTCCTCGCTACCGCCGGCCACACCTATACCGCCGAACTGCATCGCCAATTGGCCACCGCGGGCCAGGCCCGGGTGTGGGTGCCGGCGGCCGAGCCGCTGGATGCGGTGTGGCATCGCGACGCCGATCTTCAGGGTGTGCTGGCGTTGCCGGTTCTGATCGTCGCAGGGAACTGGGTGGAAGGTCTGGACGAGGCCGTCGCCGCGATGGTCGACGACCTCGACGACGCCGAGATCGTCGTCGACCAGAACGCGCCGGCCGGCTGCGGCGAATTCGATCCGCGCACGGTCGCGTTGGTCAACCGAGGCGTCCCAGGATTCGCCGTCGACAGCGACGGGACCCTGCACGCCTCGCTGATGCGGTCCTGTACCGGGTGGCCTTCGGGAACCTGGATCGACCCGCCCCGGCGGACCGCTCCCGATGATTCCAATTTCCAGTTGCAGCACTGGAGCCACACGTTCGATTTCGCCCTGGTCTGCGGGCCGGGCGACTGGCGCGATGTGGGAATGCCCTCGCGCAGTGCGGAATTCAACCATCCGATGGTGTGCGTCGCTTCTGCGGGATCCGAGGGAACTGAGGGAGCTCAGGGAACCCTGCCCGCCGACGGTTCGCTGCTCTCGGTCGAGCCTGCCGGCACGGTACAACTCGGCGCACTCAAGGCCGCCGGAAACCCGACCGCCATCGGCAGTGCGGCCGTCGTCGACCCCCAATCGATCACCCTGCGCCTCGTCGAAACGGCGGGCATACCAACCGACGTCGAGCTCCACAGCGATGTCGCCGCGATTTCCGACCTGACTGCCGCTGATCTGCTGGAGGCTCCGCGCGACGGCGAGCATCCGGGCCGGCTGCACGGTTACCAGGTCGCCACGCTGCGTGGGCGGATGCGCGGCTCCGCCCCGTCGCGCGGCTCCGCCCCGTCGCGCGGCTCCACCCCGTCGCGCGGCGACATCCCGTCGCGCGGCGACATCCCGCTGGCTCCCGATGCCGAACCGGCACAGCCACTCTTCGCCCGCTACTGGCTGCACAACCGTGGACCCGCGCCGCTGGGTGGCCTGCCGGCCGTCGCGCACCTTCATCCGGAGGCGCTCGCCGCGGCGCCCGGTGAGACGGTCGCCCTGCGGGTGAGCATTGCCAGTGACTGCAGCGACGCCACGCTGGCCGGAGCGGTGCACCTGCGGTACCCGCCCGGCTGGGTCCGCGACGGCGACTCGGGTACCCGCATGTGGACCAGCCGTAGCGAACCGGGCGGACAGCCGAGCGGCGTCTCTTTCGAACTTCCCGCCCACGGCTACCGGGAGACCGAGTTCGTCGTCACCGTCCCGGCTGACGCCGAGCCCGGCCGGTATCCGGTGCGGGTGGAGTTGGGCCTCACCGGTTCAGTGCCACCGGCTTGGCGCCAGCGCGTCGAGGACGTCTGCGTCATCACCGTGGGTGACCCGGCGGGTGATCTGGTCTCGCTGGCGACCGAACCGGCCGACGTGGTCGTGGTCCGCGGAACCAGCGCGCGGCTGAGTGCCACCGTCGCGAGCGGCGCCCACGCCGATCTGGCGCTGGAAGCGCACCTCATCAGCCCCTGGGGAACGTGGGAGTGGATCGGGCCGGCGTCCTGTGGTGCGGTGCTGCCGGCGCGTCGTGGCGATCGCGCCGGAACGGTGGAGGTGGGCTTCGATGTCGCACCTCCGCGGTGGGTTGTGCCCGGCGAGTGGTGGGCGCTGATCCGCATCGGATGCGCGGGCCGCCTGCTCTATACGCGTGCCGCGAAGGTCCTGGTCCAGTGAACGCCGTGTCCAGTGAACGCCGTGGTCCAGTCAACGTTGCCACGGTGGACGGTTCGCCCGTTCCGGTCGAGGAGGTCGACGCTCGCGAGGCCGTGTTGCGGGGGCTTCCCCAGACCGCCGCATTGCCGCGGCAGGGCACCAGCGAAGGCCGTCAGTTGCGGCGCTGGCTGACCCAGCTTCTGGTGACCGAACGGGTGATTGCCCGGGAATTCGCGTCGCTCGGCCTGGCGGTGACCGTCGAGACCCCGGCTCTTCAGGACGTGCTGCCCGATCTCACCGCGCGTCTGGAGATCGGCAGCATCGCCGCCTCGGTGCTCGACGATGCGGCGGCCCGGGCCGTCTACGAACACGTGACCGCGGGCATCGACCTCGACGCCGGCGCGGTCACGGACTACCACCGGCGCAACCCACGCCGCTTCGCCAGGCCGGGGGAGCCGGATCCGCAATTCGCTGCGGTGGCGGGCCGAGTCGCCGACCTGCTTCGGGGAGCCGCCCGGCGCCGCGCCTTCCGCGTCTGGCTGGATCAGCGTCGCGCCGCGCTCGTCCGGCTTGCCCCCGGCTACGAGCATCCCGGCGATCCCCGTCAGCCCGACAACACCCACAGGCACTGATTCCATGAATCCACCTGCACCTGCACCTGCACCTGCACCTGCACCTGCACTCGTCCTCGACATCGGCGGTACCAAGATCGCCGCCGGTCTCGTCGGCCCCGAAGGCGAACTGCTGCATCAGAGCCGGCAACCCACGCCGCGCAGCAGCGACCCCGACGTGGTGTGGACCGCCGCGCAGAACGTCCTCGCCGAAGCGCTGGCCGCAGCGGGTGGGGCGGTCAGCGGTGTGGGGATCTCATCGGCCGGCCCGATCCACGTCCCCGAAGGCACCATCAGCCCGGTCAACATCACCGCTTGGCGGGGCTTTCCCGTCGTCGAGCGGACGGCGGAGGCGGTGCCGGGGGTGCCGGTCCAGCTGGCCGGCGACGGGCTGTGCATGGCCCTGGGCGAGCACTGGCGCGGAGCCGGCCGCGGTGCGGATTACATGCTTGGAATGGTGATCTCCACCGGTATCGGAGGTGGTCTGATCCTGGCCGGACGGCCCTACTACGGCCGAACCGGCAATGCGGGACATGTCGGGCACATGGTCGTCGACCCCGACGGCGAGCAGTGTCCTTGTGGAGGTCGGGGCTGCGTCGAGAACATCGCCAGCGGACCTCACCTGGTGGACTGGGCGCGACGGCAGGGCTGGACCGGCGCCGATGCCCGCGAGTTGGCTCAGGACGCCGAACGCGGCGTGAATGTGGCGGTCCGGGCTTTCCGGCGCGGGGCGCGCGCCGTCGCGGCGATGATCGCTTCGGTGGGTGCGGCCTGCGACCTCGACCTGGTCGTGATCGGGGGAGGGGTGGCGCAGGCCGGCCCGGTCCTGTTCGACCCCTTGCGGGAGGAGTTGGCCGGCTACCTCGGCCTGGACTTCATCACCGGCATGCGGGTGGTGCCCGCCGAACTGGGCGGCGAGGCAGGCCTGATCGGCGCCGCCGCCTTGCTGCGGGCATCGACACCGGCATGACGGAGGCCGGAGCCGGGGCCTGTTTTGGCTGATGGCCAGATGACGGGTTACCCTTGCCGGGTTCCACCGAAGACCGTCGGTCACCGAGCAATCGGTTGAAGGTCCGGAAGCTTCTGTTCCCGCTGAGGCGGTGCCAGAAGTCCGGCGGCCCACGCAGGAGGACGAGGCGTCACCGCTGTTTTCATCGGCGGTGGCTGTGCGCCCCGGCCGTCTGCGCCGGGGCGTTCGTCGTTTCCGGGCCCGAAGGTCCTCGGTGGTGCGAAAGGAAACACATCCACCACGAGGAGGCTATGCATGGCCAAGGCTGACAAAGCCACAGCGGTCGCCGACATCGCCGAGCAGTTCCGGTCCTCGACGGCCACCGTGGTCACCGAGTACCGCGGCCTGACCGTGGCCCACCTGGCTGAGTTGCGCACCTCGCTGCGCGGCACCGCTACCTACACCGTCGCGAAGAACACGCTGATCAAGCGTGCTGCGGCGGAGGCGGGCATCGAAGGCCTCGACGACATGTTCGCGGGTCCCACCGCGGTCGCGTTCGTCAACGGTGAGGCGGTCGACGCGGCCAAGGCGATCAAGAAGTTCGCCAAGGACCACAAGGCGCTCGTCATCAAGGGCGGCTTCATGGACGGTCACCCGCTGACCGTCTCCGAGGTCGAGGCCATCGCGGACCTGGAGTCCCGCGAGGTTCTGCTGGCCAAGCTGGCCGGCGCTATGAAGGGCAACCTGTCCAAGGCGGCCGGCCTGTTCGCCGCGCCCGCTTCGCAGATGGCCCGACTGGCCGCTGCGCTGCAAGAGAAGAAGTCCGGCGAAGCCGCTTAACCACCCATTTCACGTTCACGACAGAAAAATCTAGGAAGGACCACCACAATGGCCAAGCTCAGCACTGACGACCTGCTCGACGCCTTCAAGGAGATGACCCTCCTCGAGCTCTCCGAGTTCGTGAAGAAGTTCGAAGAGGTCTTCGAGGTCACCGCGGCCGCCCCGATGGCAATGGCCGTCGCGGCCCCCGGCGCTGCCCCGGCCGAGGCCGCCGAGGAGCAGTCCGAGTTCGACGTCATCCTCGAGGATGCCGGCGAGAAGAAGATCGGCGTCATCAAGGTCGTCCGCGAGATCGTCTCCGGCCTGGGTCTCAAGGAGGCCAAGGACCTCGTCGACGGCGCCCCCAAGCCCGTTCTGGAGAAGGTCAACAAGGAGGCCGCCGAGGACGCCAAGGGCAAGCTCGAGGCCGCTGGCGCGAAGGTCACCGTCAAGTAGTTCGACCACGCCGCAACAGCAGCGAAAATCCCCCGCGGGCAGCACGTCCCGCGGGGGATTTTTCTGCTCCGGTATCTGGGCGGTATTAGGTGGGGCACAAACTCAGTGGCCCGCAATCACGTGCGCTACAGTGACTCAAACCACAGGGTGGCAGAGGCAGCGAAGGGATCTCACATGGGCGTCACTATTGACGTGACTGGACTCAGCAAGTCGTTCGGATCGTCCGTCATTTGGGAGGACGTCACGCTGTCCATTCCCAAGGGTGAAGTCAGCGTCATGCTCGGCCCGTCGGGCACCGGAAAGTCGGTGTTCCTCAAGTCCCTGATCGGTCTGCTGCGTCCCGAGCGGGGATCGATCGTCATCGACGGCACCAACATCATCGAGTGCTCCGCCAAGGAGCTCTACGAGATCCGCACCCTGTTCGGCGTGCTGTTCCAGGACGGTGCCCTGTTCGGCTCGATGAACATCTACGACAACACCGCCTTCCCGCTGCGCGAGCACACCAAGAAGAGCGAGAGCGAAATCCGCAAGATCGTCATGGAGAAGCTCGACATCGTCGGTATGCCCAACGACGGGCACAAGTTCCCCGGTGAGATCTCCGGCGGTATGCGCAAGCGCGCCGGCCTGGCCCGCGCCCTGGTCCTCGACCCGAAGATCATCCTCGTCGACGAGCCGGACTCGGGTCTCGATCCGGTTCGTACCGCCTACCTGTCGCAGCTGCTGATCGACATCAATGCCCAGATCGACGCCACCGTCCTGATCGTGACGCACAACATCAACATCGTCCGTACCGTTCCGGACAACATCGGCATGCTGTACCGCAAGCACCTGGTCATGTTCGGCCCGCGTGAGGTCCTGCTGACCAGTGACGAGCCGGCCGTGAAGCAGTTCCTCAACGGTCGTCGTATCGGCCCGATCGGCATGTCCGAGGAGAAGGACCAGGCGACCGCGGCTGCCGAGGCGGCCGCCATGGAGGCCGGCCAGGGTGACGGCGGGCTCGAGGAGATCGAGGGCGTGCCGCCGCAGTTGAAGGCGACTCCCGGCATGCCGTTCCGCAAGGCGGTCGCCCGCCGGCAGGCTCGCGTTCGCCAGATGCTGCCCTCCCTGCCGCCGGCGGCGCAGGAGGCGATCATGGCTGATCTCGAAGCCAATCCGATCCCGGAATCCGAAACCGTCGGTCTCTGACCGCCGGCGTCTGACACGGTCTGGATAACCCCGCCGAGTCCCGTCCCCGGATCCGGTGCGCGAGGCGCCGCGCCTGCGGTAGCCTGCCCTAAAAGCTTATAGGAAGCTTAGAAAAGGCAGGCGAAGTCATGAGTGGTCGGCGAGTTCACGGTCTCGGCAAGGGTGCAGCACTGGTCGGAATGAGTGTCGGCCTCGGACTGGGTCTGAGTACCGCGGTCGCTGTTGCGGACACCCCGGACACGGGTGGCAGAGCAACGGCCGCTACTCCGGATAGTTCCGCTGCCAGCCAGGCGCCTGCGAAGAACCGACGTAGCGGCTCCCGCGCGAAGTCCGCCCCTGCTGCTGCCGGTCGAGACGCGCGGCACACCCCTGCCGGCGCCGCCGTCGCGCCCCCCAAGGTCGTCACGCCTGAGATTCAGCAGAAGGTTCAGGTGCCCGCCGGGCCGGCGCCCACTGCCGCACCGATCGTCGTCACCGGGACAGGGCAGCCGGCGACTGCTCCGGCTCCCGCCGCGCGGACCTTCGTCCGGGTGGCTAAGGCTGTCGTCGCCCCGGCGGCCTACGCCGCTCCCGTGGCTGCGTCCGCGACGGCATCACTGTCCGGGCTCCTGACCGGTACGGGCTCCAACCCGGCCACCGACCTCGTGGCCACCCTGCCGGGCCTGGCGACGTTGGCCGGTGCCCGCCAGTCGACGAGCTCCGAGGCAGTGGTGCCCGCATCGCTGGTGGCCGCCGCCCCGCCGGATCCGAAGCTGCCGGGCCTGCCGACCATGGGTGTCAGCGGCGTCCAGGTCGGCCACTCCCGGCTGGAGATGCCTGGGGCCTTCATCGGCAAGACCGTCGCCGCCGACTGGTACTTCCCGACTCAGGTCGACGGTTCGGTCGACGCTCAGGGCGTCATCTGGCTCCAGCACGGATTCGGCGCCACCAAGGACTTCTACGTCACGCTGGCAACGCAGCTGGCCCAGCAGACCAACAGCATCGTGGTGGCCCCGACGCTGTCGACCATCCCGTTCACGTTCTCCGGTGGCTGCCTCATCTGCGGGACATCCGCGGAGGCCGCCGCCAAGATGTTCCTCGCCTTCGGCCGCCCCACACTGCTCGACAGTGCCGTCGCCGCCGGATACACCGGCGATCCTCTGGAGATCTCGGGCGCATCGTTCGTGATGTCCGGGCACTCCGCCGGCGGCGGGTTCGCCACCACGTCGGCTGCGGACTACATCGCCGGCGGGGGCAACCCGCTTCCGAGCCTGGATTACCTGCGCGGCGTAGTGATGTTCGACGGCGTGTCCAACGGCGTGTTCGACGGCAGCTTCACCAAGCAGATCCAGACCCTGGACACCAAGTCGATCCCGGTCTACCAGATCGCCGCACCCGCGCAGTCCTGGAACCTCTACGGCGCCACCACCAACCAGCTGCTCGCGGACCGCCCCGGCCAGTTCGACGGCGTCGTCCTCGTCGGCGGCTCGCACATCGACTCGATGCTCGGGCCCAACCCGATCATCAACACGGTGCTGCAACTGGTCGCGGGCAAGTCCCCGGCCGGCAACACCGCCGCCACCTACACGTTCAGCACCGGTTGGATCAACGACCTCTACACCACCGACGCCTCGCCACAGGATCCGCAGTACGGCTTCTATCCCGCGGCCGGTCAGCAGGTCATCCTGGGCAACGCCGCCGCCGCGGGCCTGCCCAGCCCGATCCTCAACCAGGTCTCGGGTATCGACGCGTTCCTGAAAACGGCGGTCGACGGCGTCTTCAAGCTGCTCGGCATCCCGACGCCGCCGCCGGTCAACACCGGTAGCAACGGGGTCTCCACCCTGGTGACCCCGCCTGACACCAACGGCGTCACCGGCGTCAAGACCGGGCATTCGGTCCTGACCATCCCGTCGGGCAACGGCTACGACGCCAACGCGGACTGGTACTTCCCGACCCAGGCCGACGGATCCGTCCAGGCCAACGGCATCATCTGGCTGCAGCACGGGTTCCTGGGCTTCAAGGACTGGTACCGGAACATGGCCACCGCGATCGCGCAGCAGACCAACAGCATCGTCGTCGCGCCGCAGATCTTCTGGTTCAACGACGCGTTCTCCGGGGTGGCGGCTGCCCAGATGTTCGTCGGCGACCGGGCCGCGCTGAACATCAGCGCCAACCAGGCCGGCTACTCCGGGCTGTTGCCGCAGAATTTCCTCCTGACCGGTCACTCGGCCGGCGGCAACTTCGCCACCGTGGCCGGTGCGGGCACGGTGGACAACGGCGCCGCGGCCGACTTGCTCGGTGTGGTCATGTTCGACGGGGTGTCCTTCCCAGATGTGTTCCCCGCCGCGATCGCCAAGCTGGACAGCCTCGGCATCCCCGACTACCAGATCGCGGCCAAGCCGCAGCAGTGGAACGCCTACGGAGTCACCACCGAGGAACTCGCGGCGCTGCACCCGGGCCAGTTCGTCGGCACGATGATCGATAACGGCTCACACACCGACTCCGTCGATGGCAACTGGCTGGCCGACCTGGCCAGCGCGCTCGTGGTCAAGAAGTCCCCACCCGGGGGCAAAGCCGCCGTCCGCACGTTCGCGACCGGCTGGATCAACGACATCTACGCCGGCCTCGGCCCCACCAACCCCGGTTACGGCATCTACGGCAACCCCAACGACGGCACCTACGTCGCCAACCAGTCGATCGTGATGGGCGAGGCCGGGGCCACCACATTGCCCGCGCCGCCGCCCGTCAACGTCAACCAGTACGCCGGCACCTGGTTCGAACAGGGCAGCGTCAAACTGCCGTTCGCATGGGGCCTGGTGAACACCAAGGCGGTGTACACCCCGCAACCGGACGGCTCGATCAAGGTGCAGAACTCCGGCAACTACTTCGGCCCCAACGGGCCGCAGACAAACATCACCGGCTCGGCGGTCTCGGTCAACAGCCCGACCAACACCCGTCTCAACGTCGCGTTCTTCTTCGGCAAGCCGAAGGACAAGGAACCGGGCAACTACTGGATCCTCGACTATGCGCCGGACTACAGCTGGGCCATCGTGAGCGATCCCTCCGGATTCAGCGGATACATCCTCACCCGCGATCAGACCGTCCCCACCGCGGAGTACCAGTCGCTCGTCGACCGTGCCCGGCAGCTCGGGGTCTGGGGCCCGATCACCCCGACGAAGCAGTATCCCTAAACCGGGTCGGTGGGGTCGCGGGGCCGGCGAAGCGCGGGTTTTTCCACAACAAACCTGCGGAAACGCTTGACGGAAACGCACTTACGGTCCACTCTGTTGGCAGCATGCGTGCACGGGTAGCCTTTCGCCAGCCAGCGCCTCTTGGCCCCGTCGCCCGCGGGTTTGAGTGTTGCGCCGATCTGCGCTAATGTTGGACGTTGCGCTGGCTTCCCCCTGCACCCCCCAACTCGCACCCTAGACACCGTGGTCTTGGACTGAGTCGTTATCGTCGCAGCTCAGAGACCATTTATGTGTCGTGTGCGCGTGTGGGTCCGGACAGGTGATCGTCAGCCGAACCAACGCAGAGTAGCGGCGAAAGGTCCGGCTCCCCGGTCCCGGTAGTCCGCATGAGGTGCTGGAAGGACTCATCTTGGCAGTCTCTAGCCAGAGCAAGTCGACTACTTCTCAATCGGTTCCGGGTGCGCCTAAGCGAGTTTCCTTCGCCAAGCTCCGCGAACCGTTGGAGGTTCCCGGGCTGCTTGACGTTCAGACCGATTCCTTCAAGTGGCTGATCGGCGACGACGGTTGGCGCACCAAGGCCAAGGCCGCCGGCGACCCGAACCCGGTCGGTGGGCTGGAAGAGGTGCTTGCCGAACTGTCCCCGATCGAGGACTTCTCCGGGTCGATGTCGCTGAGCTTCTCCGACCCGCGCTTCGACGAGGTCAAGGCACCGGTCGACGAGTGCAAAGACAAGGACATGACGTACGCGGCCCCGCTGTTCGTCACGGCCGAGTTCATCAACAACAACACCGGCGAGATCAAGAGCCAGACGGTCTTCATGGGTGACTTCCCGATGATGACCGAGAAGGGCACCTTCATCATCAACGGCACCGAGCGTGTCGTGGTCAGCCAGCTGGTCCGGTCGCCCGGTGTGTACTTCGACGAGACCATCGACAAGTCCACCGAGAAGACGCTGCACAGCGTCAAGGTGATCCCCGGTCGCGGCGCCTGGCTGGAGTTCGACGTCGACAAGCGCGACACGGTCGGCGTCCGTATCGACCGCAAGCGCCGCCAGCCGGTCACCGTGCTGCTCAAGGCGCTCGGCTGGACCAACGAGAAGATCCGCGAGCGCTTCGGCTTCTCCGAGATCATGATGGCGACGCTGGAAAAGGATCCGACGGCGGGTCCCGACGAGGCGCTGCTGGACATCTACCGGAAGCTGCGCCCGGGCGAGCCGCCCACCAAGGAGTCCGCGCAGACCCTGCTGGAGAACCTGTTCTTCAAGGAGAAGCGCTACGACCTGGCCCGGGTGGGCCGTTACAAGGTCAACAAGAAGCTCGGTCTGAACGCCGGCAAGCCGATCACCAACTCGACGCTGACCGAAGAGGACATCGTCGCCACGATCGAGTACCTGGTGCGACTGCACCAGGCATCGGAGACCGGTTTGGCGGCCACCATGACGGTGCCCGGAGGCGTCGAGGTTCCCGTCGAGGTCGACGACATCGACCACTTCGGCAATCGTCGCCTGCGCACCGTCGGCGAGCTGATCCAGAACCAGATCCGCGTCGGCTTGAGCCGCATGGAGCGCGTCGTCCGCGAGCGGATGACCACGCAGGACGTCGAGGCGATCACCCCGCAGACCCTGATCAACATCCGTCCCGTCGTGGCGG
Organism: uncultured Mycobacterium sp.; assembly: GCA_964439315.1. Lineage (GTDB taxonomy): Bacteria > Actinomycetota > Actinomycetes > Mycobacteriales > Mycobacteriaceae > Mycobacterium. Next base: position 169 of record CAYTOD010000080.1, on the reverse strand, counting down.
CGATCAAGGAGTTCTTCGGGACCAGCCAGCTGTCGCAGTTCATGGACCAGAACAACCCGCTGTCCGGCCTGACGCACAAGCGCCGTCTGTCTGCGTTGGGTCCCGGCGGTCTGTCCCGTGAGCGGGCCGGCCTCGAGGTGCGCGACGTGCACCCGTCGCACTACGGCCG
>CAYTOD010000079.1:12259-18342 GCA_964439315.1 uncultured Mycobacterium sp. | reverse complement strand
CAGTTCAAGGGCATCTGCCCGTTCGCCAGCGAGATCATCGTCTACGGCGAGAGCAAGCCCTACTGTGTTGCACTGGTCAGCCTCGACGCAGACGGGCTCAAGCAGTGGGCGGCCTCCAACGGGCTGGGCGGAAAGTCGTTCACCGAGATCGCCCGCGACCCCAAGACCCACGACGCGGTCGCCGGTTACGTCGAGGAACTCAACAAGCACCTCAATCGCTGGGAGCAGGTCAAGAAGTTCTCGATCATCGACCGCGAGCTCACCGTGGAGTCCGGCGATCTCACCCCGAGTCTGAAGCTCAAGCGGAAGGTCGTGGTGGATCACTACCACAACCAGATCGACGAGCTGTACGTCTGAACCCCGCGGTCACACCCCGCTTTCAAAGCGCTGTGGCGCTCAGCATTTCGCGTCGGGCGGCGGGAGCGTGAGGTCGACGAGGTAGGCGGCGGCGTACTTGTCGACGCACTTGTCGCCTTCGAAGACCACGGTGTGCTGGCTACCGTCGTAGGTCAGTAGCCGGCCGCCGAGTTCCTGCGCCAGGTCCACGCCGGCCTGATAAGGGGTGGCCGGGTCGTCGGTGGTCGACACCACAAGCACCGGCGGCAATCCGGGCGCGGAGACGCGGTGCGGGGTGCTCGTCGGGGGCACCGGCCAGAACGCGCAGGTGTCCAGTGGGGCGTTGCCGGTGAACTCGCCGTAGCTCATGAACGGCGCGACCTGCCGGGTCTGCCGATCCTCCTCGATCACCTTGTCGCGGTCGGTGATCGGAGGCTGGTCTACGCAGGTGATGGCGGTCTGGGCGTCGTTGGCGTTGGTGTAGTGGCCCTTCTCGTCGCGGTCGAGGTAGGAGTCGGCCAGCATGAGAAGGGTGTCGCCGTGGCCCTTGGTGAGCTCGGTCAGGCCGTTGGTCAGGTCGCTCCACATGGTCGGGGAGTACAGCGCCATGATGGTCCCGGTCTGTGCGTCGCTGTAGCCGAGTCCCCGCGGGTCGGCGGTGCGGGCGGGCTTGGTGACCAGCGGATCCACCAGGCTCTTGTAGACGTCGACGGCCTTGGCCGGGTCGGTGCCCAGCGGGCAGGACGCCTTCTTGGCGCAGTCGGCCGCGTAGTCGTCGAAGGTCTTCTGGAACGCCGCCGACTGGTCGATGTCGGACTGGATCGGATCGGCGGTGGGGTCGACGGCCCCGTCGAGGATCATCGCCCGCACCTTGGTCGGGAATGCCTCGGCGTAGGCGGAGCCGATCAACGTGCCGTAGGAGTAGCCCAGGTAGGTCAGCTTCTCGTCGCCGAGTGCGCCGCGCAGCAGATCGAGATCCCTGGCGACGTTCACCGTGCCGACGTTGGCGAGGAAGTCCTTGCCCATCTTGTCCACGCACCGCTGCACGAACTTCTTCTCGGTGTCCTCGATGTGCGCGACCCCGGCGGGGCTGTAGTCGACCTGGGGGTCGGCGCGGTCGGCGTCGTTCTCGGCGTCGGTGTTGCACCGCACCGCCGGGGTGGACGACCCGATTCCGCGCGGATCGAAACCGACCAGGTCGAACTGCCGGCGGACACTGCGGGGAAGTGAGTCGAGCAGACCGGCCGCCGCCTCGACGCCGGACTCGCCGGGGCCGCCCGGGTTGATCACCAGCGAGCCGATCTTGGTGCCGGTGGCCGGAAACCGGATCAGCGCGAGAGTGGCGTTGGGGCCGTCGGCCACGCCGTAATCGACCGGGACTGTGAGCTTTCCGCATTGGGCGCCGGGCGGTAGGTCGGTGCCGGCGAGGGGCTGGCAGCGGCCCCACTGGATCGGCCCGGGAGCCGGCGCGGGGCCAGGCGCAGGACCCGTCGGGCCCGGGCCCGACGGCCCTTCGGCGACCGGCCGGCCGGGGACCGTCCCGGCACAGCCCGCGAGCACCAGAACGGCGGCCAGAGCTAGTGCGGTGCGGGCACCGCCGAGTGGAAGACGTTGCGAATCAGGCATTTTGATGTTCACCACGGATGTGCTCGGGATACCAGGACGTGAATGCAGCCGCGGCGATCAATACGGCGTAACTGGCTGTGTGGCAGGCCCATTCCGGCCACCATCGTTTCATCAGCGCCCAGGCGATGACGGTGTTCACCGTGAACGCCGCGCCCCAGATCGACGTCAGCAGGACGTTGACCCGGATGAACAACGGATCTCGCCAGCGGGAAGGGTCGGTCTGGGCTTTGGCGTAATCCAACGTGAAGGGCCTGCCGATGGCCAGCGTGACCCAGGTGCCGATCGCCAGGGCCCCGTTGGCGAGCACGCCGAGGTGGCGGATGGTCCACATGTCGTGGAAGCCTAGGACCGCCACGGTCGCCGCGGTGAAGAAGACCAAGCCCACCCACATGATGATCCCGCGGTGCAGTTTGAGCAGAGCCATCACCACCGACAGCACCAGTGCGACGACCAGACCGATCTCCACCCGGGCCATGGTGTCGCGCGCGATGATCAGGAAGGCGATCCAGGGGGCGAACGAGAACAGCAGTTTCAGGAAGTTCAACGGGTTCCTCACGCCGGGACGAACTGGTGAAATCCTACGGGCGGATCGGGGTAGCGTCGGCGGTGGTGGACGAGCCGGATGAAGGTGGCGCGGCCGATCAAGTCGGCCAATGTGACGCGGCCGAGCAAGTCGGCCGGTGGGACCCCGCGCTCACCCGGCGCGTGATGGACCTGATCCGGCCGACCGTCAAGATCTACCACCGCTCCGAGGTACGGCGGCTCGACCGCATCCCGGCAGGGCGCTGCCTGTTGGTGTGCAACCACTCCGGCGGGTTGTTCACGCCGGACTTCGCGGTCTTCGCCGTGGACTACTACCGCACCTTCGGCTACGACCGTCCGCTCTACGCGCTGGCCCACGACTCGTTCTTCCACGGACCGGCGACGGGGTTCCTGGCCCGCCTCGGGGTAGTGGCCGCCAACCCCCACAATGCTGCCGCGGCCTTGGCCGCGGACGCCGCGGTCCTGTTGTTCCCCGGCGGCGATCTCGACGTCTACCGGCCGAGCGTGGTCGAGAACATCGTGGACTTCGGCGGCCGCACGGGGTACGTCACCGCGGCCGTGTCGGCCAACGCCCCGATCGTTCCGGTGGTGTCCATCGGCGGTCAGGAAACCCAGCTGTTCCTCAGCAGGGGCCGGCGACTGTCGGCGGCGCTGGGTCTGACCCGGCTGGAACGACGGCTGTTCCGCACCGATGTTCTGCCGGTATCCCTTGGGTTGCCGTTCGGGCTGAGCGTGCTCATTCCAGTGAACGTGCCACTGCCGTCGAAGATCGTCGCCGAGGTGCTCGACCCGATCGACGTCATCGAACTGTGGAAGCGCGATCCCGACATCGACCGGATCGACGGCCGGGTGCGACGAGCGATGCAGGCCGGGCTGGATCGGCTGGCCCGCAACCGGCGGCTGCCGATCATCGGCTGACTGGCCAGTAGTGTTGGCCGCCTGAGGGGCCAAGAAGGTGCCTGATGGTCCAAGAATGTTCAGTGGGACGAGCCGGGGAGCTGAGATGACGCGCTGGCACGCGGCGGCGGTGGTGGCGGCCGCCGGTCTGCTCGGGATTGCCGGACCGGCGCCGGGGCGTGCGTCGGCCGACGCTGAGCCCCCGCAACTGGGTGCCGCCTGCACGCAGGACGCGGTGGACGCCATGACTCTGCTGCCCGACCAGCGCACCTATGCCGTCTGCACCGGATCGGTGTCGAACGCGGTCTGGGCAGAGGTCCAGACGCCGTTCGACCCCAACGACACCTGGCTGACCTACGGGCCGCCGATCACTCTGCACGGGCAGGCCATGCGCAACCCGAACCTCACCTCCGGCCGGTGGACGGCCACCCCGCAGGATCCCGAGACCGTTTGCCGGGCCGAGCAGCAGACCGTGGTGGAGGCCGGGGTCCTGGCAGCCCCGGAGGTGTCCGAGGGCCGACCGGGCCAGCCGCTGTCGGTGGCGATGCTGCCCAAGCTGTTCTATGCCACCCTCAGCGGCAACTGCCTGTGGGCCAGGGACTGAAAGGGTCGACATGATCGGTGTGATCGGCGGCAGCGGGTTGTACACGTTCTTCGGTGACGACGCGCGCAGTGTGGTCGTCGAGACCCCGTACGGAGACCCGAGCGCCCCGATCACCATTGGTCGGGTGGGCGGCCACGAGGTGGCTTTCCTGCCGCGACACGGGCTCAGTCACGAGTTCTCCCCGCACACCGTCCCCTATCGCGCCAACATGTGGGCGCTGCGCGCACTGGGCGTTCGACGGGTGTTCGGGCCGTGCGCGGTGGGCAGTCTCACCGCGGAACTGGGTCCGGGCGCCATCGTGGTGCCCGACCAGCTCGTCGATCGCACGCGCGGCCGGCTCGACACCTACTTCGACTCCGGAGGCATTCACGTCGAGTTCGCCGACCCATACTGCCCGACGCTACGCGCGGTCGCGACGGAGTCGCCCGGGGTGGTCGACGGCGGAACCATGGTCGTGATCCAGGGGCCGCGATTCTCCACCAGGGCCGAAAGCCAGTGGTTCGCCCGTCAGGGCTTCACCCTGGTCAACATGACCGGCTATCCCGAGGCGGTGTTGGCTCGCGAGCTGGAAATGTGTTACGCGGCAATTGCTTTGGTCACTGATGTCGACGCCGGGGTGGCTCTCGGCGCCGGAGTTCGCGCGGTCGACGTGTTCGCCGAATTCGAGCGCAACATCGGACCGTTCAAGGAACTCGTCCGCGACGCCATCGACCGGGTTGCCTCCGAACGGGTGTGCACCCACTGCCTGGCCCACGCGGGCGTCGAACTTCCCTTCGATCTGCCATGACGGGAGATCCACGATGAGGGTTCTGCTCACCGGAGCGGCCGGATTCATCGGCAGCCGGGTCGCCCTCGCACTGCGGGCCGCCGGCCACGACGTGGTCGCGGTGGACGCGTTGCTGCCCGCCGCACACGGGTCAGCTGGCGAGTTGCCCTCGGACTGCGGGCATCTCGACGTCCGTGACGCCGAGGGGCTGCGCTCGGCGCTGGACGGTGTCGACGTGGTCTGCCATCAGGCCGCGGTGGTGGGAGCGGGAGTCAACGCCGCCGACGCCCCGTCCTACGCCTCCCACAACGATTACGGCACCGCGGTCCTGCTGGCCCAGATGTACGAAACCGGCGTGCGCAGGCTCGTTCTGGCGTCATCGATGGTGGTCTACGGGCAGGGCCGCTTCCGGTGCCCGGCGCACGGCGAGGTGGCACCGGCGCCCCGGACCCGGGCCGACCTCGATGCCGGGATGTTCGACCACCGCTGCCCGATCGGCGGCGAGCAGGTGACCTGGATGCTGGTCGGCGAGGACGCCCCACTGCAACCCCGCAGTCTCTACGCCGCCAGCAAGCTGGCCCAGGAGAATTACGCCCTGGCGTGGGCGGAAGCCGGTGCCGGAAGTGTTGTGGCGCTGCGCTATCACAACGTTTACGGGCCCGGCATGCCGCGCGACACCCCGTACTCCGGGGTGGCGGCGATCTTCCGTTCCGCACTGGAAAAAGGGCAGCCACCAAAGGTTTTCGAGGATGGCGGACAGATGCGCGACTTCGTCCACGTCGACGACGTCGCCGCCGCCAACCTTGCCGCCGTGGAATCAGATGCGGCTGGCTTTCTGCCCGCCAATGTGTGCTCGGGAAACCCGGTTTCGATCGGCGAGGTCGCCGCCTTGCTGTGCGACGCACGCGGCGGCCCCGCTCCGGTGGTCACCGGCCAGTACCGCAGCGGCGACGTCCGCCACATCGTCGCCGATCCGGCAAGGGCAGCATTGGAATTGGGCTTCCGGGCGCGGGTCAGCCCCCTCGAGGGCCTGCGTGAATTCGCCTCCGCGCCGTTGAGGGCATGATGGCGGACGGCGCGGTGACGGTGGTGCTGCCCTGTCTCAACGAGGCAGATTCGCTTCCCGGTGTGCTGGCCGCGATCCCGTCCGGCTACCGGTCGCTCGTCGTGGACAACAACAGCACCGACGGCACCGCGGAGGTGGCCCGCCGGCACGGCGCCGAGGTGGTCTTCGAATCGCGGCCCGGCTACGGCGCGGCGGTCCACGCCGGAGTCTGTGCCGCCCGCACCGCAGTCGTCGCCGTCCTCGAC
>CAYTOD010000079.1:3569-12249 GCA_964439315.1 uncultured Mycobacterium sp. | reverse complement strand
GGGGGGCGCCCCGCGGGGGCCGGCGCCCCCCCCCCCCCCCCCCCCCCCCCCCCCCCCGGGCCACGGATCGCTGGACCCGGCCGAGCTGCCCCGGTTGGTCGCCGAATTGGACCGCGGCGCCGACATGGCGACCGGCCGCCGTCGGCCGCGGCCCGGGCTGCGCTGGCCCTGGCACGCCCGACTGGGCACCGCGGCGGTGTGCTGGCGGTTGCGCACCCGCCACCGGCTGGCGGTGCACGACATCGCGCCGATGCGTGTGGCGCGCCGCGACGCACTGCTGGACCTCGGGGTCGTCGACCGCCGCTCCGGGTACCCGCTGGAACTACTGGTGCGCGCTGCGCAGGCGGGGTGGCGGGTGGTCGAGGTCGACGTCGCATACGGGCCGCGAACCGGCGGCAAGTCCAAGGTCAGCGGATCGGTACGGGGAAGCCTCACCGCCGCCCTGGACTTCTGGAAGGTCATCTCGTGACGGTCCTTCCGGTGACTCTGCTGGTGGTGGCCAAGGCCCCGGTGCCGGGACTGGCCAAGACCCGACTCGCGGCCGCCGTGGGGGAGCGCCGGGCCGCCCACATCGCCGCGGCCGCACTGCTGGACACCCTTGACGCGGTAGCCGCCACCCCGGTAGCCGCCCGCGTGGTCGCGCTGACCGGCGATATCGAGGCCGCCTGCCGTGCCGATGCCCTGCGCGGGCTATTGGCGGGGTTCACGGTCGTCGATCAGCGCGGCGCGACCTTCGCCGAGCGACTGGTCCACGCCCATGCCGACGCCGCAGCGGCTTCGGGTTTCGACGCGGTGCTGCAGATCGGGATGGACACCCCGCAGGTGAGCGCAGCCCTTCTCGAGTCCTGCGCGCGCGAACTCGACGGCTCCCACGCGGTGCTCGGACCCGCCCACGACGGCGGCTGGTGGCTGCTGGGCGTGCCGCACCCGGATGTCGCGCACTGCCTGATCGACGTGCCGATGTCGCATCCGGCCACCGGCTCGTGCACTCGGGAGGCGCTGCAGCGCAACGGCGTTGCCGTCCGGATGGTCGACGGGCTCGCCGATGTCGACACCCTCGCTGACATCCCGGCCGTCCGGGTGGCCTGTGCTCCCTCAGGCAGGTTCGCCGCCGCGACAGCGGATCTGGCCGAAACATCCGCTCGGCCAAACGCCGATCGGTAGGCTCGGGGCGTGAACCGGCCAGGGGAGCAGACCCTGCGGGGCACCGCCGTGACCACACGGGTCGGTGTCGCCCTCGGTGTTGCAGTCACGATCTGCTTCCTGACGGGGTTGGTCAGCCACTTCATCCAGCATCCCCAGCCGTGGTTCTTCTGGCCGACCGTCCCGGCCTGGCTGTACCGCGTCACCCAGGGGCTGCATGTCATTTCCGGGATCGCCGCCATCCCGCTGCTGATCGTCAAACTCTGGTCGGTGTACCCCAAGCTGTTCGAACGACCCATCATCGGAGGGCTCGCCCGCCAACTCGAGCGCGCGTCGATCCTGGTTCTGATGGCCTCGATGCTCTTTCAGTTCACCACCGGTCTGATGAACATCGCCAAGTGGTATGCGTTCAAGTTCTTCTTCACCACCAACCACTACGCCATGTCCTATGTGGCGGCCGGCGCGGTGCTGGTGCACATCGGGGTCAAGTTGCCGGTGATCCGCCGTGCACTTGGCGAGCCTCTGGACGACATCCAGGCCGGCGTCGCGACGAGGGGGCCGACCCGGCGGACCGTGCTTGCCGGCACCTGGCTGGCGGCGGGCGTGGCGACGGTGCTGACCGCCGGGCAGACGGTGCCCTGGCTGCGTAAGGCCTCGCTGCTGGCGCCGCGTTCGGGCAACGGGCCGCAGGGTATCCCGGTGAACCGGACGGCGTGGGCGGCCGGAGTGCTGCGCAGCAGTCAGTCGCCGGACTACCGGCTGACGGTGACCAACGGCAAGAACACCCGCTCGTTCAGCCTGGCGGAGCTTGCCGCGATGCCCCAGGTGACCCATCGCCTGCCCATCGCCTGTGTGGAGGGCTGGAGCGCCAGTGCGGACTGGACCGGTGTGCAGCTGGCGAAACTGGTTGAGGTTGTCGGGGGTTCACCGGATGCCGACGTCCGGATGATCTCGCTGGAGCCCCCGGGGCCGTACTCCCGCACGGTGGTGCCTGCCCGCCACGCCCGCGATCCGCAGACGCTGGTCGCGCTGAAACTCAACGGTGAGCCGCTGGCGCCCGACCACGGCTACCCGTGCCGGCTGATCGCGCCGTCGAGACCAGGTGTGCTGCAGACCAAGTGGCTCTCGCGCATCGAGGTGATCACATGACCGCGGTTCGGGGACTGCTGATGGCCCTCGGGGTCTCCCTGGGGGTCTACGGCGTGGTGTTGCTGTGGGACAACCCGCGACAGATCCTCATCCGCATCGCCGTGTGGGCGGTTGCCGGGGTGCTGTTGCACGACGCGGTGTTCGCCCCCGCGTGTGTGGCACTGGGCTTCGCCGGTCGGCGCATCCTGCCGCGGTCGTGGTGGACACCGGTCATGGTGGCCTCACTATGCACGGCGGTGATCGGACTCCTCGCCATTCCGGTCTACGGCAAGCCGGGTCTGGAACCGGACAACCCGACCGTGCTCGACCGCGACTACCACCAGGGCGTGTGGATCTCACTCGCCGTGGTCTGGAGCGCCGCTCTGGTCTACCTGATCGCCAACCGGCTGCTACCAGTTCGTCAGAATCAGATGGTTGAGCAGCAGCGCACCGGTCACATTGAGGCCCAGCCACCAGCGGTGTGACCGCACCGGCAGAAGCGCGGGCGCCGCGGTGAGCCACACCTCGAAGGGCAGCCAGATCCGCTCGGTCTCGGCCTTGGACAGCATCGACAGGTCGGCCGCGACGATGGCGAGCAGGGCCCCCAGCACAATGAGATTCAGCCCGCATCGCCGGCGGACGGCCGCGGGGTCGAAGGCGCGCACCACCCCGGCGGCGCTGCCCAGACCGATGGCGCACACCACCGAGGCGAAATTCGCCCACCCCCAGTACTGGAACGGACGGTTGTTGGCGATGCCCTGCCAATAGCGCTGCTGTACAAGGGTGTAGCCGTCAAACCACCAGAACCCTGCGATGGCGAACACGCCCACCACGGCCAGTGCGGCCGCGGCAGCCACACCCAGCGTGCGCAGCGCCGTACGCCGGTCGACCGCGCAGATCAGCACCGCCAGCGCCGGAAAGCCCATCAGCGCCAGGCCGTAGTTGAGGAATATGCCCCACCCCAGCAGCAGACCCGACCCCGCCGCCGCCCACAGCGGCCGGCGCAGCACGCCGCGGACTGACAGCGCGAGCAGGGCGATGCCCCACGCCGCCACGCCGGCGAAGTAGCCGTCGGCTGATACCGCTATCCAGATGGCCGTCGGGGCCACCGCGACGAAGGGGGCGACCAGACGTGCCGTCGCCTCGTCGGTCAGTGCGCGAACCGCGACGATCACCGCGGCCGCCGCGCTGGACCCGATCAGCACGCACCACACCGCCGCCCAGGCCCCGCCGCCGAGGCCTATGCGGTCCAGCCACACGAAGGTCAGCAGCGCCCCCGGCGGATGACCGCTGACGTGGGTGATCCAGGAGTCGGGCTGGTAGTCCAGGATGCGCCGGGAGAACTCGCGCACCGCCTGGCCGGCATCGGTAATGGTCGGCACCTGTCGCAGATACTCGTGTTTGGCGGTCAGCCTCCCGGCGAACCCGCGCTGCCAGCCGTCGATCATGGCCAGCGCGAACGCCCATGCGAACGACGTCGCCCACGTCGTGAACACCAGCCGGCGCCAGCGGAGCCGCTGCGCGACCATCGGCCCCCACCGCACGGCCGCGCCCGCGATCGCGAGGGCGGGAATCGTTCCCCACCCGACGTGCGCGTTCCACCAGCCGAAAATAGGCGCTGTATCGGCGAATCCCTTGATCTGCGCCGGAGTCGCGTGGATCAGCGGGGTGACGATGCCCAGATGCAGATGCGGTACGACGAAAGCGGCCACAACGAGGACCACGGCCGCACCCGCCGCCACAGCGTCCCGCCTGCTTACCCGCACAGCCGTTCAGTATCCACCCGGTCTGCATCGGGTGGTGCTAATGTCCTGCCCTCGTGGCCTCTAGAACCGTGGGCAGCCATGTTCTCGCTGACATCAGCGGTTCGACCTCGCCCTTGCTCAATGACAGTGTCGGCCTGGAGGAACTCCTGGTGCGCGCCTCCGAAGCGGTGGGGGCGACGGTGCTGTCCCGGCATCACCACGCATTCGAACCGCACGGTGTGACGGCGCTGGTCGTTCTGGCCGAGTCGCATGTATCGATCCACACCTGGCCTGAGTGGGGCGGCGCCACCCTGGATGCCTACACCTGCGGCGCCGCGGACCCGGCGCGCCTGATCGACCTCATCATCGAGGGCCTCGCGCCGACGAACGTCCGGCGGGCGACCGTCCCGCGCGTCGTGCCAGGCGGACCCGACGAACCGGCTTTCCGCTTCGCGGAGTTCATCACGCCGGCCGACCGCTACGAGCACGACCTCGCCGAGGTCTACGTCGACGCCTCAAGCGACTTTCAGGACTATCTGATCGGTCGTTCCGACACGTGGGGCCGGATGCTCGTGCTGGACGGTGTGGTGCAGAGCGCCGAGGCCGACGAATTCATCTACCACGAGGGCATCGTGCACCCGGCGTGCTACGCCGCTGCCGCGGTGGCGCCGGTTCGCGACGCGCTTATCCTCGGCGGTGGCGAGGGCGCATGCCTGCGCGAGGTGCTGCGCTGGCGCACGCTCGAGCGCGCGACGATGGTCGACATCGACGCCGAAGTCGTCGCTGCATGCCGGAAGTTCCTGCCCCAGCACCACAGGGGTGCCTTCGACGATCCGCGGGTGACGCTGCTTCACGGCGACGCGGTGGCTTTCCTTCGCGCGCTGCCGGATTCGAGTCTGGATGTCGTGGTCTCCGACATGACCGATCCGGTCGAGGGCGGCCCGTCGACGTTCTGCTTCACCGTCGAGTACTTCACCGAGATCGCCCGGGTGCTGCGCCCGCACGGTGTGCTCGCCGTGCAGGCCGGGCCGGCGTCGCCGATCGAGGTCGCTTTGCATGCCAAGGTCATTCGCACCCTGGATGCGGTGTTCCCGTCGGTCATCCCATATGCCGTCGACGCGCCGTGCTACGGTCGCGACCTCGGCTTCGTCATCGCGTCCAAGCAGGACCTGCTGAGCCGGCTCGAGGTTGCGACGATCGAGGGCCTGACGGGGGAGATATCCGGGGAACACCGCTGGATCACTCCGGAGCTATTGCGCGGAAAGCTCAGTGTCCCGCCGTATCTCGCGCACGCCGTCGCCGCGCGGAAGGACGTCTACCGCGACGACGCCCCGCCGGCCACCGCCGGTGCCGCCGGCTGGGAAGCCTGAATCGTCCTCACGCCTCAGGGGCGCGGCCGCGACGGCGGCGGGGTGAAATCCTTTGGCCATCGGGTTTCGGCGTTGTAGTAGACGTTGGTCAGAATCGCCCCGTCAAGGCGGGCTCCTTCGAGATTGGCGTGGCTGAGGTCGGCGCCGGTGAGATCAGCGCCGTTGAGGTCGGCGCCGGTCAGATTGGCGCCGGTGCGATCGCCCGCGTCGGGGAGGCGCTCCGGCCCGAAATAGGCGTTGCGGAGATCAGCTCTCGCCAGGATCGCGTCATGTAGGTCGGTCCGGGCCAAATTGGCTCGGCTCAAATCACTTTCGGACAGGTTTGCGTCGGAGAGATTGGCGACGGCGAAATCAGATCCGGCCAGGGGCAATCCGACCAGGTTCTGTCCGGCGAGGTCTAGTTGAGCGAATCGGCGGGTTTCTTCTCTGGTTTCCAACGACCGGTCCCGAACAAACCTCAGGTTTTCCACCTGCAGGTTGTGACGGTTTGCCGCCATGGTCGAACGCATGTCGCGTTCGGCCCGCTGATCGTCCACGATCTTCTGGCCGACCACCCCGCCCGCCGCGAGGAAGCCGCCGATGATCAATGCCATCACGACGTCGCGAAACCACCAGCGCGGATCGCGAACCAGTTCGCGGAAGGTTGCTTTCGTCGCCGGATTCTCGTGCGGGTCCACGCCCCAATATTGAAGGATGAAAGAGCCGCGAGGCAACGACTCGTCCGAACACCTCTGAAGCGGAGCGGCGATGGTTCACCTTCATGTCGAGCGGACGATTCTCGCTTCACCGGATCGTGTCTTCGGGTGGATGGCGGCCCCGGCCAGCTTGACTGCAGCGCCGTTGGTGCTCAGGGCGGTGTGGGCGCCGGCCTCTGCGAAACCGGGCGTTGGCGCGGTCCGTGAGGTGCTCACCACCGGGATGTGGTTTCGCGAGGAGATCACCGCCTACGATCCGCCCCGCAGTTTCTCCTACCGAATCATCCGGTCGTTTCCTGCGTTCAACCACGACGGCGGAACGCTGACCTTCACGCCGGTGCCCGGTGGAACGCATATCGACTGGGTCTCGACCTACACCCACCCGGTGCGGTCGGGTGGAAAAGCATTGGAAGCGTTGACGTCTCGGCTGCTTCCCTGGAGCTTCACCGCGATGCTGGCCGGGTGTGCACGGGAGTTGGAGCACTAGCCACGGACCGAGTCCGCTCTGCGGAGTTCCTTCGATCGGGGGAGGTGCTTATCCACCTGACAAGGGGCCGGCCGGATGAAGTTGGTCGGTGCCTGTGGGGGGCATCGTTGAGGTCACCGGGATCACACAGGGCGATCCCAGAACCAGAAAGAGACACTCCGATGAGCAAGATCGCCGCCACCGTCGCCGCCGCCCTCGCCGCAACGACGTTCGCACTCACCGTTCCCGCGACTGCCGTCGCCGGCACGGGTGCCAATGCCGGTGCCACCTCGACGTCGACCGCCAGCACCCGGACCGGTGCCAAGAAGGCGGCGACCCCGCCTCCTGCGGCGGCCACGTCGAAGATCGGCAGCCTCAACGCCAAGCTCGCCGGCCTCGGCATCAATCTCCCGAAGTAGCCGGTCCTGCGGGACGCCCGCTCTCAACAGTCCACCTGAACGACAACGGCCCGCCGGCCTGGTCCCCGGCGGGCCGTTGTCGTTTATCGGTCAGAAGTTGTTGCAGGTCTGCGCAACCTGGGGGATCAGCCCGGTGTACTGCTGCAGTGCCGGCATGTCCTGCACCTGGGCCACCATCTGCTGGCGTTCGGCCGGCGGGGAGGCGACCAATTGTTGCAGCCACGCAGTCGCCAATGAGCTGGAGGAAAGCTCACTGGCTGCTTGTGGTGACTGTGCGGTGAGCGCCTGCATCACCTGCGGGTAGGTGCAGGTTGAGGTGATCAGTGCACCCATGTCCGGCGTCGCGGCGGAAATCCCGCCGCCAGCGACCAGCGGCAACGCCAGACCGCTCAACCCACAGATCACCCTCGTCGTCCACGACATGCCTTGTCCACCCTTCACAGATCGAAATTTACCGATAATCGTAATGGGTCGGGCAGCCTCGTCTGACCCCCCAGCGGGGATGTGGGGTGCCGGAGTCGGGGCTTTCCCCGAACGCCGTGGCTTCGGATCAGTCCGGCGCTTTTGTCGTGAGCCGGCGCTACTCTGCGCCCCGTGCGCCTGCGTCGGACCCGTGCCGGTTGGGCCGAGTCGTTGCCCCGGCGCTGCCCGGGCTGCGGGGAACCCTGGACCGCTTACCGCATCCTCGTCGGCTCAGCGCAGTGCCGGTGTGCGGAAACGCACCGCAGCGTCATCTGCCGGGCCTGTGAGAGCGCCTGGTACTCGCCCCCGCTGGGAGAGTCCTGCAGCCCGCAGGCCCTCGACGGTCGCCCCTCCTAGGGCGACAATCACAGCAGGGTGTCGCGGCGAGGCGCGATCGTGCCGAGAGTCAGCTGTCGCAACCCTTGCGGCCGGTTGCCTCGTCCTGCCCTCTCATGATGAACACCTCACCATTCGACTCGACGCTCACGCCGATGAAGTTCTTGCCGTCGGTCCAGTCCCACTGGGCTGCTCCGGCTGTGGAGCGGTCGTCCTTGCGGCTGCACCACGGGAGTCCCTTGAGCGGCTTTCCGACGGGTAGCGATTTGTCCAGGTAACCGATGATCTCGGGCCGCGGCATGGGCGCTTTCCAACTCTCCGAGTTGACGCCGCCGTATGTGAGGGTCGACCCGGTAGGCATTTTTATCCCGCTTAGCGGAGAGACGTCCGGTGCCGGGGCGCTGCTCGTGGTGGCGAGGACGCTGGGCATGCTCTCCGCGTCGCGGGACGGTGCCGCGCGGCACGCGGTGACGATGAGGCCGGCGACCGCCAGCGTTGCGAGGGCCTTCAGCACGGTCATGTGGGAACTATCGCTGGGTGTCTGGGGGAGATCTGCGATTTTCGGGAAAACGGAAGCCAGCGGACTGGCGCCCCGGACCGAGCCGAGTCCACGATCAGTTCACGCGGGTTGATATCGGGCCTAGAAAGTACCCGTGAAATGCAGTGATGCTGGTGCGCGATACTGGGATTGAACCAGTGACCTCTTCCGTGTCAGGGAAGCGCTCTCCCACTGAGCTAATCGCGCGGGATTCTTCATCTGTGGTGGAGGTGGCGACGGGAATCGAACCCGTGTGCACGGCTTTGCAGGCCGTTGCCTCACCACTCGGCCACTCCACCGTTGGGTCTGATGCCAGTGCACCGTCCGAGCGGATGACGGGATTCGAACCCGCGACCCTCACCTTGGCAAGGTGATGCG
>CAYTOD010000079.1:0-3469 GCA_964439315.1 uncultured Mycobacterium sp. | reverse complement strand
TCCGAGCGGATGACGGGATTCGAACCCGCGACCCTCACCTTGGCAAGGTGATGCGCTACCAACTGCGCTACATCCGCAATCGCTCTGAGCGAGGCCTTCGCTCGTTGCGATCCCCGACGATAGTGCACCGACGCGAAGGCCACAAATCCGGGGTGGCTCCCCGGGGAAAACGCGCGTTCCGTGCGGGGAGAACCCCGTGCTAGTGTTCGTTTTCGGCAAGGCCGCCCCGCTGTGCGGGGCTGCCAGTCCGGTCCCGTGGCTCAGTGGGAGAGCGTCCGCTTCACACGCGGAAGGTCGCTGGTTCGATCCCAGCCGGGACCACCAGTCGTAACGGCCGCTGCGGCCGCGCTTGCGCTCGTCGGGTCTGCCCCGGCGCAGGCGAACTTCGCCCCGCAGGTGCTCAATTTGGGATCGGACTGGTGCCCTGGAGGCGGTGCTGTGCAGTTCAACTGCGGCAGTTGGTGTGACGGCGTTCCCTTCGCAGACGGGACGCGCTGGCATTACGACCTCGGCCCCGCCTTCATGAAGTTGTGGTGTGTGACCGGCGACAGCAAGATCTTCCCCGCCAAGGCTCCGGCAGGTGGCTGTGGCGGCAGCTGGCAGGGATAGAGGCGAGGGGGAACCGTTGGCTCACAGCCGAATTGGAGCCCCACCTGACTTCAGGGAGTGCCGAACCACTTCCGCTTGAGCCGGTCGTACTCGCCCTCCTCCTGCACGGACAACAGGGCGTCGTCGAACTGCCTACGCAGATCGCTCCCGATCGGGAAGACGACTCCGTAGTCCTCGTCTTTGAAGACCGGGCCCGCCAGGCCGGCGATGCCGGAACCCTTGTGGGCGACGTAGTACCGCAGCACCGGGGCGTCGTAGACCACCGCCTCGAAGGCGCGATTCTCGAATCCGTCAAGGCATTCGTCGATGTTCGCCGCTCCAGTGAACTGCACGCCGAGCTTGGTCAGGGCCGGCGCCGAGGTGGTTTTGGCCACCGTGCATACCTTCTTGCCGACCAGGTCCGCGGGGGATTTGATCTGTGAATTGATCCTGGCGACAGTCAGATTCGTGGTCAGGATGGCGGTGTAGTACGCGGCGAAGATGATCGCGACGAAGGTCCACAGCACCGCGACCATCCGGATCGGCCATCGCCGTGGCGGGTCGAAGGGCGCGGCTGCCAGCATTCCCAGGCCCCACCCGAGGGCCTGGAAAATGCCGGGAAAGTACTTGCGGGACACCATCGAGTCGTGATCGCCACGTTCCATCAGCCAAATGACATGCGCCGGAATCACCGAGAGCATCAATGCCGCCCAAAGCCAGACCGCCATGGTGTGGGAGAACAGCAATTTGAGGAAGTCGACCAAGCCTGGGTCGGCGTGCTCGGTGTTGGACACCGGAGCCATGATCTGCAAGCCCGCGTTGAGGATCGGCTGAGAGAAGTCGAAACGCCTTGCGCGGTCGGCGGTTATCGACACCGCGCTGGCGCCGAGGTCGGCCTTTCCTTCGGCGACTGCCGCAAGCAACCCCTGGACGTTGTCCTCGGTGAGGTAGGAGTAGGTCCAGCTGGTGTGCTTGGCGATCTCGTCGAGCAGGTCGATGGTGAATCCGGTCCTCACGTCGCCCTGCTTCATCACGAATGGCGTCAATTCCCTTGTGGCCACGGTGATCGCGCGCGACGAGGCGTTGGCCCGGGGTGCTGGTCCCGGAAGGCCGGCGGCCGCCGCGACCAGCAACACGACGATGATCATGGCGCGTAGGCGGGCGAGCGTCATTGGGCCTTACCGAACCATTTCTGCTTCAGCAGCTCGTACTGGCCATCCTCCTCGATGGACAGCAGTGCCTGGTCGGCCTCGTCTTTGAGCTTGCTGTCGATGGGAAAGGCGATGCCGTAGTCCTCTTCCTTGAAGATCGGGCCCGCCATAGCAGCGATGCCGGCACCATCGTGGTTGACGTAGTACTGCAGCACCGGGGCGTCATAGACCACCGCGTCGAAGGCGCGGCTCTTCAGTCCCGCATAGCAGTCCTCGATCTTCGGCAGGCCGGTGTACGTGACCCCGAGCCTGTCGAGAGCCGGCGGTGACGTGGTGTTCGCCACGGTGCACACGCTTTTGCCGATGAGGTCTGCGGGAGTGCCGATCCCGGACTGGATCCTCGCGAGCGTGAGGTTACTGGTCAGGATCGCGGTGTAGTAGGCGACGAAGATGATGCTGACGAAGGTCCACAGCACGGTCACCGCGCGGATCGGCCACCGTCGTGGGGAATCCAAGGGGGCGGCGGCCAGCATGCCCAGGCCCCACCCGAAGGCCTGGAAGATGCCGGGAAAGTAGGCCCTGGACACCATGGAGTCCGGGTCGCCGCGCTCCATCAGCCAGATGACGTGGGCGGGAATGACCGTCAGGGCCAGGGCGGCAAGGAGCCACACCAGCATGGTGTGGGAGAACAGCAGCTTGAGGAATTCCACCAGGCCCGGCTGGACGCGTTCGGTGCTCTCGGCCGGAACCATGATCTGCAGCCCCGCGGCGATGATGGGCTGGGTGAAGTTGAAGCGCTTCTCGCGCTCGGAGGTGATCGAGATGTTGCAGGCTGCCAGATCGGCTCGGCCGTCGGCGAGGGCTTGCAGCAGCCCCTGCACGTTGTCCCCGTCTATGTAGTTGTAGGTCCACCCGGTTCGCTTGGCGATTTCGTCGAGCAGGTCAATGGTGAAGCCGTACTTGATGTTTTCGCCGGGGTTGCCCCCCGAGATCACGAAGGGTTCGAGATCGTAGGTCGCCACCGTGATGGTGCGGGGTGCGGCCTGTGCAGTCGTCTGGAGCCCCGGTGCACCGCCGAGTACCGCGATGATGAGCGTGACGATCACCAGGACGCGCAGACGTGCCAGCACCGCGTTCTCTCCGGGTCTCTCGACGGTGGTTCATCTCGACGCCGAAAGAATAGACCGGTGGGCTAAAAGGCTCCGCGTTGTTGGGAAAGTCACTACCCCGGACAGCCGGCCGGGCCGGCACGTGGCCGTCATTCGGACTCGCCGAGAATCTGGTAGATCTCGCGGCGGGCGTTGTTGACGATGTCGATGATGCGCTGCTGCTGCTCCGGGCTGGCCGCCTGAGTGGATTGCGCTACCGCCCCGAAGAGTTGCCCGACGGCGTCGCGCATGTTCAGGTGGCTCGGGTCGACACCCTCGGCGATCTCCTCCCACGGGGGAGTGACGACCTTTTCGGCGGCGGTCCGGCCGTCGTCGGTCAGCTCGAAAAGCTTCTTGCTGCCGGCGGTTTCGGTGCCGACGATCAGGCCCTCGTCGACGAGCAGTTGCAGGGTGGGGTACACCGATCCGGGGCTGGGCTTCCAGACTCCGTTGCTGCGTTCGGCGATCTCCTGGATCATCTCGTAGCCGTGCATCGACCGGTCGGATAGCAGGACCAAGATGGCGGCGCGGACGTCGCCGCGCCGGCTCCGGCCACGGCCGGAGCCGTGGCCGCGCCGCCCG
>CAYTOD010000078.1:0-18973 GCA_964439315.1 uncultured Mycobacterium sp. | reverse complement strand
ACATCCGCAACTCGGTCAAGGCCACCGTCGACGCCTACGACGGCACCGTGACGCTCTACGCGCAGGACGAGAAGGATCCGGTGCTGGCGGCGTGGATGAAGGCGTTCCCCGGCACGGTCAAGCCCAAGGGCGACATCGGCTCGGAGCTGGCGGCGCACCTGCGCTACCCCGAGGACCTGTTCAAGGTGCAGCGGATGCTGCTGGCCAAGTACCACGTCGACGACCCGGTGACGTTCTTCTCCACCTCGGACTTCTGGGACGTGCCGCTGGACCCGAACCCGACGGCGTCGAGCTTCCAGCCGCCGTACTACATCGTGGCCAAAGACGCTGCTCGCGGCGACAATTCGGCCAGCTTCCAGCTGACCACGGCGATGAACCGGTTCCGCCGCGACTTCCTGGCCGCCTACATCTCGGCCAGTTCGGATCCGGCGACCTACGGCAAGATCACGGTGCTGACCATCCCCGGTCAGGTCAACGGCCCCAAGCTGGCGTTCAACGCCATCTCCACCGACACCGCGGTGTCTCAGGACCTCGGCGTCATCGGCCGCGACAACCAGAACCGCATCCGGTGGGGCAACCTGCTGACCCTGCCGGTGGGCCAGGGCGGGCTGCTGTACGTCGCGCCGGTGTACGCCTCACCGGGGGCCTCCGATGCCGCCTCTTCGTATCCACGGCTCATCCGAGTCGCCATGATGTACAACGACAAAGTGGGCTACGGGCCCACGGTGTCGGCGGCACTCGACGGCATCTTCGGCGCCGGTGCGGGGGCGACGGCCACCGGCCCGGCCCCGGCCAACGGTCAGGCCGGCAAGCCCGCGCTCGACGCCGCCACCGGGCTGGTGCCGGCCGCCCCGGAGGTGCCGACTCCGCCGGTGGCGTCGCTGGCGCCGGGTGGGTTGACGCTGTCGTCAGCGAAAGCGGCTGCGCTGCAGGAGGTTCAGAGCGCCCTGGGTGCGGTGCGCGACGCCCAGCGGTCCGGCAACTTCGCCCAGTACGGGGCGGCGTTGCAGCGGTTGGACGAGGCGATGGGCAAGTTCGAGGCGGCTAAGTAGCTCAGTCGCTCTTGCTGAGCGCGAAGGCGCCCGCGCCGGCGAAGGCGATCAGCAGGAACGCCAGGCCGTAGAGCACCGCCAACTCGCCGCCGTTGGAGATCGGCAGGAAGCCCTTGGGCAGGTGTTCGGTGACGTAGGCAAAGGCCATCTCGCCGAGGCCCACCAGCGCGGCCAGGCGGGCGAACAGGCCCAGCACCAGCGCCACGCCGATGGCGAGTTCGATGACGGCGGCATACCAGTAGGGCCAGGTTCCGACCGGGACCTGGCCGACCTGGGTGGCCGGCCAGCCGAACAGCTTGGCGGTGCCGTGCAGGGCGAACATCAGCCCGATGACGATCCGGAAGACGCCGAGAGCGGGGGAGGAGTACTGGTTCAGGCGGGCGTCGAGGTGTTGGGTCATGGGGATTACGGTACGTCCGTCTCGCTGTCTTGGCGCGGTTGTGCAGGCGATTTGGCGAGGTCGGCGCCGCATGGGTACTCTGACAGAGCAATCGACGCGGGGTGGAGCAGCTCGGTAGCTCGCTGGGCTCATAACCCAGAGGTCGCAGGTTCAAATCCTGTCCCCGCTACGAAAAGGCCAGGCCAGAGGATTTTCCTCTGGCCTGGTTTTGCTTCCGGTGGGCGTCCGCATCCAATCCGTGTCTATTTCACGCGCCACTGCGCGGTTTCTGACGCCCAGGGGCCGACCTTGGTGCGTTGGACGCTTTTGGTGGTCCCGGCTGATCAAGCGCGATGGGGGACCTTGGGAAACGGGACAGCGCGATGCCACCTCCAAGCCGGCGACGCTGACGGCGCTAACCGACCACCAAGACGCGTGTTTGGTAATGGGTGCGGCCGACACCGATTCGATTGTCTGGTTGTCGTCGGACTCACTTTGAAGCAAAGTGGCCGGCTTCCTTCGCGAGGAGACTGTCCCATTCCCTCAGGGGTTGTTGTCAGACCTATGACACGGCATAAGGGGGAATACGGTTCAACAACTCATTCGGGCGCGTCAATCTTGATGATCCTGATCAGCTCTGCGACCTCTAGAGGGTTGGTTCTCTTTGGCGAGGAGTGCGGAGTCGAGGAGGCCTTTCGAAAGCCGCCGAAGTGATGGTTCGCCATCAGTGTGTATGCCTCGCTAATACTCGGGATCGGAATAGTCATGTGATGTGAAACTGGCGGCCTTTGCGATTAGGCACCACGGCGGCCGGTAAGGCGTTAACGTAAAAGGCACAGCAACTTCCAAGATTGGTAGTTGGTCACCCTTTGACGTTCGCATAGGGAACGGTACCGCCGCGCTTAAGCGTTACGCATCGGAGTGAATATTGGAATCAGCGGTGCCGCAGACCATCTCGGTCGGCAAGAGCTTGCGACATTGAGGAGCTAAACGATGACCACGAATGCTAAGGGCACTGCGAGCATGACCAACCTTGACGAGGTGACCGCATGCGTCATGGTCCTCTCGGTTACCAGTGGTTGATGGGTACCAAATGCTGAGTCGGTCCTGGCCAGTCGTAAACCCATGCCTTGACGCGGTTTTCCGTCATCGTGGAAACCCTTCTGAAGAGCCCGTTGCTAGTGCCTTCGATTGCGTCGAGTGCGTCGAGCGCCGCAGTGAGCGACTGCGGATTGAGTTGAACGGTGAACCCGGGTATCGGACCGCCGTTACCGATCACCGCCGCCGGCCATCCGTATCCGGTGTCGAACAGTTCTCCCGCAGCGGAGTCAGGAGCTGGCCCGCCAGCCGCCCATGGGGCGAGTGCGGGCCAGCGGCTCTGACCGGGCATCAGAGTGCCGTAAACGAACACATGTCGGATCATTTCGGCACCTGCTGATCCACGTAGCCGTGATCGAAGTGGTGCAGGCGGATGTAGTCGCCCTTCATCAGCAACGGCATTCGGTCTGGACCTCCTACATAGACCTTCGGCATCGCCGTGCTCCCGTTCTCCAGGGTGCACCGACCCCAGAAGTCCTTGCGGTAATAGGCCGGCATCTCCCAGTCATCAACCGTCAACAGATCGGCGGGTGTGACCGCCAGGACGGGGCAGGCTTCGATATTTCCGGGGACCTCGACGATTGTCGAGACCACTGAGCCGTCTTTGCGCCGGCGGCCTCTGCTCCAGACCGCCTGGGCGTCGGTTATCTCGGCCTGAAGCATGACTGCATCGATTCCTAGGAGCTTGCTCGGATTCGCATTCGACCCGTAGGCAAGAATGAAAATACGGCCGCTGAGATCGATGTCTTCGCCGGTTACTGCGTCCGACCAGCCGTCTCCGACGGGGATGACCCGATGCACGACGTCGTCGACCAGCCGCCACGAGCATTCGGGGCGTTCGCCGGGGTACGGCAGTTCCCGCCAATGGCCAACTGCTTGCCAGTTCCAGTTGCTCATTCGATGCTTCCTGCTGTCGTGGTCTCCAGGTCCACAACCTGGATCAGCACTCCCTGCCTTCTGGCTGCGGCGACTTCCTCGTCGGTGATTGCGCAGCCGTCGTAGCGCAACACAGTCACGTCGTATCCGGAAAGTCGCCGATACAGGTTGAGCTTCAGTTCATCGCCGTCGGGGTCTCCGTTCAACACGGGATCCAGGCCACCGTCACGAAGCAGGAAACTGCCGAATAGGTTGGCCAGCGGAGCGTCGAGGAAGATATCCATTGGCGGCCCACCTCGCCAGGTCTGCAGTTCGCCGTCGATAAGATTGAAAATGTTCCGACAGTTCGTCCGACTGCCGAATCCCCAGATGACTACATGCGCTGTCGTGTTCACTTTTTTGCCTCATTTCTTGCATGCGCGTTGCGCGGGTTGATACTTATTACTTTTCCGGTTCGAAGCCGGGCAACTGGACGTTTTTGGGTCGAGGTAAATGAGTCGCAATCCTGAGTCGCTTACTCGCGAAATGCGGCAGCTGATGGTCTTGGGTTTCCTCCGTCGCCGACGGGGTCCCGCGCGGGTGGAAGAGGTCAAAGACGCCCTCTACTTCTTATATCCCGGTATGACCGAGGTCGCGATCCACCGTCGGTTCAGCGATGACATGGGCGACCTACGCCACGCCGGTCTCGTCGACTACGCCGATCTGAGGCCCGGTAGGCGCGTCGCCCTTAAGGTGCCGCAGAAGGATTCCCGAATGTTCCTGACGCTCGCCGAACACGAGGCGTTGAGGGTTGCCCGCGAGCGGCTCGGATGGAGGTTCCTTGCCAGTCCGTTCAACTGGGATCAGGGAACAGAGAAGCTCGCCTATTTGGTTCAGGCTCTCCGGCTCATCGAAGAGGGGAATACCGAGGTTGGCGATCTTGCTGCGGCGCTTGATGTACGGCCACGCAAGGTTCAGCAGATTTTGGACCGGCTTGACGGTGTCCGCCCCGCCTCAGAAGTACTGGCGGACTTGGTGATCGAACGCAATGCCTCCAGCAGTCGACCCGAGGCCGCTCTCGTCCAGCTTGGTCCGGTCGAGAGGCCTTTGACAGGTCGTGGACTCGACGAAATTGGTTTGTTCGCCTATAGCCGCGACGAGGTGAACAACAGGATCAGTCTGATCGATCAAGCCCTGAATGACGGTCCGCCTGACCTAGACGTGAAAGCATTGCGCTCGGCTAGGGAAAAGCTGGATGCCTGGCGCGGCAAACTTGACGAGTTGAGAAGCTGACGGCGATCTAGACGTCGCCGTTGTCG
Source organism: uncultured Mycobacterium sp. (assembly GCA_964439315.1). Taxonomy (GTDB): domain Bacteria; phylum Actinomycetota; class Actinomycetes; order Mycobacteriales; family Mycobacteriaceae; genus Mycobacterium. Next base: position 14,270 of record CAYTOD010000078.1, on the reverse strand, counting down.
TCAACGGCGATTCCGCTTGTTGGCGGCGACGCCGATCGCGGCGCCGCATTCCCGGCCAAGGAGTAGTTGCACTCCGCCGAGGGCCGGAAGATGAGCCCCCGCCACCGTGGTGATCCGTCGTCAGCGACGGCTCTTGGCCCACGCCGAGTATGAGGCCACCGACCCAGCGCGGGGCCGCTCGAGCCAGGGCCACGGGTGCAGCGACACCACATCGAGGCGCGCGGCCCGCGACCGCCAGCCGGGAACCGGCGTGAACGTCGCCGCCAGGCGTCGTCCCTGCAGCACCTCGACGGGTTCGCCCCGCCACAGGTGAACCTCTCGGCGGATCCCCAGATCTGCCAGCGACTGCGCCAGGAAGACCAACCTGCGAGCCGAGAGTCGCAGCCCCCGCAACAACGGATCGTCGAACACGAACACGACCGGCAACTCCGGATACGCCGCAGTGGCCGGGTCGCGATCGCTCATGCTCTCCGCGGTCATCCAGATAGCCTGCGGCTCAGCAGATTTCCGTGCGGTCGCCGGACCGGCCGTGGCCTCCGGGTCGTCGTCGCGGCGCAACCGCGGGTCGATGTACCCCAACGGGGCCCGCTCGTCGGTGGCCGGCCAGTCGCTGATGGGGCATCGGCGCTCCAGCGGGCAGCTGGAGCACAGGCCAGGTGCGCGCTTCTCGACCTGCCAGCGCGAGAACCCGTAGGCCTTGCCGGTCAGCGCGCCGACGGTCCACTGCCAGCCCAGGCGGTTCGCGGCGCGCGAGCCGTCGAGTAGGTGCCGGTACATCAGGTCCTCCCCGTCCCGCCAGCCGAGGCCCGCGCGCACGTTCCAGTGCGACGCGAGCCACATGCGGGTCTGATTGGTCAACCAGCCCTCGCTCACCAGTTCCGACCAGGCGGACTGCAGACACAGGGCTTCGGTGTCCCACGGATTCCTCCGCTCGTCGGGGGCGTCTCGAGCATGGACGGAGAACCGCAGTGAGTTGCGGGAGGCCCGTCCGACCCGGGCGTAGAGATGTCGCGCGTACTCCTGCCATCGCAGTTCGTCGCGGAACTTCGCGACGTCGTCGGGCGGGCCCGCGCCGACGTGGTCCCACACCTCCCGCAGGGTGAGCAGACCGTGCCTGATGTACGGCGAGAGCCTCGAGGACCCCCGGGTCGGTGTCGGCCAGACCTTGTTGCGCCGGCGTGCGTATCCGCGGACGTCATAGCCCTGCAGGGCGGCGTCGGCCGCCTGTTGCCCGCCGCGCGCAGGGCCGTTCCCCGCCGACGGGTGCCCAGGGTCCTCGGCGGCGCAGAGGTCAGCGAGGTGTTCGGTCACCCAGGCCCGCACACCGTCGTCGTCGGGCGGCGGAACGTCGAGTCGTTGCCCCATCGCGGTCAGTCTCGTCCTTCGTCAGTCAGTGTGTCGACTGGGCGAGCGGCCATGGCGGCAGTCTGACATAGGCGTCGTAGACCGCCGACCGCGCGGTCGGTCAGCTCTCCGTTTCCCCTCCGGCCGATGCTTCGTCGTGTGACGGGCCTCAGAACACCTGCACTGCCCGGGGTGTGAAGGTCATGCCACGACCGGTTGCGTTATTGGTGAAGGTGATCCCGTCGTTGATCGGCGTGATTGACCATCCGTTCGCCTCATAGACGGTACCGATCTCCAGTTGCTGAAACCAGGCTGGATCCGCGTTCAGGCCATAGCCGTTGCCGCCGCAGCCGTATTCCAGATCGCCGTTGGGGCTCAGCGCGACATCGACTACCGGGAGGGGGCCACAGTCCACGCCGTCCGGGATGGGGAACGAGCGATTCAGGCTGCACAAGACATGCGGATGTGGATCGACCACGACTGCGCACTTCGCCTCGCCCGATGGGGATTTCACCAAAACGCTGCCTCGCGGGGAGTTGGGAAGAGGGGTCAACGTGGTGTCCGCGCCAGCACTCTGCGGGAAGGCGAGCATTGCCGCGCACAGCCCCGCCACAGCGCCCGGAATCCGAAGGTGACTCGTCATGGATCGAGTATGCGACATCGTCGGGTCGTTTGACCCAGGTGAGCCAGGCAGTACGGTCGAACTATGTCCGTCCGGAGGCCGCAGCAGCCGCAGCCGACATTGACCCGTCGACACGTGCTGCTCGGCACGGCCCTGCTCGGTGTGACCGCCGGGTGCAGCGCTCTGGGGCGCCTCGCTGGAGCCAGCCCGCCGCCGAACGCTTCGAACGAAACCTTCGCGGTCATGTTCACCGATGCCCAGTGGCGACAACGACTGACCCCGGCCCAATATGACGTCCTGCGTGCGGCCGGTACTGAGATACCCTTCAGCAGCCCACTCAACGAAGAGCACCGCGCCGGTATTTTCGGTTGTGCGGGTTGCGCGTTGGACCTTTTCTCCTCGACGACCAAGTTCGACAGTGGCACGGGCTGGCCCAGTTTCTACCGAGCCCTCGGCAACGCCGTCATCGAGCGCGACGACGGCTCGCTGGGCATGTCGCGCACCGAGGTCCTCTGCCGCCAGTGCGGCAGTCACCTCGGCCATGTCTTCAACGATGGGCCCAAACCGACCGGCCTGCGTTATTGCATGAACGGTGTGGCGCTCACTTTCCGCCCCGCCTAGATACGTTCTCTGCCAGTTAGCGGGGCAGTGGTACTTTGCGCCGGTGGAAGCACAGGGGCGCGCCGCAGCGGGGATCGTCGGTTTCGGTACCTACACGCCTGAGGGTCGCATCACCGCGGAGGAGCTGGCGCGGCGGGCAGGCGTTCCGGCCGAGCGGTTCACCCAGGGGATCGGCTTCGAACACGTCCACGTCGCCAACGACGACGAACACCCCTCGACGATGGGCCTGGCGGCCGCACGAGACGCCTTGGCTGAGGCGGGCCTCAAGGGGGAGGAGATCGACCTCGTCATCTTCGTCTCCGGCGGCGACTACGACTATCGCAACTGGTGCCCGTCGACCTCGATCGTCCGCGAACTCGGCTGCCACCATGCGTATTCGTTCGAGGTCCGCAACGGCTGCGCCGGCGGCGTACTGGCGTGCAGCATCGCGGCGGGGATGATGGACCGCGACCCCTCGGTGAACAACGCGCTCGTGGTCTGCGCGGATACGTTGAGCCGCATCGTCTCCGCCGAGATCCCGGAGTGCCAGCCGCTGCTGTACTTCGGCGACGGTGCCGCGGCCGTCGTGCTCCGGCGTGACCACCCGCGCTACCAACTGCTCAGCTTCGCCGAGCACACCGACGGCGACTTGGGCGACATGCTGCGCATCGACGTCGGCGGCACCCGGCAGCCCTTCACCAAAGAGTTCAACGACTGGGACCGCGCGTACGTGCGGGTGGACCCCGACTCCTTCGCCGACATGATCAACCGGGTGTACTTCACAGAGTATGTCTCGGTGATCAACCGGGCGGTCGAGCGTTCCGGGCACGAACTCGCCGAGATGGACTTCATCTTGATGAACCAGATCAAGGCATCGTTGCGGGAACGCATCCTCGACGCCATCGGGATGCCCCAGGACCACACCTACATCTCTCTGGACGAATACGGGCACATGGGCCCCGCCGACTCCCTCTTCACCCTGGCGATGGCGCATCGCAAAGGGCTACTTCCGGAAGGAAAACTGGCGATTCTCTCGGCCAGCGGGCTCGGGTTCTCCTGGGTGGCAAGCGTTCTGCGCTGTTAGCGCCTGCGGCTCGCCTTCAGCGCAGCGTCACCAGCCGGGTGGTCCTTTGTCGCGCGGCGCGCCACGGCTAGACCGCGCCAACGACGATGGTGACTTCGACACTGTCCGGCTTGGGCCGGCCGAGGTAGTCGAAGACCTGCTTGCCGGCGGGGGTCAACTCCGTCATCGTCGCGGTGTAGGTGCCGGGGGCAAGCGTCATCGCCGCCGTTTGCCACTGCCCGTCGAGATCGGCGACGCCGTCCACCGAGCCGATCACCGTCGATCCCTGCCTGACCGTCACCCGCGCGGTGTCGCCCGGCAGGATCTTGTTGGTGTACTGGCCCACCTGGCCGGCCTGCGTCATGAGGAACGGCGCCGCGTTCTGGAACACCGGCATCGTCGGCGCATAGCTGACGCCCTGTGAATCAGGTTGGCCGGCATAGGAATTGGTTCCCGTCCAGCCGAACGCGATCGCGGTGCCGCTGCTGAGGTTGGCGATTGGCGCCGGATTGTCGAAGTAGACGGGAGAATCCGGGTTGGTCGTCGCGGCTTGGTTGATGATCGGGGGATAGCCCTTGGTGATGGGCACCCCCGTCCCGTACTGGCCGGCGACGGCGGTGAAAGTCCCACCGGCGCACAGGTTTCCGACGACGGGCGCCGCCAGCGCCAAGATCGACGGGTTCACCTTCGGTGCCTGCTTGCCCTGCGACTTGTTGACGGTGTTGGGGTCCCAGCCTGTGGTCAGCAATGCCGCGGGCAGTGAGGCGTCGGGCTGCAGGTTGACGGTGATCTGGCTGACGAACGCCCCGTTGGCATAGGTGGTGAACACGTTCAGCCCGGCGTTGTTGTCGATCGCCGCCGAGGGGTCGTTGGCCGAGCCGACGCCGGCTCCCGGGTTGAACGGCGTCAACTCGCCCAGTGCGGGGCCGCCGGCGGTGGCGTAGACGTCGAACACGCGCTGGTTGTTTCCGTCGCTGTCTGCGACCACCACTTGGTACCAGTAGACATCGCCCTTGGCGACGGTGGCCGGCATCGGCAGGCCGTTGATCTGAATGAAGCCCGGATTCGCGCCGGCCGTTGCGGCGGTCCAGGAACCGGGGCCGCCGCCGACGGTGAAGTTCTGGTAGACGTCGCCCTGCGTCGGCAGGGTGACGTAGTCGAACTGAGCGCGCTGGTTGGCATCGACGCCCCGGTAGATGCCCAGTTTCACGGTGGCGTCGTCGGCGACCTTGGACCCGACGTTGAATCCCTGAATCTGCAGTGTGACAGCGCTATTCGGTGTCGTCGGGATCACATAGTCGGCGCCCGCCGGCTGGGCGAGGTAGTTGGTGCTGACCGGCTTCTTGTAGAAGCCGTCGCCTCCTGCGCCGACGGGCTCATCGGAGCCGAAGACGGTGAGGTCGATCTGGCTGACGTTCTGGTCAACGCCGGGGCCGGCGGCCAGGGAGATCTGCGGGCCGGGATTGAGCTTCTGGGCGAGGTTGTCGGAGAACGCCGATGCGTAGGTGTTCGCGTTATCGTAGAAGTAGAAGCTGTACTGATCGTTGTGCTGGTAGGCCGGGGCGGTTCCGGGGACGCGATTGCTGTCGAAGGCGTAGGCCGGGTCCCAGTTCAGGTTGGAGTTCAGATCAACCGTGCCGGCCAGATTGGCCGCGGTGGGTCCGCCCTGGTTGACCGGGTTGGCCTGGTCGGCCACGGCGCCCCAGTCGCCGGCGGTGAATCCGGTGAAGTACTGCGTCAGTGCGTTGCCCCACTGGTTGTTGGCCGAGACGTTGAACTGGCCGGGCAGCGGAGGGTTGGTGCCGGGCGGAGTGCGGCCCGGGATGTCGTAGGGCGTGCCGAGTGCGGTGATGACTCCGTCGCTGACCGTCACGCTCTGGTACAGCGTGGCCAGTGCGCTGCCCTGGCCGGGTGCGTACAGGTTCTTGCCGACGTCGGTCTGCTTGATCAGCATGTAGCCCTGGGTCTGGCTGTTGGTGTCGGGGCTGAACAGGTAGTAGCTGGTGCCGCCGCTGTCCTTCACGGCCTGGACGCCGTAGGAGTAGTACTGCCCGTTGTGCCAGACGCCGGCGGCGTCGCGCGCTCCGGCCGTCGTTCCGGAGAACGTCATCGCGCCCGGAGGCAACGCGTCGATGGTCTTGGTGAGGTAGTCGTTCCAGTTGGACTCGGGGTAGTAGTTGGCGCCGAACGTGCCGTTGGACGGCGAGATGACGATCGACGGCTTGCCGTCCAGTGGGCTGTACGGAGTGCTCGACGCCGGGGCGCTGGGGTAGGTGAAGACAGCCTGCGGGCTCACCCCGGCGTTCATGAGGCCGGCGATGAAGTCCGTCGAGTTCTGCGCCAGGCCGCGGGTGTCGCAACTGCCCGATGTGGCGCAGACCTTGACGGCGACATGCGGGCCGAAGCCGGGGATGTAGGTGATGTCACCCTGATCGCCGGCCTGGCCGAGCAGCGCGTACTCGAAAGCCGTGTAGCCGTAGTTGTAGGTCTGAACCTTCTGCTGCACAAAGGCTTCCTGCCAGTCCGTGACCTGCGTGAGGTCGGTGTGGCAGGTGGTCTGCTGGCCGCTCTGGCACGGCGTGGGGTTCTCGCTCTGCACGATCAGGTAGATGGCGCCGCCGTTGATCTGTTGCCCCTGCGCGTTGAGGGCGACATTGGCCCAGTAGTCGGTGTGCGTGGCGTCGGGGGCGTTCACCCACTGCGTGATCTGGCCGTTGTCGACGAGTTTCGTCCAGTTCGGGGCGCCGGCGGCGGGTTGCGGTTGGTAGAGGTAGACGTAGCTGCCGTTGAGGGTGCCGGTGCCGGGCTGGCCGGTCTCGGTCCCCGTCACGTCCTTGAGGAACGCCGTGCGCAGATTGACCGTCAGCATCGTCGCGGGTCCCGGACCGGCGATCTGCACGGTCTGCAGGGTGGAGTGGCCGCTGGTGGGGTCCAGAAGGTTGAAACCCCCGTTGGTGTCGGTGGCTCTCACGGTGAAGCTGTCGGTGCCGGTGAAGTTCGGTCCCGGGGTGTAGAGGTAATGCCCGTCGGCATCCAACGTGAGGGCACCGAACAGCGGTGCGGCTTGGACGTCGATCCGGACCGGGTCGCCTTCCGGATCGATCGCTGTAACCCGGCCGTCGGTCTGGAGCGCCGAGGTGAGCTGTTGGGTCGACGAGACGGTCGGTGCCTGGTCGAACAGGTTCCGGCGAACCATCAGCAGTGCCCCGGCGAGCAGGTCGGTCACGGGACCGGCCGGGAGTCCCGACAACGTCGTGGACACCGCGTCGAGGATGCGCACCACGGCGGTGTTCAAGTGCTCGAGGATGGGCGGCTGGTGGACGCGGGCCGGCTGCACGCCCATTCCGGGGAACACGTGAATAGTTTTGAGCGCCAACGGGGTTCGGTCGTCGCCGGTGGCGGGGATCTTCGCGGTGATGGGCTTCGGCTCAATTGCTGTGGCGGCCGCGGAACTCGCCATGACCGGGGTGGCCGGCCGTTCGGGTGGCGCTGCGGCTGAGGTCCCGCCCGTGGTCGCCGGCTTGCCGGTCGCCGGCCGGACGGCGGCCCCACCGCGGACGGCCTCGGAGGCCCTGCCCGGCCGCGGTGTCTGTGACGCGGCCCGGCGCGCCGGCGTTGTCCGCGTTTGTCGCGTCGAGCGTGCCGAGGGCGTCGACGCGCGTGCGGGCCCGGCAGATACCGTCGCGCTATCGCCCGAGCCGTCATCCGCGGCGGCGAGACCCGTCGACTGTGGTCCTGTTAGGGCGATCCCCGCGACCAGAACAGCCGCGCCGATCGGGACATACTTCATGACGATCCCCACCTGTCAGGCCCGACCTGAACTCCAAAACTATCAGGGCGGCGGTGCCGCGGTTAGGTACACCACGGGAAGTTGTGGCAGCGGTAAGGAAACGGGCGGATGACGAACCTTTACCCGGCCGTGTCGGAAATGTGACTCTTGTCGACCAGTGTTACCCGAGTGAAACCGTCTCGTTCTTTGTGGTTACCAGTTCTTGGCTTTGTCGCAGTGATGGCGGCCGCTCCCGCGCAGGCCGACTCCGGTAGTGATCCCAAGCCGCCGTCGCCGATCAGTGGCGCCATCGAGGACTTCGGCCAGCAGCTGTGCCCTGCCCTGGTCAAGCCGGGCTCGTCGCTGGCCACCACGATGTCGGAGATGCAGGGCAACACCGGCCTGGCGCCGACCCTGACGGGCATGGTCACCGGTCTGGCGATCCAATTGGAATGCCCGGCGATCATGAAACAGGTTGCCAATGGCGATCTCTCGGCGCTGTCGTCGTTGAAGTTGCCCGGCGCCGCCCCGGACACGGCGGGGCCGTTGAAGCTTCCCGATCTGATCGGCGGCAAGCCCGGGCAATCCGGAAGTGTTGCGCCGCAAAGCTAAAACGCTGGACCGAGGTTCCCGCGGCGCTCGTCGCAAAGTGAGTGACGCGTTCGATCCGGGTGGTGAAGTGCAGTCCGACGCCGAAGGGGGTGCCAGTGGTATGGGCAGATGACTGTTATGCGCGTAGGGTCAGAGGATCGGGACCGTCCAGGCCCCCTTAATGAAGAGGGCCAGCTATGTCTGACAAGTCTCCCCGCCAAGCGATGGCGAAGAAGTCCGGTATGTCTCTGAAAGAGAAACGCGCGGCGAAGAAGGCCAAAGAGGATCATTCCTCGTCGACCGAGACGCTGCTGCATCCCAAAAAGCGCTGAGGCGCCAGAGATTTCCGGCAGCTTCGGGCTGTAGCTTGGGGGATGTGTTCTGCTGGAATGCGATAGCACGGGTGATATCGCATTCCAGCAACACACATTCTTCCTAGCGCAGCTCCACCAGCCGGGTGGTCGAGGTCTCGTCGAGTTCCACCGCGTCGGAGCGTGAGCGCAGGATGAGCTCGACCTAGAGCGCGTCGATGATCCGCTCGAAAAACAGTTCCTGGGCGCCGAACCTCCGACCGGGGAAGTACCGCCGCACGATCGCTTCGAGTTCCGACTCGTCGGATACGCCCAACAACTTGCACAGATGGACCGCGTCGGCGAGATCACCGTCGGACTTGCGAGTCGTCATCGATTTCATCGCCAAGATGTATTCAGGCGAAGCGATTTCGATGATGAGCGCCGGACCGATCCGCTCACCACGGGGATGGTCATCGGGCACCGACGGCATGAAGTCCCGCACACCTTCACTGAGCCAATTCCTGTCGAGACCGAACCGGCGGGCGACGATCGCCGCGGCGTCGAGCACCACGTCTCGAGGCTCGAACGTCGCGTCGATATCGGCCGAGGCACGTTCGGCGTTGTAGGCAAGCGCCATTGCCGCCCCGCCAACGATGAAGATCGTGGCGGCTTTGCCGAGGCGTTGCAGTTCCTTATCGAGTTCGGCGAGAAGCGCACGCATCTCACTCGCGGTGAATTCCCTCCTGACCACCGCTCACACTCCTTCGAGGTTTCCCGATGGGTACACCACGTTGCGGACCCGCAACTCGATGGGCGTGCTCAGGTAATCGGTCCAGAAGTACTTGTCGGGGACGCCGAAGGGGTCGAATATTGCTCTTGTGCAATACCTTTCCGGTTCGAAGCACCAGCCGAGGATCGCAGTACTGGAAACGCGATCGCGACCGGTCATTGATGCGACACCACCAATGATTGCGTCCCAGCCGGGGACGCCGACGAGGCCGGGATCTCGGTGGATCGCGTCGGCGTCCTCAACCGTGCTGGCGTATCTGCTCCGCAACACTAATTCGCGCAGCTGCCGGGCGGCGAAGTGCCAGTCCTCGCCGCGGGCGATCGTCTCGGCGAACTCCCGGTAGGTAAACAAGGGGTTGGGCGCCAGGCTGTCGCGGTAACGCTCGAACTCGCGACGCGCGATGCGGTGGTGGGACCCCACTCGGATCGTGGCAATCTCCCCGGCTTTGATCTTGCGGCTGATCGTGGAGCGATCCACGCCAAGTCGCTTTGCGGCCTCGGCGGGGGACAGGGTTTCCATGCGACGACTGACGTCGACCACCTCGCCGGCCGCCTCGGCGGCGTTCAGGTGGTCGCGGAGGAGGGCTATCCATTCCGCTTCGGTGGTGTGCGCCGGGTCGATGGTGAGACGTTCGAGCATAACAACACCGTAGACCCGATGCACAGATAGGGCAATCTAACTGTGCTTGCCCTCCTGGACGGCTGCCCGGGTCCGGACTGGCCAATGGCGATCTTTCCGCGCTGTCGTCGTTGAAATTGCCCGGCGCCGGCGCCCGGGATGCGTCGGGACTGCTGAAGACTCTCGCTCTGAGCGAGATTCCCGGTCTGAACGGTGGAAAGCCCGCTCAATCCGGAACTGTTGCACCGCAACGGTAAACCAGCTCTGGCATGCTGGCAGCATGACCGACCCGCAGTTCGGAACCGGCGTCCCCGGCATGCCGCCGCCGTACTACCCGCCGCCACCGCCCTACTATCCGCCGCCCGGGCAGTACTTCCCGCCCGGCTACTACCCGGACCCGGCAGCCCCCTACGGTCGCCATCCGCTGACCGGTGAGCCGCTGTCGGACAAGTCCAAGGTGGTGGCCGGCCTGCTGCAACTGCTGGGCCTGATCGGTGTCGTCGGGATCGGCCGCATCTATCTGGGCTACACCGCGCTGGGCATCGCGCAGCTGGTCGTCGGTCTAGTCACCTGCGGTATCGGCGCGATCATCTGGGGCCTGATCGACGCGGTGCTGATCCTGACCGACAAGGTCCGCGACCCAGCCGGCCGACCGCTGCGCGACGGGCCCTAGCCAGCGCTGCCGGAACGCCTACCTGGCGCGAACGATGGTGCGACCGGGACGCAATGGAGTCTTAGTCGACTTCGCCGCACCTTTGTTGGCTGCCGCTGTGCCCGACGGTGCGTCGGCTTTCGATGCCGCAGGAGCTACCGCGCGGTTTGCGCGGTGCTTGCGGGACGCGGTTTCCGCCTTCGCTGAAACCACCGATGGTGCACGGGAGATAGAGGTCGCTACCCGCCCGATCATGCTGGCAGTGGGGGCGGCGACGCGTAGACCTGTTGAAAAGCCTGCGCAGTCCGGAGGTGCTGAGGGACCGCAACCCATGCCGTTGAAGAGGAACTGGCCCAATTTCAAGAACTGGAAGAAGTACACCGGGGCGGCCAGAATCGACAGGATGCGCTTCACGATCCCGCCGGCTGCGGCGGACGCGGATGCTGAAGGAATCGTTGTCGGTTCCGGACTGGCCGCCGCGTCGAGGACATAGGGGGCGATGACGGCCTGGAGCTGAACGGAGACCGCATCGACGCGAACACTCGGCACGGTGGGAGGTGGCGCGGTCGCGGTGCCTACCAAGCCGCTGGCTAGAACAGCGACGACGGGAATCGAGATCCGATGCCGCAAAGCCGAATCGAACATGTACTTCCCCCTGAAAGACTGCCTCCGCCTGGTGCGGAATTCCCCGCGAGCGAGTGTAAACCGTAGAGCACCGTCCCGAATGCCGGAAGGGTTTTTTTCGGGTGCGGAATTTCGTCGCGGATACCGAAAAGCGCTGTGCAGTATGCAGTTGTCTATTGCAGCTAGCGCGGGCCCCCAACGCCAACCACCCAAAGCCGTCGGTGCCCCAATGTAAAACGGCCGCAGCTTCACGAGACACCGTCAACAAGCTCCGACTGGGCGGTGCGCCGGCTCAGTGGCAGCCAAGTCCTGGATGGACGGCTTGCGCTGACGGCGGTCCTTTCGTCAGGCCCGCGCACCCGTTGGCGTGAGGGTGATTTGGAAGACCTGGTTCGATGCACCCGTCTGGCTGAAGGTGCCGGTCGTCGTCGATTGCACGGTCGAGTAGATGCCGCCGTACATGTAGCCCATCACCGTCGGGCCGCTCTGCTTGTTCAGCCGGATGACGCCGTTGCGGTAGGTGGACAGCGCCGAGTTCGCGAAGAACGCGGCGTTCGCGCCGTAGTACCCGGTTCCCCCGGCGGTGACCGGCGCGATGGGGGACATGATGTATTCCTGGAACGCCCCGTCGGCTGCCCGCGCGAGCGTGGTGACGTTGTCGGTCCAGGGCAGGGTGGGGTCCTCGGTGAGCTGTCCGTTGTCGTAGTAGTAGAGGCCGATGCCGCCCATCGAGATGTCGTACATGGACCGCGTGGACCGGTCGTAGAGCGGGATTTTCGCGGTCGTGTACTGGTTGAAGAACTGTTGGTAGGCGGCATCGATGTGGACGCGCCCATTCGGTTCGATGATGATCGGCGCCTGGTAGCCGGTGCCCTCGTCGCCGGGGCTGAAGACGCCGCCCAGGTAGACCTTCTGGTTCTGGCCGCCGCTTCCGATGAAGCTGACCATGTTGCCGTCGCGGCGGCGGTAGTTCACCGGATCGCGCAGCGCCTGGTAGCCGCCGATGGACAGCGAGCGGCCGTTGTCGCGGATGCGGAAGCTGCGGACCTCGTCGCTGTATACCTGGCTGATGCCGGCGGCTGCCTCGGCGTCGTAGGCGCCCTGGAAGTTGTGGCCGAAGGCCAGGTAGGTCCGTCCGTTCAGCACCCCCATCTCACCGCCGGTCACCGCCAGACGGGGATCAGACATCTGGCGGATCTTGGCCAGCTTGGTCACGTCTCCGCCATTGATGACCGCCTGCGCGAGCCCCTGGACGCTCAACGCGGTCAGGGTGTCGTAGGTCTTGAACGCACCGCTGGATGCGGCCAATGACAGGCCGGTCCCGTCCACCAAGGTGGGGTTGCTCGCCGTGATGGTGTTGCCGTTGATGGCGGCGATCGTCGTCCCCGGCGGGAATACATAGTCGCCGGAGGGGAACGGCACGATCCCCGAAAGTTTCTGTCCGACAGCCAGATTCTCCATCCCGCTGGTCACGGTGACATCAGGACCGGGCGCGGTGACATTGCCGGTGAAGCTCACCGTTCCGGGAGCGGAGTAGCCGCCGGCAACGTAGAGCGTGTCACCCTTCTGGTAGGACTGCTGGCTGGTCGACGTCAGCGAATTGAAAACGGAGGCAGACACATTGGTCTGGCTCCACGGCATCGACCAGACCTGCCAGTCGACCGGGTTGATGACGTAGATCGCGCCGTTCTGGCAAGCCGGCGGGAAACTGTCCTGGCCGCTCGTGGAGAAGTTGTGCAGGCCATTGGTACGGCCGCCGAACACCACCCACAGACCGCTGGGATAGTCGCGGGACGGCGCCACCTGGGCGTAAACGCCGGACTGGATACCCGGAAGGTCGGTGATTCCGGGTGCGCTGACGGGGGCGATGTTCAGGGTGTAGGGCAGGTTCTGGCTCGTGGCGAGGATCGGGTCCGGTGAGACGGCCGTCGGTTCGGGCGGCGAGGGCGGAAGCCCGCCCTGCGGCACCGTCTCGAAGGCGCCCGGCAGATTGTCCACGGCGCCATTGAGATTCAGCGGTGTGGGAACGGGAACGGTCACCGAACCGACGTACACGGTGCCGGGGCTCTGCCTGCCCGGAGTCACCGATCCGGTGAGGGCGGTCGCACCGGGCAGTGCGGTGATCTGGTCGATGTCGCCGTTGAGTTCACGCCAGACGTTGAGGCTGCCCCCGGATGTTGACAGCTTCACCCGGTCGCCGCTGAAGTCGTTGAAGGAGAGCTTCGTTCCGACGCCGAACAGTCCGTAGAAGTCGCCGCCTGCCGTCTCGTCGTTGTCGCCGTCGAAGGTGACTCCGCCGACTCCGGTCAGCGGGTTGGAGTTCGGGTCGCCGTTGACGATGGGCAGTTCGCCGTTGATGAAGATGCGGTAGAAGGTGCCCTGCCGCAGCGGGCGGGCAAGTGTCAGAACGACTTGCGAGGCGCTCGACGAGATGTCGCTGTACTGCGCGGTCACGATCTTCTGCGCAGGACCGCTGGACGTCACCAACTCCGGTGTGTGGCAGCCGGGCGCGGTGATGCGGTAGTTGGCCAGGTCGGTGGCCGTCTCGGGGATCAGCGGGCCGTCGAAGGTCAGCACGATCGTCTTGCTGCCGGGCGTGCTGGTGATGTCGGTGAGCACCGGGCCGGTGCCATCCGCGGTCGAGGATGCGACTGCCTTCGCGGTGACGGTGGCCGCGGGCTGCAGGTTGCGGCGAACGATCAGCAGCGCCCCGGACAGCAAGTCGGACACCGGAGTGGCGGGAAGGCCGTTCAGCCAGTGGTCGATTCGGTTGACGGCCTGGGCGAGACGTACCGGGGTGGTGACGGCCGACGCGGGAGCCGGAGTCGCCGGGCTGGGCGATACGACGGGCCCGGCCACGACGGCGGCGACGGGTGCGGTCACTGCTGCAGCGGGTGTCGCGTCGGGCGTGTGGACCGGGGCGCTGGATGCCGTCGAACGGCCGACGGAGACCTGGGGCAGGGGAGTGTCCGACGCTGCGGCGCCCGCCACCGGATGTGCCTTCTGGCGTGCCGCTACTGATCGCGGCGGTGTCGACTTGGCGGCCCTGGCCGTCCGGGCCGGTGCGCGGTGCCCTGTTGTGCGGGTCTGGGTCGTCGCGGTTGATCCGTCGCTGGTGTCGGCGGCGGCAATACCGGCTGCCTGACCCGCCAATGGCAGGCAGAGCGCGAACGCCGCCACCCCGACCCGAACGCTCTTCTGAACCTCAGTCATGACCCACCGATTTCCCACTTGAATGATGGCTCGGACGCTAGTGCACGGTGGCTGTTCAGGCGCGTTAAACCGCAGATCGACCGGCGTTTCG
>CAYTOD010000077.1:0-19018 GCA_964439315.1 uncultured Mycobacterium sp. | reverse complement strand
TTTCGCTTATCTACACCCCGCCACGCACAACATTTCGCGAAAAATCCGGGCTAGATCGGCGCGGAAGTCAAAATCACCAGGGTCTCCCAGCCAGCCAGTCCTGGCGGCCTCCGATGCTGCGATCGTCGCTACAGATGCGTCGGCCTGCTCGTAGAGCCGCGCGCCGGCCGACCCGAATTCAAGCTTGCGTTGCTGCTTGAGCAGTTCCAGGCGGCGGGATTCGTCCTGCTGGCGGCGGGATTCGTCCTGCTGCTTCTTCTTGCCGAGCCAGATTAAGGCGGGGACGGCAACCAGACCGGCCAGCCACAGCGATTCCAAAACCCAACCGACCACCGACCGCGCGGTGGAGGGGTTATCCGCCCCGAGTTGTACAGCCAGCCAGGTCCCAAGCAGGTAGGGCCAGGCAACGGCGAGAAAGGCGACAAAGAGCACAATTCCGACTGCCAGCAGTGCGCCGTCGTCGCTGCTCTTTTTCGCCCCCATGAATTGGGATGCTAACGCGTGGCCACCCACAGCCCACCTATGGAGAGACGAAACCGCAGCTGCTCACGGCTCCATCGGCGAAGCCGCGCTAAAAGGGCGGCACGGCCCCCAGAACTCAATTACTGCCCCAAATCAGGGCGCCGTTCGGGCTGACCTTGCACGTCACGTTCCCCTCGGTGCCAAGGGCCGGGGCACGTGCCCCGGGCACTGTGCATGCCGCACAACGTCTTTAAGTATCAGGCTGACGGGTCGCGTCTACCCAATGAGGTACCCCATCAACACCGGAGCCTTCAACACTGCACAAAAACTTGCCGTCAGCCGACTTCTGATTGCTCTGAGCCCAGGTGCACGGCATGCCCACATACGGCGCGGGAGCCGCCGCAACCGTCGGCACCACGGTGCGAGTCTGCGCGGGCACCGGCGCGGTGATCTCGGCTGTCGTCGTCACAACCGGGGGCGGGGGTGCCGGTGGGAGGCTCGATCTGTCCGTCGGGGACGGGGGTGTCGAGGCCGCCGTGGTCGGGGTGTCCGTGGTCGGCGTGTTTCCGCTGCCGCCATGGGTCGCGTACACGCCGAGCACAACCGCGGCGACGGCGAGCACTCCCACCGCCGACGCGAGGATCGGAACCGCGCGGGACTTCCGCTGGGGCGGTGCGGACGTCGCCTCGCCCTTGCGCAGCTGTGTCGGCGCGTCCGGGTCCACCGAGCCGCGCTTCGGTGCCGTCGCGGCGGCCAGCGTCGGGGCAGACGCCGGATAACGCACCTCGCCGCCGCCGACCGCCTCCTGCAGCGCGGTGACGAACTCCGCGCAGGACTGATACCGGTCGTCGGGATTCTTCGCCAACACCCGCTCGAAAACCGCGTCCATCCCCTCCGGCAGAAGCTCGTTGACCGTGCAGATGGACGGCACCGGCTTGGTCAGATGCGCAGACATCGTCGAGGCGATCGAGGTCCCCGAGAACGGCGGCTGCCCGGTGAGCAGATGGAACGCGGTGCAGCCCAACGAGTAAATGTCCGAGCGATTGTCGACCACCTCACCCTCGATCGCCTCCGGCGCGATGTACTGCATCTTCTCTGAACCAGCGGTGTTGCAATCCAGGAAGTAGCCGAACTCGGAATCAACGCCACTGTGAAGGACCTCTCGACCAAAGTGAGTGTGGTCACCTAACTTGGCAAGCGTTTGGACCGTCGTTCTGCCGCATGAATGTTGGCTCCACAGGGTAGTGATCATTCCGCCGGGTGGGTGGGGCCTCATCAATGTTGGCCCCACCCGGGGTGTTGCGATCGGTCCTGTCTTTTCGGGCAGGGAGAAACCCCACTCGAATTTCCTGTCGGTCCGGCGCGGAGGCTAGCGACTCCGACTATCGAGTTGCGGTGTCGCGGGGTTGGCGAGTTTGGTTCAGGGCTGCGGGTGGGATTTAGTCTGAGGCGATTTCAGGGAAAGCGGCGCGGGCTGTGCGGCCTACTCCGATGACGGTGGCCAATCCCTGGCGGAATGGCTCAGGACGCTCGTCGCCCAGGGCAGAGTGTTGTCCGTGGGCATGAAACAGTCCCGGGCCAGTGAGCAGGAGCTGTTGATGTTGCGGCATTCGTCGCGGATTGAAACTGGTTTTTCAGGTGTCTCACGCCGTCGTCGCAGATTTGTCTTACGTCGGATGACAATTCCCAAGGGTGCCCGGCGCCCTGACTGAACATGCCTTCGCGGCTTTGTTGTCCGATTCTATCCGGGGGTTAATTACCTAGTGGGCGAGAAGGATTCAATAATCCCAGGGGTCCGGGCCCATCATTCCCGGTCCCCACTGTCCCGGTCCCCACTGTCCGGGTCCCATCATTCCCGGGCCCATCATTCCCGGGCCCATCATTCCGGGACCCCACTGACCGGGACCCACCATTCCGGGACCCCATTGGCCAGGGCTCCATTGGCCGGGGCCCGCGCAGTCGGGGTACCAAATGCCGTCCGCTCCCCAACATCCGGGCGGGTCCATCGGGTTTGGTCCCTGCGCTGGATATGGCGGCGATGCTGAGGTGCGTTCGGCGACAACGGGTCCGGCTTGGGCGGTGGCACTACTGCCACCGGGCCCGCCGAGGATGGTGGCGGACCCGAGCATCAGGATTGCCAGGCTGGTGGTGAGTTGTCGTGTGGTGAACATGGTGTGTCACCTCTCCTGGAGTGCGTGGGTCACCTACTTGGGTGGACTCACGTCTAATTCGGTGTACATGCCGGTCCAGTAGTGGCCGGTGATGTTGCAGATCAATTCATAGCGGCCCGGCGTGAGGGTGACGGTGGTCCAGCCACTGGCTCCCGGTGCGATGCCCATGGCGTTCTGGTTCTCCTCACCGCGGTCAGCACCGCAGGTCCGGGAGGCTTCCGCGACGCTGCCTGTTTCGTCGGCCTTGCCGTCCGGGCCGATGGCCCGCTGTCCTGGGTATTGACCTTTGGCCAGGGGCAGCACGACCAGTTCGTGGTTCAATGCGCCGGCGTTGGTGACGCGGAAAGACACCTGGCCCGGCGGGACGGTCGCCGGATTGACCACGATGCGCATCATGCCCATCATCCCGGGACCCATCATGCCCGGCCCCATCATGCCCGGCCCCATCATCCCGTGCATATCGGTGAGGGTGACGTCGACAACGGTGCCCGCCAAAGGCGGTGCGGCACAGGAGGGGACGGCCGGGGACCGCGGCGTGCCCATCATTCCGGGCCCCATCATTCCGGGCCCCATCATCCCCGTCCCTGGGGGTGGGTAGGGTCCGCCGGCGCCGCCACGGCTGGGGCGCATCGCCATCCCGACGCTGAGCGCAACGGCGCAGGTGATCGCGATCACCACCGCCGCGAGTGTGATCCCCAGGTCGCGGGATCTGCGATCAGATGCCATGGCGGTCAGCGGTGTTCGCGTAGCAGGGTCATGCGCCGCTTGAATTCGTCCTCGTCGATCTCGCCGCGGGCGAAGCGGTCAGCGAGTCGATCTTCGGCTCGGATGCCGTCGTGGCCCTGAGCGCCCCGGTGATGCAGGCTGGCACCGCCGCCGGCGAGGTAGCGGACGGCGAACACGACCGCGACGATCACGGCGATCAGGAACACCACCATCAGCACCGTGGCCAACACACCACCGAGGCCACCACTCCAGCTGTTACCCCACCCGTATCCGCACATCGAATCCTCCATCTCAACACCGCCTGCCCGACCACCCTCCAGCCTACGAGCAGACCCCACCGCCAGTAGGGCCAAAGGTCCTGTCAGTTCGCTGTGTGGCTATAACATCGTGGCGTGGAGATAACGACCGATGTTGGGCAATTGCGCCGGATCGAGCTGGCTCCGGCGGCAGCGGTGTTTCGTTCACTCGGGGATCCGACCCGGCTGGCGATCCTGCGCCGGCTGGCCGAGGGTCCCGCCCGGGTCGGCGAACTGGTGGACGAGGTTGGCCTGGCGCAGTCGACGGTGTCCAAACACCTGTCCTGCCTGCGTGAGTGCGGGCTGGTGGACTCCGAGCCGGTGGGGCGCTCCTCACTGTTCCGGCTGACCCAGCCCGCGCTGCTCGACGTACTCGCCGCCGCCCAGACGCTGCTGGATAGCAGCGGCCAGGCCGTCGCACTGTGCCCGACCTACGGCGTGGACAGCCTCACCCCCGAGAAGTCGTGACCGGCCCCCGCGAGGTGCCCGCCGCCGATCAGGCGATCCTGCCCTGCGTCTGCCGGGAGGTGGCTTGATGAGCGATGCGTGCGGCTGCGGCGGCGACGAAGACCCGTCGGGAACTCAATCCGAGGACGAACCCGAGCGGATCTGGCAGATCAGTGAGCTTAGGGCGGCCGCGTTTGCCGGGGTGGCGTTACTGGCCGGCTATATCGTCGGCTGGCGTGGCGGGCCCCACCCGGTCCAGATCGGGTTGTATGCGGTCGCACTGCTGACCGGTGCGTGGACGTTCGTGCCGGGCACGCTGCGCCGATTGGTCCGCGGCAAAATCGGTGTCGGGACGTTGATGACGATCGCCGCGATCGGCGCTGTGATCCTCGGCGAGGTCGGCGAAGCCGCCACGCTGGCGTTCCTGTTCTCGATCAGTGAGGGTCTCGAGGAGTACTCGATCACCCGGACCCGCCGCGGGCTGCGCGCGCTGCTATCGCTGGTCCCCGATGAGGCCACCGTGATCCGCGACGGCCGCGAGCAGACGGTGTCACCGGCGGAGTTGAAACTCGGCGAGACGATGGTCGTCAAGCCCGGCGAGCGGATCGCCACTGACGCCACCATCCTCACCGGACACAGCTCCCTGGACATGGCGGCGATCACCGGAGAATCCATGCCGGTGGAGGCCGGGCCCGGCGATGAGGTGTTCGCCGGGTCGATCAACGGCACCGGGGCCCTGGAAGTCGAGGTCACCGCCAGCGCCGAAGACAACTCGCTGGCCAAGATCGTCCGAATCGTAGAGGCCGAGCAGTCCCGCAAAGGTGCCAGCCAGCGACTCGCCGACGCGATCGCCAGGCCCCTGGTGCCCGCGATCATGGTCGTTGCCGCGGTCGTCGCCGCCCTTGGCAGCCTTCTCGGCGACCCGCGGGTATGGATCGAACGCGCCCTGGTCGTCCTGGTCGCGGCGTCGCCGTGCGCGTTGGCGATCGCGGTGCCGGTGACGGTGGTCGCCGCGATAGGCGCGGCCAGTAAACTCGGCGTGCTGGTCAAGGGCGGCGCAGCCCTCGAATCGCTGGGACGTATCCGCCAGATCGCCCTGGATAAGACCGGAACCCTGACCCGCAACCGCCCCGTCGTCATCGAGGTCGCCACCGCCGGCGGCGCCTCCCGCGAGGAGGTGCTGGCGGTGGCCGCGGCCCTGGAAACGCGCAGCGAACACCCCTTGGCCCGGGCGATACTGGCCGCCGTCGCAGAGGTCACAGCGGCCGACTCGGTCGAGGCCGTCACTGGCGCCGGGCTGCGCGGCCACCTCAACGGCACCCCCGTGCGGCTCGGGCGCCCCGGATGGATCGCGCCGGGATCGCTCGCCGGTGACGTCGAGCGCATGCAGCAGGCCGGGGCAACCGCGGTGCTCATTGAGCGAGACGGCGTCGTGATCGGTGCGGTCGCGGTCCGCGACGAGCTACGACCCGAAGCACTCGAAGTCGTCTCCGCGTTACACCGCGATGGCTATCAGCTGGCGATGCTCACCGGTGACAACGAGCGCACAGCCCGCGCCCTGGCCGCCGATGTCGGCATCGACACCGTGCATGCCGATCTGCGGCCCGAGGACAAGGCCCGGATCATCCAACAGCTGCGCGCCGCTTACCCCACGGCCATGGTCGGTGACGGTGTCAACGATGCCCCCGCGCTGGCCGCCGCCGATCTCGGCATCGCGATGGGCGCGATGGGCACCGACGTCGCCATCGAAACCGCCGATGTCGCCTTGATGGGTGAAGACCTCCGCAACCTGCCCAAAGCGCTGCGGCACGCCCGCCTTTCACGTCGGATCATGCTGCAGAACGTCGGCCTGTCATTGGCGATCGTCACCGTCCTGGTGCCGCTGGCACTTCTGGGAGTGCTCGGCCTGGCCGCGGTCGTCTTGGTCCACGAAGTCGCCGAGATCGTGGTCATCGCCAACGGCGTACGCGCCGGCCGCACCCCACCCCTGGCCGCCCTCGCGCACCCGGATGGCCCCCGCGCAACCGCACAACCCGAAAACACCGTAAACAACCGAGCAGGAACGAGATGACGATGACAGCCCTGGCACTATCCACCACACTGCACACCACTTTCGACGACGCGGTAACCCGAACACGAAAAGCGCTGGCCGACAACGGCTTCGGAGTGCTCACCGAGATCGACGTGAAAGCCACCATGAAGGCCAAACTCGACGCCGACATGGCCGACTACCTCATCCTGGGAGCCTGCAACCCGCCCCTGGCCTACCAGGCCGTGCTCACCGACCCCGAGATCGGACTGTTCCTGCCCTGCAACGTCGTGGTACGCGCCGACACCAGCCACGGCGACGACACCGTCATCGTCGATGCCATCAACCCTGAGCTGATGGCCCAACTCAGCGACGCACCCGCGATGGAACAGGTCGCCCAACAGGTCACCACCAAACTGCAAGCCGTCATCGACGCCCTCGGCGGGCAGTAACCCAACCGAACTTTCGTGGTCGCTGCGCGCTGAGCAGCCTGTCCACTCGCCTCCACAGGCCCCATGCCGGTCAATTAAGTTAGCCTATGCTAACTGCGGTGGTTCGAGAAGATTGAGGAGTAGTTCGTGAGCACTTTCGATATCGCCGCCCTGGGTACGGTCGCGGGATTCACCATCTTCCTTGGCCTGCCGGTGGGACGCGTGCGGAGCCTCCCGTCGGGGATGCGGACCTTTCTCAATGCGACGGCCACCGGTGTGTTGCTGTTCCTGTTGTGGGATGTGCTGACCCACGCTGTCGAACCGATCGAGACGGCACTGACTGCCCTGACGCGGGACGGAACGGGCAGCTGGGCGAAGTTCAGCGCCCTGGCTGCGGTTTTCGTCGCCGGCCTAGCACTGGGACTGATGAGCCTCGTCTACTACGAGCAGTGGATGGCGGGATCGAAACCCTCGGGATCGGTTACGTCTCGCGGGCCGGGTGCGGCCAGTGTGGCTGAGTTCACCCGGGCTCGCGGAGGCGACAACACCTTAACGGCCGGTCGCCGCCTGGCACTGTTGATCGCCGTAGGCATTGGGCTGCATAACTTTTCGGAGGGTTTAGCGATCGGGCAGTCCGCAGCCGCCGGTCAGATCAGTCTCGCAATCCCGCTGGTCATCGGATTCGCGCTACACAACGCGACCGAGGGTTTCGGCATCGTCGGCCCGATGGCCGGCGAGGCGAAACGGCCCACGTGGGGGTTCTTGGCGATCCTTGGATTCATCGGAGGCGGACCCACGTTGGTCGGCACCCTCCTCGGGCAGTCTTTCGTCAACGACACCGTTTCCGTTGCCTTCCTCGCCCTCGCCGCAGGGTCAATTCTTTACGTCGTCGTCCAGCTACTGCGAGTCGCGCAGAACCTCGGTCACCGCACGCTCATGTACTGGGGCCTGCTGGCAGGCCTGATGCTCGGCTTCGGCACCGATTTCGTTATCGCTGCGGTTGGGGCCTGACCCAGGCCGGGTTGGTCTACATGCCAAACACGCTCACTGCGCGCCCCCGGCCCCGGATCACGTCGATAGTCGCTTCGCCCGCGTCGATAGGCCGGGCAGTCGCTCATTCGCGGCGGCGAGGTCCTAGCGTTGTCCGGCTGGCGGGGACATCGGGGTTGTAGAGCTCGGAGTCGGGCCCCTCATACCGCCCGGTCCCATGCCGCCCCCGGGCATCATCCCCGGTCCCATACCGCCCCCGGGCATCATCCCGGGTCCCATGCCTCCGGGTTGCATCTGCATCATGGGACAGCCGCCGCCCATCTGGGCGCCTCGGTGCCACCCGTAGCCGCCTGTGGTTCTGCCTGCGAAGAATCCGGAGAAGAAGACCGCCGCGACGATGAACAGGACGCCTGCGACGATGCCCACCCAGGCTAGAACCTGGTACAGCCGTGTGTTCGGGTGAGCGTCCTCAGGCGCCGTGGCCGGTGCGAAGCTGGTGTCAGTCGTGCCCTCTGATGAATCGGTCATTGCGGTGATTCCTCCTGGTGAACTTAGGTCACGTCTTGCAACCCAGTGGGTTGGGTCAGTTGGAGTTGCCCAACTGTTTCCTTCGCCCACACCGCCCTGTTTGGCGAACTTCCTTCCACTGTGCGTCGTTCTACCGGGGGGTTCGGTGTTGGTTGTGTGAAGATTCGCTCAAGAACCGAAGCCGATGAGGTGCAGAGGCATCACGCGCGCCGGAGATGACGGGCGAAACCATTGGGCTCCTGGGCTCTCAGCGGACATTGCCGGCCGGCCGTTGCGCTGCATGATGGTGCGTCCGTGCAGGTGAATGGGATGCCACACAGCAAGCTTGAGGCGACCCTCATCGACCACGCTCTGCTTTAGTAGCGCAGTTCACGAGCTGCGCCTTAGCGGCCGTCGAGGCTGCGGGGCCGGCAGTGTTCACCGGCCGGCGGCGTCAACGTTGTCTGACCACATGCTGGCAGAAGGCATGTATTCCAAACGTGCAGTATTCGTTCCTGGTTCAGGGCTGTGGTGTAGCCGGCGCCTCTCTGTGCTCTCCAGTTCCCGTGGTGAATCCGGAGAACCGCACGGTTTTCCAGGTGCCGGGCTTCTCGGGCCGAGGCCGTCGCGTCGGGCTTATGCTTGGGCGGTCACCCCGGCGGGTGGATGAATCCGGTGAAAATCCGGGCGGTCGCGCCACTGTGAGAGTCAGACCTGAAACCCGTCACCGCTTGTTCCGGGACGCGAAACATCCCGGGGAAGGATTACTGCAATGACTACATCCCACGGGACCAAGTCCCTCGCCGTTGAATTGTCGGCAGCCAAGGCCGCGGCGTGGCTGGCGCTGACGGCGTTTCTGGCGTTGGTGATGCTGTATTTCGTCGGCGTCGACCAGGGGGCGACATCGGTGTTCGGCGACAACATGTACGTCCACGAGTTCGTCCACGATGCGCGCCATCTCCTTGGCTTCCCCTGCCATTGAGCCATGGAATCCAAAATCATCGGGCGCGGCCTTCTGGCCGGCTCCCTGGCTGGAGTGTTGGCGTTTCTGTTCGCCCGCATCTTCGTTGAGCCGGTCATCGGCCGTGCCGTCGACTACGAAGCAGGCCGCAGTGAGGCTCATGCCGCGGTGAGCGGCATGCACGAGCACAGCATGGAGCTGTTCACCCGCGACGTGCAGTCCTGGGTCGGCCTGGGCTTCGGGGTACTGGCCTTCAGTGTCGCGATGGGCGGATTGTTCGCCGTCGGCTTCGTGATGGCGTGCAACCGCTTTCCCGGCTTGTCGGCGCGGATGCTGTCGGTGGTGCTGGCCGCCGGCGCATTCGTCACCGTCTGTCTGGTGCCGTTCCTGAAGTACCCGGCTAACCCGCCGGCTGTCGGCGAGGGCGACACCATGAAGGAACGCGCCGGGCTGTACCTGCTAATGATGCTGCTCTCGGTTGCCCTCGCACTGGGTGCGTTGTGGCTGGGACGCCGCCTGGCTCCCCGTCTCGGAACTTGGGGGGCAACCCTGACCGCACTGGGCGGCTACATGGCGGTTGTCGGGGCGGTGATGTGGGTGCTGCCGCCGATCGCCGAGACCCCGCAGCCGATGGCCGAGCCGTCGGGGATGATCACGTACCCCGGCTTCCCCGCTGATGACCTCTACCACTTCCGGCTCTACGCCCTCGGTGCCCAGGTCGTCATCTGGGCCACCATCGGTCTGGTTTTCGGGGTGTTGGTGTCGCGGCTGCTGGAAGGCCAACGTCGACGGCATATTTCGGTGTGAGCGGGATCGTCCGGTTGAACTTGCTGGCCCACGGCATGACCGAGGCCATGTCAGCCGGACGATTCCCCGCCGACGAACCCCTCAGCGAACTGGGTGTGCGCCAAGTCCGCGCGGTCGATAATCTCGGGCCCGTGGACCGCGTTCTGGCCGCGCCGGAGACCAGAACGCGGCAGGCCGCCGACCTATGCGGCTGGACAGCCGAGACCGACCCGCGTTTGGTGGACCTTGACTACGGGGGCTGGCAAGGGGCGATCCTCACCGACGTCGACCCTCGCGCGCTGCAGATGTGGATGACCGATCCCGCCAGTGCACCCCATGGCGGGGAATCCCTCACCGCGTTGATCAGGCGCACCGCCGGTTGGCTCGACTCGGTCAGCCGCACCAACGGGCGCGTCGTAGCGGTGACCCACCCCGCCATCATCCGCGCCGCAATCCTTACTGTCCTCGACGCCGCGCCAGAATCGTTCTGGCGCATCGACATCGCCCCGGCTAGTCGAACCGTCCTCCACTACCGACATGGCTGGACACTGCGAGTGCCGTAGCGGGGCGGGTGGTCAGATTCTTTAAAAATGGCCAGTAACAATTGCTGATCGTTGGCTGCAAAACAGTGTGCCCGCAATCGGTTTCGCTGTGACTGATGGACGCCGGCATCATCGTGGAGACATGGCATTCACGGTGCATTCTTCGCGGATATGCCCGACTTGCCACTGATTCTCGTCGGTGGCCTCGGCGGTTACCTTGGTGTGCGCCACCCGCCACACGGTCAGCAGGATCGACAGCGCCAGGCCCAGCAGCACGCCGTTGAGCAGGTTCAGGAAAACCACGCCAAGAATGGTCACGAGGTAGACGGGTAGATCTCCCGTGCGTCGGGCGGTTTGGATATGGGTGATCTTGACCAGTTGCACGCCGATCACGATCAGCAGGCCGGCGAGCGCTGCCATCGGGATCTGCGTGGCCAGGCCGGCGAACGGCAGTGCGAAGACCAGGACCCACAGCCCGTGCAACATGGCCGATGCGCGGGTTTTGGCGCCGGCCGCGACGTTGGCCGAACTGCGGACGATGACGCCGGTGATCGGCAGGCCGCCGATGGCACCCGACACCATATTGGCCGCACCCTGCCCCACCAGTTCCCGGTTGAGGTTGCTGCGCGGTCCGGTCTGCATCCGGTCGACGGCGACCGCGGTGAGCAGGCTCTCGACGCTGGCGATCAGGGCGACGGTGAGCACGCCGACGGCGAAGCCGCCCCAATTCCCCTCGGGAAGACCCGGCAGTTGCAGGGCGTCGATCAACGACCCGTTGAGGTCGATCCGGGGCACCCCGGGGGCGAACACCATCGCGGCCAGGCTTGCGACGACGATGGCGACCAGCGGGCCGGGAATCCTGCGCACCGCAGTGGGCGCCCAGCGCCAGGCCACCATGATCGCGACCACCATCAGGCCGATGACGATCCCCGCGCCGTCGGCCCCACCGATCTGCATCGGCAGCTCCACCAGGTTGCGCCACGCCGAACTGTGCGACTCGCCCCCGAGAAGAACGTGTAGCTGCTGCAGGGCGATCGTGATGCCGATACCGGCGAGCATCGCGTGCACCACCATCGGGGAGATCGCCAGCGCCGCCCGGCCGGCCTTCGTGAGTCCGAACACGATCTGCAACAACCCCGCGCAGACCGTGATCGCACAGGTGACGGCCCATCCGAATTCGGCGATCAACCCCGCCACGATCACTGTCAGGCCGGCGGCGGGACCGCTCACCTGCAACGGGGAACCACCCAGGGCGCCGGCCACCAGGCCGCCCACGATCGCCGCGATCAGACCGGCCAGGGCCGGCGCATCGGAGGCGATGGCGATGCCCAGGGACAGCGGCAGAGCGACCAGGAAGACCACCAGTGATGCGGGCAGGTCGTAGCGTAGAACCGCGGCGAACCAATCCGATCGGGTCGAGGTAATTCGGGCTGTCGGGGATGCTGACGCTGATTCGGCCATGGCCTCGAGGTTAGGTATCGCTCATGGGGTCGCCAAGGTCCGGCGGCGTACGCATAGAAAACCCATATTCACCGCCGCGAAGCGCCGCTAACACGTTCGAGCAACACGCGCATTCCACAACGATGACGAAATCATGACGGCCATGCCGTGCAGATATCGTTCTCGCGCAGTACCTTTGGAGAAATCCTCGGCAAACCGCCTCAAGCATATGACGTTCACATGGGTTGCATGACGTCCGACGAAGTGCCGCAGACCATTATCGTATGACTGTCAGGGTTCCCCCACGCTCCGCGTAAGCGCCACGCCATCCTCGGACAGCTTCCGCGCATCACCTGCAACGACGCAGCGCCGATCCCGGTGTTGCTCGTCGATGACGAGCCGGCGCTGACGAACCTGTTGAAGATGGCGTTGCACTATCAGTGGCGGGAGATTGAAGTGGCCCGCGCCGGCCCGATCACCCTGGGGCGCATTCTCATTCGGCCTCGGTCTCAGGCAGCGGATAGCGCAGCAGGCGCAGCGCGTTGGCCACCACCACCAGTGTTGAGCCCTCGTGAATGAGCACGTCCAGACCGATGCCCAGCCCGTAGGATGGTCGCCGGGATCAGTATTGCAACCACTCCGAGGCTGGCGAGCAGGTTCTGGCGGATGACCCTGCGGGTGCGCCTGCTCAGGCCGACGGCGAAGGGCAGCGCGTTGAGGTTGTCGGCCATCAAGGCGATGTCGGCGGTTTCCAGGGCCACATCGGATCCTGCGGCGCCCATCGCGATGCCGACGGTGGCGTTGACCATCGCGGGGGCATCGTCAGCAACGGGTCGCCATGGTCGGTGACGGTACCGCCGAGCGGGATTCGAGTTCACGGCCGGTGCGGCGTTGGGCCCAGGACAGCCACGGCATCACCACCAGGCTGACCGGGGCCAGGACGATACCGACGATCGAGGGCCGCGGCTCGGCATACCCCAACAGCGCCCGCACCGGTTCCACGCTCACGTAGGCGGCCAGGGCGAAGAACGACAGCGCGATGATCCGCAACGCCGCTTTCTCCCGGGCCTCGTGGTCGGGGGTGGAGAACTGCAAGGCCACCGCCGCCGCCGAGGACACCTCGACCAGCGAGTCCAGGCCGAACCCGATCAACGCGGTCGAGGACGCCACGGCTCAGGGATGTATACCGAGCTCGACGTGACACCAGCGCGGTAGGTCTACATTCCGGGAACGAAGAACCAGCGCTGCGCGCCGGAGATGACGGGCGAAACCATTGGCTCCTGGGCTCTCAGCGGAACATTGCCGGCCGGCCGTCGCGCTGCATGATGATGCATTCGTGCAGGTGCATGGGATGCCACATAGCAAGCTTGAGACGACCATCATCAACCACGCTCTGCTGTACTAGCGCAGTTCACGAGCTGCGCCTCAGCGGCCATCGAGGCTGCGGGGCCGGCAGCGCTCGCCCGCCGGCGGCGTCAACGTGGTCTGACCACATGCTGGCAGAAGGCCCACCACACCACCGGAGTCAACATTCACGCCGAACCGATTCCGCCTCAAAGGATCCCACCGATTTGCTGTCCCGACTAAGTCGGTGTACTGACTTCACGACTGGCGATGTGACTGAAGTCAGGAATCCCGAGCCCGGTCAGGGTTGACTGTCTGGCGGCGGCATCGGAGAGTTGCCTGAGTTTGTCATTCGCGGCCGCCAGGCTGGTCTGCAGACCCTCGACTTCGCCGAGCCAGCCTTCCCTTTCCGCCTCGGCTATGCGGGCGATGAGGTTGTCGCGGATGTCCTGCAGGCGGCTCTGTTGGGTGGGATCAGGCCGAAGCATTGGGCACCGCACGCAGGCGTGTTCGTGGGCGCAAGATGTTCCGTAGGCGCGTCCGCACGTTCCGACGGACAGTTTTCGCTTTTCGAAATGCCCGAGGAAGTCGTCCCATTCCTCGTCCGATGGTGTTCGGTACTCTTCGCTGGGACGCAAGCTGCGCCGGCGGGCAACAAACGCGCGATGGGCTTCGATCGCTTCGGTTGGGTAAATAGCTTTGTAGCCCATGGTTGTTGAGATGTTTTTGTGACCGCATATGAGCATGGCGATGTGAGGCGGCAGACCGCTGGCGATGGTGTCGGTGACAAACATCCGTCGGAAGTCGTGCAGCTGGAAATGCAGAGGCTCACCTGAAGCGTCAAGAATATTGGCGAGTTCAATCGTTTCTCGCAACGCTTTTCGCACGTTGTCCGCTGAGATCGCACGTTGCTGATGGCCGACTCGCCACTGAAACAGCAGCGGTAGTGCCGGATTCCAGATTCGTTCGCCAGGGTCATAGCCAGCGACGAGTGGGATCGTCCCGTCGTTGCCGCGAACGCGTTGAACGATCACGCTGAGCACGTCTGCAAGCTCCGGAGAGACGAGCAGGACCCGCTCTTCGTCTGTCTTTGAAGGCGCTATCTGGAGCAGTGGCACAACTTCTCCTGTTGTGGGGAGTGTGTACTGGACCAAACTGTGGTGACTCACTTCGAGCATCTCTTCGATGCGAACTCCGGTATGTCGAAGAAATTCGACTGTGGCCCAACTCCAGAACGCTCGGTGCTCTGATTGGCCGAGATGCAGTCGCTTACCTGTGGAGTCGTAAACCGCGGTGCTATCTGGGCGATAACTAGCACTGCTGGCTCGCGTGTACGTTTCCCCTCGCACGCTGAACGTCGCATCTGGCTCTGCGACAAGTACGGCTTCGAGCCGCTCTTGCGCGACCACGAGCTGCTCGTGGGCGGCTTTTACGACCAACGGCAGCACGGGCAGGCGTTCACGGGTTCGTTGGTCAGCTCGGGCTTTTTGTTGTCTGACGCGCTTTTTGAACTCGATTTCGGTTGCCTTAATCGGGCATGGCGCAACCCAGGGTCCCCAGCGGGAGGGCTCCTCGACCGCCCAGTGAGCTATGTCGAGGTAGAACGACCGGATTTGAACCATGTCTTCTGGCGCACTAATCCGCGGTACACGGATTTCAGTGACGGTCCCGTCGGGCTGTCTGTGCTTCGATGCCTTGTAACGCAGGCGGTCTTTCCATGCGGCACTCACCGCTGGCGGGAGATCCAACGAGCAGATCCCAGGGTTGTGGCGTTCGAGGTCCGCCCAGAAGCGCCCCAAAACACGTGACTTCTTCACCACCGACGCGTGGTCCAGAGCTGGTTGACGCTCGACGATGTAGTCGACGATGAGGTCCCTGATCGGGTGGCACTGCAAGTGGTACCGGTTGATGAGTTCTGCGGGGCTGACTTGACCGGCGTGTGTCGATAGATGGTTCAGGGTCGCGGGTGCGTCGGGCGGAATTGCGTTCCTGCCTCGCAGCCAGCTGTAGTACAGAACGTGACCTGTACGGGTCGGATATAGCTCCAGTGCAACGTCTCTGAGCTGCAGGCAATCACCTACGGTGATGTCTCGGATCAGACCTCCCTTTGCTATTACGATTATCGAGATCCGCTGCGCTACATCGCCGCATGGACGCGGATCCTTGATGTCGGTGGAAATGGCACCGAACTCGACTGGATCGCGGAGGGCGGCCGTTTCACGCAGGAACGGTGACTTCGAGACCAGGAGCCATTTGATACTCGGTCTCAAGACATCGGCGCGGATCAGGGCCAACACCCCGGTTTTCAGTTCAGCCCGACGTGGGCGGCGTCCCTCTCGTTGTTCAAACCACGCCGCGATAGTCTCGGGCCAAGTGTCGGGAAATTCTTCGGCTGTGCTGTTGTGCCAGCGCTGATTCCAATTTCCGGCAGGGAAGGTGCCCAGCCATTCAAGGATCCGTACTGCATTCTTCCGCCGATTCAGTTCGGTGTTGTGATGAACCGCATGTTCGGCGTGGAATGCGTCAATCTGGGCGAGTACTTCTTCGGCTGTCGCCGTAGTGGCAGCCCACGTGGTGGGAACCTCGCGCGGCGGAAACCTCTCCCGCAATGCTTGTTGCGTCTGTCCGGCAAGCCTTGTCACCGGCGGAAGGTTCACGCTGGTGGCTTCGCCGCTCGGCGCAGTAACAGTTGTCATGGGCGTTGTCCAAACAAGACGTTGAGGCTCTCCGGCTTGTAACCTCCGGCGAGTTGTTTCGGTGGGCGTTCGGATTGCAGGGCCCGTCGGGTGTGATGAGCGAGCACCTCACGCACCACGTCGTCCAAGCCGGCCGCGAGGTAGATCTCGGTGGTCGAGAGGTGGGCGTGGCCCAGCACCCATTGCACATGGGTCAGAGGGAGTTCGCGATCCTCAGCCATGCGGTACGAAGCGGTGTGACGAAGATCGTGAAGCGACCAGTTGGAGCCCAGTAACTCGTTGGTGCGGTTGAGCATTGCTCTGGCTGCGTGGTAGTTCAGCGGCCGCCAGGGGCGTCGTAGTGTCCACCACAACGGCTGGTTATGGCCCCGTGGAACACCCGCCCGATACACCTCCTGCTGATAGAGCCGCAACCACACGAAGAAGTCAGGTGACGCTGGCAAGAGTTGATCGGCGCGTGTTCCCTTCCGAGTGACCCGAATGAGCTGCTGACCCGGATCAGCGTCCTGTTGCCGGATATCGAGAAGCTCCTGGGCCCGCGCTCCTGTCGACACCCAGGCGGCAAGCAATGCCCGGTCGCGGTGGTGTTGCAGTGTTGCGAACAATGCGTTGAACAGTTCGTCAGGAATGCGCCGTGGAAGTCGTTTCGGGACCCTAGGGCGATATCTACCCTGGGTTTCATTCTTGAAGTGATCCATCGGATTGTGGTGAGCATGGCGGCGGCCGGCCCTCCGCGAGCGATCCAAGGGAAACGGGTTCAGAATCGGCCCAGTTCCTTCCTCAATGTGAAAGTCGTAGAAGCGACGCAGCACCGTCTCTGAGTGAGCGCGGCTCGACACCGCGAACTTGCGCCCTGGGTATGGCTTTCCGGTCACTAGGTTGACACCGGGGTGGGCCGGTACCGGCGGCTCTGTTGAGTGCCCGGCCCCAACGGCTGCCCTGTTGCGCCAGTGCGAGCGAACAGGCTTGTCGGCCAAAGCCATCCACCGACAGAAGTCACGCGCTTCTGTGCGTGTCGCGTGGTTCCACCGAACATCTTCAGCCCACAAGAACCTGAACCACCGCAAGAGGTCCATGCCATACGACCGAAGGGTGCTCGGTGATCGGCCAGCCCCCTGCAGTTCCGCGAAGAACATCCGCACCGGTTCGACGACGGCCCCATCGGAGCCAATGAGTTGATACGGCTCCCATGCATTACCTGTGTCCCGCAGCTGGCCAACATCAGGCAAGACGAGCCGCGACAAGTCCCTCTGCGGGGTGTAGCGGCCATCATCGAACATGAAATGGGACCGTAGCAGAAATAGCCGCTGAACTGCATAAACAGTGGAGTTAGTTCAGTCAATATGCCGTGCCGATCGTGACCCCGGTAGACGTCAGGGAGGTGGACTCACCGGTCGCCTTGGCGATGCCGAAGTCCGCGAGCTTCACCGACTCGATCTGCGAGGCGCCGGGAGTCTCCTCGATGCCGACCAGGATGTTCGCGGGCTTCACGTCACGATGAGTGACGCGCTGCTTGCGCCAGGCGTAGTCCAGGGCCGCACCGGCAGCGGCCACCAGTGAGAGCACAAGGTCGGCGTCGACGGGGCCGCCGGACTTGAGCAGTTCCGAAGCGTCCGTGCCCTCGACGTACTCCATCGTGATCCACAGCCGGTCCTCGAACTCACCTCGGTCATGCAGCGTGACGATGTTCGGATGGCTCAGCTGGGCGAGCAGGTCGGCCTCCCGCTTGAACCGCGCCTTGAAGTCGTCGTTGCGGGAGACCCCAGCATCGAGCAGTTTGAGTGCGTCCTGCCGAGGCAGACGCGGGTGCTGCACCAGGAAAACCTGCCCCATCCCGCCTGCGCCGAGCTGGCGGATGACGCGGTACCCCGCGATCTCGGTGATGCTCACCGCGTGATTGTGGCAGGTGAGCCGGGCGGCGGTACCCCCCTCGGCCCGGCACTCTGGGATTGCAACGGCCGAGTTGCGACAATCATCCGCGATGAAGGCTTGCTCTATTTCCGGCTGCGGGCGCAAGGTGCGCGCGCAGGGTTTGTGTGACAGCCACTACCAGCGGACCCGCCGGGGACAGCCGATAGCAGCGCCACTTCGCAGCTACGGCGCCAAGGGCTGCTCTTCGGCCGGCTGCGAGCGCCGCCACACCGCAGGAGGGTTATGCGACCGCCACTGGCGCCAGGCCCGCAAACCGCGACGGTGGCGGCAACGCACCCCCGCAGAGGTGCAAGCAATGCGCCAACTCCACGCCCAGGGCGTCAGCTTCGAGGAACTGGCTCGCCGCTTCGAGTGCGCCGCGTCCACCGCCGCCCGAATCTGTAAACGGTGGAGCTTCCCCGACAGTGGCCAATGAGAGCAGAGCTCACCGATCTGCGGGAGCCCGGGATGCCTGCTGACGCTAAGGGCGTAAGCCCTAAACGCGCCGCTGTGTGCGCTTCGGCTGCCTGAGTCAGAAATCCCCCGGATATAGCCTTGGGGAGGATTCAATGTTGATGTGGTCCCACTCACCCGGCACGGCGCTGAGGTGCCGTCCGTGTTCAGCCTGCTCGGTACCAATGAGAACGACCTGACCGCGGCGCTCGGCTTCGTATTGTCAAAGTGCCCACCGCTTGCCACGGCCCTGACGCAGCGCATTTGTGCCGCCGCCGGCAGCACCGCGCATGGCGACCTGTCGCTGGACCTCGAGGAGCGCGACGACGCAGGGCGGACCGACCTGGAACTGAAGCTGGGTTCAAGCCTGTTCATCATCGAGGCCAAGCGGGGATGGCTGCTGCCCAGCGAGACTCAGCTGGCCAAGTACGCCGGCCGGATCACCGCCGCCCCGGGCGGCGGGGCGCTGGTCACGCTGTCCCAAGCCTCCCACGCCCTGGCGGCGCAGAACCTGCCCTCCCACATCGGCGCAGTGCCGGTTGTGCACCTCCCCTGGCGCGATGTGCTCACCGACGTCGACACCATCACGCCAGACTGTCGCGGCCATGAGCGTCTGTGGCTCGACGAGTTCAACACCTACATGAAAGAGGTGACCAGCGTGCGCCGTGTCGAAGACAGCTGGACCTACTGCGTGGTCCTCAACGACGCCAAACCCGGCGGCACCGCCACGTTCAAGGAGATCGTCACCGAGCAGCTGAGTTACTTCCACCCTGGCAATGTCAACTTGATTTGGCCCCAGTAGGACGGCTTGATTTGGCCCCAGTCG
>CAYTOD010000076.1:0-19241 GCA_964439315.1 uncultured Mycobacterium sp. | reverse complement strand
GGCGACATCATCATCGACGGCGGCAACGCGCTCTACACCGACACCATCCGCCGGGAGAAGGCGATGCGCGACCGCGGTCTGCACTTCGTCGGCGCCGGCATCTCCGGCGGCGAGGAGGGCGCCCTCAACGGGCCCTCGATCATGCCCGGTGGTCCGAAGGAGTCCTACGAGTCGCTGGGACCGCTGCTGGAGGAGATCTCGGCTCACGTCGATGGCGTTCCGTGCTGCGCCCACATCGGACCCGACGGCGCCGGGCACTTCGTCAAGATGGTCCACAACGGCATCGAGTATTCCGACATGCAGCTCATCGCCGAGGCCTACCAACTGCTGCGGGACGGGCTCGGACTGAGTCCGGCCGAGATCGCCGACGTGTTCACCGAGTGGAACTCCGGAGATCTGGACAGCTTCCTGGTCGAGATCACCGCGGAGGTACTGCGGCAGGTCGACGCCAAGACCGGCAAGCCGCTCGTCGACATCATCGTCGACGAAGCCGAGCAGAAGGGCACCGGCCGCTGGACGGTCAAGTCCGCTCTCGATCTCGGCGTGCCGGTGACCGGAATCGCGGAGGCGGTGTTCGCCCGGGCGCTGTCCGGTTCGGTGCCGCAGCGGCGGGCGGCCACCGGGCTGGCATCCGGGAAGCTCGGCCAACGGCCCACGGACGCAAAGCAATTCATCGAAGACGTCAGCCAGGCGCTGTACGCCTCGAAGATCATCGCCTACGCCCAGGGCTTCAACCAGATCCAGGCCGGCTCCGACGAGTACAACTGGGGCATCACTCCCGGCGTGCTGGCCACCATCTGGCGCGGGGGTTGCATCATCCGTGCCAAGTTCCTCAACCGGATCAAGGAGGCCTACGACGCCGACCCGGATCTGCCCACACTGATCGCCGCGCCGTACTTCCGCAGCGCGGTCGAATCCGCGGTCGACGGCTGGCGCCGGGTGGTGGTGACCGCCACCGAGATGGGCATCCCCATCCCAGGGTTCTCCTCCGCGCTTTCCTACTACGACGGGCTGCGCGCCGAACGTCTTCCGGCCGCCCTGATCCAGGGCCAGCGCGATTTCTTCGGCGCGCACACCTACGGCCGCACCGATGCCGACCCGGCGGCGCGCTTCCACACGTTGTGGAGCGGCGACCACTCCGAGGTCCAGGTCTGAGCATCGCGTGAAGTTCCTGGACGGCCACCGGCCGCCTTACGACCTGACCTACGACGACGTCTTCGTCGTCCCCAGCCGGTCGGAGGTGGCGTCGCGCTTCGACGTCGACCTGTCCACCTCCGACGGCAGCGGCACCACCATTCCGGTGGTGGTCGCCAACATGACGGCGGTCGCGGGTCGCCGGATGGCCGAGACCGTGGCCCGCCGCGGCGGCATTGTGGTTCTGCCGCAGGACCTTCCGATCGAGGTGGTCCGGCGGACCGTCGACTTCGTCAAGAGTCGTGATCTGGTGGCCGACACCCCGGTGACGCTGGTGCCGGAGGACTCGGTCTCCGACGCCGTCGCTCTGATTCACAAGCGGGCGCACGGCGCGGCCGTCGTCGTGCAGGACGGTCGCCCGGTGGGTCTGGTGACTGAGAGCGCAACCGTCGGTGTCGATCGATTCGCCCGCGTTCGCGACGTCGCGCTGACCGAGTTCGTCACCGCGCCCTTGGAGGCCGAACCTCGCCGGGTGTTCGAACTGCTCGAGCGTGCCCCCATCGGCCTGGCGGTGCTCACCGCACCGGACGGATCCCTCGGCGGCGTGCTCACCCGGACCGGCGCGGTCCGTGCGGGCATCTACTCCCCCGCCGTCGACGCCGGCGGCCGGTTGCGGATCGCCGCCGCGGTCGGCATCAACGGCGACGTCGCGGCCAAGTCGGCGGCCCTGGTCGATGCCGGTATCGATCTGCTGGTGATGGACACCGCGCACGGCCACCAGGCCAAGATGCTCGAGGCGATCAAGACGGTGGCCTCCCTCGGTCTGGGAGTCCCGCTGGCGGCGGGCAACGTCGTCTCGGCCGACGGGGTCCGGGACCTGGTGGGAGCCGGTGCGTCGATCGTGAAGGTCGGTGTCGGCCCGGGTGCCATGTGCACCACCCGGATGATGACCGGCGTCGGACGCCCGCAGTTCTCCGCGGTGCTCGAATGTGCCACGGCAGCAGAAGAATTGGGTGCGCATGTCTGGGCGGACGGCGGGGTCAGGCACCCCCGTGACGTCGCGCTGGCACTGGCAGCTGGGGCGTCGAACGTCATGATCGGATCTTGGTTCGCCGGTACTTACGAGTCACCGGGAGACCTGCTGTTCGACCGCGAGGGCAAGCCGTACAAGGAGAGCTACGGGATGGCGTCCAAGCGCGCCGTGGCAGCCCGCACGGCCGGGGACAGTCCCTTCGACCGCACCCGTAAGGCCCTGTTCGAGGAGGGCATCTCAACTTCCCGGATGGCACTGGACCCGGCTCGGGGCGGCGTTGAGGATCTGCTCGACCACATCACCGCGGGGGTTCGCAGCACGTGCACGTATGTCGGCGCCGCCACCATCGCCGAATTGCACGAGCGTGCTGTGCTGGGGGTGCAGTCCGCCGCCGGCTTCGCCGAGGGCCATCCGCTTCCAACCGGCTGGTAAGCCCCGCGGGAGATCCGTTACCGGCTACGGTGGGCACACGATGAGTGTCGTCCCGATCC
The DNA here is from genome assembly GCA_964439315.1 of uncultured Mycobacterium sp. Taxonomy (GTDB): domain Bacteria; phylum Actinomycetota; class Actinomycetes; order Mycobacteriales; family Mycobacteriaceae; genus Mycobacterium. The sequence goes on along the minus strand of CAYTOD010000076.1, from coordinate 16,583 downwards.
TTGTCAGCCTGCTCGGCTTCGTGCTGCTCACATTGGGCACGGCGGTGTTCGTCGCCGCCGAGTTCTCCCTGACGGCGCTGGAGCGCAGCACGGTTGAGGCCAACGCGCGCACCGGCGGCGCCCAGGACAAGATGGTGCAGCGCGCCCATCACACGCTGTCGTTTCAGTTGTCGGGCGCTCAGATCGGGATCTCGATCACCACGCTCATCACGGGTTTTCTCGCCGAACCCGTGGTCGCGCGGTTGGTGGCCCCGCTGCTGTCTGCCCTCCGGGTGCCCGAGCGATGGGTCGAGAGCATCGCGCTGATTCTTGCGCTGTTGATCGCCACCTCCTTCTCCATGGTCTTCGGCGAACTGGTGGCGCAATACCTCGCGGTAGCGGTTCCGTTGCGGACCGCCCGGGTGGTTGCCGGTCCGCAGGTGCTGTTCTCCGCGCTGTTCACACCGCTGATCCGGCTGACCAACGCCGTCGCCAACTGGGTACTGAGAAGCTTCGGTATCGAGCCGGCCGATGAACTCAGCTCGGCCCGATCCCCGCAGGAACTCGTCTCTCTGGTGCGGACATCCGCCAAACAGGGTGCGCTGGACCCGTCGACCGCCAAGCTCGTCGACCGGTCCCTGCAGTTCGGCGGTCGCAGTGCCGAGGAGTTCATGACCCCGCGGTCCAAGATCGTGTCGCTGGATGCCGACGACGGCATCGACAAACTGCTGGCGGCGGTGAGTGCGACGGGCCACTCGCGCTTTCCGGTGACACGCGGAGATCTCGACGAGACCATCGGTGTCGTGCACCTCAAGCAGGTGTTCGATGTGCCGCAGGCCCAGCGCGCCCACCTGAAGCTGGATCGGCTGGCGCGCCCGGTTCCGGTGGTGCCCTCGACGCTGGACGGCGATGCTCTGATGGAACAGATCCACGCGAACCCGTTGCATGCCGCCCTGGTGGCCGACGAGTACGGCGGCATCGCGGGGATGGTCACCGGCGAAGACCTCATCGAGGAGATCGTCGGCGACATCCGCGACGAGCACGACGAGGCAACCCCCGAAGTGGAGACGATCACCGGAGGCCATCGGGTGTCGGGCCTGCTGCGGATCGACGAGGTGGCCGACGAGACCGGCTTCCGCGCTCTGGACGGCGACTACGAGACCATCGGCGGGGTGGTGATGCACGCGTTGGGCCAGATTCCCGCCGAGGGCGACACCGTGGATCTCGTGGGCTTCGACCCGGACCTGCCGCCGGACCGTCCGCCGCGGTGGCGGGCGACGGTGGTGCGGATGGATGGCCGCCGGGTCGACCAGCTGGACCTGGTGCGGATCAATGCCGACGACGAGCCGGAGCGGGCCGATGGGTGATCTCCTGGGGCTGCTCATCATGCTGCTGCTGATCGCGGCCAATGCGTTCTTCGTGGCTGCGGAGTTCGCCCTGATCTCCGCTCGCCGGGACCGTTTGGAGGCCCTGGCCGAGCAGGGAAAGCGCAGCGCGGTGACGGTCATCCGGGCCGGCGAGAACCTGTCGGTGATGCTGGCCGGTGCGCAGTTGGGCATCACCATCGGCTCGATCGTGCTGGGCCGGGTCGGCGAGCCGGCGATGGCAAACCTGCTCGAGCCGGTGTTCAGGCTGGTGGGCGTTCAGCAGACCGTGCTGCACACGGTCTCCTTCTTCCTGGCCATCACCACCGTGGTCATCCTGCATGTGCTCCTCGGCGAGATGGTGCCCAAGAACATCGCCCTGGCCGGCCCGGAAAAGGTCGCGATGCTGCTGGTGCCCCCGTATCTGCTGTGGGTTCGGGCCACGCGTCCCGTCATCGCCGTCTACGACTGGTGTGCCCGCACCGTGGTGCGCGCGCTGGGGGTCGAGCCGAAGAGCGAGCTGGAGAACGCGGTCTCGATGGTGGAACTCGCCGAGATGATCGCCGAGTCCCGTTCGGAGGGACTGCTGGACAACGAGGAACATCAGCGACTCTCCCGGGCCCTGCAGATCCGAAACCGGGTGGTTGTCGAGGTGGCGGTGCCGCTCGCCGACATCCGGTCGGTTCCGGCGGCGGCGCCCGGCCGCGGACCCACCGTCCAGAGCCTGGACCGTGCGCTGAGCGAGACCGGCTACTCGCGGTTCCCGGTCGTGGAGGCCTCCCGCGGGTCCTCTCAGTTCACCGGATTCGTCCACATCAAGGACATGCTGGACTACCTCGGCGACCCGAACGCGGTGATCGCAGCCTCCGACGTACGCCGTCTCCCCCGCATCCCCGCCGACACGCTGCTTCCCGACGCGTTGTCGAGGATGCGCCATGAGCAGAGCCACCTGGCCGTGGTGACCGCGCCGGATGGCGCAGTCTGTGGCCTGGTGACCCTGGAAGACATGGTCGAGGACCTGGTCGGGACGGTTCGCGACGGCTCGCGCCGTGACTGAGCCGGTCGAGGTTCTACCGCCCGAGATATGGCGGGAACGCGCCCGGACGCACCACGACCGGGTCGATGCGTTCACCGCGCCGCATCGGGACCGGGCCCGGCGCGGCGAGAGCCATCCGGTGTGGGATTTCCTGTTCAGCTACTACAGCCTGCGCCCGCGCCAGCTGCGGGTGTGGCATCCGGGATACGGGGTCGCGTTGGCGGCATGTGGCGACGGCACGCGCGGCGACGACACGGCCGAGGCTTACCTGGACCGCGCCGGCTATGTCGCGGTGGGTGATGTATCGGCGGGACCCGCGGTCGCGGTGAGTGCGGACCACCTGCGGTTGCGGTTGTCCACGGTGCGGTTCGTGGCCGGCTTGCTGGAATCCACCGCAGCCCGGTCGCCGAACTACGGGTGCTTCGGCATGCACGAATGGGCGATGGTGTACCGGGCGGGAACGGGCGCGATCCGGCACGCCCGGGTTCCGCTGCGACTCGGCCGGGCCGGCACGGACGCCGTTGTCGAGTCAATGCCGTTGCGCTGCAGCCATTTCGACGCCTACCGGTTCTTCACGCCTGCCGGAGTGGCGCGAAACCAGGTCCAGCCGACACGGGCCACTCAGAGCGACTGGGAACAACCCGGCTGCCTGCACGCCAACATGGACCTCTACAAATGGAGCTACAAACTGAGCCCGCTGGTCGACTCCGCGCTGGTGATGGACTGCCTGGAACTGGCCGCGGCGGCCCGCCAGCTCGACATGCAGGCAAGCCCGTACGACCTCACCCAGTACGGGATGGCCCCGATCCCTGTCGAGGAGCCGGCCGGGCGGGCCGAATACGCCCGCCGCCAGGCTGTTATCGCCGCCCGCGCCGCGCCGCTTCGCGCAGCTCTACGCAAGTGGTGCGAGCGGCTGATGGGGCTGGAGTTCGCGGCGGATAAGATCTAGGGATTCTCAGACGGAGGCGACTGATGACCGATCGGGCTGTCGTGGGCAATCTGCGGGTGGCCCGCACGTTGTACGACTTCATCACCAACGAGGCGCTACCGGGCACCGGGCTGGACCCGGACAGCTTCTGGGCCGGCGTCGACAAGGTGGTCGCCGACCTGACCCCGCGCAACGAGGAACTCCTGGCCCGTCGCGACGACCTTCAGGCGAAGATCGACCGGTGGCACCGCCAGCGCGTCCTGGGCGGCTTCGACCCCGCCGAGTACAAGCAGTTCCTCTACGACATCGGCTACCTCCTGCCCGAACCCGCTGACTTCACCATCAGCACCTCGGGGGTGGACGCCGAGATCACCGCCACCGCCGGACCCCAGCTTGTCGTTCCGATCCTCAACGCCCGGTTCGCGCTGAACGCCGCCAATGCCCGATGGGGTTCGCTGTACGACGCGCTGTACGGCACCGACGTTCTCAGCCAGGACAACGGCGCCGAGAAGGGTGACCGGTTCAACCCGGTGCGCGGCGAGAAGGTCATCGCCTACTCCCGCAGGTTCCTCGACGACGTCGTTCCGCTGGTCGCCGAAAGCTACCGGGACGCGACGGCGTTGCGCGTTGTCGACGGCCAGTTCCAGGTTGACCTCGGCGAGGGCCGCTCGGTCGGTCTGGCCGATCCGGGGCAGTTCGCCGGATACACCGGCGATCCGGACTCGCCGGCCTCGATCCTGCTGGCCAACCACGGTCTGCACATCGAGATCTTCGTCGACCCGACCTCGCCGATCGGCTCGATCGACGGCGCCGGGATCCAGGACGTGTTCCTGGAGTCGGCGATCACCACCATCATGGATTGCGAGGATTCGGTCGCAGCGGTGGACGCCGAGGACAAGGTGCTGGGCTACCGCAACTGGCTCGGGCTGAACAAGGGCGACCTCACCGAGGAGGTCCGCAAGGGCGGCAAGACGTTCACCCGCGTCCTCAACGGCGATCGCGTCTACACCGCGCCGGACGGCTCGGAACTGCGACTGCCCGGGCGAAGCCTGCTGTTCGTCCGCAACGTCGGCCACCTGATGACCAACGACGCGATCGTGGACGCCGAAGGTAAAGAGATCCCGGAAGGAATCCAGGACGCCCTGTTCACCAGCCTGATCGCCATGCACGGGCTGGGTGGCCAGAACAGCCGCACCGGATCGGTCTACATCGTGAAGCCCAAGATGCACGGGCCCGAGGAGGTCGAGTTCACCTGCGAGTTGTTCGGCCGCGTCGAGGACGTTCTGGGCCTGCCGCCCAACACCCTCAAGGTCGGGATCATGGACGAGGAGCGGCGGACCACGCTCAACCTGAAGGCCTGCGTCAAGGCGGCTGCCTCGCGGGTGGTGTTCATCAACACCGGCTTCCTCGACCGCACCGGTGACGAGATTCACACCTCCATGGAGGCCGGCCCGATGGTCCGCAAGGGCGCGATGAAGACGCAGCCGTGGATCCTGGCCTACGAGGACCAGAACGTCGACGTCGGCCTGGCCGCGGGGTTCTCCGGGCGCGCCCAGATCGGCAAGGGCATGTGGGCGATGACGGAGTTGATGGCCGACATGGTCGAGCAGAAGATCGCGCAGCCCCGCGCCGGGGCCACCACCGCGTGGGTGCCCTCACCGACCGCGGCCACCCTGCACGCCATGCACTACCACTACGTCGACGTCTACGCGGTGCACCGCGAGCTGTCCGGCAAGACCCGCACCACCATCGACCAACTGTTGACCATTCCGGTGAGCGAGCGGCAGCTGGCCTGGTCGCACGAGGAGGTCCGCGAGGAGTTGGACAACAACTGCCAGTCGATTCTCGGGTACGTGGTGCGCTGGGTCGACGCCGGTGTCGGGTGCTCGAAGGTGCCCGACATCCACGACGTCGACCTCATGGAGGACCGCGCCACCCTGCGGATCTCCAGCCAGCTGCTGGCCAACTGGCTCCGGCACGGCGTGATCACCGACGAGGACGTCAAGGCCGGCCTGCGGCGGATGGCGGCTGTGGTGGATCAGCAGAACGCGGCGGATCCGGAGTACCACCCGATGGCCGCCGACCCGGAGGGCAGCATCGCCTTCCAGGCCGCCCAGGAACTCGTCCTGTCCGGAGCCACGCAGCCCAGCGGCTACACCGAACCGATCCTGCATCGGCGCCGGCGTGAGCTCAAAGCCAGGTCTGTGATCTGACGACGTGATCTGACGACAGAAGGGATCACATGGGCAGGCACAGCATTCCCCCGGCCGGCGGTTCCGGCGACGACGACACCCCCTCCGGGCGGATAGCGCGTTCCCAGGGCGATTGGCAGGGGCGCCGTCGGCGCGCCGACGCCGGCCGGCGTGGAGTGAGCGTGGGTGTCATCGCGGCGCTCGTGGTGGTCGTGGTGCTGCTCGGCGGCGCGATCCTGTGGCGTTTCTTCGGCCATGCGCTGTCCCGCCGCTCGACCGACGCCGCTCGCCAGTGCCTCCAGGGCACCGCCGCCGTCGCGGTGGTCGCCGACGCCTCGATTGCCGAGGTCGTCCAGGGATTCGCCGACCACTACAACGACGAGGCCGGTCCGGTCGGTGACAAGTGCGTGAAAGTGACTGTCACGAAAGGTGATTCGGACGCCGTCGTCAACGGCTTGACCGGAACCTGGCCCGCCGACCTCGGCGAGCGTCCGGCGCTGTGGATCCCGGCCAGCACCGTCGGGTCGGCCCGGCTGCAGACCATCGCCGGCAAGCAGATCGTCAGCGACGCCCGTTCGCTGGTCACGTCGCCGGTGGTGCTCGCGGTCCGTCCGCAACTCAAAGAAGGCCTGAGCCAGTTGGGTTGGGCAGCGCTTCCGGGATTGCAGTCCAACCCCACATCCATGGACGGGCTGAACCTGCCCGGGTGGGGATCGCTGCGGCTGGCGCTGCCGACCGCGGGCGGGGCCGACGCTACCTATCTGGTCGCCGAGGCGGTCGCTGCGGCGTCCGCGCCGCCGGACGCTCCCGGTGCCGCGACGGCCGGTATCGGTGCGGCGAGCGCCCTGCTGGCCGATGCGCCGCGGCTGACGGACAACTCCGCCAACACCGCGTGGGATGCGCTGGTGGCGGACGGCGACCCCGCGGCCGCTCCGGTGCATGCGGTGGCCATGACCGAGCAGCAGCTTTTCCAGCGGACCTCCGGGATGTCCAACGCCAAGGACACGGTCGCGGAATGGTTCCCCGGCGGGCCGGTGGCCCTGGCCGATTACCCGACTGTTCTGCTGTCCGGCGACTGGCTGGCCGAGGAACAGGTCACCGCTGCAAGCGAGTTCGCCCGGTACATGCGTAAGTCCGAGCAGCTCGACGGATTCGCCAAAGCCGGTTTCCGCGCCGGAGACATCGGCAACGATGCCAACGACGTGGTGTCGTTCGGACCGCTGGGCTCACCCCTTCCCGTTGGCGACGACGACGCCGCGCGCGCCGCGGTGGCCGGCGTCGTCTCCCCGGCCGGAGGCGCCGCCACCACGGTGATGCTCAACCAGAACCTCGCCGCGGTGGCACCCGCTCTGAAGAACCGCCTCGGCACTCTGCCGCCGAGTGCGGCTGCGGGCCTGTGGACGTTCAATGGTGTCGACAGCGCCGCACTGATCCCGACCGGTCCACTGTCCGACGACCTGGCCGGTCAACCCAGGGGTTCAGCACTGGCGGGCGCGCTGGACGGCGTGGTGGCCGTCAGCGGTAGCGGTGGGGTGTCCTTCACCACCCTGCGAATGGTTTACAACGAAGCCCTGGCGAATTACCGCCCCGGACAACCGAATTCGATCCTGGTCATCACCCAGGGGCCGCACACCGACAGGACGCTGGACGGCCCGGGACTGGAAGATTTCATCCGCTCCGCGGCAGACCCCGCCCGGCCGGTGGCGGTCAACATCATCGACGTCGGTGACGATCCCGATCGGGCCACCTGGGAATCCGTCGCGAAACTCTCCGGCGGCGGTTACCAGAACGTGCCGGCAGCGGACTCCCCCGACCTGGTCGCGGCGGTCGGCCGGATGCTGGGTTGATCCAGCTCGTCGGCGTCGCTCCCTAGTCGGCTTCGTCGAGGGTGTCGCGCAGCAGATGCAGTGCGCTGCCGGTGAACTCGGCCGGGACCTCGATCTGTGGGTAGTGGCCGATGCCGTGCAATTGGACCAGCTCGGCGGTGGGACGCAGTTGCCGAAGGCCGTCCAGGACGTTGGTGGTCGCGACGGGATCAGCGGTGGCCCACAGGAACGCCAGGCGCTTGGGCCAGTCCCGGATCGCCCCGTGCCAGCGCGCGGCGTACCGGACACGTTCGTCGAGATAGGCGCACAGCAGGTGCAGGATCCGGTCGCCGTCGTCGCGGGCCATCAGCGCCCACTGGGCGTCGGCCTCGGCCTCGGACAGTGGATGGGAGGTGCTGAACAGGCGGCCGAAGCCGCGGATGAAGCTGCGCCGGTTGGTCAGCCGGGACATCAGCGGTCCCAGCGGCCCCCGGAGGATCTTCTGGCTGGGCCGCAGGCTTGCCCGCTCGATGATGATGCTGCCGTTGGAGAGAACCGCGCGCTGCAGATCGAAACCCAGAGTGCCGTCCACATCCCGGGCCAGCAGTTCGGTAGCCACCGACGTCCCCATGTCGTGGGCGATCAGCACAATCGGGCCGGGCCCCGCGACCAGCTGGTGGTCGGCGACCACCTGCTCGACGATGTCGGCCTGCTCGAACAGGCTGTAGCGATGGGGACGTGGCTTGTCGGACACCCCGAATCCGAGGAAGTCCAGCGTCAACCAGGGCCGCTCCCCCAGTCGGTCGGTGACCTCGCGGAAATCGTACGAACTGGAGGGGAATCCGTGCAGCAGCAGCACCGTCGGGCCGGCAGCCGGGTCGCCGGCGCTGGACCGCACGAACACCCGTCCGGCGCCTGTGGACAGCATCCGGCCGCCGTCGCGCCACTGCCGCACGCCGGCGGGCAGTCCGGCTGACGTCACGCCCGGCCCGCGGTGGCGAAGGCTTCCACCGGTGGACAGGAGCAGACCAGGTTGCGATCGCCGTACGCGCCGTCGATGCGACGTACCGGCGGCCAGACCTTCGGCCGGACGCCCTTGCCCATCGGGTAGGCGGCCTGCTCGCGGGTGTAGGGGTGCGTCCACTGCTCGGTCAGCAGGCACTCGGCGGTGTGCGGAGCGTTGCACAGCGGGTTGTCGTCGGACGGCCAATGCCCCGCCCCGACCTGATCGATCTCGGCGCGGATGGCGATCATGGCGTCGCAGAAGGCGTCCACCTCGGCCAGGCTCTCACTCTCAGTCGGCTCGACCATGAGTGTGCCGGAAACCGGGAAACTCATCGTCGGCGCATGAAAGCCATAGTCTGCCAAGCGCTTTGCCACGTCATCGACGGTGATCCCGGTAGCTTTGGTGATGGGACGCAGGTCGAGGATGCACTCGTGAGCCACCATCCCGTTCTCGCCGGTGTAGAGCACCGGGTAGTACTCGTCGAGACGGCGGGCGATGTAGTTCGCCGAGGCGATGGCCGCCAGGGTGGCCTGGCGCAAACCCTCGGCACCCATCATCCGGATGTAGGCCCAGGTGATCGGGAGGATCGAGGCCGACCCGTAGGGCGCGGCCGAGACCGGACGCCCCTTGGGGAGTTCCGGGGCCAGGGGGTGTCCTGGCAGGTAGGCCGCCAGGTGCGCGCGCACCGCGACCGGTCCTACGCCCGGACCGCCGCCGCCGTGTGGAATGCAGAAGGTCTTGTGCAGGTTCAGATGACTCACGTCGCCGCCGAACTTGCCCGGGCGGGCCAGGCCCACCAGGGCATTGAGATTGGCGCCGTCGACGTAGATCTGGCCGCCGGCGTCATGGACCGCAGCGCAGATGTCGGCGATGTCGTGCTCGTACACGCCGTGGGTGGACGGGTAGGTGATCATCAGCGCCGCCAGGGTGCCGGCGTGCTCGGCCACCTTGGCCCGGAGGTCGTCGAGGTCTACGTCGCCGTTCTCCCGGCAGCCGACGACCACGACCCGCATCCCCACCATGGCGGCAGAGGCCGCGTTGGTGCCGTGCGCGCTGGAAGGGATCAGGCAGACGTCGCGATGGGCCTCGCCCCGGCTGGCGTGGTAGTCGTGGATCGCGAGCAGTCCTGCGTACTCGCCCTGGGATCCGGCGTTGGGCTGCAACGAGATCGCGTCGTAGCCGGTGATGCCGGTCAGCCACTGTTCGAGGTCGCCGATCAGCCGGCGCAGCCCGGCGGCGTCGTCGGCCGGGGCGAACGGATGTAACCGGCCGAACTCCGGCCAGGTGATCGCCTCCATCTCGGCGGCGGCGTTGAGTTTCATGGTGCACGAGCCCAGCGGGATCATCGTGCGGTCCAGTGCCAGGTCCTTATCGGCCAATGCCCGCAGGTAGCGCATCATCGCGGTTTCGGTGCGGTAGGAGTTGAAGGCCGGATGGGTGAGGAAACCGGTTGTCCGGGTGTCGATCTCGGGTCCGTCGAAGGTGCCGGCGGGTGCGGCTCCGAACGCCTCGAGCACCGCGGCGACGTGCTCGCCGGTGGTGGCCTCGTCGCAGGACACCGAGAGACTGTCGTCGTCGACGCGCCAGATGTTGATACCGCGGGCGCGTGCGGCCGACTGGATCTCGGTGGCCCGGCCGGGAACGCGCGCGAGCACCGTGTCGAAGAAGCTGTCGTCGGCCAATTCCACACCGGCGGCCGACAGCCCGGCGGCCAGAGCACGGGCGTGGCCGTGCACGCGTCGGGCGATAGCCCGCAGTCCGTCGGAACCGTGGTAGCTGGCGTACATGGCGGCCATCACCGCCAGCAGCACCTGGGCTGTACAGATGTTGGAGGTGGCCTTGTCCCGGCGGATGTGCTGCTCGCGGGTCTGCAGCGACAACCGGTAGGCCGGCGCCCCGTCGGAGTCCTGGGAGACCCCGACCAGACGGCCGGGAAGTTGCCGGGCATGACTGGTGTGGGCCGCCAGATAGCCCGCATGCGGTCCGCCGAATCCCATTGGCACGCCGAACCTTTGGGCACTGCCGAAGGCCACGTCCGCGCCGATCTCGCCGGGTGGCGCGATCAGGGTCAGCGCCAGCAGGTCGGCCCCGACGGCAACCAGCGCGCCGCGGTCGTGAGCCTGCTCGACCAGGCTTGACCAATCGGTGAGGCGGCCACTGGCGCCCGGCAGTTGCACGATCACTCCGAAGAAGTCACCGTCGGGCAGTCCGGCCCGAAGGTCCGCGGTGACGATCTCGATGCCCATCGGCTCGGCACGCGTGGCCAGTACCGCCGCGGTCTGCGGGAACAGGTCGGAGTCGACGGCCAGCCGGTGGGCGGAGCCTTTCGGCGTGCGCGCCGCCCGCAGCATCAGCGTCATCGCCTCGGCGGCCGCGGTGGCCTCGTCGAGCATCGAGGCGTTGGCGATGTCCAGGCCCGTCAGGTCGGCGATCATCGTCTGGAAATTCAGCAGCGCCTCCAGCCGGCCCTGGCTGATCTCCGGCTGATACGGGGTGTAGGCGGTGTACCAGGCGGGGTTCTCCAGGATGTTGCGCAGCAGCACCGGCGGGGTCAGGGTGTCGTAGTAGCCCTGGCCGATCATCGACACGCTCACCGTGTTCGCATCGGCCAGTTCGCGCAGTTCGGCCAGGGCCCGGTGCTCGCTGGCCGCCGCCGGTAGCGTTTCCAGGCCGGGGGCGACGGCCGTGGTCAGCGAATCGAGGATGCCCGCGGGCAGTGCCTTGGCGGCCAACTCGTCGAGAGAGCCGACGCCGATGACGCCGAGCATGTGCGCGAGCGCATCGGCGTCTGGGCCGATGTGGCGGGCGGCGAAGGTGGGGTCGGACATTCTCGGCACTCCTGACTCGGGCGGACGCGGCTCGAACGTCCTCTCCCTCTGTCTTCGGTGCCTGAGAGATTCGGCGCCGTCCTCCCGATCGGTGCCTCCCGATCGGTGGTCGTGCCTTTCCCCATGGGCGGGTGGCCCGTAGCCACCGCTTTCCAGAGGCATCGTGTCCGCATACGGTCCGGGGGCCTGAGAGGTTGACGGAGAGGTATTGCTCCTTCGGCGCCCGCGACTGGCTGTCGCGGAACTCTCCCGTGTGAGGTCGATGCGGATCAGAGTGTAGTCCGACAGCGGCCCCGCGTCGCGTCGCGGCACCCGCATTGGTGGCCGGTCAAACCGACCCCGGGGCGGTCAGCCGATCTTGCGGTCGCGGTTCTTGCGCCGGGAGGCCAGTTCGTCCTCCGGGGCGGCGATGGACTCGCCGCCGTCGGCACGCTCGCCGGGGAACTCGGCGATGGCACCGGTCAGTTCGCGCATCGCGCCGCTGACGGCGATCCCGAACACGCCCTGGCCGCCCTGCAGGAGGTCGACCACCTCTTCGGCAGAGGTGCATTCGTAGACGGTCGTGCCGTCGGAGAACAGCGTGATGTTGGCGAGGTCCTGAACCCCGCGCTGCCGCAGATGGTCGACGGCGACGCGGATGTTGTGCAGCGAAATCCCGGTGTCCAGAAGCCTTTTGACGATCTTGAGGACCAGGATGTCCTTAAAGGAGTAGAGCCTCTGGCTGCCGGAGCCGGCCGCGCCGCGAATCGAGGGCACCACCAGTGAAGTGCGCGCCCAGTAGTCGAGCTGGCGGTAGGTGATACCGGCGATCTGGCACGCGCTGGGCCCGCGATAACCGACCAGTTCGTCGGGCACCGAGTCGTCGGGGAACAGGCCGCCCTGGGTGGGGGCGCTCACCGGCGCTGCGAGGGGAGGATCCGCGTTGGGGTAAGCGGTGGAGACAGCCAAATCCAGCTGCTCCTGACGCGGCTCGTCGCCCACGGTGCTCCTCTCGACGTACCCGAAGTGGTTCGAGCATACGCCTGTCGGACGCGCATTAGTGCTGCTGTGCGTAAGCCAGGTCGTATCAGAAGTATGTGCTCCGAGGCACTCGCCGGCCGTCATCTCCCGGCGTGTCGGGCGAGCACTGACCTAGATGAGACTCATCCGTGATCGGGAGGTTTTGAAGATCAGGAGGCTTTGAAGTCGTCCGGGGAGATGGTGTCGAGGAACTCCTTGAACTTCTCCACCTCGTCCTCCCGGACCGCGCCGGCGGATTCCTCGTCGCTCTCGTCGGGGATCAGCAGGCCCGCCTCGTCGAGGACGGCCTCCTCGACGTAGATCGGCACACCCATCCGCAGTGCGATGGCCACCGAGTCCGACGGACGGGCCGAGACCTTCACGCCGTTGTCGAACAAAAGGTCGGCGTAGAACGTGCCCTCCTGCAGGTCGACGATTCGGACCTCGGTGAGTGAACGCCCAAGCGCTCCGATCACATCGCGGAACAGGTCGTGGGTCAGCGGGCGAACCGGTTCGACCCCCTGCTGTTCGAGGATGATCGCGTTGGCTTCGGTCTGCCCGATCCAGATCGGCAGGTATCGGTCGCCGGTGGTTTCGCGCAAGAGAAGAACCGGCTGGTTGGCTGGTTGCTCCACCCGGATGCCGACTACTCGAACCTCAGCCATCCCTGTCTCACTTTCCGCGCAGGACTGCTCCGCCACCGAGTTTAGGCGAAGATCCAGGGCGCCTGTCCGTCCTTGGGGTCAGCGGTCGAGAACGTCGCGTACGGCGGACTTGAGCAGCGAGGTGTGCAGCGTTATCGCCAGCGCCGCCACCTCCCGTGCCAGATCGTCGGCGCGGTCCCTGGCGCCCGCCTTGCCCGCCTTGCCGACCGGCCCGGCGATCTGAGCGATCAGGTCGGACTGTCGGTCGGCGGCGGACCGGAATGCCCGCAGGTGGCGTGGCTCCACGCCGTAGTCGGCCAGATCGCGGGCACACTGCGCGATCGCCACCGCGTGCTCGTCGAACAGGCCGCCCGGTCCGGTCGTGATGACTCCGGCCCGGCACAGAGCGGTGATGAGCTGGGAGTCGACACCGGAGCGCGCCAGCAGATCCTCCCGGGTCAGCCGAACAGGCTGGGGAGGCCGGACTGCCTCGGCGCCGGTCTCGACGCCATCGTCGCCGGAGTGCACCGGCACCAGCCGCGGCGCGGGGTAGGACGACTGCCGGGGCAACTCGCCGTCGGACTGGGCGTCGAGCTGGGCTTTGATGACCTTCAGCGGCAGGTAGTGGTCACGTTGAGCGGTCAGGACGAACCGCAACCTCGCGCAGTCGTACGCCGTGAACCGGCGGTAGCCCGACGGGCTGCGCTCCGGCGTGACCAGGCCTTCCGCCTCGAGAAACCGGATCTTGGAGATCGTCACGTCCGGGAAGTCCGGCCGCAACAGGTCCAGTACGGCCCCGATCGAGATACCGGCGAGCGCCGGGCTATCGGGCGCCGTCATCGCTGCCGGCGTTCCTCGGCCCGGTCAGGAAGACCAGACGGAACTTGCCGATCTGGACCTCGTCGCCATTGGCCAGGGTGGCCGAGTCCACCGGTTCGCGGTTGACGTAGGTTCCGTTGAGGCTGCCGACGTCGACGACCTGGAAATCGCTTCCCTCGCAACGGAATTCAGCGTGCCGACGGCTGACCGTCACGTCGTCGAGGAAGATGTCGGAGTCTGGGTGGCGACCGGCCGACGTGGTCGGCTGGTCGAGCAGGAACCGGGAACCGGCGTTGGGCCCGCGCTTGACCACGAGCAGCGCAGATCCGACCGGGAGACCCTCGATTCCGGATACCGCGGCCGGAGCGCTCGCCCCGGCCTGGGCCTCAAGGTCGTTGAGGAAATCCGCGCGGAATACCGAAGTCGTCTCCACGGTGAGCTCATCAGAGCTGTCGTTGTCCGTCACCCATTACTCCTCACTGGCCCGCATATGGGCGAAAGTCCGCTCTACTTCCAAACCCTAACAACCGCTGCCGCCGCTGTGTCTAGGTCAGGGTGGCTTGATAGGCATCCGCGTCCAGCAGCGCCGCTATCCCCTGGCCAAGGGTATCGCCGTCGGCGCTGAGCTCCAAGAGCCAGCCCTGGCCGTAGGGATCGGTGTTGACCAGCTGCGGGTTGGCCTCCAGCTCGGTGTTCACCGCGGTGACCGTGGCGGTGACCGGCGCGTACAGGTCCGACACCGACTTGGTGGACTCCACCTCGCCGAAAGCCTCGCCCGCGGTCAGCTCGGTTCCGACCGCGGGAAGCTGGACGAAGACGACGTCGCCGAGGGACGCCTGCGCGAAGTCGGTGATCCCGACCCGGGCGGTGCCGCCGCCGGTCAGGCGAACCCACTCGTGCTCGGCGGTGTAGCGCAGGTCGGCGGGGAAGTCGCTCACGAGGCTCCTCGATGCTCGGTGGGAACTGACGGGTTCGTCGGACGGCCGCAAGCGTATTGGCCCGGTTTCGGTTGTCGCAAGGCAATCGAGTTTCAGGCGGGCTGAACCCGCGGCAGGTCTCGCACCACCATGCGGACCTGGACGAGGTAGAGCACCGCCGACCATAGGTACATCCAGATACCCCAGATCACGAAGCCCCAACCACACGCCAGGACGGCCCGTTGCCATCCGGCGCCGCCCTGGCCGAGCAGCACCAGGGGAAGTCCGGACATCAGCGCGAAAGTGGCGGCCTTGCCGATGTAGGCCACCGGCAGGGCGGTCACCCCGCGGCTGCGCACCACCGGCAGGGTGGCGGCCAGTACGGCGTCGCGGCCCAGCAGGATTCCGACCACCCACCACGGCACCACTCCCGCCAGCGCGAGCCCGACCGGGACGGTCACCATGTAGAGGCGGTCGACCAGTGGGTCGAGCAACTCCCCCAGGCGTGACGACTGGTTGGGCACCAGCCGGGCGATCTTCCCATCGGCCCAGTCGGAGGTACCGCTGAACATCAGGATTCCGGTGGCGGGACCGTAGGCGTGCCGGACCAGCAGCAGGTACAGGAAGACCGGAACCAGCACCAGCCGGATCATGCTGAGGATGTTGGGGATCGTCCAGATCCTGTTCCCCACCGGGTTGTCCGCCTGGCGCTGCATTGCAAGGAACCTAGCGGAACACCCCGGGCAGGCTCAGCGCGGACAGCGTGTCGTCGCGCAACGGGTTGTCGTGAACCATGTATGTCCACGTCGAGGTCGGCCTGGCCAGCTTCGACAGATCCAGCCCGGTCTGATCCTCGAGGACGTTGGCCGTCTCGAAGGTCTGCTGGGAGGCCTCGATGGCGTCCGCGGCCAGATGCCCGAACGCGTCGACGGCCATCCGGTGGAACTCGTCGAGCGGGTTCTGCCGGCCCAGCGCGCGCAGATGGATGCTCTCCCGGACGTCGGAGAGGTACGCCAGGTGATCGGCCCAGCCCCGGTCGAGGTGGTACAGCATGATCCCCCGGCAGATCCGCTCCAGTTCGTCGTCCGCGGCGTCGTCGTCAACAGAGCCGTGCCCGCCCAGTTGTTCACCGAGGGTCTCCGACAGCTCGGCGTACCGGTCCGGCGAGAGCTCCTGGAGTTCCTCACGGGCGGCCGACGTGCTAAGCAGCGTGTTGCGCCGCTCGACGATGATCGACCGCTGCTGGGCGATCAGTTGGTTGTACCGCCAGGTGTTGGCGTGCACATCGAGCAGTCGGCCCTCCGCGACGCGCTGGGCGTGGTCCAGCAGAGCCGCGGCTTTCGGACTGGTGATCCGCCCGGTCTCGTCGCAGTCGGTCGGCAACTTGCCGGACTCCAGGTGACCGACGACGACGTCGTCCTCCCAGCTGGAGAAGAACACCGTCGAACCCGGGTCGCCCTGGCGTCCGGATCGGCCGCGCAACTGATTGTCCAGCCGCTCGGTGCGGTGCCGGCCGGTGCCGATGACGTGCAGGCCACCGAGCTCGGCGACCTCTTCCTTCTCGGCGGAGGTGTCGGAGGCCTCCGAGCCGCCCAGTCGGATGTCGGTGCCGCGGCCGGCCATCTGGGTGGACACCGTGATAGCCCCGAGTTTGCCGGCCTCGGCGATCACGGTGGCCTCTTCCTCGTCGTTCTTGGCGTTGAGGACGCCAGCCGGGACGCCCCGGCGGCGGAGGCGATCGTGGAGTTCCTCGGACTCGGCGACGTCGTGGGTGCCCACCAGGATCGGCTGGCCGGTGGCGTGCACCTCGATGATGTGGTCGATGATGGCGTCGTTCTTGGCGGCGGCGGTGATGTACACCCGGTCGGCCTCGTCGATGCGGACGGTCGGGGTGTTGGGCGGGATCGGCGACACACCGAGTTTGTAGAACTGCCGCAGCTGTTCGCCCGCGGCCAGCGCCGTCCCGGTCATGCCGCACACCGTCGGGTAGCGGTTGATCAGGGCCTGCACGGTGATGGTGTCGAGCACCTCGCCGGTCTCGGTGGTCTCGATGCCCTCCTTGGCCT
>CAYTOD010000075.1:0-19628 GCA_964439315.1 uncultured Mycobacterium sp. | reverse complement strand
CGCGCACTCCCACCCTCACCGCCGCCGCAAGGCGCGCCCCGGCCCGCGCGAGTTAGGGTTCGCCGAGGGCCGCGGCGCCGGCGTCGAGGGCCTTTGCCACCGGACAGCCGGCCACCGGACAGCCGGGGCGGCCGACGGCATCCATCACGCGATCTTGGCGAGGGTCCGGCTGTTGCGCACTTCACCCCGGAAGGCAACTGTTGGGTATCAATCTCCGCCGCCATGCAGGTCCTCAGGCCGACATGGGCCACCATGTATCAATGCACGCGCAGCACCCCGGCTCGGCCCTGCCCGAGATGGCTGCGCGCCCGCCTCGGCGGGTCACCAGTTTCCGCTCACGGCGGGCCGCGCTGACCGAGGCACAGCAGGAGGTCTGGGAGCGGCTGTGGCCTCGTCTGGGCCGGCTGGCCCGGCCTACTGGCGAGGATGGTTCCGCCGACAGCCTTGAGCCACTGGACATCGCGGCATGGTTCGGCCGCACCTCCGACGTCGTTCTCGAGATCGGCTGCGGTACCGGCACCTCGACGCTGGCCATGGCGCTGGACGAGCCCGACCTCGACGTGATCGCCGTCGAGGTCTACCGCCGCGGCCTCGCGCAACTGCTGACCTCGATCGACCGCGAGGGCGCGACCAACATCCGGATGATCCGGGGCGACGCGATGGACGTTCTCGAACAGCTGCTGACCCCCGGTTCGTTGACCGGGGTGCGGGTGTTCTTCCCCGACCCGTGGCCGAAGTCGCGGCACCACAAGCGCCGTCTGTTGCAGCCCGCGACGGTGGCCCTGATCGCGGACCGGTTGCGGCCGGGGGGCGTGCTGCACGTGGCCACCGATCACGCCGACTACGCCGGGCAGATCGCGGAGGTGGGGGACGCCGAGCCACTGCTGCGGCGGGTGGCCCCCGATGCGGCGCTGCCGATCTCGACCGCACGCCCGACGACCAAGTACGAGGGCAAGGCGCGCGACGTCGGCAGCGCGGTGAACGAATTCGTCTGGACCAGGACGGGTGGGTGAGACGGCGATGACCGTGATCGACGAGACCGCGACCGAGTCCGGCGCGACGGGCGCCACTACCGAGCCGCCCGCGGACGCCCATCCTCCGGTGCGCCGGGTGCTGCTGGTCTGGGACGCACCCAACCTCGACATGGGCCTCGGTTCGATCCTGGGCGGGCGGCCCACCGCCGCGCACCGGCCGCGGTTCGACGCCCTGGGCCGCTGGCTCCTGTCGCGGACCGCCGAGCTGGCGGCCGGCCAACCGGGAATCACCGCGGAGCCCGAGGCCACGGTGTTCACCAACATCGCTCCGGGCAGCGCCGACGTGGTGCGGCCCTGGGTCGAGGCGTTGCGCAACGTCGGGTTCGCCGTCTTCGCCAAGCCGAAGATCGACGAGGACAGCGACGTCGACGCCGACATGCTGGCCCACATCGCCCAGCGCCGGGCCGAGGGGCTCGCGGCGGTGCTGGTGGCCTCGGCGGACGGCCAGGCCTTCCGCGAACCGCTGGAGGACATCGCGCGGTCGGGCACTCCGGCGTCGGTACTCGGATTTCGCGAACATGCCAGCTGGGCGTTAGCGTCGGATACCTTGGAATTTGTCGACCTGGAGGATATTCCGGGCGTTTTCCGAGAGCCTCTGCCGCGGATCGGCCTGGATTCGCTGCCTGAGGAGGGCGCGTGGCTGCAGCCGTTCCGGCCGCTGTCAGCGCTGCTGACCTCAAGGCTGTGAGAGCAGAGCCGGGAAAACTTGTTCGTTTGATGGTCGTCAGTTAGGAGTCGCCAGTGTTCGCCTGGTGGGGTCGCTTCGTTTACCGGTACCGATACATCGTCATCGGTGTCATGGTCGCGTTGTGCATCGGCGGCGGCATCTACGGCATAGACCTGGGCAAGCACGTCACCCAGAGCGGGTTCTACGACGAGGGCAGCCAGTCGGTCAAGGCTTCCCTGCTCGCTGACGGCGCCTACGGCCGAGACACCTCCGGCCACATCGTGGCGATCTACACCGCCCCGGACGGCAAGACCGTCGACGACCCGGCCTTCAGCAAGAAGATCCTGGACAACCTCGACAAGGCGCAGAAGGACCACCCCGACGAGATGCTGCGGGCCATCGGGTACTTCAAGAACCCCGAGCTGCTGGCCAACATGGCCGACGCGAGCAAGAAGCACGCCTTCATGTCGATCCAGCTCAAGGGCAACGACGACGACACCATCCTGAACAACTACAAGAAGGTCAAGGACAGCTTCAACATCGACGGCATCGATGTGAAGCAGGCCGGCCTGCAACCGCTGGCCAACGAGTTGACCGGCACCATCGGAGAGGACCAGCAGCGCGCCGAGGTGGCCGCCATCCCGCTGGTCGCCGTGCTCCTGTTCTTCGTTTTCGGCGGCGTGGTCGCCGCCAGCCTCCCAGCCATCATCGGCGGGCTGGCGATCATGGGCTCGCTGGGCATCATGCGGTTGATCGCCGATTTCACCCCGGTGCACTTCTTCGCCCAGCCGGTGGTGACGCTCATCGGCCTGGGCATCGCGATCGACTACGGCTTGTTCATCGTCAGCCGGTTCCGGGAGGAGATCGCCGAGGGGTACGACACCGAGGCGGCCGTCCGGCGCACCGTGATGACGTCGGGGCGGACCGTGGTGTTCTCGGCCGTCATCATCGTCGCGTCGTCTCTGCCACTGCTGCTGTTCCCGCAGGGCTTCCTGAAGTCGATCACCTACGCGATCATCGCCTCGGTCATGCTCTCGGCGATCCTGTCGATCACCGTGCTGGCCGCGATCCTGGCCATCCTCGGACCCAATGTCGACGCCCTCGGCGTCAACACCCTGCTGCGGGTGCCGTTCCTGCGGAACTGGTCGTTCTCTCGCAAGATCATCGACTGGTTCGCCGAGAAGACCCAGAAGACCAAGACCCGCGAAGAGGTCGAGAACGGCTTCTGGGGCAAGCTGGTCAACCGGGTGATGAAACACCCGATCCGGTTCGCCGCACCGATCGTCATCTTCATGATCCTGCTGATCATCCCGCTGGGGCACCTGTCCCTGGGAGGCATCAGCGAGAAGTACCTGCCGCCGAACAACTCGGTCCGGTTGGCGCAGGAGGAGTTCGACAAGATCTTCCCGGGCTTCCGCACCGAGCCGATCACGCTGGTGATCAAAAACAACAGCGGTCAGCCCGTCACCGATGCCCAGGTCGCCGAGATCCGCAACAAGGCGATGGCGATCAACGGCTTCACCGACCCGGAGAACAATCCCGACGCGATGTGGAAAGAGCGCCCGTACCTCGACGGCGCGTCGAAGGACCCGTCGGTCCGGGTGATCCAGAACGGTCTGGTGGTGCGCAACGAGGCATCCAAGAAGATCGCCGAGTTGCGCTCCATCGTCCCGCCCAAGGGCGAGACGCTCTACGTCGGTGGCACGCCGGCCCTGGAGCAGGACAGCATCCACAGTCTGTCCGCCAGGCTGCCGCTGATGGTGCTGCTGCTGATCACCACGACGACGATCCTGATGTTCCTGGCGTTCGGCTCGCTGGTGCTGCCCATCAAGGCCGCCCTGATGAGCGCGCTGACGCTGGGCTCAACCATGGGTGTGCTGACCTGGATGTTCGTCGACGGGCACGGATCCGGGATCATGAACTACACCCCGCAGCCGCTGATGGCGCCGATGATCGGGTTGATCATCGCGGTGATCTACGGCCTGTCCACCGACTACGAGGTGTTCCTGGTGTCTCGGATGGTGGAGGCCCGCGACCGCGGAATGTCCACCACCGAGTCGATCCGGATCGGCACCGCCACCACCGGCCGGCTGATCACCGCCGCCGCCCTGGTGCTGGCCGTGGTCGCCGGGGCATTCGTGTTCTCCGATCTGGTGATGATGAAGTACCTGGCGTTCGGCCTGCTGATCGCGCTGCTGCTCGACGCGACGATCGTGCGGATGTTCCTGGTGCCGGCCATCATGAAACTGCTCGGCGACGACTGCTGGTGGGCGCCGAAGTGGATGAAACGCCTGCAGCACAAGATCGGTCTCGGCGAGACGACCCTGCCCGACGAGCGCAAGATGCTGGCGGCAGCGAAGCCCGAGCCGGCCCTGGTGGGTGCGAGTGCCGTCGGAGTCGCCGGCCGGGCGGCCCCAGAGGTCATTCCCCCGGGCGGCGCAGCCGCAGCGCCCACCGCACCGATGACCGAAGCGCCGATCAGCGACGCACCGACGCGGGACGCGCCGATCGTCGACGCACCGACAACGCGTTTCGCCGCCGCCACCCCGCCGATCGTCGACAACCCTGTCGCGGACAAGCCGGCTCACAAGGACCGGGACGTCACCTCCTGGCTCGGTGAACTGCGCAACCGGAACCCGCTGCGCTCCGGCGCCACCCGTCAGCCAGAACCGGCGGAGCCGGCCACCACCGCAGTCACCACCCCGGTGGGGGATGCCGCGGACGAGACGCGGGCCATCCCGGTGAGCCGGCCGGAGAACGCCGACTCCACGCTGGCGACCGAGCAACTCAACGCCCGGGCAGCCCAGGGCGGCGGCCTGAGCGCACAGGAGCTGCTGCGCCGCGAGGGCCGGCTCTAACCGGTCGCCCGATGAGCAGCTATCTCATCGCCGGCGGCACCCGGGGCATCGGACTGGAGTTGGTGCGGATGCTCGCGCCGTCGGCCGCCCGGATCGATGTGTGGTCGCGATCGGCGGACGGTCTGCTCGCCGATGGCGCAATTCGCCATCACCCGTGCGACATCACTGACCCGGCACCGTTGCCAGAACCGCCGGAGTCCATCCAGGGTGCGGTGTACTGCCCGGGGACGGTGAACCTGAAGAGTTTCCGGGCGCTGTCCGCCGAGGACTTCCGCCGCGACTGGGAGGTGAATCTGCTGGGGGCCGTTCGCTTCCTGAAGGCCTGCCAGCCGCGACTGGCCGGCGCCGACGGCGGGCCGGCCAGCGTGGTGCTCTTCAGCACCGTCGCGGTGGGCCAGGGGATGCCAATGCACGCCTCGGTCGCCGCGGCCAAGGGCGCGGTCGAAGGCCTGGTGCGGTCACTGGCCGCGGAATGGGCGCCACGGATCCGGGTAAACGCCATCGCGCCGGCACTGGTGGACACTCCCCTGGTCGAGCGGATGTTGTCGTCACCGGAGAAGCGTGAGGCGATGGCCGCGCGGTACCCGCTCAAGCGGGTCGGGACGGCGGCCGACGCGGCAGCCCTGGCGAAGTTCCTGTTGATGCCGGACAGTGGGTGGATCACCGGTCAGGTGCTGGGCCTGGACGGTGGGATGTCGTCGCTGAGGGTCTAGCCGTCGGGGTCTGGACGGCTAGACGTCCGCGACGGTGTCGGGACGCGCTGCGATCTCCGGCGCGTGTCCGCCGGACTCCAACTCCGCGGTTTCGGCGACGGGATTCGCAGCGACCAGAACCCGCACCGCACTGTTGAGGAACGCGACCGCCGGAACAGCCAGCAGTGCACCGACGATTCCGGCCAGCACTGCTCCGGCGGCGATGGCCAGAACGACGGCCAGCGGGTGGATCGACACCGCGCGACCCATCAGAATCGGCTGCAGCACATGGCTTTCCAGTTGCATGATGCCGATGATCAGCCCGAGGGTGATCAGCGCGATGACCAGCCCCTTGGTCAGCAACGCCACCACAACCGCGAGCAATCCGGTGACCACCGCACCGACCACCGGGATGAACGCGCCGAGGAACACCAGCGAGGCCAACGGCAACGCCAACGGAACGCCCATGATCGCCAGGCCCGCACCGATACCCACCGCGTCGACCAGGGCCACCAGCGCCGTCGCGCGCACGTAGCCGATCAGCGAGTGAAAGCCTGCCCGCCCCGCATCGCGGACCCGCTCCCGATGGGACACCGGCACGATCCGGGTCAGAAATTCGTAGATGTTCCGGCCGCCGTAGAGCAGGAAGATCGTGGTGAACAGGGCCAGCAACGCGCCGGTCACGATCTCGGTCAGGGTGGCCGCGGTGGACAGCGCTCCGCTGGTCAGCTTCTCCTGGTTGTCGCGCATCGCCGCGATCGCGGTGTCGCCGGCCTTTTCGATCTGCTCGTGACTCAGATGCAGCGGCCCCTCGACGAGCCAGGCGGTGACGCCGTCGATGCTGTGGGCGACCTGCTCGGTGAGCTCGGGCAGGCCTTCGATGAATTGGCTCACGACGAACGCCAGGATCCCGCCGAACACCGCGATCCCCCCGAGCAGCACCAGCGCCACCGCGCCACCGCGAGGAATGCGCCTGCGGTCCAGCCAGTCGACGGCGGGAACCATCAGCGCGGTGATCATCACGGCCACCGCAACCGGGACCACGATCACCCTGAGCTCGTTCATCAACCACAGCAGCGCCAGGATGCCGGCGAAGATCACCAGCAGCCGCCACACCCAGGCGGCGGTCTTGCGCACCAGCGGGTCGACGGCGTCGCGGTCGTCAGGTGCTCCGTCCTCGCGCGCACGGCTGCTCGGCATGCGTGTCACACTACTGGGCCCGACCTGCCCGGTTACGCTGAAAAGCGTGGTCGGTAGCGCGCCGGTCGGCCCGGCACGCGGTAAGCGCCCACGGTCCCGGTACTGGTGGGTGCGCTGGTCGGTGCTCGCCGTCGCGCTCATCGTGCTCGCCATCGAGGCGACTCTGGTGTGGGACCAACTGGCCAAGGCCTGGCTGAGTCTGACTACCGCCAACGGATGGTGGGTGCTGGCCGCCGTCGCCGCGGCGATGATGTCGATGCACAGCTTCGCGCAGATCCAGCGCACCCTGCTGCGGTCGGCGGGCGTGCCGGTGCGCCAGTGGCGGTCCGAAGCGGCCTTCTACGCCGGCAACGCGCTGAGCACCACGCTGCCCGGCGGGCCGGTGCTGTCGGCCACCTTCGTCTACCGCCAGCAGCGCCAGTGGGGCGCTTCCCCGGTGGTGGCTTCCTGGCAGCTGGTGATGTCGGGGGCGCTGCAAGTCGTCGGCCTGGCGGTACTCGGTCTTGGCGGAGCATTTCTGTTGGGCGCCAAGAACAATCCGTTCTCGCTGCTGTTCACCCTCGGCGGGTTCGTCGCGATGCTCTTGCTGGCGCAGGCGGTGGCGACGCGTCCCGAGCTCATCGACGGCATCGGCGTGAAGGTGCTCCGCTGGGTCAACTCAGCCCGCGGCAAGCCCCCGGAGACCGGGCTGCACCGCTGGCGCGAGACGCTCACCCAACTGGAGTCGGTGAGCCTGGGCCGGCGCGCGCTGGGCGAGGCGTTCGGCTGGTCGTTGTTCAACTGGGTGGCCGACGTCGCCTGCCTGGCTTTCGCCGCCTACGCGGCCGGGGGCGCCCCGTCGCTGCCGGGGTTGACGGTCGCCTACGCGGCAGCGCGGGCGGTCGGGGCGATCCCGCTGATGCCGGGCGGCCTGCTGGTCGTCGAGGCGGTGCTGGTGCCCGGCCTGGTCTCCAGTGGAATGGCGTTGCCCGACGCCATCTCGGCGATGCTGATCTACCGACTGGTCAGCTGGATCTTCATCTCGGCGATCGGCTGGGTGGTGTTCTTCTTCATGTTCCGCGCCGAAGGCGCACTCGATCCCGAGGTTCCGGTCGACGAGTTGGCCGCCCAGGAGATCGGTCAGGAGATCACCCCCGATAATCGAGGTCATGCCGAGCCGAACTGACCTCCCGTGGCGGGCGCTGACCGCCGACGCCGTCTGCATCCTCGCCTTCACAGCGATGGGGCGCCGCAACCACGACGAAGGGGTGAACCTGGCCGGGATCGCCCAGACGGCCTGGCCCTTCCTGACCGGCGCGGCCGTCGGCTGGCTGGTGTCGCGGGGCTGGCGCAGGCCGGCCGCGGTGGTCCCGACCGGAGTGGCGATCTGGGTGTGCACGGTCGTGGTCGGGATGCTGCTTCGCCGGGCCAGCGGCCAGGGGACGGCGCCGGCCTTCATCGCCGTCGCCTCGGGCGTGACCGCGCTACTTCTGCTGGGCTGGCGGGCCGTGGTGCGCGCGCGGTCCCGCCGGGGCGCTGCGACTCCGAGTTAGGAGGCCGCGCCTCCGGGCCGGTTAGGAGGCCGCGCCTCCGGGCCGGTTAGGACCCCGCGCAGCGCGCGCGCATGTCGACCAGCGGCTGGCGGATTCCCTGCAGATCGGCCTTCACCTGGGGATTGGCGTCCATGTACTGCTGGACCTCGTCGCGCAGATCGTCCCGCGGAGTTCCCTCCAGGCCGGTGAAGAAGGTGTTCACGTCCGGATGGGTGAACAGGTAGGCCGAGGTCGCAGCGGACACTCCGGAAGCCACCCCGGCCAGGTCGGCGGCGGTGCAGTTCGGTGCCGCCAGCGCGGACGGAGCCAGGCCCATCAGCAGTGCGCCGGCAACGGCACCCGCCCCGATCGCTCCGGTCACCACACGGGCCGCAGGGACACTGATCATGGTCGGACTCCTTAGATCGGGGGCGCAGTTCCAACAGCTGATTCTAGGGCAGTCGCGGGGTGCCACCGGCCGCGGCGGTGGTGGACCGAGCCTGGGCCCGCGCCCAGGATGCTGCGGTAGGCTTCCCGCTACGAGCGAGACGCCACGCTATTCGGTGCGAATGCGGGGAGATCGAAATCCAGCAGTTCATGATGCGCCTGAGCGGCAGCCTGCGCAGACACCGGCGTCTGGTGTTCTGCTGCTGGTTGCTGGCCCTGGTCCCGTCGGTGTACCTGGCTCTGACCCAGTCGCACAACCTCACCGGTGGCGGATTCGAGGTGGCCGGCTCACAGTCGCTGCACGTCCAGTACGAGCTCGAGGACCACTACCCGCAGCTCGGCTCCTCGCCGCTGGCCCTGGTCGCGGCGCCGCGCGCCGACGCCAACTTCACCGATATGGCGGCGGCCGTCGCGCAACTCGAGCAGGCCGCCCGGGAAGTGCCCAGCGTCGAGGTGGTGCCCAACCCCGCCCAGTCGCCACCGGCCCCGGACCGCCCCTACGTGGTGTCGCTGCGACTCGGGTTCAACAACACCGGCGCCGTCGACGTCGCCCGCCAACTGCGCGCCAAGGTCGGTGTCCACGGCGACCAGCCCGGTGAGATCGACAACGGGCGGGTCCGCCTCTACGTGATCGGTCAGGGCGCGCTCGGCGCGGCCGCCCAGACCAGCACCAAACACGACATCGCCGCCGCCGAGCGGTGGAACCTGCCGATCGTCCTGGTCGTGCTGCTCGCGGTGTTCGGCTCGCTGGCGGCCGCCGCGGTCCCCCTGGTGCTGGCCGTCTTCACGGTCGTGGTCACCATGGGCGTGGTCTACGCGCTGTCGATGCTGACCACCATGTCGGTGTTCGTCGCCCCGACCGTGTCGATGTTCGGCATCGCGCTGGCCATCGACTACTCACTGTTCATCCTGATGCGCTTCCGGGAGGAACTGCGGGCCGGACGCGATCCCCAGCAGGCCGCCGACGCCGCGATGGGGACCTCGGGGCTGGCGGTTGTGCTGTCCGGCCTGACGGTGGTGGCGTCGCTGACCGGGATCTACCTCATCGACACCCCGGTGCTGCAGTCGATGGCCACCGGCGCGATTCTGTCGGTGGCCTTCGCCGTCCTGACGTCGGCGACCCTGATCCCGGCGGTGCTCGCCACCTTCGGGCGTGCCGTGGCCCGGCGATCCCCACTGCTGCAATGGTCGCGACGGGGCGAGGCCACCCAATCCAGGTTCTGGACCCGCTGGGTGGGCATGGTGATGCGCAGGCCCTGGGCGGCAGCGGCGGCGGCCACCGCCTTCCTGCTGGTGCTGGCCGCGCCGGCATTCTCGATGGTGCTGGGCAACAGCATGCAACGGCAGTTCCCGTCCTCCCACGAGGTCCGCGGCGGGGTGGCGGCCGCCGCCCAGGCGCTGGGTCCCGGCGCACTGGGCCCGGTCCGCATCCTGGTCAACTTCCCGGCCGCCGACGCCGACGATCCGCGCAACGCCCCGGTTCTGGATGCTGTGGGGCAGGAGATCTCCCGGGCGGTCAACATCGTCTCGGTGGCTCCCCCGGTGTTCGCCGACAACAACCGCAGCGCGCTGCTCTCCGCGGTGCTGGCGGTCGACCCCGAGGAGATGCGGGCCCGGGAGACCGTCGACTGGCTGCGCGCGACCCTGCCTAAGATTCCGGAACTCACCGACGGCGTCCGGATCGACGGCGGCGGCCCCACCGCTCTGATCAAGGATTTCGACGACCGGGTGTCGCACTCCCAGTTGATGGTCTTCGTCTTCGTGTCGGTGATCGCCTTCGTCATGCTGCTGATCGCCATCCGGTCGGTGTTCCTGGCCCTCAAGGGCGTCCTGATGACCGTGCTGTCGGTCGCGGCCGCCTACGGCAGCCTGGTGATGGTGTTTCAGTGGGGTTGGCTGGAGAGCCTCGGCTTCGAACCGCTGAGCTCCATCGACAGCACCATTCCGCCGCTGGTCCTGGCGATGACGTTCGGCCTGTCGATGGACTACGAGATCTTCCTGCTGACCCGGATCCGGGAGCGATTCCTGCAGTCCGCCAACACCCGTGACGCGGTCGCCTACGGCGTGGCCACCAGCGCACGCACCATCACCAGCGCGGCGCTGATCATGATCGCGGTGTTCATCGGGTTCGCCTTCGCGGGCATGCCTCTGGTCGCCGAACTCGGCGTCGCCTGCGCGGTGGCGATCGCCGTCGACGCCACGGTGGTACGGCTGGTCCTGGTACCGGCGCTGATGGCGATGTTCGACAAGTGGAACTGGTGGCTGCCGCACTGGCTGAACCGCATCCTGCCGTCGGTGGACTTCGAGAAGCCGCTGCCCAAACTCGATCTCGGCGATCTCGTCGTGATTCCCGACGACATCGCCGCACTGGCGCCGCCGAGTGCCGACCTGAAGATGGTGGTCAAGGGCGCGGCACGGCTCAAGCAGATGGCCCCCAACGCGGTCTGCGTCGCCGACCCCCTGGCCTTCAGCGGATCCAGCGCCGTCAGGTCCGGTACCGCCCGGCCGCGCGGCGGGGTCGTCACGATGGACCGGCGGCTGACCCGGCCGCCCCGCGGTCCCCGGTCCTCCCCGCGGCTCATCCGGCCGATTCACCCGGTGACCGTGTGGCGGGCCCGGCTGTCGGTGGCCCTCGACGCCCTGCAGACCGACGCCGCAGCCGCCCGGCTGAGCCCGGTCGAGATCACCAACGTCCAGTTGCCCAGCGGCGACCGGCTGCAGATTCCGACCGGAGCGGAGACCCTGCGCCTCAAGGGCTATCTGGTGCTCTGCCGCAACAACAGCAGCGACTACCTCGACCTCGCCGAGTTGGCCGACGCCATGGACATCCAGAACTCCGCCCGGGTGCTGGCCGCGATGGATCGGTACTACGGCTCCGGACACCCGGAACGAAAGTGGATCGCGACCCAACTGGTGCGCCGCCTGGCCGACCCGATGCCCTCCGATGGACCCGACCCGACCGTGCGGTGGGAGGATGTCCGGGAGCAGTGCCTGGCGCTCGCGGTGGCGATTCTGGAGGAGGCGAGGTGAGTCAGCCGGAACGGCTCGCCGTCGACGGGCCGGTCGAGTTCTGGCCCACGGCGTCGATCCGCCAAGCGCTGGAATCCGGTGACATCCGGATCTGGCAGCGCATCGTCGTCGCCATCAAGCGCGATCCGTACGGCCGCACCGCACGCCAGGTCGAGGAAGTGCTCGAATCCGCGGCGCCCTACGGAATATCCCTGGCGCTAAACGAGGTTATGGCGCGCGCCCGCAACCATCTGGATGCGAACGAACGCGCCGAGGCCGCCCGCCACGTCCGGTTGCTGCTCGAGCGGTCGGGCCTGGGCGCCCGCGAGTTCTCCTCCCGGATCGGCGTCGACGCCGACGATCTCGCGACGTTCCTGGACGGCACCGTCAGCCCGCCGGCGTCCCTGATGATCCGGATGCGCCGGCTGTCCGACCGGTTCGCCAAGATCCGGGCCCAGCAGTGCGGACCCGAAAACCACAGTGTCTAGACCGGATTCGTTCGGCACTCCCGGCGGGGCCGAACTGCGCGACATCCTCCGAGACACCCGGACCGTGGCCGTTGTCGGGGCGTCGGACAACCCGGCGCGCCCCAGCCACGACGTCTTCGCCTACCTGGCGCGGAACAGCCCCTACACGCTCTATCCGGTGAACCCGAACATCACCGACGTCGACGGGATCCCGGCCTACCCGCGATTGGCCGACCTGCCGGAAGTACCCGACATGGTCGACGTGTTCCGCCGCCACGACGAGCTGCCGGCGGTGCTCGAAGAGGTCCTTGCCCTGTCGCCGCACCCGAAATACCTATGGTTGCAACAGGGTTTGCGCCACGAGCCGGTTGCCCAGGCAGCCCGGACGGCCGGCCTGACCGTCGTGATGGACCGCTGCCTCAAGGTCGATTACGCGCTACTGGCGCGCGGCTGAGACGACATGACCTCCAGGACAGACCCCGTGGCCGCGATTCGCGGCATTGCCCGACGAGGTGGTCCGATGTCTCCCACGGCCCGGGCGGCGGTGGCGGCGGCTCTCTTCTTCTGCGTGTTCGCCGCTGTCCTGAAGTCCGGCCGAATGGACTCCGTGACAACGGAGACCGTCACCGACCTCGTCTTCGTCGCTCTGGGGCTCATCTATGTGCCGCTCGCGGCGCATGCGGCACGCTCGGCGCAGGGCCGCCTGAGGACGGCCTGGACGGCGATGACTATCGGTTTCACCTGCTGGCTCCTCGGCGAGATCCTCTGGACGTACTACCGAGTGTTCGCCGCCGAGGCGCCGTCGCCCTCGTGGGCCGACGCCGCCTATCTGACCTACTACCCGTGGGTGTGCGTGGCGCTCCTGTTGTTTCCCACCGCCCGCGGCTGGCGCAGCCAGGCCCAGATGATTCTCGACGCGGTCATCGTCACCGGCTCGTTCTTTCTCATCTCCTGGCTGACCGCAATGCGCTCGGTGCGGCTGAACGGGGCTGGCGGCAGCCTGGAATTCGCCGTCACCATGGCGTATCCCGCCGGCGACGTCCTGGTCGCGACCATCGGAGTCCTGGTTCTGATCAGGTCCGCACCGGGATTGCGCCCGACGCTGAGCCTGTTGGTCGCCGGGTTGATCGCCGCAGCTCTGGCCGACAGCCTGTGGGTCTACGACCTCAATACGACGGGGTACTCGGCAGGAAGCCTGATCCAACTGCTCTACGCCGCCAACGCGTTGCTGATCATCGTGGCGCTGGTCTCCGGCGCTCAAGTCAGTCCGAGCGATCCCGCTCGCGCCGCGCCGCCGAACTGGCTGTCACGGTCACTGCCGTTGGTTCCACTGGCGCTGGCCGTGGTCGTCGCCGCCCCCTCGGATCCCGCCGCGGTCAGAGAAACCCCGGTGGTCGTCACCGGGCTGTTGTTGATCGTGGGTTTGGTGCTCCGGCAGATGCTGGAAGCCGCGGAATTGGGCAAGCGCGAGCGGCAGATTCGGGTGATGGCCGGTCGGCTGTCCGGTGAGCTCGCCAGTGCGGCGAAATATGTCGCCTCCATCCTGCCGGGCGACCTCGACGGACCGGTTCGGGCGCGATCGCGCTTCCTGCCCGCGCGCGAGATCGGTGGAGACTCGTTCGGCTATCTGTGGATCGACGACGACCACCTGATCGTCTATCTGATCGACGTGCCAGGCCACGGCGTGGAACCGGCGCTGTTGTCGGTATCGGTGCACAACATGCTGCGGTCGCGGTCGATTCCGGCGGCGACTCTGCTGTCCCCGGAGCAGGTCATGGACGAACTCAACCAGCTCTTCGGCGCCGATTCGAACGGCGACCACTACTTCACCATGTGGTACGGCGTCTACCAGGCGTCCACCCGGCTGCTGCGTTACGCGTCCGCCGGCCATCCCCCTGCCTTGGCCCTGTCCGACGAAAATGGCGCGGTGACCGCGAAACGCCTTGGCGGGACGTCGATCCCGATCGGCATCTTCACCGACAGCGTGTTCGAGGCCGAGGCCTACCGGGTTCCCGCCGGAACTCAGATCGTGCTGTGCAGCGACGGGCTGCTCGGTGAGCGCCTCTCGGTGGACGAACTCGCCGAGGTGTGCGAAGAGGTTGCCGCCGCGCCGGGCTGGTCGCCGGCGTCGCTGATCGCCCGGCTGCGCGTGACGGCGGGTGGCACCTTCGACGACGACTGCGCGGTGGTTCAGCTCACGTTCCAGTGAGCCACTGCGCACACGGATCTGCTTGCACGCCAATCCCTTCGGCGGTGCACCTAGTCATCGGCGGTCGTGAAAAGACCGCGAGTCCGCAAGGCCAGTGACTGCCATATCTGGCTGCGTGCCGCTGCGAAGACGGGTGCCATGTCATCGACGGCGAGCCAGGCCCCCCTCGGTCGGCCCGCGCCCCCCATCTCGTGCAGCGGGTGACGGCGCGCCGACAGGAGGCTGGCGATGTCCCACGGCTCCACGACGAAGCGCTCGCCGCCGATCTGGGAGCCGACGGGAATGGGGCGGCCGGACAGGTCGAGATGCATGGCCCGCACCACGTCTACTCCCGCGTCGTCTTCGAACAGCCGGAACTGCGCCCCGACACGGGGGTTGAAGTCGAGCAGGTAATAGCGGCCGGTGCGCCGGTCGAGCCGCCAGTCCATGTCGAAGATGCCGCGGTAACCCACCTGCGCGCAGAACAGCCTCGCCAGCATCGCCAATTCGGGATCACCGGCGGTATAGGCGGCCGCGGTCGCTCCGCCGCGCGCGGGCCAGCTGCGGACCTTGCGGCCGGTGAAGACGACGTCCGCCCGGCTGGTGGCGTCGCAGTAGCCGTGGGTGAACCAGTCCTCGCACTCGTCGTCGGGCAGGTACTCCTGCACCAACACTTGAAACGGCTCCGTCCACTGGGCGGCCAACTCGCGCAATTCGTCACGGGTCTGCACCAGGGTGGAATTCTCGACGCTCTGAACCTGACCGCGCAGCGCGGTGCTCTTCAGGATGGCCGGGAGTGCAATCTTCTCGAGGGCGTCATCGAGTTGGGCCATCGTGTCGACGAGGATCGACGGCGGTATCGGCGTGGAGTGCTGGCGGCACAGGGCGTCGAGGCCGTGCTTGTCCGCCAATTCGGCGGGCAGCCTGGGGTCCACCTCCGGAAGGAGGAACCATTCCTGCAGCACGGCGCGGTGCCGGGCAACGAAGACCGCCATCTCGTCCGAGGTGCAGACGATCACCGACCGCCGCCCCAGTTCGCGGCCGAAGTCCATGAGGCGCTTGAGCAACGAGGCGTGTCTCTCGCCGCGGTGGGGCTGCCAGAGAATCCGGCCACGGACGTAGCGGGATTTCGCAACAGGTGCCTGCAGGTCCGCCACGACGGCATACACGGGAACACCCGCCCGTCCCAGGCTGCGGAACACCCCCAGGCAGTTGTGTTGCAGGGGAAAGGACGAGACCCACAGCACGAGCGCCGGCACCCCGGTGTCCAATTCCGGCCCTCGACGGGAGCGGTCCGGCCGCAGAACCAGGTTCGCCAATCGCTCCCGGCCGCCTGCCACCCGCAGAATCGTAGCGATCGTGGAGCGATGACGCGGAAAGCGCGTTCGACTCGGCCAGCACGTAGATACCGCGATCTACGGCGCGTAGATAGCGCGGTCTACTCCGGCCGGCGCCGGCGATCTACCGCGCGCTGATCGGCGAGAGGTCGATGACCTTCCAGCCGTCGTCCTGCTTGGCCAGCGCCACTCGCAGTGCGAGCACCGCGACACTGGGCTTCTCGTTGGGGGCGGTCTGGGTGGCCCGCATGAGCACGGCGACACTGGCCGCCGACGGGCCGAGGGCCTCGATGCCGGCCGAGGCGGTCTGCGCGGTCGCCGTCACGTTACGTCTGGCCAAATCCGATGTGGACTTGCCGAATTCCGCTTTGAACGCGTCGGCACGTTCCGGAATCATCATCGACGCCGCACGGTCCAGATCCG
The DNA here is from genome assembly GCA_964439315.1 of uncultured Mycobacterium sp. GTDB lineage: Bacteria > Actinomycetota > Actinomycetes > Mycobacteriales > Mycobacteriaceae > Mycobacterium. The sequence goes on along the minus strand of CAYTOD010000075.1, from coordinate 3,795 downwards.
AGCCCGGGGTTGCGGGGTTGAACGACGCCGCCGCCTCACTCACCGCGGTGGCCATTTTCACCACCTCGGCGGAGTCCTGCGTGAAGGCCCGGTCCGGAACGGTCCACCGGAGGTAGCCGACGACGGCGGCCGCCACCACCGAGGCCGCAGCCAGTGCGACGACCAGCAGCCGCAGTCGCGGTGCGTCGTCATCGGTTCCCAAGGTCACCGAATCACGCCGGAAGAGAACGACATTGAGGATCACGGCCTCGACAACCAGCAGGCACAGCATCGAGCACACCGCGACCCACCACAACGGCCAACCGAGGATCACCCCGATCGTCAGCAGCCCCGCGATCACGGCCAGGGGCGCCGCCACGTCGACGCCGAGCACGCGCAGACGGTTTCTCACTTCACCGACTCCAGCCGGGAGATCATCAGCGTCCCGTCGACGTCGGACACACCCAGTCGCAGGTTCCACCGCACGGTGACCGGTTTCTTGTCGACGTTCTCACTCACCGATGTGGCGACCACGAGCACGGTGTCGGTCCGGTCGATCAGCTCGGGCGGGAGTGTCGCCGGCGACGGCGGCCGCTGTCCGGGCAGCGGTTCGAGCTTGTTGTGCAGCGCCTCGATCGACACCGAATCGACTTGGCCGGTGGTCCGCGAGCGCAGCGTCTTGACCACCTCGCGGTAGGGCGCGATGGAGGAGTCGAATTCGGCGTTCAACTCGCCGACCGTCCCGTCGCGGAGTTGCCCGAGGCTCGCATCGACGTTGGCGGCGTTCATGTTGATCAGCACGCCGGTCCACTGGGTGGCTGCCTGCATGACCCGGGACTGGTAGTCGCGTTCGGCGGCGTCGGTGCGGTGCCCGAGCCACAGCGCACCGACCAGCACGGCGGACGCCACAGCCAGGGCACCGAGGGCGGCGGCGGCAATGCCGTAGCCGGTCCACCCGCCGGATCGAGGCGGGACGGACGGTGCGGGTTTCGCCGCGCGTTTCGCCTTGGAGGCCTCCGCGTCGATCTCGGGCATGCAGGCGAGGCTACCGGGGCGGCCGTCCGGCGTCGGCGACGGTGGCAGTGGTAATGATGGTGGCGTGACGGCAGATACGCAGCACTCCGGAATCGACCTCGACCACGTCGACCCCGCGGTGCGCCCGCAGGATGACCTGTTCGGCCACGTCAACGGCCGATGGCTGACCGAGTACGCCATCCCCGCCGACCGCGCGACCGACGGCGCGTTCCGGGCCCTGTACGACCGATCCGAGGAGCAGGTCCGCGAACTGATCACCGCGGTGGCAGGTCCGGTGGGGACCGACGAACAACGCATCGGCGACCTCTACGCCAGCTTCCTCGACGAGCAGGCGGTGGAGCGTCGTGGCCTGCGGCCGCTGCTCGACGAACTGGCCGGCATCGACGGAGCGACCGACCCGGACGCACTGGCGACGGTGATCGGCCGGCTGCAGCGGACCGGCGTCGGCGGCGGGGTGGGTCTTTACGTCAGCACCGACTCCAAGGACTCGTCGCGCTATCTGGTTCACCTCTTCCAGTCCGGCTTGGGACTGCCCGACGAGTCCTACTACCGCGACGATCAGCACGCCGCGATCCTGGGCGCCTACCCCGGGCACATCGCGGCGATGTTCGCGCTGGTGTACGGCGGCAGCCCCGATGAGCAAGCGAAACGGGCGGGCCGGATCGTCGCGTTGGAGACCAGGCTGGCCGGCGCACACTGGGACGTGGTGCGCCGCCGCGATGCCGACCTGACGTACAACCTGCGCACCTTCGCCGACCTGAGTGACTTGGCACCCGGATTCGACTGGTCCGGCTGGATCCACGCCCAGGGCGGTTCCGAACAGTCCGCCGCGGAGCTGGTGGTTCGCCAGCCCGACTATCTGACGGCCTTCGCCGACGAGTGGTCCGGCGGGAACTTCGCCGACTGGCAGGACTGGGCCCGCTGGCGGTTGATCCACGCCCGCGCCGCCGTCCTGACCGACGCCGTCGTGGCGGAGGACTTCTCGTTCTACGGGCGCACCCTCAGCGGCACCGAACAGATCCGCGAGCGATGGAAGCGGGGGGTGGCCCTGGTCGAGAGCCTGCTGGGCGACGCCGTGGGGCGGCTCTACGTGGAGGAGCACTTCCCGCCGGAGGCCAAGGCGCGCATGGACGTTCTGGTGGCCAACCTGCGGGAGGCCTACCGGGTGAGCATCACCGATCTGGAGTGGATGACGCCGCAGACCCGGCAACGGGCGCTGGCGAAACTGGACAGTTTCACCGCGAAGATCGGCTATCCCGCCAAGTGGCGCGACTATTCATCGCTGGAAATCCGTCGTGATGACCTGTACGGCAACGTGATTCGGGGTGCCGAAGTCGAGCACGACCGGGAGATGGCCAAGCTCGGCGGCCCCGTCGACCGCGACGAATGGTTCATGACGCCCCAGACCGTCAACGCCTACTACAACCCGGGAATGAACGAGATCGTCTTTCCCGCAGCCATACTGCAGCCGCCGTTCTTCGACGCCGACGCCGACGACGCCGCCAATTACGGCGGTATCGGAGCGGTGATCGGCCACGAGATCGGCCACGGATTCGACGACCAGGGTTCGAAGTACGACGGCGAGGGCCACCTCGTCGACTGGTGGACCGAACAGGACCGGGCGGAATTCTCCTCGCGCACAGCCCAACTCATCGAGCAGTACGACGCCTTCGTCCCCCGCGACCTGGAGCAGCGGGCCGATGCCCCCCACGTGCAGGGCGCATTCACCGTGGGCGAGAACATCGGCGATCTCGGCGGGCTGTCGATCGCGCTGCTGGCCTACCGGCTGTCGCTGGGTGGCCGCGAGGCCCCGGTGATCGACGGGCTCACCGGCGTCCAGCGGGTGCTGTTCGGCTGGGCGCAGGTGTGGCGCACCAAGTCCCGCGAAGCCGAGGCGGTGCGGCGCCTCGCCGTCGATCCGCACTCACCGCCCGAGTTCCGCTGCAACGGCGTGGTTCGCAACATCGACGCCTTCTACGAGGCGTTCGGCGTCACCGAGGACGACGCGCTCTACCTCGATCCGGCGCACCGGGTCCGGATCTGGAGCTAGCCCCGGATCAGTAGAGCGTCCACTGCCAATCGTCGGCGCCGTCGGGCTTGTTGTAGAGGCCGACGGAGTTCTTCACGATGACCGGGTCGCCGCTGCCGAAGTTGTCGTAGAACCACTTGGCGTTCGCGGGGCTGAGGTTGATGCAGCCGTGGCTGACGTTGCGCTTGCCCTGGTCGCCCACCGACCACGGAGCGCTGTGCACGAAGCCGCCGCTGTTGTCGATGCGGACCGCCCACTGCACCTTCAGCTTGTAGCCGTCCGGTGAGTTCACCGGAACGCCGTAGGTGGAGGAGTCCATGACGATCTCGGGGAACTTCTCCAGCACGTAGTAGGTGCCGTTCTTGGTCTCGTGCTTGCCGTCGGGCATGCCCATCGACACCGGGAAGGTCTGCTGGACCACGCCGTTGCGGGTGACGGTCATCTGGTGAGTCTTGTCGTCGATGGTCGCCACCCAGGCGTCACCAATGCGGAAATTCGACTGTGCGCCACTGGCGTCGATGTGAACCTGGGTGCCGGAGGGCCAGAAGTTGTACGGCCGCCACCGCACCTGGGTGTCGGTGGTCCAGTAGAACGTCCCGGCAACCGGCGGGTTCGACGAGATGTGAATGGACTGCTCCGCCAGCGCGCGGTTGGCGATCGGGCGCTGGAAGTCGATGATGATCGGCTTGGCGATACCGACCATCGCCCCGTTGACCGGGTTGAAGCTCGGCGGCGCGAACACCGGGTCCCCG
>CAYTOD010000074.1:0-19915 GCA_964439315.1 uncultured Mycobacterium sp. | reverse complement strand
CGGTCCCCTGTAGCTCAACTGGCAGAGCTTCCGACTGTTAATCGGACGGTTGATGGTTCGAGTCCATCCGGGGGAGCCAAGGTTCGTGGTCCAAAGCGCTTGCTCAGCGAGAGCTTCGGGCTGCGACCCGAAGCCTCCATTCGGCTCCGGCCAGCGCCGCGATCGGCAGCCGCGAGCATGCCACTGAGCCGGCCGCTCACCAGCAGTGGGAATCAAATCCGGTTATTGCGCCCTCAAGCTGTTTCTCCAGTAGCATCCGGAGGACCGATCCACGCAGGGAGGGGCGATGGGCGAAGACCCGATGGAGCGAATCCTCAACACGATTGAGCGAATCGTCCTAGCGCCCAGCGGGTTCAAGGAAAGTCTGACTGCCGAGGAAGTCGCTGAGGCAATCGGCTCAGGGATACGACGCGTGCTGCCTGACGTCCAGGTGGATGCCGTGCCCATTCCTGATGGGGGTGAGGGAACCGCGCGCACTCTGGCTGTGGCAACCAATGGCCGGCTGGTACCCGTCACAGTCACCGGCCCGGTGGGAGAGCCAGTCGCGTCGCACTACGCCGTGCTGGGCGGGAGCGCTTCCGGCACCGCTGTCGTCGAGATGGCAGCTGCTGCCGGACTTTCCCTGGTGCCGCGCGACAGGCGGAACCCCTGCGTTACGACGACCTTCGGGGTGGGACAGCTCATCGCTGCGGCTCTCGACGGCGGGGCCACGCGGATCATCGTCGGTTGCGGTGACTCCGGGACGTGTGACGGGGGCGCGGGTGCGCTGCAGGCGCTGGGTGCACGGGTCCTTGATGCCGTCGGGGCCGAACTCCCGCCCGGCGGCCTGAACCTACAGCGAGCAGCGTCACTCGATACTCGCGGGTTGCATCCCAGGCTTGCCGAGGTAGAGATCGTGCTGGCATGCAATGCGCAGAACGTGATGTGCGGTGAGAGAGGCGTTGCGCGAGTCTTCGCGAGGCAAAAGGGCGCCTCCGACGAAGAGATTGAACTACTTTCCGACGCCCTGGAGAACTGGGCGACGATCCTGATGCGGGACGGGTTCCCTGTCGACGATGTGCGGACCGGGCTGGGAACCGGAGCCTCCGGCGGACTGGGTGCCGGTCTCGCCGCAGGCGTCGGCGCCAAGCTGTTATCGCGGTTCGACGTCTTTCTTGACTCCAGTCTCTACTCAACCGATCTCGACGCCAGGATCGCCGAGGCCGATCTCGTCATCACCGCTGAAGGCTCGATCGATTTTCAAACACCCAATGGGAAGGTACCGGCCGAGATCGCGCGGCGCGCAGCCCGCACCGGAGTGCCGGTGATCGCGTTGGCTGGTTCGATCGGCACCGGCGCGGCCTCAGTTCATGATGCCGGTATCGACGCCATCACATCCATCATGGATGTACCCATGCCCCTGGCCGACGCAATCGCCCACAGTCAGCGACTCCTGATCGACGCGACCGAGCAGATGATGCGGATGATCCTCGTCGGAGTAGCCATCGTCACGCAGCGAGCCACAGCCGACAAGGCGCCGGTCGCGCCATGACAGGCGCTGCCGTTCGGCGACTCCCCGGGAGTGAACATCGCGCTACGATCCGCTAGACCTTGCCACGGAGAGAGGACGCGGGTGTGATCAAGTCGCGAAGCGCCGCTCTGACTCTGTTGGTCTTCGGTTCTCTGATCGCATCAGTCGTCTACTTGGGAGTTTCCGGCCAGCTGAGTGGCCACGCGGCCATCACCCTGACCGTCTTCCTCGCCGCTATCTACCTGTGGACGGCATCGCCGCTCGACGACAGTTACATCGCGCTGGGTGCGGCGCTGGTCTTGGTCGTCACCGGTGTCCTGGGTCACCATGATTTCACCGGAACGCTCGGATCGGACGTCGTCTGGCTGCTGATCGGGGCGTTCGTGATCGCCAGTGCGGTTAACGCGACGGGATTGATGACCAAGTTCGCCGCCTGGGTGGTACTTCGCGCGCACACACCGCGTCAGCTCGTGCACCTGCTCACAGCAGCGCTGCTGATCTCCACCTTCGCGATCCCCGCGACATCCGGGCGCGCGGCGTTGGCTCTGCCGGTGTTCGTGGCGCTGGCCGACGTGCTCGCCCAGCGCAAACGACTCGTCGTATGCCTGTCCCTGCTGTTCCCCACCGCGATCCTGCTCTCGGCCGTCGGTTCGCTGCTCGGCGCCGGCGCCCATCTGATCACCAACGAAATCCTGATGGAGAACGGCCACCCCGGTGTCAGCTTTTTTCGATGGCTGATGCTGGGCCTGCCGCTGGCGATCGTGTGGTCGCACCTGGCCGCCGAGGTCATTCTGATGATGTTCACCGACGCCGGCGAACGCCGAACCCCGCTGAACGTACCCGCCAGCACCTGGTCTGCTGACAGCCCCGAATCACCCGACACTGCGCTGACGGCGCCGCAGTATCGGGTGCTGCTGTTGCTGGGAGCGGTCATCGTCGCCTGGTGTACCGAGCCGCTGCACCACGTGGATCCCGCGATCGTCGCACTGGCGGGTGCCTTGGTCGCCGTGACGCCTCGGTTCTCGTCGGTCTCGTGGCCGAAAGCCTTGAAGACCGTCCCGTGGTCACTGCTGATCTTCATGGCGGCCACGTTGGCGATGGCCACCGCCATCACCAACAGCGGAGTGGCCATGTGGCTTGAGCATGCGGTGACCTCGGTGCGCGGCCTCGGTGGCTGGGCGGGGGTCGGTTTCGTGATCGTGGTGATCGTGGTCTCGATGGAGGCACACCTGTTGGTGCACTCCCGCTCGGCCCGGTCGGCCATGCTGATTCCGATCATCGTGGCCACTGCGCCGGCCGTCGGCATCAATCCCGTTGCTGCCGCGTTCATCTCGACCGCGGCGGCCGGTTTCTGCTTGACCATGACCAGTTCGGCGAAACCGCTCGCGATGTTCACCGACATCGAGGGCGTCACCACGTTCACCGCGAGCGACCTGCTCAGGCTGGCCGGCGTTTTGGCTCCGGTGTCGGCCGTCCTACTCGGCGTCTTCGCTCTGTTGGTCTGGCCCCATCTCGGTCTTGATCTGCTGCCCTGACTGCTGGTAGTGCGGCGACGGTATGGGCGAACCCAGGCTGAGCCGCGCCGAAGATCAAGCAGCAGAAGGCGAAGGGGGTCCGGGTTGCAGATGGCCGCCGTGAACGGCAGACAAGTGTCTTCCCATTCAGGTGCGGATTCAGCCATCCGATCAGTGCTCGAAATTGTGGTTCGGGTCAACCCGGGGGAGCCCGACAGCGGTAGGCTCACGCACGAGTACGGACGTACCGACTTCGACCGACGGAGACGCATCGACATGACCCCCCGGCTGAGAGCGTCCTCCGTCCTCATCGCCGCCGCTGCTGCGATGTTCGCGGCAGCCCCGGCTGAAGCGATGCCGACCGTTGCAGCCAGTCCGGGCCAGAACTGCGCAGCTGGGTACATGTCCGACCAGACCTCGGGGACCTGCTGGCAGATGGCCGGTACCGGTGCGCCCACCATCGGTGGCGGCAACTGCCTGCCCGGGCGGGTAGGCACCTGCCTCGGGTACCTGGCCAACAATCCCTTTCAACCCGGTGACACTCTGAATCACGACACCTGGCCCTGAACCGGGGTTTGACGCGTGATCAGAAGCGTGGGCCGGATGGGCCCATTCAAGGTCGCCGCCCTGGTGGCGTGGCAGTTGCGGACCACCCTGTTCGCCATCGCCATCGCGGTCGTCCTGCTACTGCCCGTCCCCGATGCCGCGCAGAGCCAGTACGCCGGCGCCGTGCTCTCCGTGTTGGGTATCGGCGCCTCGGTCTTCATCGGTTTCCGCAACACCACGGCCTACAACCGGTGGTGGGAGGCCCGCACTCTGTGGGGCGGCATCATCATCAATTCCCGGACCACCCAGAACGGATTGACGTCGGTGGATACCGGATCGCCATTGATGGCCCCGATTCTGGATCGGATGCGCCGCCGCCAGGCCCGGTATTGCTGGCAGCTGGCCGCGGAGCTGCGTGGCGTCTCACCACGTCCCGGGGTGACCGACCTGACGCCGGAGGATCCGCCGGACACCAGTGCCACCGAGCTGCTCAACCGCCAGGCCGCTGACGTGGCCGCCCTGGCGGAAGCCGGGCACATCGACGGCCAGGGCCGGCTGCTGTTGATGACCGCCAACACCGGGGTGGCCACCGCGCAAAGCGGCCTGGAGAGGATCCGCAACGAGCCGGTTCCGGTGCACTACGACCTGTTCATCCAGGCACTGGCCTGGTTCTTCGGCGTCATGGCGTTCAGCCGTCTGGACAGCTCCGGGCACGACCTCGGCAGTGTCATCATCGGCGTGCTTCTGATGACCACGTTCATCGTCGCCGAGCGACTCGGCCACCTCATCGAGCAGCCGATGAACAACACCGTTTTCGACATCCCGATGTACCGGATCTGCGCGACCGTCACCGCCGACGTCCTCGGTCGGGGGCATCCGCTGGCCCGGCCGCCGGACGGCGACGGCGCGACCGTCTGGATGTGACTGGAGGTTGACGGCTGCGACCGGCGGGATCGGGCAGAATCAGGTCATGACCTCGATGCGGCCGGACGCCATCCCCGGCCGGAGGCTCACCCCGGTCGAGATGGCCCAGGCTGCGGTCATGGCCGCCCTGAGTTCCGCTCTGGCCATCGCCTCGGTGGTGGTCCCGTTCGCCGGCGGGCTGTCGCTGTTGGTGACCGTCCCGATGGGTCTACTCGGACTGCGTTACCGACTGCGCGTTCTGCTCGCCGCGGCGTTCGCCGCGAGCACCATCGCGTTCCTCATCGCCGGAATCAGCGGATTCATGGTTGTGCTCAACTGCGCCTACGTCGGTGGGATGACGGGGATCATCAAACGGCGGGGCGGTGGCACGCCGACGGTGGTCGCCGCGTCGATCGTCGCCGGGATTCTCTCCGGACTGTGGATCATCGGAGCGCTCACCGTGCTGGAGCGGTTGCGGACGGTCACTTTCGAGGCCATCAACGCCAACGTCGACGGCGTCCTTGCGGTGCTCTCGCAGTTCGAGCCGTTCCGGCAGTCGGCGTCCGAGACCCGCGCGATCTTCGACGCCGGGCTGCGCTACTGGCCGGTGTTCCTGATGATCTACTCGATCTTCTCCATCGTCGTGGTCTCCATGGTCGGGTGGTGGGTGCTGTCGCGAGTGCTGGAGCGGCTCAGTGGAATTCCCGACGTCCACAAACTCGACGCCCCCGTCGAGAGCGGCCCGGTGGCGCCGCTTCCGGTCCGTCTGACCGACGCCCGCTTCCGGTACCCGAACGCCGACCACGATGCGTTGCGCTCGTTGAACCTGACCGTCGACGTCGGCGAGCACCTCGCGGTGACCGGCGCCAACGGCTCGGGCAAGACCACTCTCATGCTGCTGTTGTGCGGCCGCCCGCCGACATCGGGACGCATCGAGCGGCCGGGTGCCGTCGGGCTGGGGGAGACCGGTGGCACCGCGGTCGTTCTGCAGCATCCCGAAAGCCAGGTGCTGGGCAGCCGGGTGGCCGACGACGTGGTGTGGGGCCTGCCGGCGGGAACCGAGACCGACGTGGAAGGACTGCTCGGCGAGGTCGGACTGGCCGGGATGGGTGACCGCGATACCGGCGGGCTGTCGGGTGGCGAACTGCAACGGCTGGCGGTGGCCGGTGCGTTGGCGCGCCGGCCGTCGCTGCTGATCGCCGACGAGGTCACCAGCATGGTCGACCAGCGTGGCCGGGACGCACTGCTCGGCGTGCTGTCGGGGCTCACCGAGCGCCACCGGATGGGGCTCGTGCACATCACGCACTACCGCAACGAAGCCGAGACCGCCGATCGCACGATCAATCTCAGTACCTCTACCGACAACCTGGTGATGGTCGCGCCCACTCCGACAGCGGCGCCGGCGCCCACTGCGGCGGCGGGCGTGCCGGCGCGCAGCAGCGTCCCGGTGTTGCAGCTCGAGGGAGTCGGGCACGAGTACGGCCTCGGAACGCCTTGGGCAAAAACCGCGTTGCGTGACATCAGCTTCACCGTCAACGAGGGCGACGGCGTACTCATCCACGGCGGCAACGGGTCGGGCAAGTCGACTCTGGCCTGGATCATGGCGGGGCTGACGGCGCCCACCGCGGGCTCCTGTCTGGTCCGAGGCAAGCCGGCCGACGAGTGCGTCGGCGATGTGGCGATCGCGTTCCAGGCCGCCCGGCTTCAGTTGCTGCGCAGCCGTGTCGACCTCGAAGTAGCCTCTGCCGCGGGGTTTTCGCCCTACGACACCGCGCGGGTGGTGTCGGCGCTGGCGACGGTCGGACTCGACGGATCGCTGGCCGGTCGCCGCATCGACCAACTCAGCGGCGGTCAGATGCGCCGGGTGGTGATCGCCGGGCTCCTGGCGCGCTGGCCTCAGGCGCTGATCCTCGACGAGCCGCTGGCCGGCCTTGACGCCGACAGCCAGCGCGGCCTGCTGCGGCTGCTGACGGACTTGCGCCGCAACACCGGGCTGACGGTGGTGGTCATCTCCCACGACTTCGCCGGGCTGGAGGAACTGTGCCCGCGGATCCTGCACCTGGAGCGTGGATCGTTGACGACGGCGCCCGTAGCGCCGGTCGGCGGGGAGATCGCATGACCACCGCCCGTCCGCGTCGTGCCGTCGTGCTGCTGCGCCCGGTGCCCGGCACCTCCGTCATCCACCGGCTGTGGGCCGGCACCAAACTGATTGTGGTGTTTGCGCTTTCGCTGCTGCTGGCGTTCTACCCGGGTTGGGTGCCGATCGGGCTGGCGGCCCTGCTGGTGGTGACGGCTCTGGTGCTGGCCAGGATCCCGGCCGGGGCATGGCCGTCGATCCCGCGCTGGCTGTGGGGCCTGCTCCTGCTGGGTGGGGTCACCGCCGCCCTGGGGCGCGGTGAGCCGGTGCTGCATCTGTGGTCGACGGATTTCGAGGTCGGGGGGCTGCTGAAGTTCCTTCGGTTCACCGCACTGTCGCTCATCCTGGTGGTGCTGGGTGCACTGGTGTCGTGGACCACCAACGTGGCCGACATCGCCCCTGCCGTCGCAACACTGGGCCGGCCGCTGCGGCCGCTGCGCATCCCGGTCGACGACTGGGCAGTGGCGCTGGCGTTGTCGCTGCGGGCCTTTCCGATGCTGTTCGATGAATTCCGGTTGCTGTCGGCCGCCCGCAAGCTACGGCCGCGGCCGGTCGGTCCCGACGGCCGGCCCGGGCGGCGGCGCTGGGGCGCGGAGATGGTCGACCTGCTGGCCGCCGGGGTCACCGTGGCACTGCGGCGCGCCGACGAGATGGGCGACGCGATCACCGCCCGTGGCGGTACCGGCCAGATCTCCGCGGCTCCCTCGCGCCCCCGCGCTCGGGACTGGGTAGCCCTGGCGATCTGCGCTGCGGTGTGCGTGCTGGCGGTCCTGGCGGAGATCAAGGGGATCGGCGGGCGCTGACGTCCGCAGCCTCAGCGCTGCGCCGCGGTGTTGGCGGCCTGCTGGGCGGCGGCGAGGGCGTCGGCCACTGGGCACCGACCGAGGAACATCTCGTCGAAGAACGGTTTGATCGCCTGGTAGCCGGCGGCGAAACCGGTGCCTCCCGGCGCGGCGATCCGCGGTCCGTCGAGCACGCTGAAGAACGGCGCGACGTCGACCTTCCGGCCGGCCCAGTAGTCGAAGTACACCTGCTGTGCAGACCGCACGGCGGGGATCGCCGACCCGCGGCGACCCAGGTACTCGTTGCCCTCGGTGCTGCCCAGCCAGGCCATCACCGCGCGGACGGCCTCGGGATGCCGGGTGGCCGGATTGCCCGCGGCGACAATGCCGTTGGTTACGCTCACCCGCCCCTCCGGTCCGGTCGGGAGCATCGTCACTCCCCAGGGAAACTGCGCCTGCCCGGCCACCTCGGCCAGGTTGTAGGTGCCGGACTGGAACACCGCCATCCGCCCGGCCAGGAACTGGTTGCGGGAGAAGTCGCCGTTGTCGTTGGTGTCCGATGCCGGTGGCGCGACGTGGTCGGTGTTGATCAGGTCGACGACATAGCGCAGGCCCGCCGCCGACTGCGGGTTGTCGAAGGCGAACCGGTCATTCTCGGCGAACACCCCGCCGGCCGAGCCGATGTAGTCGAGGTTTATGCCCTGCAGGTCGTTGGCGGCGTTGTAGCCCCACTGCCGGACCCGGCGGGGATCGAATCCCGCTGTCGCCGCGTTCTTTCCGGCGGCGTCGACGGTGGTCCGCGCGAGAATCGGCCGCAGGGTGTCCCTGGCCGGGTCCGGGTCCCATCGGGCTTCGCCCAACTCCGCCGGCGTCACACCGACCGCGGCCAGCAGATCGGCGTTGTAGTACAGTGCGATGCCCGCGTCGGTCAGTTGCGGTACGCCCCAGAGCTTTCCGCCTCGGGTGAACTGCGCGACCACCGACGGCTCCCAGTCGGGGGAGGGATCGACCGGCATCAGGCGGCCGTTGTCGGCGTACTCGGCGAAGTTGACGGTGTTGATCCAGAAGATGTCGTCGGCGCCGCCGCCGGCCACGTCAGTTCGCAGAGTGTCGAAGTAACTGGCGTAGGAGACGACGGTGGTGCGCACCTCGATGTCGGGGTGGCTGCGGTGAAAGGCTTCGAACGACTCGGCGTAGGCGGCGGCCACCTGCTGATCCCACAGTCGGACGGTGACGACCGTCCGGCCGCGGGGGTCGATATCGCGGCCGAGGATGACCACCAGGCCGGCCAGCACCGCGGCCACCGTGAGCAATGCCATCAGCATCAGCGTGGAAACCCTCGGGCGGGCGATCATTTCAGCCCCGTGACGACGATCGAACGCACAAGATGGCGCTGGAATGCCACGAACAACACCACCAGGGGGACGATCGCCACGGTGGTGGCGGCCATTACCAAGGTCCATTGCGCGTTGTACTGCGATTGCAGACCGGCGGTGGCCACTGTCAGCACCCGCCAGCGACTGCCGCTGGTGATGACCAGGGGCCACATGAAGCTGTTCCATTGCGAGACAACGGTGATCAGTGTGAGCGTCGCCAGAATGGGCTTGCTGGCCGGCAGTACCACATGGACGATCACGTCGAGGGTGTTGGCACCGTCGATGCGGGCGGCGTTGAGCAGGTCCTCCGGAATTGCCCGGAAGTATTCGCGAAGCAGGAAGATCGCATACGGCGAGCCGAACACGAACGGAATCACCAACGACCAGAACGTGTTCCGCAGGCCGAGTTCGGCCATCATCAGGTACAGCGGGACTACCGTCACGGTGCCGGGCACCATCAGCGTGGCCACGTAGACCCAGAACAACCCGTCCCGGCCGGGGAAGTCCAGGCGGGCGAAGGCATAGGCGGCGAGCACCGAAAAGGTCAACTGCCCCAGCGTGATCACCGCCGTCATCAGCGCCGTGACGGCCAGGGCCCGGCCGAACCCGGCATCACCCAGGGCGGTGTAGTTCTCCATCGACGGCGGCCGTGGCAGCGACAGCGGCGTCCCGGTGGCGAACTGCCGGGCCGAGGTGAACGACGTCAGCAAACCCAGCCCGAACGGGGCCACCGTCACCGCTGCCCCCAGCAGCAGACCCAGGTAGATCAGTGAGTTACGTGAGGTCATAGCTGATCCGTTTGCGGAAATACAGTTGCTGGACGACCGTCACCCCGACCAGGATGAGGAACAGCACGAGGGCCATCACCGCGGCCCGCCCGATCGCCGCGGCGCCGAACGCCTCGGCGTAGATCCGGTGGGCGACCAGGTCGGTGCGGCCCGCCGGCCCGCCCCCGGTGAGCGCATACACGGTGTCGAATACCTGAGCAGCACTGACGATCCCGGTGACCGACACGAAGAAGAAGGTCGGCCGCAGCATCGGCAGGGTGATCCGCCAGAACCGCTGCCAGGCCGTCGCCCCGTCGGTGCGGGCGGCGTCGTGGATCTGCGGCGGAATGGCGAGGATCCCGGCCAGGAAGAACAGCGCCACATATCCGACGTTGGTCCACACCGTCACCGCGCCGACGACCGGCAACGCCAGGCCCGGGTCGGTGAGCCATTCGATGCGGTGGCCCAGCACGGTACTGACCGCGCCGTCGGTCGGAGCCAGGATCCAGCGCCACAGCACCGCCACCGCCAACGGCGAACAGATCCACGGGATCACGTACAACGCCCGGAACAGGCCGCTGCCGGGCAGTCCGCGGGCCAGCATGGCCGCCGCCGCCAGGCCGAGCACGATCTGGGCCGGCACCACGATCGCGATGAACGCCAGCGTCACCAGCAGTGAGTTGCCGAATGCCGGGTCGGACAACACCGAACGCCAATTCTCCAGCCCCACATAGCGGATCGGACCCAACAGGTCCCAGCGGTGCAGGCTCAACCAGACCACCACCAGCATCGGCAGCAGCAGGAAGCACACCACCCCGAACAGGCTGGGCGCCAGCAGCCCGTAGCCCAACAGGGTGGAGTGCGCACGGCGGCTGCCGGTCGCCGTCACGACCCGTGTCCGGACATCTGCTTCTCCTGCATGTGGCCGCCAGCGTAGCGACGGCCGGCCTGCGGCTACGGTGGAACGGTGACAGGACGGCCCGACCGCAGTGTTGACGACGACTTCCTGGCGCTGCCGCTGAACCGCCTGGCGGACGCCGCGCTGGGAGCGGCCCGGGCGGCCGGTGCCAGTTACGCGGACCTGCGCGTGCACGCCATCACCACCGAGATCGTCCAGATGCGCGACGGTGAACTCGAGACGGCTGTCCTCGACCGTGACATTGGCCTGGCGGTCCGGGTGATCGTCGACGGCACCTGGGGCTTCGCCTCCCACGCCGGTCTCAGCCCCGACATCGCCGCGGAGTCTGCACGTCACGCGGTGGGGGTGGCGGTCACGCTGTCCGCGCTCAACGCCGAGCGGATCGAACTCGCCGATGAACCGGTCTACCTCGACGCGGTCTGGGTGTCGGACTACCGCACCGACCCGTTCTCGGTGCCGACCTCGGAGAAGGTTGCCGTGCTGGGGGATTACTCCGGCCGGTTGCTCGCCTCCGACGGGGTCGACCACGTGTCTGCGCTGGTGCACACCGTCAAGGAGCAGACCTTCTACGCCGACACCTTCGGCTCCTCGATCACTCAGCAGCGGGTGCGGACCATGCCGACGCTGGAGGCGGTGGCCGTCGACGCCGCCGCGGGCAGCTTCGAGTCCATGCGGACCCTCGCTCCGCCCGCCGGCCGCGGCTGGGAGGTCGTCGCCGGAGACGACGTCTGGGACTGGACCTTCGAGCTCAGCGAACTACCCACGCTGCTGGCCGAGAAGGCCAAGTCTCCCAGCGTTATTGCCGGTCCCACCGATCTGGTGATCGACCCGACCAACCTGTGGCTGACCATCCACGAGTCCATCGGACACGCCACCGAATACGACCGCGCCATCGGCTACGAGGCCGCCTATGCGGGCACCTCGTTCGCCACCCCCGACAAACTCGGAACGCTGCGCTACGGATCGCCGATGATGAACGTCACCGCCGACCGCACCATCGAACACGGTTTGGCCACAATCGGTTTCGACGCCGAAGGGGTCAAGGCCCAGCAGTGGGATCTGGTCCGCGACGGTGTCTTCGTCGGCTACCAGACCGACCGGGTGTTCGCCAAGAGGCTGGGGCAGGACCGCTCGACAGGGTGTTCGTACGCCGATTCCGCGCATCACGTGCCGATCCAGCGGATGCCGAATGTGTCGCTGCAACCGGGGACCGACAACCTGACCACCACGGACCTGATCAGCCGGGTCGACGACGGCCTCTACATCGTCGGCGACAAGAGCTGGTCGATCGACATGCAGCGCTACAACTTCCAGTTCACCGGGCAGCGGTTCTTCCGGATTCGCAACGGCCGGCTCGACGGGCAGGTTCGCGACGTCGCTTATCAGGCCACCACCACCGACTTCTGGAACTCCATGGAAGCCGTTGGCGGACAATCTACCTGGCGACTTGGCGGAGCGTTCAACTGCGGCAAGGCGCAGCCCGGCCAGGTCGCCGCCGTCAGCCACGGATGCCCGTCGGCGTTGTTCCGCGGCGTCACCGTCCTCAACACCCGGACTGAAGGGGGCCACGCGTGATCCCGGCTCAGGACGTCGTCGACCTCGCCCTGGCCGCCGCCGCTGCGTCGGGTCGCTGTGACGAGACGATCGTGATCGTCACCGACCGCGCCGAGGCGTCGCTGCGCTGGGCCGGAAACTCGATGACCACCAACGGGGCATCGACGAGTCGCACCACCGCGGTGATTTCCATTGTGCGGCGCGACGGCCAAGCCCGCGTGGGCTCGCGTCAGTCCAGTGCCGTCGACGCTGGGTCCGTCGCGGCCTTGGTCGCCGATTCGGAGGAGGCCGCTTTCTCCGCCCCGGCCGCGCGCGACAGCGCCCCTCTGCTGACCGGGTCCGGGGAGCCCGCGGACTGGGGCGACCCGGTGCCCACGACGGGTGCGAGCGCGTTCGCCGAAGTGGCCCAAGCCTTGTCGGCGGGATTCGGCCGATCGGACCGGTTGTACGGGTTCGCCCACCACATCGTCGAGACGACGTTCCTGGCGACGTCGACCGGCATCAGGCGCCGGTTCACCCAACCCACCGGGTCGGTGGAGATCACCGCCAAGCGCGACGGCGCCAGCGCGTGGTCGGGGATCAGCTCGCCGTGGTTCGCCGATGTCCCGGTCGACGCCATGCTCGCCGACCTGTCGACGCGCCTGGGTTGGGCCGGTCGGACCATCGAGCTTCCCGCCGGTCGCTACGAGACCCTGATGCCGCCGTCGACTGTCGCCGACATGATGATCTACCTCGGCTGGACGATGGACGGCCGGGGCGCCCAGGAAGGCCGCAACGCACTGTCGGCCCCGGGCGGGGGAACACGGGTCGGCGAGAGGTTGACCGACCTGCCGCTCACGTTGTACTCCGACCCGTTGGCGACCGGGTTGGAGTGCGCGCCGTTCGTCCACACCGCGGCCGGCTCGGAGCGGATCTCGGTGTTCGACAACGGCATGGAGATCGACCGGGTGGACTGGATCCGGGACGGCGCCATCTCCGCACTTGCCTATCCACGCGCTGCGGCGAAGGAGTTCGGCGTCGCCCCCGCCGTCCCGGCCGACAACCTGCTGATGACCGGCGGCACAGCGGATTTGGCGGACATGGTGGCCGCCACCGAACGCGGTCTGCTGCTGACCACGCTGTGGTACATCCGCACCGTCGACCCCATCAACCTGTTGCTGACCGGACTCACCCGTGACGGGGTGTACCTGATCGAGGACGGCGAAGTCACCGCGGCGGTCAACAACTTCCGGTTCAACGAGAGCCCACTGGATCTGCTGCGCCGGGCGACGCAGGCCGGCATCGCCGAAACCACGCTGCCGCGCGAGTGGAGCGACTGGGCCACCCGCGCGGTGATGCCGACGCTGCGGATCCCCGACTTCCACATGTCCTCGGTCAGCCAGGCGCAGTAGTCCCGCGTTCACCCGCGCTTCACTCATTGGACCGATTCCGGCCCACGGGAGCGGCTTTGGCAATACCGTGAACCGCATGCTTGAGGTGTGCGAGGTCGGTAACAAGATCAGCAAAGAGGAGTACACGGCAGCGGTCCCGGGCCTTCGGGTCGGGCTGATCAATGCCCAGTACGACCTGCGGGACACCGACTTCCCGGTGATCATCTGGATCGCCGGCGACGACCGGCTGGCCGCCAACGCCTTGGTGAACCGCCTCAACGAGTGGTTCGACTCCCGCTTCATCAATACCCGCGTGTTCGCGGATGCCACCGACGAGGAGTACCAGCGGCCGCACCTCTGGCGGCTGTGGCGCTCGCTGCCGCCCAAGGGCGGTGCCGCCTTTTTCGTCGGCGGACTGATGCGTGCTGCCAACCAGCTCGCCGAGGGCGACATCACCGAGCAGGCGTTCACCGCCTGGTTGCGGCACATCGCCAACCTGCAGAACGAACTGGTGGCGGACGGCGCGCTGATCCTCAAGTTCTTCCTGCACACCCCGGCGAAGGTGCAGAAGAAGAAACTCAAGGCCGCCGAGGACCATCCGGAACTGGGCTGGCAGGTCGACCGCCGGGACTGGGCGGCGCTGGACTCGCTCGGTCCGGTACTGCCGATCGCCGAGCGGATTCTCCGCGAGACCAGCGCTCCGCACGCGCCGTGGACGATCGTCGAGTCCACCGATGACCGCTATCGCGACCTGACGGTGGCACGCACCATCCTGTCCGCCCTGACGGCCCGGATCGCCGAGGGACCGCGCAAGGCGCCGCCGGCGCTGGCCGAGTCGGTATTTGGCGACCTCGAGGCTCAGGCCAACGTGCTCTCCGGTGTCGACCTGACCCAGACCCTCACCCGCGATGAGTACCGCAAGCAACTCGCCAAGCAGCAGGGCAAGCTGCATCGGTTGTCGATCGAGGCCCGCACGAAGGGCATCAGCACGGTGCTGGCCTTCGAGGGCTGGGACGCAGCCGGCAAGGGCGGGGTGATCCGCCGAGTCACCGGCGCGATCGAGGCCGGCGACTTCCGGGTGATCCCGGTGGCCGCGCCCACCGAGGAGGAGCGCAAGTTCCACTACCTGTGGCGGTTCTGGCGTGATCTGCCGCAAGCCGGCAAGGTCGTCATCTTCGACCGCACCTGGTACGGCCGGGTCCTGGTGGAACGGCTCGAAGGCTTCGCCGCTCCCGCCGAATGGCAGCGGGCCTACGACGAGATCAACGACTTCGAAGCCCAGATGGTCGAGCAGGGCTATTACGTGGCCAAGTTCTGGCTGCACATCTCGCCGCAGGAACAGTTGGCCCGCTTCAAGGCCCGCGAGGAGACGGACTACAAGAAGCACAAGATCACCGAAGAGGACTACCGCAACCGCGACCGGTGGGACGAGTACGTCAAGGCCGTCGACCAGGCGATCCTGCGCACCACGTCCGAGCGCGCGCCGTGGCACGTGATTCCGGCCAACAACAAGTACTTCGCCCGCATCGCGACCCTCAAGGCGATCAACAAGGGACTGGAGCGGACGATCCGGGGGGAGTGAACCGGCGTCATCCCGGCGCGCTATTCGAAGTACTCGAACGCGTCCACCAGGTCGAGGTAGACGCCGTCGAATCCGGCGCCTGTGATGCGGTTGAGGTAGGCGTCGGGACCGCTGAGAATGACGTCCTGCCAAGCCTTTTCCCAGTAGCGGACTTTGTAATTGCCGGCGAAGTCCGGGTTCTCGGCGCCCAGCCACGACGGTGACCCTGGGCGCCAGTCCGCCTGCCAGTAGTAGCGGTAGTCCTCGGCCTCTCCGATGCTCATATAGGCGATCACCAACCGGCGGCCGCCGTTCGCCTTGGTCTGCAGCGCGGCCACGTCCGCTGTCGTCAAGGGCCCGTCCTCGTAGAACGCGTCGATGATGATGACGTCGTAGTTCGTGTCGGCAAGGGTGGACAGGTAGGACTGACGGGAGTCGAAGCGGCCCGGGTTGAGCAGATACAGCATGTTGCGGGCCTGCGCGAGGGTGTCGACGTTGTCGGCGTTGACCGAGAACGGCTCGGCTGGCCGGGGCGGGATCGTGGTGAGCTCGCGGTGATTCGCGGCGAAGGAGATGAATCCGTGCGCGGCGTTCTGAGTGTAGGAATTGTCGACGCGCGTCGGTGTCGAGCAGTAGTCGGCGACCAGGACCTGCACTCCGGCGGCTTCCTCGCGGTCGAGGAACTCGAGCATGTAGTCGCGCTCCCCGGCGGGGGTGGCGACGTTGTCGGCGCGGTAGCCGTAGAAGAGGTCTTCGCGTCCCTGCCCGTTGATCGCGGCCGCGTAGTCGGCGGCCAGTGGACCGTCCGCCGCACCGTTGACGGTGATCAACTCCTGGCCGTTCTGCGGGATGACGATGAAGCCGGGGTTCACCGAGCGTGCCTGCTGGGCGATGTCGATGATGAAGTCGCGCATCTTCTGCCGGTAGTCCGACACCACCGGTTGATCGGGGGGAGCGTCGGTCGGGGTGACCACGACTGAGACGGTGGCGGTGCTGGAGTCCCCGCGATTGCCGAACAGGCCGAAGCTCAGAAGGTGGATCAACCCGGCCAGTCCGTGGATGGCGAACCCGTTGCCGGCGTCACTGACGTTCACCCGGAAGGAATCGGTGACGCCGGTGGCGAGGACGGCCTGGGCGGGGGTGTAGGTCCACGAGCCGTCGAGGGCCACTGTCGCGGTGCCGTGCGCGGGTGGGGAGGTCACGGTGTAGGTCAGACGATCCCCGTCGGGATCGACCGCGTTCAGCGTGCCGCTGACGACTCCGTCGGGACTCTGCCCGGTCTGTATCGGGCTCGACTGCGGCGTCTGGTTGGTGAACGGCTTTGCGGATCGTGCAGCCCTGACGACAGCCGAAGTGCGTTGGGCGGCAGCGGGTATCGACTTCAGGGGCGCGGTCCGTGATGCCGGGGAGAAGGATTTCTCCGACCCGGTCGTGCCGGTGTGCCGGGCACGCGAACGCTGAATCGACGCCGCCGGTTCGGGCCGGGACGCGATGGCGGTTCTGTCGCCCGTGGTGTCCGGCGCCGCCGACGCCAGCCCTGCCCCGCTCAGAACCCCGATCCCCAGAGCGACGGTAACGGCGCCGAGCCGACCCACGTGTGCCGCCGTATCCACGCCGATCATGTGTTGATCGTCTCACGGTCGGACCGTCCCGGGGTCGGGTGTGGTCAGGGGTGGTGCCGCACCATACCTGCGCGTCGTCGGGGATCGCGTCGGGCGCTACTGTCAAGGTCGTGTGTGGGCAGCTATTCCGCACGTGGTTGCAGGGAAACCCCGCATGGGGCGGTAGCTCAGTTGGTTAGAGCCGCGGACTCATAATCCGTAGGTCGCGGGTTCGAGCCCCGCCCGCCCTACTTCTCCTCGGGGCGGAGCCTGCCGTGAACAGGCGCCGACGCGCGGCGGCAGCAGCAGCAGACCAACGGTCGAGTATTCTGGGGCAAATGCGACCCGCCCTCGCGCTCGGCACGGCAGGAATTCTTGTGTGCCTGAGCGTTGCGGCGTGCGGCGGCGACAAGACTGCCGTCGACAGCGCCTCCACGTCGGCAACTTCGACGGTGCCCGCGAGCGCGGCGCCGAGCACCAATCCGTACGGCGTTTTGCCGATCGACCCCGCAGGCCCGAACGAACCGGTCCTGACGGTGACGGGCGGAAGCACGCCGCTGTCGCTGACCATGGGCCAACTCAATGCCCTCGGCGAGGTCTCCATCACCATCGACGAACCGTTCGTAAAGAAGCGTCAGACCTTCCGGGGTGTTCCGATCGCCGTGCTCCTGGACAAGGCGGGAATCCCGGAGACCGCGACCATCGACACGGTCGCCCTGAACGATTACCACTACTCCGGCCCCGCTGGACCCATGATCGCGTCGCAGGGTCTGATCGCCACGGAACGGGACGGCGCCCCGATTCCCTATGACCAGGGCGGCCCGATCCGGATCGTTTACCCCGACGGCACACCCATGTCTCAGGCGATGGACGCCTGGAACTGGAGTCTGGCGTCGATAACGACGGTGCCTGCCCCGCCCACGTCCTGATGGACAACGCTGGGCTCGTGCGGCCCGGTCCGCAGCTTCGCCTCAGCCGCGGCCAGCGCGCGCTGGCTGCGCTGGTGGTGGTGTTGATCATCTGCCTGATCCTCGAGAACTCGGTCGTCACGGCGCGCCACCGCAGCTACTCAGAGACATTCACGCGCACCGAAAGTTCCACTGCCGACACCTTCTACGCGATGAACGAGGCGCTCAGCTACGTCAACGAGACCCAGCGCTATCTGCTGGGGTCCGTGTCGCGGCGCGACGTCCAGCTCAAGCGCGCACTGCTGGCCCAACGACTGGGCGTGGTCGACCAGAACGGCAGGACGGCCGGCGATTCCGCCTCCGCGGAGTTCCATGCCGCTCTCAACTCTCTGGACGACATGATCCGCCAGGTGCCGCCGGGCGTTCTCCCGGTGGACCAGCGCCCGCACTGGGCGGCTCTAGTTGTGCCCCGGACCGAGGAACTGGGGCGCGCTTCCCGCCGCTACGCCGACAACGCGGGCTCAGCACTGCACGCGGACGAGGGGGCCCGAAGTGGGGAACTGCTCCAGTCCCGACTCCTGGAGTTGCTGTTGCTCGTCGCCACCCTCGCCGCCGCTGCCGTACTGCTGGCCTGGGTCGCGGTCAACGTCAGACGTCAGTATCAGAGCGCCCACACGGCGCTGGAGGCCGAACGAATGGCGCTGCAGAGAACCGAGGCGCAGAAGCGCGCCCTGACCGACCGGCTGACCGCCGAGATGGCCAGCGCAGCCGAGTACGTGACGTCGATCATGCCCGGAGACCTGCACGGCAAGGTCGAGATCACGTCCCGGTACCTGCCCGCGATGGACCTGGGCGGCGACGGCTTCCACTATCGGTGGCTCGACGGCGACCACCTCCAGGTCTACATCCTGGACGTGTCCGGTCACGGCATCAGACCTGCGCTGCTCTCGGCGTCACTGCACAATCTCATCCGTGGCGGCACACTGCCCCTAACGACGCTGCTGAATCCGGAGCATGTGCTCAACAAGCTCAACGACCTGTTCCAGATGGAGGAGCAGGGCGGTCACTACTTCACCATCTGGTACGGGGTCTACCAGGCGTCCACTCGAACTCTGCGCTACGCGAACGCGGGACATCCGCCCGCCCTCGCGATCAACCGCGACGCCGAGATCGTGAACGTCACGTCGTTGTCCGCGCCGTCGTTACCGATCGGGGTGTTCGCCGACACCGCTTACACGTCCGCCGCCTACACCGTGCCCTCCGGCGGCCAACTCCTGATCTACAGCGACGGAGCTTTCGAGCTGAACGGCCCAGACGGCCGGAACCTGTTGTCCAACGACGACTTCCGCGAGCTCTGTGCCTCCCTGGCCGCACGCCCCGACTGGTCGCTGGACGCGTTGGTCGATGAACTCAAGCAACTCAGCTCACACGGTGAGTTCGACGATGATTGCGCACTGGTGCTTCTCACCCTCCCCTGAATCGGTCGACGGCGAAGCGGACTCATCATCCAGACTCCAGACTTTTCGTTCAACAGGCGCGAAACCCGGATAGGCCTGATAATCAGCGGACCCGATCCAGGAGGACCATATGGGGGCTCCATCCATCGGCCTCGTCCAGCAGATGCTGCGGCGACGGCCTGTCCTTGATGCGCCCGTGGCACAGGGGGCTTCCGACCATCTGAAACGCAGCATCGGTACTTTCCAACTGACGTTGTTCGGGGTCGGCGCCACGGTGGGAACAGGCATCTTCTTCGTGCTGTCCGAGGCGGTTCCCGAGGCCGGCCCCGGGGTGGTCGCCTCGTTTGTGATCGCCGGAATCGCGGCGGGGCTCGCCGCCCTCTGCTACGCCGAACTGGCCTCGGCCATACCGGTCTCCGGGTCAACGTATTCCTACGCCTACACAACCCTCGGCGAACTGGTTGCGATGGGCGTGGCGGCCTGCCTCCTGCTCGAGTACGGCGTGTCCACCGCCGCGGTTGCGGTGGGCTGGAGTCAATACGTCAACAAACTGCTCGACAACTTCTTCGGGCATCGTCTGCCCCAGGCTCTCTCCGCCGCCCCCTGGGACGACCCGTCGCCGGGAATCATCAACCTTCCGGCTGTCGTGCTGGTTGGTTTGTGCGCCGTGCTTCTCATCCGCGGGGCCAGCGAGTCGGCGAAGGTCAACACCATCATGGTGCTGATCAAGCTGAGCGTTCTGGTGATGTTCGCCGTCATCGGGTTCACGGCGTTCGATGCCGATCGGTTCGCTGAGTTCGCGCCTTTCGGCACCGCCGGGATCGGCGCGGCGGCCGGCACGATCTTCTTCTCCTACATCGGCCTGGATGCCGTCTCCACGGCCGGTGACGAAGTGAAGGATCCCCAGAAGACCATGCCCCGGGCGATCATGGCCGCACTGGTGACCGTGACATTGGTCTACGTGGTGGTCACCGTCGCCGCACTCGGAGCGCAGCCCTGGCAGGATTTCG
>CAYTOD010000073.1:0-20817 GCA_964439315.1 uncultured Mycobacterium sp. | reverse complement strand
TGCGCTGTCCCGGCGCACCGCCACCGTCGCCGCCGACACCGCCGCCCACCACGCCGCGGTCCGCACCGCCCGCGGCCTGGACATCCCCTGCGGGCCGGACCCGATGACACCCGAGAATCAAAGTACGACAGGAACGTAACGGGTACACGAAGCGTACCTGTATGTACCTATGGTGACGGGCCCGCACCCTCCACGGCAAGACGGGCGGCCGAGCCCAACCAGGCGGGCGGACTCCGCTCGTTCGTCTCCCATGGCCAACCCCCGCAGCAACCCACGGCCCTTCCCTCTCCCACACGGCTCCGATCTTCCAAAGGCTCCCCTCCACCTCAGCCCCCCGTAACCCAATTCCCGCTCCATCCCCTTCCCGCCACGCCAGCCCCACCCCAAACCAAGGCCACCCTAACCACAGTCTCAGTATCTGGCACATTTGCACAATGTGTGCGAGGCTGGGGGTGCGCCTGAGGGCGCACCCCTTGTGTGGCCCGGTGGGGTCGCAAGTCGGCTGGGAGGTGGTGGCTTCGGTGTTGACGATCGCGAAGCTGCGTCAGTGGTCGGTGCGGTATTACAACGACACGTCGCGGGCTGCGCAGAGCGCGGCGATGGATCGTCGGTCGGCTAATGGTGGTTTGGGGGAGTACTACACCGAGGGGGAGACCCGGGGTGCGGTGTGGATGGTGGCCGGGGACGCCGCGGCGGCGGCCGGGTTGGTGGGGTTGAGCGATGAGCAGCGCGCCGGCGGGGTGGCGGATTTGGATGTGGTGGCGCGCTGGCTCGATGACGGGGTGGCCCCGAATGGGGGGTCGGGCCGGCGGTTCGCCGAGCTACACAACCATGGTTTCGATCTGAGGTTTTGCGCCCCGATGTCGGTGTCGGTGTTGCGGGCGGTGGACACCACGGGGGTGGTGTCCAAGGCGGTGGCCGAGGCGCACACCGCGGGGATCGCGGCGGCACTGGAGTATTTGCACCGGCACGCCGGCTACACCCGAGTGCACAACCCGGAAACCGGGATGAAGGACCTTCAGCGGCTGCCGGGGTTGGTGGCGGCGGCGTATCAGCATGAGACGTCGCGGGCGGGGGATCCGCATCTGCATACCCATGTGTTGGTGCCGAATCGTCAGGCGCGCGCCGACGGCACCCTGGTGGCGATCGACTCGGATTCGTTGTGGCATGAGGCCCGGGCGGCGGGGGTGATCTATCAGGCGACGCTGCGGCGGCGGGTGTGGGAGCTGGCCGGTTTGGAATGGGAGGCCGTCGACGCCCATTCGGGGATGGCCGAGATCGCCGGGGTGGACCGGGCGGTGTTGGCGGCGGCGTCGCAGCGCTCGACCCAGTTGCATCAGTGGGCCACCGAGCATCTGGTGGTCGGGGAGAGCGTGACGGCGGCGCAGTTGGCCAGTGCGCAGAAAGCCACCCGCCCGAAGAAGCCGGAACACCGGCCCTGGGCGGAGTTGCGTGAGGAGTGGGTGGGGCGGTTCGGGGAGGTGGTCATCGACCCGGTCGCGCAGTCCGTGGCGCGGGAGGCGCGGGCGGCCGCCGGGCGGGTGAGCGCCACCGAGGTGGTGGCCGCGGCGGTCGGCGGGATTACGCGCTCGGCGTTCACCCGGGCCGATCTGGTCGAGGCGTTGGGGGCGCGGCTGCCGGTGATCGTGGATGCCGCCCCGGCTGATCCGCTGGAGTTGGTGGAAGCGCTGGCTGAGCGGGCCACGGTGCGCATCACCGACCCGCGCGCGGCGCATGAGCGGGAAGGCCATGAGCGGTACACCGCGGCGCCGATGATCGCCGAGGAGATCGCGGTGTGGGAGATGATCGGCGCCCGCGACGCGGCCGCCGTGTTCGACACCGCCGCGGTGGTGGACACCGCCGGTCTGTCCGAGGATCAGGCGCGCGCGGTCGCCGCGGTCGCGGCTTCGCCGTGGCTGGTGCAGGTGATCACCGCCCCGGCCGGGGCGGGCAAGACCACCTCGCTGCGGGCGCTGCGGGAAGCCGCCCACGCTGGCGGGATCGGGCGGGTGATGGTGGTGGCCCCGACCGGGCGGGCGGTCGACGTCGCCCTGGCCGAAGGTGCGGCCGACACCGGCGCCACCGTGGCGGCGGTGTTGGCCGACATCCGCGCGGGCCGCGGGCAGCAGCTCGACGCCGCCACGCTGCTGCTGGTCGATGAAGCCGGCATGGTCGGCACCCCGGCGCTACGCGAGCTTTTAGCCGCGGCCACGGGCGCGGGGGCGAAAACAGTTCTGGTGGGCGATGCCCACCAGTTGGCCCCGGTGCGGTCCCGGGGTGGGATGTTCGCCGAGCTGGTCGCCGACCTGCCCTGGGCGCAGCATCTGTCGGCGGTGTGGCGGATGGCCGATCCCGGCGAGCGGGACGCCTCCCTGGCCATCCGCGACGGTGACGGCGCGCAGCTGGCCCGGGCGGTGGGCTGGTATCGGGATGCGGGCCGGCTGCACACCGGCGATCCGGTCACGATGGCCGCCGACGCGTTGGCCGCCTGGACCGCCGACCGGGCCGGCGGGGCGGACGCCCTGCTGATCGCGGATCGGTGGGAGATCGCCGATGCGCTCAACGAACGCATCCACCGCGACACCGTGGCGGCTGATGCCCCGACCATCACCGGGGCGCGGCGGTGTCGGATCGGGGTCGGCGATGTGGTCATCAGCCGCCGCAACGACCCCACCATCGAGGTGTACATCCGGGCTGGCCACGGTGCCCCGCTGAGCCTGATCGAGGATGCCCCGGTGCGTAACGGGCAACGCTGGCGGGTCGAGAAAATCGACCCGGCCGGGGACCGGATCGCGGTGCGCCGGATCGGGGATCAGGCGCTGAGCGTGTTCACGGGTGACTATCTGCACCGCCACGTCCACCACGGCTACGCGATCACGGTGCACGCCGCCCAAGGGACCACCGCCGATCGCTGCCACGCCGTGCTGTCGGCGGGCGGGCGGCGGTCCTCGGCGTATGTGGCGATGACCCGCGGCCGCCAGGCCAACCACGTCTACCTCTGCGAGCAGATCGCCGGCGAACAGGATCACGAACACACCCCCACCCCTGTCGCGGGGGTGCATCCGGCCCGCCGCGGGGACGCCGCCGACGCCGCGACCACCCTGCTGGAGCTGCTCGGCCGCGACGAACCGCACCGCACCGCCGGCGGCACCGCCGCCGACACCGACCGGGCCGGGCTGCCCGCCGCGGTCGTCGAGCTGCTCGACGCCCGCACCCACGCCCTGGCTCAGGTGCGGGCCGCCCACGAGGAGCACACCCAGGCGGCAGCCCGGGCGCAGACCGCTGCGGTGCTGGTGGGGCGCACCGCTGATCTGCAGGCCGCGGTCGAGGTCTTCGTCTGCGCCGCCGGGGCACGCAGCGGGGCGACCGGCTATGCCAACCCCGTCGCCGACCCGGCCGCTGGCCATGGCCTGGATGAGTCCACCCGCCAGGTGGTGGGCGCGGTCACCACCAGCATCCGCTCGGTGCACCCGCTGCGTGGCGCCGATCCCGGGCAGCGCGCCGCCATCATCGAGGCGGTCGCCGCCGCCGCCGGCCAGGCCGGGCACCCGACATGGCTGGCGCAGACCACCACCACGACGGCGGCCGAGGTTGAGACCGCCTGTCAGCGGGCTGGGGTGAGCGTGATGGATCCGGCCGAGGCCCTCACCGCGATGGCCGGCCGGGAGAACAAGCTGCGCGTGGGCGGGGTCCTCATCGTCGAGAACGCCGAGGCGCTGCCCACCGAGGCGCTGACCGCCCTGTGTCTGCGCGCCGGGGCCAGTAACACCAAACTGCTGCTGTTCAGCGACCCCGCCGCCGACGGGCCCAGCCGGGACCTCACCGACACCCTGGCCGGCCTGCCGTGGGCACACCACCTCGGCCCCACCCCGCCGACACCGGGCATCGTCGAGCGCGCCGCGGCGTGGACCGCCACCCACCCCCCGGCCGGCGACATCGACACCGTGCAGGCTGGTCAGGAGGAACTGCCCGGCTGGCTGCGCAACGCCCTGACCGTCGCCGCTGAGCACCGCAGCCCCGCGGTGATCGGCCGCCGCCCGGCCCGGTCTGTCCTGGCCGACGACCTCGACGCTCGCCGGGCCGTCGAGCGGATCGCGCTGAGCCCCACCACGGTGCACACCCTGGACCTGCACACCAACGCCGGCGGTCAGGACAAAGCCGCCGTGATCGGCGCGCTGGCCCGCACCGGCGGCCCCGGGGTTCAGATGGCGGTCATCCCGATCGGGCCGCCCGGCGCTGCCGGCCAGGCCACCGAACTGCCGTACCGGCGCTTCCTGCTCGACGGGAAAACCGCCGCCGACGTCCTGTACCGCCGAACCTGGAAACCCCCACCAGGCAGCCGCATCGTCCTCGACGGCGCTGACCACCTGACCACCAACAGCCTGACTTGGTGGCTGAACACCGCCGCTCGACACGACCTCAAACTCGTGCTCATCACCGACCGCGCCCACCCCGGCCCGCAACGACATCTCATCGACACCCTCGGCGCCGCCGCACCCTGGGCCGCCCACCACCTCGGCTCCACCGCCGACACCGGCCACCAGGCCGCCACCACGACTGTCGGGAGGCTGGTGCAGGCCCACACCGGCCTCATCACCGCCCACCACGACGCCGAACGGGCCAACGCTGAACAGATTGAGCGCTACCGCCGCCAGGAACGTACCCGCGCCCGCGACCGCAGCCGCGGCCGCGACGACGGCTACGACCTCAGCCTGTGATCAGGGGAGGTCTCGTCGTGGCGTTCAGTGGGGCGCTGACCGTCGCCAGGCGGCCAGTTCGTCGCACCGTTTACTAACAGACTCGTACGTTGCTGACCGGGGCTGGAAGCCTGCCGCCGATACGCTTCGGTGCGTGGCGGCCATAGATTTGGACAGCATTGTTTCCAGGCTGGCCAGCCAGCCGTCGCGGCCGGAAGCCACGATCCAGGCCGACATCTACGCGCTGCTGATCGCCGCCAACATTGGGCTCAACGACGAAGCGGTGAAAACGGAATCCCCGGTCGAAGGCGGCAGGAGGATCGATGTCGAAATCGGTCAGTGCGTCATCGAGGTCAAGAAGAACCTGACCAGCACTGTTCTCCAAAAAGCCGAAGAACAGCTCGCCGGCTATGTCCAGCAGCGCTCCGAGGTGTTGGGCCGCTACGTCGGCATCCTGACCGACGGCGCGCAATGGCGGCTATATCACCTGCGCGGGGATGCCCTGGAGCTCGTGTCGGTCCATCAACTGAACAAGAACGCCCCCGATACCGGCGAACTGCTGGTTTGGCTGGAATCGGTGATGTCCACCCTGACGGCGATCAAACCACTGCCCGAAGAGATCGAACACCGCCTCGGTGCCGGCTCGCCCGCCCATCAGCTCGACGCCGCTGAGCTGCACGCCATCTACGCCGCCCACGCCGACGACAAAGACGTCCAACTCAAACGCCAACTGTGGGCCAAACTGCTGCGCACCGCCCTGGGCGCGGAGTTCGTGGACTCCGAAGAACTCTTCATCAACCACACCCTGCTGGTGACCACCGCCGAACTCATCGCCCACGCGGTGCTCAACTTCGACGTCGGCCCCACCGGAACCCTGACCGCCCGTCAGATCACCAGCGGAACCGAGTTCGCCAACGCCCGCATCCGCGGCGTGGTCGAAGCCGACTTCTTCGACTGGGTCACCGACACCCCCGCCGGGGAATCCTTTGTACGCAACCTCGGCCGGCGGATCGCCCGATTCGATTGGAGCGCAGTCGAACACGACGTTTTGAAAGTCCTCTACGAATCGGTCATCACCAAAAACGTCCGCGAAAAGCTCGGCGAGTACTACACCCCCGACTGGCTGGCCGACCGCATGGTCCACACCTTCATCCCTGCCCCGCTAACCGCCGTTGCCGCCGATCCGGCCTGCGGATCAGGCACCTTCCTGTTCCACGCGATCCGCCACTACCTCGACGCCGCCCAGGCCGCCGGCATCGACATCGACGCCGCCGTCCAACAGGTCACCGCCCATGTCATCGGCCTCGACGTGCACCCCGTCGCCGTCACCCTGGCCCGGGTCACCTACCTGCTCGCCCTGGGCCGCGACAACATCAACTCCCCGGGCCGCAAAGAACTGACTATCCCTGTCTACCTTGGCGATTCGATCCAATGGAAACAGCAGGAAACCGACATGTTCACCACCGAGGTCGTGCGGGTCCGCACCGACGACAGCGACCTCTTCGGCCCCGGTGGCGGTCTGCTGTTCGCCCTGGACCTGTGCTTTCCCCGCAGTGTCCTCAAAGACGCCACCCAGTTCGACTACCTCGTCAGTGAGATGGCCGACAAAGCACTGACCACCGACCCCAAGGACGCCCACAAAGCCGTCGTGGCGATCCTCAAACGCCGCGGGATCGCCCCCGACAGCACCGACGGCGAGATCCTGCGGGAAACCTTCCTCAACCTGTGCACCCTGCGCGCCCAAGGGCGCAACCACATCTGGGGCTACTACGTGCGCAACCTCATCCGCCCCCTGTGGCTGGCCGAACCGGAAAACAGCGTCGACATCGTCATCGGCAACCCGCCCTGGCTGCGGTACTCGAAAATGCCGGCCAGCATGCAGAAGAACTACCTCGACTTGGCCGAGTCCCGCAATCTGCTCACCGGCGGACTCGGTGCATCCGCCCGTGACCTGTCCACCCTGTTCGTCGTCCGCGCCGTCGAGCTCTACCTGCGCGACGGTGGAGTTTTCGCCTTTGTCATGCCCCACGGTGTGCTCACCCGCAAGCCCCACACCGGGTTCCGCAGCGGAAACTGGAGCACCCGTCGGGGGAACCACCTCACCGTAAAGTTCGCTCCCCCATGGGATCTGGACAATGTCACCACCGGATTCCCGATGACCTCCTGCGTCGTGCACGGCAACCGAGCACCCGACCCCGCCCGCATGCCCACCACGACGCTGGCATGGCACGGCCGACTCCCCCGCGCCGACCTGCCCTGGACAGAGGCCAGCGCCAAAATCACCACCAGCCCCTCCACCGTGGCCGCCCTCGACCACGGCGCGATCACCGTCGAGTCGCCCTACAAGAGCCGATTCCGCCAAGGCGCCATTCTGGTGCCGCGCTTCGCCCTGTTCGTGGTGGACGCCCCCAAAGGGCCGCTCGGGCCCGGCGCTGGTCGCCGTGCAGTCACCTCATTGCGCAGCACCCTGGAAAAGCCGCCCTGGAAGAACTGCCCCTCGATCACCGCGAACGTCGAAACAGCCTTCATCCGCCCGGTCTACCTCGGGGAACAGGTCCTGCCCTTTCGCGCCCTGGCGCCGCGTGAAGCCGTTCTGCCGATCACCGACACCGCGATCCTCACCTCCGCGGAGATCGACCTGCACGCCGGGCTGTCCGCGTGGTGGACCGGCACCGAATCAGCCTGGGAACAGCATCGGGCCAAGACCGAGACCAAGCCGCTCTGCGAGCGCATCGACTACCACGGTCAGCTCTCGGCGCAACTACCCACATCGCCTACCCGCGTCGTCTACACCAAGTCGGGAAACACCCTCGCCGCGGCCATCGTCCGAGACTCCCGCGCGGTCATCGACCACAAGCTCTACTGGATGCCGGCACTGGTTGGGGCGGAGGCGCAGTATCTCTGCGCGATCCTCAACTCCGCCCCCCTGCTGGCAGAAGTGAAGCCCCTGCAGGCCATCGGACTGTTCGGAGGACGTGACTTCGACAAGAACGTTTTCGCAGTGCCCTTCCCTACCTTCGATCCCGGCAACCCCGATCACTGCAACCTCGCCGCACTCGGGCGACGGGCCGAAGAAGCCGCCGCCACCGTCGATCTCAGCAGCGCCACCAAGTTCCAAGCCGCCCGCAAACTCATCCGCAAACACCTCGTCGACACCGGTATCGAAGCCGATATCGTGGCCGCAGTAACGCAATTGCTGTTGTTGTCATCCCAATAGCGCCCCGGGGCTCTCGCGCCAATTCTGTTGTGCCCCTTGCATGTATGGGCGCTGGAAACGCGCGCTAAGCCACCCGGCGGGATCGCGCATCAACACGGCGAGTGTGGCTGACCGCGCTGACCGCCTCCAGTGCGCTGGTGTCGACGTGTTTGACGTCGACATTGGTGGCGGCGCGCCGATTGAGGCGATGCGCCAAGTCCAAGCCTGCATCGGCCGATTCGGCCAGGTGTTGCCAGCGCCAGACTCCGCGTTCGATGCGGTCGAGCTGGTCGATCCGCTGTCGCCTCTGGACAATCGCGTGAGCTCGAGCGTCGCCGAGAAGCCCTGTCCCGCCGCCGACGGGACAACACCCTGAGTCTGCGCACATCATGCGCATCCACAACTCACGGTGGCTACGGAGCGCTTCAAGTGACTGTTTGGGAATACTGCGTCCGAGTGCGTTGACGAACACTGGCCGCGCCGAGCGCGTTCCGCCGGTTTGCGGCTTACGGTGAGCGTTTGCTGCGGCGCCGAGGTCACAGCGTTCCCGCCAACCGATGCCGCACTCGTAACCGGTCGCCCCGGCTGCTACCGCGAGTTCCCCGAGATGTCCTTGCTGCCAAGCAATAACGTTGATGTCGCGACGAATTCGTTCGATCATCAACACCAAATCCATCGCGCGGTCCTGGGGGCGCACGCCCTGATCTGCCTTCGAGGCTGCAAGTGCGACTTCACGCGGCTCCAGCGCAGCAAGAGCAGACAAGGCTGGCGCTAGCGCGGCGTGCCCTTGCACTGGATGTAGAACACGCCAGCCGATCGCCAGAACAGCGGTGACGTGAAGCGCGATGTTCTCTCGTGCGAGGTACCGGGCTGTGCGCTGCCACAATCCGGCCTGGATATCGATCCATTCGCTGTTGAGGCGGTCGATATGTACGTAAGGGGCAATGACGGCGGTGGCTCCATGCTGGATCTGATACTCCACCGCCGAGGCAACCAGCTGCTCTTGAGTAAAAGCATCGAAATCAGCAGGAACAAGCTTGTCGGCGCGGCCGAACGGCAGCCGGGTGGCCCATGGGTCATCGGGGTGCTGCGTGCCTTGCAGGTAATAGGTCTGAGGATCAATCAGCAAGGGAACACCGGCACGGCGGGCGGTCATAGCGATATCCGCGCCTTTCAGCGGGGTGTGAGCGTCCACAACGATGCGCGACGGGCGCGCCGCAGCCGGGGAATGACCATCGAGGCCGTAGATACGCCGGAGCAATGCGGCATCCTGCGCGGACGCCCTGACGAGTAACTCGGCCATCTTCGGAACTCCCTCCGCCGTCAAGAGTAGCATTTAGACACGCAACTAGAACAGCAACTTGATGTGCAACGAATCTGCTGCATAATCAGCACGTGCCACAGAAAATAGGCTTATGAGCGACCTGCCCCCAACCACCACCCACAAGCAACACCGTCGTGGGCGACATGAAAACACCTCGTCAGTGACCTACATGCGTGTCGTTGAAGAAGTGACCAAGGCCGGCGTCACCCAGGCTGAACTCGCCAAAGCCGTCGGCGCGGGACCAAGGGCCGTGCAGAACTGGGCCAGCGGCCAAAATGCCCCGCGCGGTGCCACCGTCAAACGACTACTCGATGTCCGTACGATTATCGAACTACTCAGCGACTCCTACACCGATGAGGGCATCGACATCTGGTTGCGCGCCCGCAACCGCAACCTCAACATGCGCCGGCCGATCGATCTGATTGTCGAAGGCCAGATCGACACCGTGATCGACGAAGCCAAATGGGTCGCGGGCGGGATGTGATCGACCGCGTGGACAACCTGCCTGCCCGGCTAGCTCAAGCCAGTGCCATCAGTATCAATGGCACTTGGCAACGACATGTGGCGGTGCGATTCGCGGCGACCGCGCTGGACGGTCGCTCAGCCACCGGCCGCTGGGGTACTGAAGGCGGCTATCCCGTCCTCTACCTCGGCCGACCCACCGATTCCGTCACCGTTGAGGCTTATAGACACCTCATCGATCCACTGGTGACCGATCCCGGCCAACCCCTGCCGCCGATCCGGCCGCGCGCCTTGATCACGTGCACCGTCAACGTCACCACGATCTTGGACTTGCGTTCAGCAGCCACCCGCGCCCTCGTCGACATCACACCGGAGCAACTCCAATCCGACACCGCCGATAAAGCCGCCTATGCGGCGTGCCAGAACATCGCCGCGGCCGCACACCAACTCGAATACCACGGTCTGATCGCCCCGGCGGCAACCAAACTGGGCGAAACCCTGGTCCTGTTCACCGACCTGCTGACCCAGGAAGAACAGCCCACCAAGACCGACGAGCAAATGTGGACACAACTGCCACCAGATCCACGTGATCCTGGGCAATCCCGCCATCTGACCGTCGTTCGTTGAGCATTACTAAATCTGCCGTGAAACAGTTTTCTCAATAACGGTCGTTACTGCGACACTTTCAGCCCCGCTGTGATTTGACGGTCGGTCAGTTTTTGTCTCGGATCGGAGTGCCGACCGTGTTCGCGGCTTCCGTTGGTTTGATGAGATCTACTTCGGTGCGAACGCGCCCATCTGACGTCGGCGCGTGGATCGTGGCGCCGATACGGGCCAGGGCTGATAGCGCGGCCTGGTTTGTCGCAGTGGTAATTGCCACGAGTTTGTCGGCGCCGAGCACGGCGGCTCTCGACGCCATGCTTTCCAATACCTGGCCGCCGATCCCGCGGCCCCGTGCCGAACGGGTCAACCACATGCCGACCTCCAAATGCCCAGGTGCCACTCGTTGCAGTCGAACTACCCCAGACGCCGTGCCGTCAACGAGAATGGCGAAACTAACTTCGCCTTCAGGCCCGTCGAGGCCCCCGCGCCGGCGGTGGTGAAAAGAGACGAATTCTTGAAGTCGATCTGGTGTCCATGTCGTCGGGCCCGGTACCGCCGCCATCACTTCGTGAATTTCAGTGTCGGGCAATGCATGTAACACGAGCTGTGCGAGCAGATCGTCGCTTAGTTCGTTCAGCTGCACGCCGGGCTTCATTCGCCGGATTCACCATGCTGAGCATCGACCTGGCGGCGAATGTCGAGCAGGTGGTGTTGGACATCGTGGACGGTATGGACAGCGAGCCACCGCAACGACCGTTCGTGAATTTCGGGGTAGTTGTAGACCACTGTGCGGTACCAATCGTCAGCAGCTAGTCGCGCGAGGACATTTCTGAATAGCGTTGCTGCGTCGCCGATCTGGCGAGCCACATCGGCGGGTTCCTGCTCTGCGTAGCCGTCGTGTTCGACGCGTTCTTCGCGGGCCATCGGTGGGCAGTCTGCCCCGTCAACCCGCCGGGCCGAGAGCACTCGCTCGCGTTGTATCAGCAGCACGTCGCGTATGTGGCATCCGTACTCAAGCGGTGACCACACTTCGGGTCGTGCGCGGGTTCGCACGTCGATGTCCTCAGCGAGCAGGATCGCGGCGACCTCGGCAATCTGTTGTTGTATGTCGTGCCCGGCAGTCTGGGCCTGGCCGAGGTCATAGATGAAATTGCATTCGGCGCAGGGATCGCTCACCGCGCCATCATTTCAGGGTTGCTGGGCCGATCGAGCGCAAAAAGGGGCCGCCGCCCAAGGCAACGGGTGGACTCGTTAGTGGAGATTCGAGACATGACGGCGGAACCCGTGATTGCAGGCATATAGCCAATTAATGCTTGCACTGATAAGGTCGCGCCCATGATGAGCAAGCATGATGCTGCAAGCATGACGACTTCGGTAGAAGTAACAAGTGGAAAGAGCGCCGGGGGTATCGCCCGCGCGAAGAAGCTCACCCCCGAGGAGCGGTCCTCGATAGCGAGAGAAGCAGCTACGAAGCGGTGGAGCGAAAGTGCGCAGCCCGTGGTCGCCGGATCGGCTGACCGACCACTGACCGTCGGCGACGTAGACATCGAGTGCTACGTGCTCGAAGACGGCACCCGATTGATCACCCAGGCGTCATTCATGAGGGCGATCGGACGAACCCGATTCCCGTCAGGAGGCAGAGCGGGCGACGACGAACTGCCGCTGTTCCTCCGATCACAGAGTCTCCGGCCGTTCATTACCAAAGAGATCATTGATGCGAGCCAGCCGGTCCTCTTTCAACGGCCTGGTGGGGGTCGCGCATATGGCTACCGCGCCGAACTCCTGCCAGACGTTTGCGAGTTGTATTTGAAGGCTCGACAAGCAAAGACGCTGCCGCCGACCCAGCACCACATCGCGCAGCAGGCAGAGATCGTTGTCCGAGGGCTTGCGCAAGTGGGCATCATCGCGCTGGTCGACGAAGTAACCGGCTACCAGGAAGTACGCGCGCGGGACGCTCTGGCCAAGATCCTCGAAGCGTTCGTCGACAAGGAGTTGCAGGCATGGGTCCGCACCTTCCCCGACGACTACTACGCGGAGATTTTCAGGCTGCGTGGGCTTGACTACCCCCACGCATCCGTGAAGCGACCGCAGTACTTCGGCAATCTCACCAACGACATCATCTACAAGCGGATCGCCCCAGGCGTCCTCGAAGAACTCAAACGCGTCCAGCGAAGAGGGTCGACTGGCAAGCCCAAGGAAAAGCTGTTCCAGCGGCTCACCACCAACCGCGGCTACCCCCAACTGCGGGAGCACTTGGGGTCCGTCGTGACGATGATGAAGATGAGCCCCGACTGGAAAACCTTCATGGAGAAGCTAGATCAGATCCACCCAAGGTTTAACGAGACCATCCCACTCGACTTCGACGATAGTGGCGGCCGCGGACTCTAAACCGGACGCCAACGTCTCGTTTCTAGAGAAACGAGGTCGATCGCATCCTTCCTGGTCGAAAATCTGTCCTCAAATCAGGTGCAATAGCCGGATGAGCGATAACGAGGTGCGGCTGCTCGGCGATCGAGTGCTGCTGCGTGAGTTCGTTGACACCGACGAGAAGGTGGTCCACTCCTACGGTTCTGATCCGGAGGTCACACGCTTCATGGATTGGGGACCCAACAGCATCGAGGACACGCGCACCTTCTTAAGGGAGGCCGCCGGCCAAGCAGGAAGATCTTCCCGAGAAGGCTTCGATCTCGCGATAGTCGACATCAGATCCCAGGCAGTCATTGGCAGTGCAGCCTTGTCGGTAACCAACGTCGAGCACCGCCGAGGTGAAATCGGTTATGTCCTGCACCCCGACTTCTGGTCAAAGGGGTTCGCCACCGAAGCCGCCCGACTGCTACTGAAATTTGGTTTC
This sequence comes from uncultured Mycobacterium sp., assembly GCA_964439315.1. Classification (GTDB taxonomy): domain Bacteria; phylum Actinomycetota; class Actinomycetes; order Mycobacteriales; family Mycobacteriaceae; genus Mycobacterium. Next base: position 7,684 of record CAYTOD010000073.1, on the reverse strand, counting down.
GAGCAGCTACACCTGCGCAGAATCTGCGCCACTTGTCACCCAGAAAATCACGCTTCGTCCAAGGTGCTGCAGAAAGCTGGGCTCCTTTTCGAGGGCCGTATGCGAAGCCACCTATTCACTCGGGGTGCCTGGCGAGACTCCCTGCTCTACGCCGCCATCAGTGATGACGCCCCGCCAGACGTGGGGTCTCGTTTCTAGAGAAATGAGACCGCGCCCCCCACCCCCCGGTGGCGGCCGCGTAGCGCCAGTTCGCACCGTCTCATTTCCTGTCTCACATCGCGCGTCTCAGATCCTCGATGTCGGAGGACAATGAGACGGTAGCGGTGTGACAACGACTCTCGGATACGCCCGCGTGAGCACCGCGGGCCAGGACCTCGACGCGCAGCTGGCCGCGCTCGCTACCCAGTGCGTCGAATCACGCCACGTCTTCACTGACAAGCTCTCGGGTGCGGTGAACACCGACCGGCCAGGTCTTGCGGCTCTGCTGCACTACGCCCGCGAGGGCGACACCGTGGTCGTCACTGCCATCGATCGGCTCGGGCGCTCAGTCGCCGAAATCACCCGCACCATTTCCGAGCTTTGCGAGCGCCGAATCCTGTTGCGCGCCTTACGCGAGGGCATAGATACCGGCACACCAACAGGGCGTGCCGTTGCGGCCATCATGGCCACCCTGGCCGAACTCGAACTCGAACTCGGCCGCGAGCGCCGTGCCGCTTCACGGGACTCCAGGCGTGCGCGCCGCCTGCCGGCCACCAAACCCGCCAAACTCACCCTTGAGCGACAGCAACAGCTCCGTCGTCTCGCCGCGACCGGAGAACCCGTCCACGAGCTCGCCAAAGCTTTCGGCATCAGCCGAGCAACGGCATACCGGTACCTCTCCGCACCCGTGAACGACCCAGCGCTGGAGCCGAGGCAGCCGTTATGAATCTGACCGAGCTGGGCGCGGCCCTTGGCCCCTTCTTCGATATCTCAGGCAGCCCCTCACACCAGCAGCTCCGCGATGCGTTCGCCCGCCACGCCCTCAGTCATCTCGATCCCGCGCCAGAGGGAAGAAAACCGGACGGGTCCCACCTGGGCAAGATGAAGCGAATCAGACATGTCTTCGCCTCACCGGAAGCGCACAACGCGACTGCGGGGCTGCTCTTGGCCCGAGAACTTGTGGCGCTGTGTCGGGCTCACGGCGGCTTTAATCCTGACAGCGAGAGCTATGCCGGCACCGCGAGAGTGACCCAGCTCGTCCAGGCCTTCGCTCCGCTCGGATTCACACTCGAACCCGACGGGTCCATGCGCCCGACCGTCATCGACAACCTCAGCGGCACCGAACTCACAGCGACGCTGCGCAGCTACGTCGACAGAATCAACTCCAACCCCGACGACGCACCGCTACAGGTAGGTACGGGAAAGGAACTCGACGAAGCCGCCGCCCGGCATGTTCTGACAGAACTCCTGGGTGACTACCCGGTGTCGGACAACTTTCCGGTCACGTTGACCAGGGCTTTTACCGCTATCGGCATGGCCACACCTACGGAGCTGCCGAAGCTCGATCCCGACCCGCACCGTGCAGTGCATCAATGCCTGTTCCTGCTGGCCACCGCGGTCAATCGACTTCGAAACGACGCCGGAACCGGCCACGGAAGACCCGGATCACCGCGTAAGACCACCGAATTGAACGCAGCGGAAGCCCGCCTCGTTGCTCGCGCAACTGCACTCGTCGCAGGGGCGCTGCTCGACAAACTCGACGGTGGCTGATGCTGGACGGTGTCTAAAGTTCTGAAACCGTTGATATTGCGACACTTTCACCGCTGCGGGCGCGAACTGGGGAAACCCGCTGCGAGCACTGTCCCAGAACTGTGCGTCTAAACGAGGACTGCGCGGTGGTGTGGCTACGCTTTGTCGTTGGTCACCGCTGCCTCACCCCCCGTGGCAGCGGTGACCCCTTTTCCGACATGGCTCCCGCCCGACCCTGCGGGTCGGTTGGGTTCGATTCCCGTTGATGGCGGCACTGTGATCGCCCCGGCAGGAGTGGGGCCACCTTTTGCGACAGGTAGACGGCTTAGTCCCCCGCTGGGATATAGAAATTCCCTTTCTTCCAGGTACTGCGACCGCGCGATGTCATCGACGATCATCTGCGCCTGGATGCGCAAGGTGTCGATGGTCTTCTCGTCGGGCTCCTGCCCAGGATTGTCGCTGCGCCACCGTTGGACCATCATCTGAAACTGTTGGTCATGTAGCCACGTCATGATGTTCTCCTTTGCGACGACGGTGGCGGGGGCACCACTTTGGGGGGCGAGGTCAGGACAAGGCGCGGTAGACGCTGGATCGTGAAATGCCCAGGGAACGGGCGATATTCGCTCTAGGGGTGCCTGCGGTGTCGAGGGTGTGTACGGCGGCGATGGTGTCGGCGGGCAGTTTCGGCCGGCCCGGTATTCGCCCGGCTGCTCGGGCTGCGGCGACCCCGGCGGCGGATCGTTCGCCCGCTAGTGCGCGTTCGAATTGGGCGACGGCGGCGAAGACGTGGAAGACCAGCCGGCCCCCGGCGGTGGTGGTGTCGATGGCCTCGGTGAGGGAGCGCAGTTCGATTCCTCGGGCATCGAGGTCGGCGGCGACGCTGAGTAGGTGCGGCAGGGAGCGGCCGAGTCGGTCCAGTCGCCACACCATCAGCACATCCCCGGTGGTGGCGGCGGCCAGCAGCGCGGTCAGGGCGGGGCGGTCATCGCGCCCGCCGGACATCTGCTCTGTCCAGACATGCTCGACCCCAGCGTCTTTGAGCGCTTGCACCTGCATATCGACACTTTGGTGTGTGGTCGACACGCGGGCGTAGCCCAGGAGCGTCATCGCTGGTCGTCGAGCTCGATGGCGCGCTGGCGCCGCTGGGCGGCGGTGTCTTTCGCCTTGGGTGCTGCCATGCCCGTGATGCTGGCACGGGCCTCTGACAATTCAGCCCGGCCACCGGGCGTTGAGGTTCGTACCAGCATCGATGACGCAATAGTGCAATGATGTAATTACGTCTTTACGTCTGCACTGAGATCCAAGGTTCGGTTAACCCGCACTCGACTGCTGTCTTATCGACCACTGCTGCTCGCCGCGCGGTCCTAGCCCATCGGGCCGGGGTGCTTTCCCTGTGGGCTTGTATCGCGCGTCTAGTTCCGCGATCGCTTCCTCGATGGTGATCGAACCCGAGGCGATCTGAACAAGCCGGTCAACGTCTTCCCGGCTTGGGCTCAAGACCCTCCAGGCGACCACTGCCGATCACGTTGAGCACTTTCCAAGCTTGCTTGGGCTCCAACCCGGCCACGGCGGCGTCGATGTAGTCCTGGTTCGCGATCGCCATCCCCACCCTCCATCATGTTGGGCCATTCTCCTCCCGAGGTACGACGGATTCAGCACCCATGCCGACCGGGCCCCCTGACATGCCGGGCAACCCGTAGCGCCCCTGGCGCGGGTTTCAGGATGAGCGCGTTGCTCGAGACCGCTGCCCAGGAGCCACCCCTTGGCCTGTTGCGTACGAACAGCCGAGCAGGTACAATCAGAAACGTACCCGGTACACGAAACGTACCTATCGTATGGATGGGAGTCTCCCGCTATGGCCGTTAAGAGCACCGCCGCCGCGTCCGCCCTGGCTGATGCGTTCGCCGCGCTGAGCGTGGAGGGCAAGCCGGTGACCGTGCGGTCCCTGCGCGAGCGGGCAGGGGTCAGCACGGATGCGGCCGGTGAATGGCTACGCACCAACCGGCCCGCACGGGATGTCTCCCCGGTGCCGGCCGATGTGCTGGTGCGGGTTCTGGATCCGCTGTGGTCGGCGGCGGTGGCCGCTGCCCGCGACGAGCAGGCCGAAACCGCCGCCGCCGAGCGGGCCGCCTTGGTCCAGGCCGAGACCGATGCCCTGGCCGAGCTGGCCGCCGCGATCACCCGCGCCGAGACCGCCGAGGCCGAAGCGACGCAACTACGCCGCGAGCTCGCTGACCTCGACACCCGTCGCGCCGCCGCCGAGACCGCCCGCAACGAACACGCCGCCCTCGCCGCCGCCGCAACCAAAGACGCCGCCGACGCCCGCGCCCTCGCCCACAGCGCCGAACTACTCGCCGCCGAAGCCCAGGCCACCGCCCGCACCCTGCGCGAAGTCCTCGACACCATCAGCAAAAACACCAAGGACGAAACCAACACGAAGTGACCGTTTCACGTAATGACGCAATTACGGCATTACGTCATATGTGCGGACGTCGTGCCGCGTGGCTACAGCGAGAAAGTTCGTGATGGTGAGTCTCTAGAGGCCACGGTCCCAACTCTCGCGTGACGTACTGATGCAACTGCGTCAATGCGCTATTGCGTCTTTACGTCTTTACGTCTTGTTGGAGGAGAGCCACTGTTCGGCCAGTTCGGTGAGGATTTTGCTCATACTGGTTTCTCGATCCAGAGCGGCCTGCTTGAGCGCTCGAACGGTCGCACGGGGCAGGTAGACCGTCGCCCGCTGCATATCGTCGGCGGGGGAACGGAATGCCTCGGCTGCCCGACGACCGGGCTCGGTCTTGACCCGGGCGGCCATCTTGGAAGTCAGATCAGACATGGACAAGCGCCTTCATTAGTTCGGTGAGTACGTCGTCGTAGCCGTGCAGATAGGCCGGCGCGGTTCCGTAGGCGCGGCGAACATCTTCGCGCCGCACGATCGGAGTGGAGACGACCGGCACGCCTTCGCCTTCCAGGAGTGCTTTCACCTCGTCGGCTAGGCGCGTGCGTAGGTCGACCCCGGTGAGCAGGACTGCGGTGGGTCGGTGGGCGGTGATTTCCAGGGTGGGCCACACGCGGCGCACGTCGAGGGGAGAGGCGCCGGTAGGGACGACAACGAGATCGGCGATGTCGATGGCTTCCTGGATGACCTGGGCGGTCCCAGGTGGAGTATCGACGATCGTCAGTTCACGGTCGGAGTTGACGGTGAGCGGACGGGTGGCCGGCAGAACAGGGAAGGGCAATGGGTTGTCGCCCTGGGCGTCGGTGGCCCATTCCAAGGCCGAGCCCTGGGGATCAGCGTCGATGAGCTCGACGTCGATACCTCGACGATGGGCTGCGGTGGCCAGGTAGACCGCGCTGGTGGTCTTGGCCACCCCACCCTTGGTGTGTACCAGAGACAAGATCGGCATGGACGAACCATACGTCGCAGCGCAATGACGCATATGCGTCAACACGCCGTTACGTCATAACGTAATTGCATCTTCACTGTTCGGGGGCTTGTACCGCTCCTGTGGTGAGGTTCACCGGTTGCCGGCCGCATGCGGTGGGTGTCGGTCTAGCTGAATGGCGGGGACGAGGGCCCTGTGGCTCGCGCCCGGTTTAGGTTGTTGTTGCTCAGATCGAAACCGGCGCGGGTTGCTTGACGAGAAGTTGACTGATCGGCGTACGCTTAAGAGGCCTTGGTGAAGAGCCAGGGAAGTGGAGCCGGGAGCCAGCACGTTTTGCTTGGTCGCCCGGCTCTCGCGCGTTGTGGAGCTTTTTCAATCCAGATTCACGCGATGCACCGTCACCAGGGGCGCGATGGCAGCGCGCGTTGCGCCTCCGGCGCCGTAGGCCCACGCCACCAGATCGGCGGCCCACAGCAGCTCATGCGCTGTAGGGCTGTCGAGGGCGACGCGGACTCGATCCGCAGCTGATTTGGTGGCCAGCGCCCCCACAACCGCCGTTCGGTCCTGCTTGTCCTGCGAGCATGATTCGATCAGCACCCGCGTGACGCCGTGGTCGGCGGCGTAGTTCCCCAGTGCCTCCAAGCAGCGCGTGCGAGCTCGCCGCTGGCTGTATTGAGTTCCGCGCCGGGCAGCGACGAAGACGTGCGCCTGGTCGATCGGTGGCGACTTGAGGAACTGAGACAAGATCCGATCTCGGTTCCGGGTTTCGGCGTGCATGTGCAGCCTGTCGCGGTTGTTCGGCTTCAGTTCCCTCATCCGTCGACGCGCGGCCGCCAGATTCGCGACCGGCACTACCGCTGCGCACAGCAGATAATCCGTCCGACACGACTCGTCAACGAACAGTTCGACGCCCAACGTAGGTCCTTTCGTTCGCCCCTGCAGCAGAGGCCTCTCACCTCTTCTAGAAGCGGCACGGGCCGTTCTACAGGGCGGGCGTGCATAGCTTTCGGTCCGGCGCGCTCGCGGGGGCCTTCCGCTCAAGTACCGAGGTTCCAGTCGCGGGGCAAGCGGAGCTCGTGGGCGTAAGCGGCGACGATTGCCGCTTCGATCTCCCGAGGCGTCATGCCAGGCGGTGGCACGCTTCCGCGCCGGTAGGCGGCCATTGAATCTCCACGCGCGGTGCTGAAGGCGTGGGCCAGCGGCCGGTGACGACCCATTCGACGGCGGCAGGGGTTGCGGCGGCCAGCGCAACGGCGTGCAGCGCGGCGCACAGTCCTAGGCCGTCGTCATCATCGTTGCCCGCGGCATCCCACATAACGCGAAGTCTTCCCGGGGCACCGTGTTAGCTGCTAACGACACGCCGAGCGGTGATCCCGCTTTTTCCGGCGCCGACCTGGCATGGTCGCGCTATGGCCCAACGCAAGACCCACAAGGGTGAACGTGGACAGATCAGCACCAGGCCGGCGCTCGTGGTCTATGAGGCCGTCAAGTCCAAAGCAGCCGAGCTCGGCATACCGATGGGGCAGTACGTGGCCGATGTGCTCGCCGAGCACACCGGCCACCCAGACCTCGTCCGTGAGCTGAACAAAGAGCGGGAGGTTCTGCCACTGGCGATGTAGCACCCGCGGCCCGGACCGCGTTTGTGCGGTCGGGCAGATGTGGACAAATCCATAGCGGTGCGATCCGAAGGCCCCAGATATGACGAAGGCCCCCATTCGGGGGCCTTGTCGAGGGTTTGAACCGAGTTACCAGCTCGGTTCCGGGTCCGCACCCGTTGCCCCTTGAAAGGGACGTGTCTGTTGCAGGACTCGTCTCACGGTAGCTCATACCTGTCTGCAGTTCTAGACGGGACGCACCGTGATTTATCGAATGGTGATCTTCGCCCGGCCGGCTACCGCGGTTGTGGCCCTTTGTTGCGCCGCCGCGGGGTGGCTCGCACCCGGCCGTGGGCGGTGCGAGTCGCCCAGGCGGGCTGTGAGCGGGGGAGTGGCGGCGGCGCCGGCACCCCGTTGCTGCCCCCTGCGGCGCCGGGGATTGTTCTTGAGCTAGAGGCCGGGGTGTGGGCCGGTGTCGGGTGTTGGGTGGGGCGTGGCCAGCGGTGGGTGCGGTTCACGGTCCCGATCGCCTATGACTTGCGCTACAACATCGCGGTGCGCCCGCTGCTGGGGGCCAATCAGGTCAGCCGGGCCGCGGTCCTGGCGGTGGCCGCCGCCCGGGCCGACTACGCCGAGTACGCCACCGGCCGTAACAGCCGCCCCACCAACGAGCGCCTAGCCGCCGACACAGGCCTGTCCGTGCGCACCGTCCAACGCGCCGACGCCGCGCTTCGCCTCTTAGGGGTCGCGACCGAGGTGCTCCGCGGCCGACAACGCACCCGCACCGAACGGCTCGCATCGTGGCGGGTGGGTGACCGGGGACGCGGCTGGGCCTCGGTGTGGGCGCTGCACGACGACGCAGCTCTCGCCCGCGCGATCACAGCGCTGTCACCCCATCCCGAAGGGTCTCTTTTCAAGAACTCCATCTCTAGTTCTTCTCTACTCACTACCGGTAGCCGGCGCCCTCCGGGCGCC
>CAYTOD010000072.1:7073-21072 GCA_964439315.1 uncultured Mycobacterium sp. | reverse complement strand
TCCCCCGCCGGTGCGGGCGGAGCGGGCGAGGAGGGCGCGCCCGACTGCGGCGCACCGGACTGGGGCGCACCCGACTGGGGCACACCGGACGCGGGCGCGCCGCCCGGTCCGGGCTTGGCCTCGGCGGCCTTCTTGTTGATGGCCTCGACGGGGATCGGCTGCCCGATCACCGGCCGGACGTACAGCCGGGCGGTCTGGCCGAGGTTGCGGGCTTCGTTGCCGTCGTTGCCGGGAACCGTGATGATGAGGTTGTCACCGTCGATCACCACTTCCGAACCGGAGACGCCCAGACCGTTGACGCGCGCGCCGATGATCTGCTGAGCCTGGTCCAGCGCCTCGCGGGTGGGCTTGGAGCCGTCCGGGGTGCGCGCGGTCAGCGTGACGCGCGTACCGCCCTGAAGGTCGATGCCCAGTTTGGGAGTGGCCTTCTTGTTGCCGGTGAGGAACACCAGCGCGTAGACCCCGACCAGCAGAACCAGGAACAGCGCCAGGTAGCGGTACGGATGCACCTGCGACGATGACGATGCCACGTTGTCCAAATCTCCTAAAGTTCAGTGCCGCACGACCGCAGCGCAGTGTTTGCCGACTGGTCGCCCGGGATTCCCCGAAAGGGTACGCGGAGCGACCGGCGTTTCAGTCCTTGGGCAGCCGATCCGGGTCGGAGAGGGTCTCGGTTGCTCCGCTGACCTCGTCGGCCCGGCTCTCCGCCGAGATCGCCTCGGGGGCTTCCGGCTCGATGCGGTCCCGGATGGCCATCTTCGACCAGCGCGTGACGACGCCGGGTGCGATTTCCAGGTCGACGGTGTCGTCACCGACCGCCTCGATGACCCCCTGCATACCCGCGATCGTGCCCACCCGGTCGCCGACCCTCAGCGAGTCGTGCAGGTCGATGGTGGCCTGCATGGCCTTTCGTTGACGGCGGGCGCCGAAGAACATGAACGCGCCCATGATGATGATCAGGGGCAGGAAACTCGTCAGTTGTTGCATCGCAGCGGGTGTCTCTCACAGTCGTCGATCCCGGGCACGCCGAATCACGGGCCCCACGTCAGACCAGTGTGCCATCAGATGAGGGCTGCTCAGTCCCCGCACCGCTATTGGTCGGGCCCGGGCGAGCCGCGAGAATGAGCACGTAGCCGCGAGAATGAGCACATGAAAGCGATCGACATGCTGCGCAGCACCGGTGCGGTGCGCGAGTTCACCGACGAACCCGTGAGCGACATGGTGGTTGAGCGGATTCTCGACACCGCGCGTTTCGCCCCCAGCGGGGCCAATGCCCAGGCCTGGCACGTCGTGGTCGTCAAGTACTCCACGACCCGGTGCCGGCTTCGTGACCTCTACCTTCCCGGCTGGCGGGACTACCTTGCACTTGGTGCCGCCGGCCTGCGGCCGTGGGCGCCGGGCAACGACCCCGCCGCTGAGGCCGCCGCGGTGGCGGCGACCCCCGATGCCGTCGCGGCGGCCGCGGGGCAGGGCTTCGCCGCCCAGTTGGACCGCGTTCCGGTCCTGCTGGCGGTGCTCGTCGACCTGCGAGCGCTGGCCGCCGTCGACCGCGACCTCGACCGCTACTCCTTCGCCGGCGGCGCCTCGGTCTACCCGTTCGTGTGGAGCATCCTGCTGGCGGCCCGGACCGAGGGCCTCGGCGGAGTGATGACCACCATGCTGATCCGCCGGGAGGACGAGGTGCTGCGTCTGTTGGGCGCTCCGGACTCCTGGGCGCTGGCCGCGGTGCTCGCCCTCGGCCACCCGGTGCGGCAGCCGCGGCGGCTCGCCCGGCGTCCGGTGCGGTCCTTCGCCACCGTCGACCGGGTCGACGGAACGCCATTCGGCGAACCGCGTTGCGAGCGGCCGTATCCCGACTAGGCTCATCTCACCGCTCGGCCCGTCCGGCCACGGCCGAGGGCTGTCAGAGGAGCATCGTGAGCACCGTCGAGCAAAGCCGCAAACTCGTCACCGAGATCCCCGGCCCCAAATCCCAGGAAATGTCCAAGCGCCGCCTGGCGGCGGTGTCGCGAGGTGTCGGCGTGACCATGCCGGTGTCCTGTGCGCGCGCCTTCGGCGGAATCATCGAGGACGTCGACGGCAACCGCCTGATCGACCTCGGTTCCGGCATCGCCGTCACCACCATCGGCAACTCATCGCCGCGGGTGGTCGAGGCCGTGCGCGAACAGGTCGCCGAGTTCACCCACACCTGCTTCATGGTCACCCCCTACGAGGGCTACATCGAGGTGTGCGAACACCTCAACCGGCTCACTCCCGGCTCCTACGAGAAGCGCAGCGCGCTGTTCAACTCGGGCGCCGAGGCCGTCGAGAACGCCATCAAGATCGCCCGGGCCTACACCCGGCGCACCGCGGTGGTGGCCTTCGACCACGCCTACCACGGGCGCACCAACCTGACGATGGCGCTGACCGCCAAGTCGATGCCGTACAAGAGCGGCTTCGGCCCATTCGCCCCGGAGGTTTACCGGGCGCCGATGTCCTACCCCTACCGCGACGGCCTTATCGACAAGGAGTGGGCCACCAACGGCGAACTGGCCGCCGAGCGGGCACTGACGGTCATCGACAAGCAGATCGGCGCGGCCAACCTCGCCGCGATCATCATCGAACCGATTCAGGGCGAGGGCGGATTCATCGTTCCCGCACCGGGATTCCTGCTGGCGCTGCGGGCCTGGTGCACCGACAACGACGTCGTCTTCATCGCCGACGAGGTGCAGAGCGGATTCGCTCGCAGCGGCACGATGTTCGCCTGCGAGGACGAGGGCATCGAACCCGACCTGATCGTCACCGCCAAGGGCATCGCCGACGGCCTGCCACTGTCGGCGGTCACCGGGCGCGCCGAGATCATGGACGCCCCGCACGTCAGCGGACTGGGCGGCACCTACGGCGGCAACCCGGTGGCGTGCGCGGCCGCACTGGGCACCATCGCGACCATCGAGATGGACGGGATGCTCGACCGCGCCAAGCACATCGAGTGCGTCATGAAAGACAAGCTGCACCGCATGCAGGCCGACGACGACCGCATCGGCGACGTCCGTGGCCGCGGCGCGATGATCGCGGTCGAGTTGGTGAAATCCGGCACCGCCGAACCGGATCCGGATCTGACCAAGGCACTGTGCAGCCGTGCGCACCACCAGGGTGTGATCGTGCTCAGCTGCGGCACGTTCGGCAACATCCTGCGGTTCCTGCCGCCCCTGACCATCAGTGACGAACTGCTGCTGGAGGGTCTGGACGTGTTGGCCGACATCCTCAAGGAACTCTGACCGAATCCTCCGACTATCCGCGCCGATCGCTTAGGAGCTAGCTGACATGACGACCAGGGTGAAGAATTTCATCGGCGGGGAACTGGTGGATTCCTCCAGTGGCGCGACGATGGAGATCGTCGATCCTTCGACGGGCGAAAGCTACGGCACCGCACCGATTTCCAACGACGAGGACGTCGACAAGGCTTACGCCGCAGCGGCTGCCGCCTTCGCCGAATGGAAGAAGACCACCCCCTCCCAGCGCCAGAAGGCGTTGCTCGACTTCGCCGACGACGTGGAGAAGGCCGCCGTCGACCTGGTGATCGCCGAGGGCCGCAACACCGGCAAGCCCAAGCACGTCACCATGTCCGAAGAGGTCCCGCCGATGCTGGACCAGATCCGGTTCTTCGCCGGCGCGGCCCGGGTTCTCGAGGGCAAGTCCGCCGGGGAGTACATGGCCAACCACACCTCGTGGATCCGTCGCGAACCGGTCGGCGTCATCGGCCAGGTGGCCCCGTGGAACTACCCGATGATGATGGCCATCTGGAAGTTCTGCCCGGCGATCGCGGCGGGAAACACCGTGGTGCTCAAGCCCAGTGACACAACGCCGGTCTCCTCGGTGATGCTCGCCGAGATCGCCGCCCGGCATTTCCCGCCCGGCGTGCTCAACGTGGTCTGCGGTGATCGCGGCACCGGCGCGGCGGTCGTCGCCCACCCGACCCCTCAGATGGTGTCCATCACCGGTTCGGTGGGGGCCGGGCGTGCGGTGGCCACCAGTGCCGGCCAGCACCTCAAGCGCACCCATCTGGAACTGGGCGGCAAGGCGCCGGTGCTCGTCTTCGACGACGCCGACGTCGCGGCCGCCGCCGAGGCCATCGCCACCGCCGGATACTTCAACGCCGGCCAGGACTGCACCGCGGCCACCCGCGTGCTCGCCCAGGCCGGGGTGGCCGAGGAACTCACCGCCGCACTGGCCGAGCAGGCCAAGGCCGCGACCACGACGTTCGGCCGTGCCGCCGACGACGAGAACGCCTGGGTGCCGCCGGTGAACAACCCCAACCAGCTGGAGCGGGTACTCAGTTTCCTGATGGAGATCCCCAAGCACGCGCTGGTGGCGGCGGGCGGAAACCGCCAAGGCGACAAGGGCTTCTACATCGAGCCCACCGTCATCGGCGGCCTGCGCCAGACCGATCGCCACGTCCAGGAGGAGATCTTCGGGCCCGTGATCACCGTGCAGTCGTTCGACGACGAGGCCGATGCACTCGCGATGGCCAACGGGGTCGAGTACGCCCTGGCGTCCTCGGTGTGGACCCACGACGTCAAGCGTGCGCTACGCGTCTCGGCCGATCTCGACTTCGGCTGCGTGTGGATCAACACCCACATCCCGCTGGTGGCCGAGATGCCGCACGGTGGCTACAAGTCCTCCGGCCACGGCAAGGACCTGTCGATGTACGGCTTGGAGGACTACACCCGCATCAAGCATGTGATGGCCTACACCGGGGAGTAGCGCTCCCTCCCCCGCCGTCTCAGACCAGTGCCGCGACCAGCAGTCCGACAGCGACCGCAGGCAAGGCTCCCTGGATGACGGCAGCGCGCGCCTTGTCCGGCGCGGAGGCGACCAGCACCAGCGCCGCGGCCAGCATCGACCCCACCCCGGCGAAAACCAGTGCGGCACCGACACTTCGGTGCCCTGCGACCATCAGCACGATGCCCACCGCGGCGACGATGGCCAGGAACAGGTTGTAGAAGCCCTGGTTGAAGGCCATCAACTTGGTGGTCTCCGCCTCTTCTGCGGTGGTGCCGAACGCAGCGCGGGTGCGCGGCGCCGTCCACCTCATCGACTCGAGCACGAAGATGTAAACGTGCAGCAGCGCGGCAAGACCCGCGAAGAACAGCGCACCGGTGATCATGGGAGTTCCTCTTCAGTAGTGGCCCGATGGACCGGGCGGCCGTTGAGATGGAACGCCTGGGTATGCGGTCCCTGCAGTGTAGGCCCGCAGTGCACGCTCGACGGGCAGGTTCTCCGCGGTGCCTACCCGCCCGGCGGATCGCCGTCGGCGGTGCGGCGTCACTCGAAGAGGCCCTGCTGTCCCAGCGCACCCGCCGTCGGCGGCGGGGTGAGGCCCAGGTGCGTCCATGCCAGCGGTGTCGCTACCCGTCCGCGTGGCGTACGCGCGATCATCCCGGCCCGTACCAGAAACGGCTCGCATACCTCCTCGACGGTGGTGGCTTCCTCCCCCACCGCCACCGCCAGTGTCGACACCCCGACCGGACCGCCGCCGAAGCTGCGGGTCAACGCCGACAGCACTGCACGGTCCAGCCGGTCCAGGCCGAGTTCGTCGACGTCATAGACCTCCAGAGCCATCTTGGCGATGTCGCGGGTGATGACACCGTCGGCACGGACCTCGGCGTAGTCGCGCACCCGGCGCAGCAACCGGTTGGCGATACGCGGGGTGCCGCGCGAGCGGCGGGCGATTTCCGCTGCGGCATCGTGGCCGCCATCGTCAGACCCCATGGCGATGCCCAGGATGCCGGCCGACCGGGCCAGCACCCGCTCCAGTTCAGCGGGCTCGTAGAAATCCATGTGCGCGGTGAAGCCGAACCGGTCGCGCAGCGGCCCGGTCAGCGCCCCGGACCTGGTGGTCGCCCCCACGAGGGTGAACGGCGCGACATCCAGTGGAATCGACGTCGCCCCAGGCCCTTTTCCGACGACGACGTCGACCCGGAAGTCCTCCATGGCCAGGTACAGCATCTCCTCGGCGGGCCGGGCGATGCGGTGGATCTCGTCGATGAACAGCACGTCGCCCTCGACGAGATTGGACAGCATGGCGGCCAGGTCCCCGGCGCGCTCAAGCGCCGGCCCGGAAGTCACCCGCAGCGCGGAGCCCAACTCGGCGGCGATGATCATCGCCAGCGACGTCTTCCCCAGCCCCGGCGGGCCGGACAGCAGGATGTGATCCGGGGTGCCGCCGCGGTTCTTGGCGCCCTCGATGACCAGTTGCAACTGCTCGCGCACGCGCGCCTGGCCGATGAACTCACCCAGCGAGCGGGGCCGCAGGCTGGCGTCGACGTCGCTCTCGCCGACGGTCAGCGCCGCCGAGACGTCGCGCTCGGCGAGATCCTCGTCGTCCTCGAACCGGCTCATTTCTTCCCCAGCATCGACAGCGCGGCCCTCAGCGCACTCGACGTGCTGGCCTCCGGATCGCCGGCGAGCACCTTGTCGCAGGCCTCCTCAGCCTGCTTGACCGGAAAGCCTAGGCCGACAAGAGCTTCCACCACCGGTGCGCGGACGGCATGCCCGACGGCGGCGGACGTCCCGGGAGCGCCGGGCACCGCGCCTGCCTTGTCACGCAGTTCCAGCACCATCCGTTCGGCTCCACGCTTGCCGATGCCGGGCACCCTGGTCAACGCGGCGACGTCGCCATCGGCCAGCGCCTGACGCAGGGCCGTCGGGTCGTAGACGGCCAGCGTGGCCAGCGCGATCTTCGGGCCCACCCCGGAGACGCCGAGGAGCAGACCGAACAGGTCGCGGGCCTCTCCGTCGGCGAACCCGTACAGCGTCTGGGAGTCCTCACGCACGATCATCGCGGTGACCAGACGTGCCTCGGCGCCCCGCTTGAGGGTGGCCAGCGTAGACGGGGTCGCCATCACCTTGTAGCCCACCCCGGCGGCCTCGATGACCGCATGGTCCAGGGCGATCTCCAGAACCTCCCCACGCACCGAGGCGATCACTTGGCGCTCAACGCCTTCAGCCGCGCCCGGTACGCCCGCTTCTGTTCGGCGGCCAGCTGCTCGGCTTTGGCCATCCGGGCGATCATCGGCGCTCGCCAGCAGTGGCAGATCGCCAGCGCCAGCGCGTCGGCGGCATCGGCCGGCTTCGGCTTCTCTTGCAGACCAAGGATTTTCGTCACCATTGCTGTCACCTGGGATTTGTCGGCACGCCCGTTGCCGGTCACGGCGGCCTTGACCTCGCTGGGAGTGTGAAAGTGCACATCGATGTCGCGGCGGGCAGCGGCCAGTGCGATCACCCCGCCCGCCTGGGCGGTCCCCATCGCCGTTTGGGCGTTGTCGTTGGAGAACACCCGCTCGATGGCGATGACATCGGGCAGATGGGTGTCCATCCAGTGCTCGACGGCGGTGCTGATCGCCAGCAACCGCTTGGCCAGCGGATCATCGGAGGGCGTGCGCACGACATCGACGTCCAGGGCGATCACCTGACGCCCGCCGCGACTCTCGATCACCGAGAGCCCGCAGCGCGTCAACCCGGGGTCGACACCCATCACCCGCACGCCCATTCCCTTCCCGCACCCGACCGCCTACGAACAGCTGTTCGATACGATAACGGGGTTCGGCGACAATCCGGCTGCAGACACACCCGGCCACGCCACACGGAAAAGCTCAGTGACCGCCGTAATCGAGGTCCTCGACGATGTCCTCGAAGTGCGCGGTGCGCTTGGCCACCGAGCGCCTGGCCAGCGGCCAGAAGACGATGAGCACCGCCACCGAGATCAGACTGGTCCACACCTGAACGCGGCCGGCCGGGTCGAAGAGCATCACCACCAGCACGCCGATGACCGCCGCGATCACCAGGATCGCCAGCCACGGGTGCAGCCACATCTTCAGCTTGAGCGCAGCCTGCTGCTCCGCGGTCATCGCGTCGCGCAATCGCATCTGCGTCATCGCGATGAACGCGTAGACGAACAGGGCCACCAGGCCGGCGGAGTTCATGATGAAGTCGAAGATCCCGGTTTCGGGCGCCAGGTAGTTGACGGCGACGGCCGCGTAGCCGCCCAGCGTCGATGCCAGGACGGCGACGACCGGGACCCCACGGGACCGCTTGGCGACGATGCCCGGGGCGAACCCGTCGTCGGCCAGGGCGGCGAACATGCGCGCCGCGGAGTACAGCCCCGAGTTGAGCACCGAGCAGACGGCCGTGAGAATGACCGCGGTCATGAACACCTTGGCGCCAGGCAATCCGAACAGTTCGAAGATGTACGCGAAGGGCGCGATTTCCTTCGGGTTCGGCAACTGATTCCACGGCACGACGGTCACGATGATCAACACCCCGCCGACGAAGAACAACAGGATCCGCCAGATCACCGTGCTGGTGGCCTGCCGCACACCTTTGGCGGGGTCGACGGATTCCGCGGCGGCCATCACGGCGATCTCTGTGCCGAAGTAGGAGAAGATCACCAGCGCGACACCGGCGATGACAGGCCAGATGCCGTTCGGCGCGAATCCGCCGTGCTGCCACAGGTTCGGGATCGAGAAGTGCGACTTGGGCCACAGCCCGAACACGTACAGCGTGCCGATGCCCAGGAATGCCACGATGGCAAGCACTTTCACGCTGGCCAGCCAGAACTCGACCTCACCGAAAGACCGCAGAGACACCAGGTTGGTCGCGGTGAACACCAGCAGCAACAGCACCGAGAACAGCCAGGTCGGCAGGCCCGGGAACCAGCCGTTGAGGATCGCCCCACCGACGACGGCCTCGAACGCGATGACCCCGACCCAGAAGTACCAGTAAAGCCAGCCGACGATGTAGGCCGCCCAGTCCCCCAGGCCTTCGCGTGCGTACTCCATGAACGACCCGACCACCGGACGGGTGGCTGCCATCTCGCCGAGCATCCGCATCGCGAGGAAGACCAGCAGACCGCCGATGAGGTAGCTCAGCACGGCGGCCGGCCCGACCGAGCGCACGACATTGCCCGATCCGACGAACAGGCTTGCCCCGATGATCCCGCCGAGCGTGATCATGGTGACGTGGCGAGAGCGCAGCTTTGCGCCGTCGTGGATGGGTTCGGCAGTCATCCCCGCATTATCGGCAGTCGCGCCGACCGAGGCGGCCGCTACCGCGGAATCAGTCTTCCCCCATGGACTGACTTCTCCTCGCTGCTCGTACCTCGCAGCGCATCGTCGTCAGTCTTCCCCCATCGACCGACTCCTCCTCGCCGCTCGTACCTCGCGGCGCATCGTCGTCAGTCTTCGTCGAGCAGGGCCGCGACGTCGTCGGGGATGTCGATGTTGGTGTAGACGTCCTGGACGTCGTCGCTGTCTTCCAGAGCGTCGACCAGCTTGAGCACCTTGCGGGCCGTCTCGAGGTCGACCTCGACGGTCATCGACGGCTGGAAGCTGGACTCCGCCGAGTCGTACTCGATGCCGGCGTCCTTCAGAGCGGTGCGCACCGCGGCCAGGTCGGTCGGCTCGCAGACGATCTCCCAGCTGTCGTCGAGGTCGTTGACCTCCTCCGCGCCGGCCTCCAGAACGGCCATCAGCAGGTCGTCCTCGGACAGCCCGTTCTTCTCGAGCGTGATCATGCCCTTGCGGGAGAAGAGGTAGGCCACCGAGCCCGGGTCGGCCATGTTGCCGCCGTTGCGGGTCATCGCGACCCGGACCTCGCCGGCCGCGCGGTTGCGGTTGTCGGTGAGGCACTCGATCAGCACGGCGACCCCGTTGGGCCCGTAGCCCTCGTAGGTGATGTTCTGCCAGTCCGCGCCACCGGCTTCCTCGCCGGCGCCGCGCTTACGGGCCCGCTCGATGTTGTCGTTGGGGACCGAGGTCTTCTTAGCCTTCTGGATGGCGTCCCACAGGGTGGGGTTGCCGTTCGGGTCACCGCCGCCGGTGCGGGCCGCGACCTCGATGTTCTTGATCAGCTTGGCGAACATCTTGCCGCGCTTGGCGTCGATGACGGCCTTCTTGTGCTTGGTGGTAGCCCATTTGGAATGGCCGCTCATGGTGTCAGTTCCTCCGTACCGGTTTGTGCGCGGACGAGTCTACTGTGACGCCCCGGCGCGCCGGAAAACGTCACGCCCCGGCGACCATGTCGACGAACAGCGCGTGCACCCGGCGATCGCCGGTCACCTCGGGGTGGAAGGCCGTGGCGAGCACCGGCCCCTGTCGGACGGCGACGACGTGCGCTCCATGTTTCTCCGGAGTCCTCGCCAGCACCTCGGTCTCCGGCCCGACCCGCTCCACCCAGGGCGCCCGGATGAAGACGGCGTGCAACGGTCCGTCCAGGCCGCTGAATTCGATGTCCTCCTCGAACGAGTCGACCTGACGCCCGAAGGCGTTGCGTCGCACCGTCATGTCGATGCCCGCCAACGGCTCGGCCTGCCGGCCCGGCACTCCGGCGTCGAGGATCTCGGTGGCCAGCAGGATCATGCCGGCGCAGGAGCCGTAGGCGGGCATCCCCGCGGCCAGTCGCTCCCGCAGGGGTTCGAGCAGTCCGAACTCCCGCAGCAGCAGGCTCATGGTGGTGGACTCCCCGCCGGGGATCACCAGGGCGTCGACGGCCTCCAGTTCGGACAGACGCCGCACGGTGGACGCCTGAGCTCCGGCCGCGCGCAGGGCGGCCAGGTGTTCACGGGTGTCGCCCTGCAGGGCCAACACGCCGATCGACGGCCCACCCGACACGCCGCTCACCCGGACCCCGGGGTGTAGCCCCGCTTGTACCGGGTCAGACCCTCCTGCATGACGGCGGCGACCAGCTGCCCGCGCTGGTTGAAGATCTGGCCCTGGGTCAGCGCCCGGCCTCCGCAGGCCGACGGCGAGGACTGGTCGTAGAGCAACCATTCGTCGGTCCGGAACGGCCGCATGAACCACATCGCATGGTCCAGCGAGGCGACCGCGATGCGCTCGCGTTCCGCCTCGTGGGTGGCGTGTGCCGAGGCCAGCAGCGTCATGTCGCTCATGTAGGCCAGCGCGCAGAGGTGCAGCAGCGGGTCGTCGGGCAGCGGGTCGATGTGTTTGAACCAGACCTGCTGCGGGGAGACCCGCCCCGGCAGGGCGTTCAGCCGGTTTCGGGGAACCCGGCGGATGTCCCACTCGGCGAATTGCGCCAGACCACCCTCGGAATGGAACGGGGGCAGGTCCTCCGGCGGCGGGGTGACGGGCATGGCGTCCTGGTGCTCGATGCCGCTCTGCTCGGTCTGGAACGAGGCGCCCGCCGAGAAGATGACCTCGCCGTTCTGCACGGCGTTGACCCGCCGGGTGCAGAACGACGATCCGTCGCGCGGCCGGTCGACCAGATAGACGGCCGGCTTGGTGGCGTCGCCGGGCCGGAGGAAGTAGCCGTGCAGGGAGTGCAGATGGTACTTCGGATCGACGGTCCGGACCGCGGACACCAATGCCTGACCGGCGATGTGGCCGCCGAATGTCCTTGTCAGGAAACCCTCTTCGGGGTTGAACACCGCACCCCGGTAGATGTTGACCTCGAGCTGCTCGAGGCCGAGGATCCGCTCGATCGACATCTACGTCGCGTCTACCAGCCGCGTTCAGCCAAGCGATGCGGTTGCGCGATCTCCTCGACGTTGATGCCCACCATCGCCTCGCCCAGGCCCCGCGAGACCTTGGCCAGCACGTCGGGATCGTCGTAGAACGTCGTCGCCTTGACGATCGCCGCCGCGCGCTCGGCGGGGTTGCCGGACTTGAAGATTCCGGAGCCGACGAACACGCCCTCGGCACCGAGCTGCATCATCATCGCCGCGTCGGCGGGGGTGGCGATACCGCCGGCGGTGAACATCGTGACCGGAAGCTTGCCGGCGCGGGCCACCTCGACGACGAGATCGTAGGGCGCCTGCAGTTCCTTTGCGGCGACGAACAGCTCGTCCTCGCTCAGCGACGTCAGCCGCCGGATCTCCCCGCCGATGGTGCGCATGTGGGTGGTCGCGTTGGACACGTCCCCGGTGCCGGCCTCGCCCTTGGAGCGAATCATGGCCGCGCCCTCGGTGATCCGGCGCAGCGCCTCACCGAGATTGGTCGCCCCGCACACGAACGGCACGGTGAACTTCCACTTGTCGATGTGGTTGGTGTAGTCGGCCGGGGTCAGCACCTCGGATTCGTCGACGTAGTCCACCCCGAGGGCCTGCAGGATCTGCGCCTCGACGAAGTGCCCGATGCGCGCCTTGGCCATCACCGGGATGGAGACCGCCTCGATGATGCCCTCGATGAGGTCCGGGTCGCTCATCCGCGCGACGCCGCCCTGGGCCCGGATGTCGGCGGGCACGCGTTCGAGTGCCATCACCGCGACAGCTCCGGCGCCCTCGGCGATGCGGGCCTGTTCGGGGGTGACGACGTCCATGATCACGCCGCCCTTGAGCATCTCGGCCATGCCGCGTTTGACCCGGGCGGTGCCGGTGGCTGCGGTTTCCACGTGTCGCTCCTTCACTCAGTGATGGGGAGAGTCTAGAGGTCGCCCCAAACGGGTTTCGCCGCTGGTCAGAGAATGCGCATGGGCTCGGTGAGACCCGCGCCGCCAGACCCGGCGAGGCGGTCGGCGTCGGCGAGCAGTTCGCCCAGTTGGCGCGGGTAGACCAGCTCTCCGCCGCTGGCCAGAGCCTCGATGGCGACGGCGTCGCACCAGCGATGGCCGTGGATGTAGCGCAGTTCCAGGGCCGTGCGCCCAGCCGCCACCGGCTCGAATCGGTGGGTCCGGTGGACGAAGTAGAACTCCTCGCTGGGCATCACCGAACCGTTGAAGTGGATCGTCGCCTCCCGTCGCCAGACCGGGCCGACGACGGCCCCGGGATCGACCCGCAGCCCGGTCTCCTCGGCCAGTTCCCGGGCCGCCGCGGCCGCCAGCGCCTCCCCCGGCCGGACCCGACCGCCGACCGTGAACCACCACTTCGGCGCGGACCCGTCGGTGATGGCCGGGTCGGAGCCCTGCAGCAGCAGGACCGCGCCGTCCTGGTCGAGCAGCACCACGCGCGCCGAGGTGCGTGCGGTCAACGCTGGGCCTGCTCGGCGATCTCGAAATAGCTTGGCAGCGCGGCTGTTCCGCCGAGGCGTAACCAGCGCACGGCGCGACGCTCGCGAAGCGCCAGGGTGTCGCGCACGGCGTCGTTGTGGAAGCGCCGCGCCAGCAGCACCCGGGTTTCGGCGTCGGCCAGTTCGGCGACCAGGCCGACCGGCACCGACGCCGGGTCGACGTGCTCCAGTTCGACTGACAGTGCGTTCTCGCAGGCCTCCCGGCTGGATCGGGGCGCCCGTTCGGCGGCCCCGGCCAGTGCGACCAGGCGCCGGCCCTCCGGACTGCCGCCGTAGGCGTCGGCGGCCACCGCCCGGGCCACCACCGCCCGCCGGCCTAGTGCGGCGTCCAGGGCCTGCCAGGACAGGTCGCAGCGCACGTGCAGGCGGTCGAGGCGGTGGGCGGTCTGATAGGCCCAGACCACGACGCACAGCACCACCAGAGCAAGCACGATCAGGCCGGCGATCAGGCCCCCGCTCACGACGCCACCGCGACCTTGACGCCGGAGGCCGCCACCGTCTCGTAGACCTGGAGGATGACGTCGGCCACCACCGACCAGTCGTAGCGCTGGACGGCGGCCGTCGCGGCATCGACGTAGCGAGCCCGCACCGCGTCGTCGGAGAGCATCTCGATGAGGGCCTCGCCCAGGGCTGCGGAATCCTCCACCGGCACAAGCCGTCCCGCTTCGCCGTCCTCGAGCACCCGGCGGAAGGCGTCGAGGTTGCTGGCCACCACCGCGGTGCCGGCGGCCATGGCCTCGACCAGAACGATGCCGAAGCTTTCACCCCCGGTGTTGGGGGCGCAGTACACGTCGGCGCTGCGCAGCGCCGACGTCAACACGGCAACGTCGACCAGGCCCACGAACCCCAGATCGCCGGCGAGATCGAGCGCTTCATTGAAGGCAGCCGCGGAATTTACCGCGGCTTGACCCGTCAGCCCGTCGACGACCAGGTAGACTTGATCGAGTCACCAGCGTCGATCGATATCCTTCAGGATGTCTTCAAGCTCACAGAACAGG
>CAYTOD010000072.1:0-7063 GCA_964439315.1 uncultured Mycobacterium sp. | reverse complement strand
CGAGGCCGAAGCTTTCCCCCCGGGTGGGGGGGGCGCAGACCCCGGGGGCGCGGCGCAGCGCCGAGGCCTTCTCGGCATCGTCGACCTGGCCCAGGAACCGCAGATGGCCGGCGAGTTCTCCCGCCTCCGAACGCAGTTCGTCCTCGTTGCCGCGGCCGACGATCAGGATCTCGACGTCGGGGAATCGCGCAACGAGGGCGGGCAGTGCTCCCAGGAGTACCGCCATGCCCTTGCGGGGTTCGTCGAATCGGCCGAGGAACAACACCGTCCTGCCGGGCCGGGGATAGCCCGGCAGCGGTTCGGCCGAGGAGAACGCCGACACATCCACCCCGTTGGGGATCTGCACCGCATCCGACCCCAGTGCCTCGATCTGCCAGCGGCGGGCCAGGTCCGAGACTGCGATGCGACCCATGATCTTCTCGTTGTAGGGCCGCAGGATTCCCTGGAACACACCCAGCGCCAACGACTTCGTCGTCGACGTGTGGAATGTCGCGACGATCGGACCCTGGGCCACCATCAGCGCCAGCAGCGACAGGCTCGGCGCGTTGGGCTCGTGCAGGTGCAGAACGTCGAAGTCCCCCTGTGAAATCCACTTCTTGACCATGCGATGGGTGGCCGGACCGAACCGCAGCCGCGCCACCGAGCCGTTGTACGGAATGGGCACGGCCTTGCCGCCGGAGACCACGTAGTCGGGCAGCGTGACGTGCGGGGAGAACGGCGCGAGCACGCTGACCTCATGGCCGCGCCGCCGCATCACCTCGGCCAGTTGCAGCACGTGCGCCTGGACCCCGCCGTGGACGTCGAAGGAGTACGGGCACACCATGCCGATGCGCATCAGCTTCCCTCGAGAGAGGCCCGGCGCTGCTCGGAGAGGTCGGCCAGCCACTGCGGTTGCAGCATGTGCCAGTCCTGGGGATAGCGCGCGATGTTCGCGGCGAACCGGTCGGCGAGCGCCTGGGTGACCACACCGACGTCGCCGCTGGAGACGTCGATGGGCTCGCCGAGGTCGCACCCCCAGCCGTCGCCGGGGAACCAGCAGTGCGCCGGGATCAGCGCCGCACCGGTCTCCAGTGCGAGTTTCGCCGGGCCGGCCGGCATCCGGGTCGGCTCGCCGAAGAAGTCGACCTGCACCCCGGAGCGGGTCAGATCCCGCTCGGCCATCAGGCACACCAGTCCGTTGGCCTCCAACCGCTCTTTGAGCACCTCGAACGGCGGGCGCTGGCCACCGGTGAGGGGCAGCACCTCGAAGCCGAGGCTCTCGCGGTAGTCGATGAACCGTTTGTACAGCGATTCGGGTTTGAGACGCTCGGCCACCGTGGTGAACCGACCGTGCTTCTGCACCAGCCACACCCCGGCCATGTCCCAATTGCCGCTGTGCGGAAGCGCCATCACCGCGCCGCGGCCCGCAGCCAGTGCGGCTTCGACGTTCTCGTTGCCGTAGGTGCCGGCATCCAGGCGCCGACCCAGATCCGCGTGGTCCATCGACGGCAACCGGAAGGCTTCGCGCCAGTACCGGGCGTAGGACTCCAAGGACGCCAGCATCAGCGACTGCGGAACCTCATCGGGAGCGCAGCCGATCACCCTGGCCAGATTCCTTCGCAGCTGCTCCGGGCCGCCGCCGCGCGCGGAGTATCGCGCCCCCGCGTCGAAAAGATTGCGCGCCAAAGCTTCCGGCATCGCCCGGACCACCCGCCAGCCTGCGGCATAACCCCAGTCGGTGACGTTCTCGCCCGTCGGCAGGCCCATCACTGCCCGGGGCTTCCCGGCAGCGGAATCGGATCCATCGCCCCCGGCGAACTGCGCACGGCGTGCATCCGCTGGCCGACGGTCACCAGGCTGGCCACCGCCAGCACCCACATCGCCACGTGCAGCACCATCGGCATCGGGAAGAACGGCAGATCCGACAACCCCGCCCCGCCCAGCACGATGATCAGCCGCTCGGGCCGCTCGATCAGGCCCCCGCCCCCGTTGAGTCCGCTGGCCTCGGCACGCGCTTTGATGTAGGAGATCACCTGCGAGGTGACCAGACAGATCAGGGTGGCCACCATCAGCGACGAACTGTGCAACCCGAAGGCCGCCCACCAGAGCAGACCGCAGAACACCGCACCGTCGCTGATCCGGTCGCAGGTGGCGTCGAGCACGGCCCCGAAGCGGGTTCCGCCGCCGAGTTCCCGGGCCATCGCCCCGTCGAGCATGTCGGCCAGCGCGAAGAACCACACCACCAGGAATCCGGCGAACAACCGGCCTTCGGGGAACAGCGTCAGCGCGGCCAGCACCGATGCGGCCGTTCCGATGATCGTCACCGTGTCGGGCGTGAGGCCGACCCGCACCGCGGCTCTGGCCAGTGGCTTGCTGACCTTGACGTAGGCCGCGCGCGTCATCAGGTAGAAGTCGCTCACGACTGCGCCGCCCACTCGTCGGCGAGAAGCTTCCGGGTGTCGCGCAGCAGTTGCGGCACCACCTTGGTCTGGCCGACGACGGTGATGAAGTTCGCGTCGCCGGCCCAGCGGGGCACCACGTGCATGTGCAGGTGTTCGGCCAGCGAGCCGCCCGCCGACCTGCCCAGGTTGAGCCCGACGTTGAAGGCGTCCGGGCGCGACACTGCCTTGATCACCCGAATCGCCTTCTGGGTGAACGACATCAGCTCGACGCTCTCGGCCTCGGTGAGGTCTTCGAGTTCCGACACCTGGCGGTACGGCACGACCATGAGATGGCCGGGGTTGTACGGGTAGAGGTTGAGCACCGCGTACACGAGTTGGCCGCGGGCCACCACCAGGCCCTCCTCGTCGGGCAGCGACGGAATCTCGGTGAACGGCCGCGACGGGTTTCCCGAGTCGCGCGGGCGGGGGGCTTCGACGATGTAGCTCATCCGGTGCGGGGTCCACAGCCGCTGCAGGCGGTCGGGCTCCCCCGCTCCCCGGTCGGTCAGCTCGTCAGTCACCGTCGACCTTCACCAGCTCGGCTGTCGGTACGACGTTCTGGCGGTCGGCGATCCAGGCGCGGATCACCCCGACGGCCTTCTCCCGGGGAACGCCGTTGATCTGGGTGCGGTCCCCGAAGCGGAAGCTCACGGCCCCGGCTTCGACGTCTTTGTCGCCGGCCAGAAGCATGAACGGCACCCTCTGGTTCGTCGCGTTGACGATCTTCTTGGCCATCCGGTCGTCGCTGGAATCCACCTCGGCGCGCACACCGTGCGACTTCAGTTCGGCCGCAACGTCGTTGAGGTAGCCGACGTGGCCCTCGGCCACCGGAATGCCGACCACCTGAACCGGCGCGAGCCACGCCGGGAAGGCGCCGGCGTAGTGCTCGGTGAGGATCCCGAAGAACCGTTCGATGGAACCGAACAACGCGCGGTGGATCAGCACCGGCCGCTTCCGGCTGCCATCGGCGGCGGTGTACTCCAACTCGAAGCGCTCGGGCATGTTGAAGTCGAGTTGGATGGTCGACATCTGCCAGCTGCGGCCCAATGCGTCACGCACCTGCACCGAGATCTTCGGCCCGTAGAACGCCGCGCCGCCCGGGTCCGGAACCAGATGCAGCCCAGAGGATTCGGCGACCTCCCGCAAGGTCTCGGTGGCTTCCTCCCACAGTTCGTCGGAGCCGACGTACTTCTGCGGATCCTTGGTGGACAGCTCGAGATAGAAG
The DNA here is from genome assembly GCA_964439315.1 of uncultured Mycobacterium sp. Classification (GTDB taxonomy): domain Bacteria; phylum Actinomycetota; class Actinomycetes; order Mycobacteriales; family Mycobacteriaceae; genus Mycobacterium. The sequence goes on along the minus strand of CAYTOD010000072.1, from coordinate 3,418 downwards.
TCGTCCAGACCGTAGTCACCGAGTAGGTCGAGGACGAACCCCAGCAGCGAGGCCAGTTCGTCGCGCATCTGCTCGCGCGTGCAGTAGATGTGCGAGTCGTCCTGCGTCATACCCCGGACCCGGGTCAGGCCGTGGATGACGCCGGACTTCTCGTAGCGGTAGACCGTGCCGAATTCGAAGAGCCGCAACGGGAGCTCCCGGTAGGAGCGGCCCCGCGACCGGAAGATCAGGTGGTGCATCGGGCAGTTCATCGGCTTGAGGTAGTAGTCCTGGCCCGGCTTGCGCAGCTCGCCGTCCTCGGCGTACTCGGCGTCGATGTGCATCGGCGGGAACATGCCGTCGGCGTACCACTCCAGGTGACCCGAGGTGATGTAGAGCTGTTCCTTGGTGATGTGCGGGGTGTTGACGAACTCGTAGCCGGCCTCGATGTGCTTCTTGCGCGAGTACTCCTCCAACTCGCGGCGCACGATCCCGCCCTTGGGGTGGAAAACCGGTAAGCCCGAACCCAATTCGTCGGGGAAGCTGAACAGGTCCAGCTCGACGCCGAGCTTGCGGTGGTCGCGGCGCTGCGCCTCCTCGATCAATTCGAGGTGACGGTCGAGAGCCTCCTGGGACTCCCAGGCGGTCCCGTAGATTCGCTGCAGGCTGGCGTTGGCCTGGTTGCCGCGCCAGTAGGCCGCCGAACTGCGGGTGAGCTTGAACGCGGGGATGTACTTGGTGGTCGGGCAGTGCGGGCCGCGGCACAGATCGCCCCAGACCCGTTCCCGGGTGCGGGGATTGAGGTTGTCGTAGGCGGTCAGCTCGTCGCCGCCGACCTCCATGACGTCCGGATCACCGGATTTGTCGTCGACCAGTTCGAGCTTGTACGGCTCGCCGGCCAGTTCGCGGCGCGCCTCGTCCTTGGACTCGTACACGCGACGGGAGAACAGTTGGCCTTCCTTGACGATCGCGCGCATCCGCTTCTCGAGCTTCTCGAGATCCTCGGGCGTGAAGGCCGACGGCACGTCGAAGTCGTAGTAGAACCCGTCGGTGATCGGCGGGCCGATGCCCAGCTTCGCGGACGGAAACATCTCCTGCACCGCCTGGGCCAGCACGTGCGCGGCCGAGTGCCGGATGACGCTGCGGCCCTCGTCGGTGTCGGCCGCCACCGGGGTGACATCGACGTCCACGTCCGGCGCCCAGCTGAGGTCGCGCAGCCTGCCCTCGGAGTCTCTGACCACGACGATCGCGTTCGTCTCGCCGCGGCCGGGCAACCCTGCGTCGCGCGCCGCAGCGCCCGCTGTGGTCCCGGCCGCGATACGGAGCAGCGGTGCCGAGGTGGGTGCGGGGGCGCTCATCGGTGGCCTCTTTCAGCTCAGGGCAGCAAGAACCGGCGCGGAAGCTCCGCACGGGCGGGTCCATGCTATCGGGGCGGATGCCGCCCGGGCGTCACCCGGCCAGCGCCGCCAGCGCCTGATCCAGCGTCGGGTGCAGCCCGAGCGCGTCGGCCAGTCCGACGAGGATCAGCGGCCGGCTTGTGGCGGGTCCTTCCGCGACGATCCCGAACCCACCGGTCATCCGATCGCGGGCGGAGGCCAGCACGCTCATCCCCGCCGACGCCAGGAAGTCGACGTCGGTGAGGTCGACGATGAGGGTCGACGGCTTCTTCTCAAGGACGGCGTCGATTCCCCCCTCCAGCCGGGGCGAGGTGAGCATGTCCAGCGCGCCCGAGACGGAGAGAACGGCGGTGCGGCCTATCCAGCGCTCGGTAACCGTGCACGAGGGAATTGCGTCCACTCCGGAAGTCATCGACGATCGATCGGTCATTTCCCCACCTCAGTTTTAGGTCGCGTGAGTGCGCCTGCGAGGCTGCGGTCTGAACCCGGCATCACTGCGCCGGGACCCACGGGCGCATCCTGCTCAGGCTAACGCATTGCGGGCCGCAAGGTCAGCCCCCGCTGCCGCGTTCACCCTGGGCCGACGCCCGGCCGCGACTAACCTTTGACAACCATGAGCGACGAGTCTGTGACGACCACGAGCAGCGAGTCTTTGACGAACACGAGCGGCGAGAGCGGCGAGCAGACACCACCGAGTCGTGCCCACACCGTGCGGCACAAGTGGAAACGGGTTCGGGCTCCCCTGATCCTGGCGTGCGTCATGTCGATTCTCTTCGTCCTCGCGATGCTCGGTTACGCCAACAGCGGCCAGTCCAAGGTGCTCGAGCAGTCCCCGCCGGTGGCCGACGGCGTCAACGTCTCCGCCGACGTGGTGGCCATCGATCCCCAGAAGGGGACCATGACGCTGAGCCTGACGTTCTATCCGGTGGGCAGCTACCGCGACGCCGAGGACGACACCTTCGCCATTCCCGTTCGCGTGACGTCCCGTACCCAGAAGCAGGGCTGGACGTACGACTTCCAGAACGGTGACCCGAGCGGCAACAACTTCGAAATCGACCTCAACCTGGAGGGCAACGCCGAGGACTACCCCTTGGACCGGTACAAATTCGCCAACCCCGACCCGGACCATCCGAAGGCCAGCGTGCCCGCTCCGCTGATCGAGACAACCCTCGTACCGGAAGGAGACGAGCATCCCAAGCCGGTGCCGTTGGGGCTCGCCGACGATGTGCCCGTCGGGCTGGTCGGGTGGGCCGAACGCTGGCGCATGGTCACCAGCGGTTCCAAGCTCAACATGCAGTTCATCACGTCGCGGTCGGGTGGGGTGATGGGCGCAGTCGCGGTGGTGGTGTTTCTGGTGCTCGCCATGGCGACCCTCTCTGCGTGGGTTGCCTGGTCGGTGGCGACCGCCCGCCGGCCGGTCGAGCCCACCTTCGCCAGCTGGTTCGCCGCGATGCTCTTCGCTCTCATCCCGCTGCAGAACTATCTGCCCGGCGCCCCACCGGTGGGCGCCTGGATCCACGTCGGCGTGTTCCTGTGGGTGGAGGTCATCCTGCTCACCGGTATGGGGGTCTTCATCGTCTCCTGGTTCCGTTTCCGCGGCCGACCCGACTACACCGAACTGTGGGCAGAGCGGGCCGAGCGCAAGAAAGAGGAACTCGACGCGGCCGCGGCGAAAGCCGAATCGCGCTCGAACCGCCCCTGACACGACTCGCTGGTTGCATCGCGATAGTTTGCGATATATCGTTGACGCATCGGTAGCGCACAGTGCGCTCCCCAGCGAGAAACGAGAACTCCATGAACATCCCCTTCGCCGACAGCCCGTTCGAGTCGTCCGGCGATCACTGCGGACCCGGCCCGCGCGGCGTCGGCTTCGGATTCGGCCATCCGCATGGCCATCGGCCCGGCCACCCGCACGGCCCGCATCGCCATCGCGAGTTGCGCCATCAGATACGCGAGCACCTGCGCAGCCAGGCGATGAGCGGCGACCTTCCGTTCGGGTTCGGGCCGCGCGGCGGCTTCGGGCCCGGTTTCGGCCCCGGCTT
>CAYTOD010000071.1:0-21168 GCA_964439315.1 uncultured Mycobacterium sp. | reverse complement strand
GCTGTAGCCACCCGAACCGCCGAGGTTGGGCTGGTTGTGGATGGCGAGCCGCCCGCCCCCGGCCGCCGCCGCCGCCCGGCAGTCCGGGTGGTCGGCAGCCTTGTCGGTGCCCTGGTCGGCGACGATGACCGCACCGATCACTCTGTCCACCAAAGGATCCGAGGTCAGCGCCCGCAGCGCGTTGACACAGTCCCCGGGCCGGTTGAACGTCGGGATGCCGACGGCGATGTCGGCCCGGCCGGGGGCCTCCACCGGGGCGTACCAGGCCGCGCTGTGCACGGCCGTCTTGGCGTCGGTGGTGATGTCGAACCAGATACAGCCGCCGTCCTCGAAGGGGGCCAGGTCGATCTCGAACTCGGCTGATGCGGGTTCGCTTCCGCTGCTGATGATCTCGGTGCCGCCCACACTGATCCGGGCGCCGGTGGCCTTGGAGCGGTAGACGTCGATCCGGGCGGAGCCGGTCAGCTCGACCCGCAGGACCACCGAGGTCAATGTCGACCAGCGCCGCCAGTAGCTGGCCGGGAATGCGTTGAAATAGGTGGCGAAGGAGACCTCGGACTCCGCACCGACCTGCAGCGTGGTGCGGGTGGCCGCGTGGGCACGGCGGGCGTTGGTCTCGGACTCCTCGATGTAGAGCTTGCGGACGTCGAGCGGCTCGCCGGGCCGGGGCAGGATCACCCGCTGCAGCAGACTGACCGCGCGGGACTGGCCGTGGATGGGGCCGGAGGGAATGTCACTCACGCTGTGCTGCTTTCGTCGGAAGGTTCACCGCCGCCGAGGAGCGGCTCGAGTTCGTTGTCGTACATATTGAGGGCGCTGGCGATGGCCATGTGCATGTCGAGGTACTGGTAGGTACCCAGTCTGCCGCCGAAAAGCACATTGGCCGTGGCGGTTTCGGTCTTGGCACGCGCGCGGTAGCCGGCCAGCAGCGCCCGGTCGCCATCGGCGTTGATCGGGTAGTAGGGCTCGTCCTGCGGTTCGGCGAACCGCGAGAACTCACGCATGATCACCGTCTTGTCGGTCGGGTAATCGCGCTCGGGGTGGAAGTGCCGGAATTCGTGGATGCGCGTGAAGGGCACGTCGGCGTCGTTGTAGTTCATCACCGGGGTGCCCTGAAAATCGCCGCACTCGAGCACTTCGACGTCGAAATCCAGTGTGCGCCAGCCCAATCTGCCGTCGATGTAGTCGAAGTATCGATCCAGCGGGCCGGTGTACACCACCGGAGCCGACGGGCTGGCCGCGCGTAGTTCGTCGCGGACGTCGAACCAGTCGGTGTCGAGACGCACCTCGATGCGTGGATCGGCCGCCATGTTCTGCAACCAGGCGGTGTAGCCGTCGACTGGAAGACCCTCGTAGGTATCGTTGAAGTAGCGGTTGTCGAAGGTGTAGCGCACCGGCAGCCGGGTGATGGTCGAGGCGGGCAGTTCCTTGGGGTCGGTCTGCCACTGTTTGGCGGTGTAGTCCCGGACGAAGGCCTCGTAGAGCGGCCGGCCGATCAGCGAGATCGCCTTCTCCTCCAGGTTCTGCGCGTCGGCGGTGTCGATCTCGGCGGACTGTTCGGCGATCAGTGCGCGAGCCTCGTCGGGGCTGTAGTAGCGGCCGAAGAACTGCGCGACCAGGCCAAGCCCCATTGGGAACTGGTAGGCCTGTCCGTCGTGCAGGGCGAACACCCGGTGCTGGTAGCCGGTGAACTCGGTGAACTGCCGCACGTAGTCCCACACGCGTTTGTTCGAGGTGTGGAACAGATGCGCCCCGTACCGGTGAATCTCGATGCCGGTCTGCGGCTCGGCCTCGGAGTAGGCATTGCCGCCGATGTGTCCGCGGCGCTCGACCACCAGAACCCGCTTGCCGAGTTGAGTGGCCGCTCGCTCGGCGATCGTGAGGCCGAAGAAGCCGGAGCCGACAACGAGAAGGTCGTAATCTCCGGAGCGGTGTGGGGAGGCATCGGGTGAGGTCATCGGGCACTACGTTATCCGACGAGGGGCCCCCGGTCGGTGCGCGAACGCACTGAAACGACACGCAATGTCGCGATTGGCTCACGATTGCGCATCGTCACTCTAATCCCATTAGTCACAGACGTACCATCGTTTCATCAGCTCCGGATGGGCCCAAAACCGTTGGGCCCGCACGCCAGACAGAGGAGACTTCGGTGCCGAACCAACGTCGACGCAAGCTCTCGACAACCCTGAGCGCAGTCGCCGCACTTGCCGTTGCCAGTCCGTTCGCGGTCATCGGCGTCATGGGATTGACGTCGCACAAGGCGCCCGAGCATCGGGACTTCACCCAGGCCGGCATCGTGACGGATCTGCCCAACGAGATCATGTCCGCACTGCAGGCCGGCTTGTCGCAGTTCGGCATCAACCTGCCGCCGCTGCCGACCGGGCTGAGCCCGGCGGGCGCACAGCCGGTGCAGACCGGGCCGCTCTTGACGACCCCGAGCCTGACCTCGCCGGGCCTGACCCCGGCCACCGGCCTGACCACGCCCGGTCTGACCCCGGCCACCGGCCTCACAACGCCGGGCCTGACCCCGGCCACCGGCCTGACCACGCCCGGTCTGACCCCGGCCACCGGCCTCACAACGCCCGGCCTGACCCCGGCCAATGGTCTCACCACCCCCGGGTTGACTACACCGCCGGCGGCGGCCACCCCGGCGCTGACCGACCCGGGTCTGACCAACCCCGCGCTGACGAACCCCGCGCTGACCGCGCCGGGGTTGACCACGCCCCAGGTTGGCGCAGGCTTGCCCACCGAACAGCCGATCACCGCGCCGCTGACCCCCCCGGCCGGCACCTACCCGATCCTCGGTGACCCGTCGTTGGGCGCCCTGACCCCGCCCAGCACCAACACCGGGATCATCGGCGATCTGAGCAGTGCGGCCAACCAGCTCGGCGTGGGCCAGGCGATCGACCTACTCAAGGGAGTCGTCATGCCGGGCATCACCCAGGCCGTGCAGAACGCCGGCGCCGCCGCGGCGGCAGCCCCGGCCGCCGCTGTCGGAGAGGCCGCAGCCGCTGTCGGCTAACAGCTTGCACCCTGACTGAACCTCGGGCGACCAACCCTGGACTCCGCCGCCCGGGGTTCAGTTATGTCCGGGCCCATTCGCCCGATACGACCCACTGAACCCAACTTTCACAATTGCCTCACAGGCCCGTGTCGCAACGCTGGTCTCACTTATCCCATACGTACCATCGCGTTGTGCCGTCCCGCCGTCGTAGTGCACCGACGATCCTGTTCACCGCTCTTGCGGCGACGGTCGTGGCCGTGCCGTGGGCCGTCAACGGCCCGCCCGGCGCCAACCGGCAGTCCGCGCCGAAGGCCGAGGACACCGTCCTCGTCCAGCAGCCACTCGCGGGAATCGGCGGCGGTGAGACCATCCGGGAGATCACCCAGGAGACGCCGTTCTCAATGGTCGCGCTGACCGGCAGCGACCTCGCCGGAACCTCGGCGCGGATTCGCGCCAAACGCGCCGACGGCGCGTGGGGGCCCTGGTACAAGACCGAGGGGTTCGAACTCGGCAGCGGTGACGGCGACCCCCAGGGCACACACGGCACCGATCCGGTGTACGTGGGCCAGACGACGGCCGTACAGATCGCCGTCACGCGGCCCAAGGACGCTCCGGTGACCGCCGAGCCCGCGCAAACCGGTCTCGACGCCGGCAGCGACCTGGGGTACGTGCCGGCCAACGCCGAACACCCGCTCAACCAGACGATGTCGGCAGTCCTGATCAGTCCGCCCAAGTCACCGGTCGACTCCCAGTGGACACCGCCGAGTGCGGCACCGGGCCCGGGGCAGCCTCCGGACATCATCAGCCGGGCGCAATGGGGGGCCGGCAGCGGCCTCCGCTGCGGCGGACCGGTTTACGGCGAACACGTCCGTGCCGCCGTCGTCCACCACACCGCGACCGGAAACGATTACGCCCCAGAGGATTCCCCGGCTATCCTCCGCTCGATCTACGCCTATCACACGATCACGCTGGGCTGGTGCGACATCGCCTACAACGCCCTGGTGGACAAGTACGGTCAGGTATTCGAAGGCCGCGCGGGGGGCGTCACCAAAGACGTGATGGGTTCACACACCGGCGGCTTCAACCGGGACGTGTGGGGCGTCTCGATGATCGGCAACTTCGAGGACGAGCCTCCGCCACCGGTCTTGGTCAAGACGGTCGGCAAGCTGATCGGCTGGCGGCTGGCACTGGATCGGGTGAACCCGCAGGGGTCGCTGAAGCTGACCTCGGCCGGTGGCTCCTACACCGTCTACCCGGCCGGAGCGACCCCGACGCTGCCGGAGATCTTCGCGCACCGCGACGTCGGGAACACCGAGTGCCCGGGTAACTACGGCTACGCCGCTCTGGACCAGATCCGGGCGATCGCAGCAGGATTCACACTTCCGCCGGATCCGTTGGAGACACTGCACGGCGGCGCGATCCTGACCCGCTGGGAAGCCGACGGCGGGAAGGCCAGCCCACTGGGATTGCCGACCTCACCGGAGGCGTCGGCCGACGGCCAGACGCGCTACGCCACCTTCGAGCACGGTGCGATGTACTGGTCGCCGGAGACGGGTGCCCAACCCCTCACCGGTGCCATCTATCAGGCCTGGGCGTCGCTGGGATACGAGCGCGGCGCCCTCGGCCTGCCGACCAGTGGCGAGATCGCCGAGCCGGAGTGGATCGTGCAGAACTTCCAGCACGGCACCTTGAACTACGACCGTCAGACCCACAACGTGTTGCGTGTGATCGACGGGGTGACCCTGCTGATGCCTCCGCCCCCGCTGGACGGGCCGCCGGTTCAGCTTGAGCGGTTCAGCAGGGTGCGCTAGCCAGCACCCAGTCAGATCCGTGCGTTAGCGCCGATCAAAACCGTGCGTTAGCGCCGATCACAGCCACCAGCGCTCCAGCACGCGGGCCACTCCGTCAGCACCGTTGGTGGCGGTGACTTCGTTGGCCGCCGCGATGGTTTCGGGATGCGCATTGCCCATCGCCACACCGTGTCCTGCCCACAGCAACATCGGAACGTCGTTGGGCATGTCCCCGAAGGCCACCACATCCTCCGCGGCGATCTCCAAGGGCCGGGCCACTTCTTCGATGCCGAGAGCCTTGCTGATCCCGATCGAGCTGATCTCGACCAGGCCGTCGTTGGTGGAATAGGTGATATCCGCCAGTACCCCAACGTGTTTGGTCAGTGCCGCCGCCAACTCCGAACTCGGCATCCCGGGTTTGCGCACCAGGAGCTTGACGGCGGGAGCACTCAACAGATCCTCGTAGGACACCTCGGTGTTGTCCGGATTAAGCCATGCGTGCTCGTAGCCGGGCGCGCTGACGAACTGCGGCGTCGCGGTGTCGTGCGCGCTGCGGCCGATCCGCTCGGCGGCGAGGCCGACGCCGGGCACCACCCGCGCAGCGATTTCGGCCAGTTCGGTCAGCACGTCCACCGGCAGGGTGCGGGCAGAGACCACGCGGTCGGTCGCCGCGTCGTACACGACGGCCCCGTTGGCGCAGACGGCCATCGGGGCGAAGCCCAGTTGCTCGACGACCGGAGGGATCCACCGTGGGGGACGTCCGGTCGCCAGGACGAACTGGGCACCGGCCGCCACCGCGGACTGGATGGCCTCGCGGGTGCGGTCGGTGATGCGGTCGTCGGGGTCGAGAAGTGTGCCGTCGACATCGCTGGCGATGAGGGCCGGCAGCATCAGCCGCGCTCCGCGGCGCGGCGCGCCCGCTCGGCCCGCTCGGCGTCGTCGAGCCGCTTGGCCTCCTCCGGGCTGGGCGCACCGCCGCCCAACCGCTGCGGAACCCACCACGCGCCGGCGGGATGCGGGTACTCCTCCTGGACCTCGTGGAGGATTTTCGTCATCGCGGCGCGCAGCGCGGCATCCAGTTCGGTCATCGTCCCCCGCGGCGGCAACGGCTCACCGACCCGGATGGTCCACGGAATCTTCTTGCGTCCCAATTCTTTCGGATGATCTTTAGTCCACATCCGCTGAGAGCCCCAGATGATCATCGGGATGATCGGCACGTCGGCCTCCAGGGCCATCCGGACCGCGCCGGTCTTGAACTCCTTGAGTTCGAAACTGCGACTGATGGTCGCCTCGGGGAACACCCCGACCAGTTGCCCGATCCGCAGCCGGCGCACAGCTTCGGCGAAGGCGCCGGCTCCCGCGGTGCGGTCCACCGGGATGCAGTCGGTGTGCCGGATCACCCAGTCGACGGCTCCGTGTTCGAGCGCCTCGGCCTTGAGCATGTACCTGATACGCCGACGCCGCTGCCGGCTGGCCAGACCGGCCGGGAGGTAGTCGAGGTAGCTGATGTGGTTCATCGCGACCACCGCACCGCCCTCGGCGGGGATGTTTTCCAGCCCCTGATAGGTGATCGCGATGCCGAGCGACCGCGCAGCGACCGCCGCCGCGATCTCGATGCCGCGGTAGACCGGTTCCATCAGCGCGCTCCGCTACCGCCGGGGGGAAGCTGCCGGCGCGCGGCCCTGGCCTCGAGTTCGGCCCGTTCCAGTTCCGCGGCCTGGGCGAGCGTCGGCGCGCCGCCGCCAAGTCGGTGCGGCACCCAGTACTCCCCGGCCGGGTAGGGGCCGTAGTCGTCCTGGACCTGTTCGAGCAGATGCTGCATCCGGGAGCGCAGCAGCGCCGTCAGCTCGGTGGGCGGCAGAGTGGGCTGGATCGGCTCGCCGACGGCGATAGAGATGGGCACCTTGGGACGCCACATCTTCTTCGGATGGTCCTTGGTCCAGATGCGCTGAGCACCCCAGACGATGTGCGGGATGATCGGCACGTCGGCCTCGATGGCCATCCGGGCAGCACCGGATTTGAACTCCTTGAGTTCGAAGCTGCGGCTGATCGTCGCCTCCGGATACACCCCCACCAGTTCGCCCGCCTTGAGCGCTGCCACCGCAGCCTCATAGGAGGCCGCGCCGCTCGCCCGATCGACCGGGATGTGGCGCAGGCTGCGCATGATCGGCCCGGTGGCTTTGTGGTCGAACACCTCCTGTTTGGCCATAAACCGCACCAACCGCCGCGGGCGGTGCCGGAAAGCGGGCAGGCCGCCGAAGGTGAAGTCGAGGTAGCCGGTGTGGTTGATCGCCACCACCGCTCCGCCGCTGGAGGGAATGTTCTCAACCCCCGTGATGGTGAAACGCAGCCCCTGGGTGCGCCACAGAAGATGAACGGCCGCAATGACGGACCTGTACGCCGGCTCCACGCGATCAGCCTAGTGCCGCGCCCGACCGCTAAACTCTTAAACGCCGCGTCCACCGCCCGGAAGGGAATTCATGCAGGTCACCAGCATCGGCCACGCCGGCTTCCGCCTCGACACCCAGGCCGGGAGCGTTCTGTGCGACCCGTGGCTCTACCCGGCCTACTTCGCATCGTGGTTCGTCTTTCCCGACAACAGCGGCCTGGACTGGGCATCGATCGGCGACTGCGACTACCTGTACATCTCGCACCTGCACCTGGACCACTTCGACGCCCGGCTCCTCGCCGAGCACGTGAACAAGGACGCGGTGGTGCTGCTGCCGGACTTCCCGGTGCCCGACCTGAAGCGGGAACTCGAGAACCTGGGCTTCCACCGGTTCTTCGAGACCGAGCACTCGGTCAAGCACACCATCAGCGGGCCCAAGGGCGATCTCGACGTGATGATCATCGCGCTGCGCGCTCCCGCCGACGGCCCGATCGGCGATTCCGGGATCGTGGTTTCCGACGGCACCACCACGGTGTTCAACATGAACGACTCCCGCCCGCTGGCACTGGACATGCTGGCCCCGGCGTTCGGCCACATCGACGTCCACATGCCTCAGTACTCCGGGGCGATCTGGTACCCGATGGTCTACGACATGCCCGACCGCGCCAAGGAGGCCTTCGCCACCCAGAAGCGGCAGCGCGGCATGGACCGCTGCCGCCAGTACATCTCCGACGTCGGCGCCACCTGGGTGATCCCGTCGGCCGGGCCGCCCTGCTTCCTCGACCCGGAGTTGCGGTTTCTCAACGACGACTGCGGCGACCCGGCGAACATCTTCCCCGACCAGATGGTCTTCCTCGACCAGCTACAGCAGAACGGCCACAACGGCGGACTGCTGATGATTCCCGGATCGGTCGCCGATTTCGCAGGGTCCCAGCTGATCTCACTGACCCACCCGCTGCCCGATGACGAGGTGGAGAGGATCTTCACCACCGGCAAGGCCGACTACATCGCCGCCTACGCCGAGCGCATGGCTCCGGTACTGGCCGCCGAGAAGGCCAGCTGGGCACCGGCCACCGGGGAGCCGCTACTGGAAGCCCTGCGCGCGCGGTTCGAACCCTTCATGCTGCAGAGCGACCAGATCTGCGACGGCATCGGCTATCCGGTCGAGTTGAAGCTGGGCGCCGAGACCGTCGTTCTCGATTTCCCGAAACGCACTGTGCGCGAGCCGATTCCGGATGAGAAGTTCCGGTACGGCTTCGAGATCGCCCCGGAGTTGGTGCGCACCGTGCTGCGCGACAACGAGCCGGACTGGGTGAACACCATCTTCCTGTCCACCCGGTTCAAGGCGTGGCGGGTCGGCGGCTACAACGAGTACCTGTACACGTTCTTCAAGTGCCTGACCGACGAGCGCATCGCGTACGCCGACGGCTGGTTCGCCGAGGCGCACGACGACACCTCGACGATCACGTTGGACGGCTGGGAGATTCAGCGGCGCTGCCCGCATCTGAAGGCCGACCTGTCGAAGTTCGGCGTGGTCGACGGCGACAAGCTGACCTGCAACCTGCACGGCTGGGACTGGGATCTGCGCACCGGCAAGTGCCTGACCACCAAGGGTCACCAGTTGCGCTGCTCCAAGCTGTGACCCCGTCACCGTGACTCGACCGCCGCGGCAGTACTACGACGACGGCCAGGTCCAGCTGGACCGGTTCGCGTTGACGCTTCGGCGCTACCACTTCCCCTCGGGGACGGCGAAAGTCATTCCGCTGCGGTCGATCAAGGGCTACAAGTCCGAGCCGCTGGGGCTGATGATGCAGCGCTTCCGGATCTGGGGAAGCTCGGATCTGCGCCGCTGGCTGCCACTCGACGTGCGCCGTCCGCTACGAGGCACCCTCGTGACGCTCGACATCCCGGGCACCTGGCCCAGCCCGGCATTCACCCCGGAGGACCCGGAGAAGTTCCTGGCGATGTTCGAGGAACTGTTGCGCGGCTGACGCTTTGACGCCCTAGGGCTCCCAGACCAACTGCCGCAGTTCGGAAACGCCGTCCCCTTCGGTGTCGTACACCCGCACGATCGCCTCGTCGCCGGGCTTGAGGAAAGTGCTCTCCCCGTACTGGGTGTAGCGCGTCGCGCCGATGCCGATCAGCACGTTCTTGGGTCGGCCGGCCGCCACCATCAACGCCCCGACGTCCTCCAGTGGCGTTTCCGGCGAACCCTTCTGGTTCGCCAGTCGTTCGACGATCCAGTCCAGCAACACTTCCCCGTAGTAGGAGTAGCCGAGGACCCGGCTGTCCACGCCGTACTCGTGGTGCACGCCGTCGGCGGTGCGCAGATGGCACAGCAGCCGCATGCCGGCCGTGGGTCCGTCCGGTGTCAGGTCGTAGGCCTCGAAGAACTCGTGCGCAACGCCTTTGGAGGCCGGGCCCCAGTTCTTCTTGTAACTGATCTTCGGTGCGCCGGGCCGGCGGATCGAGCAGTCGTTGAAGGCACCGAGAGCGAACGGGCGCAGGGTGACGACGGTGTCGCCGCTCCAGACCACCTCGCATGCCAGCCCGACCTCGGGTTCGATCTGGAGGTTCAGCGGCCCGTCGACCTCGCCCGGCGGCGGAACGATGAGAGCGTCGTGGGACAGCGGAAACTCCCCGAGGAAGCCGTCGTTGCCGGGCACGTACCACGGGAAGATGCCCTTCGGGGCATCGGCGTGACTCTCCACGGTGATGAAATCGGTTGCCTCACCGGCCTGTTCGAGGTGGCCGGCGAAATTCCCGGCGACGCCGAACCCGAACCAGCTGCGCAGTTCGTTGATGTCGATGTCGAATATCGGCGAGCCACTCACGGTTCCAGCACCTCCGTCCCCACGAACGGAACCAGTGCCGCGGGAACCCGTACACTCCCGTCCGGCTGCTGATGGTTTTCCAGGATGGCCACCAGCCACCGGGTGGTGGCCAGCGTGCCGTTCAGGGTGGCGGCGGTCTGCGGCTTCCCGTTCCCGTCCCGGTAGCGGGTGGCGAGTCGACGGGCCTGGAAAGTCGTGCAATTCGAGGTCGACGTCAATTCCCGGTAAGCCTGCTGGGTGGGAACCCAGGCCTCGCAGTCGAACTTGCGCGCCGCTGAGGAACCGAGATCGCCTGCGGCGACGTCGATCACCCGGTAGGACACCTCGATCAACTCCAGCATCTGGCGCTGCCAGCCCAGCAGCCGCTGGTGCTCGGCCTCGGCCTCCTCGGGCGTGCAGTAGACGAAGGCCTCCACCTTGTCGAACTGGTGCACCCGGATGATGCCGCGGGTGTCCTTGCCGTAGCTGCCGGCCTCCCGGCGAAAACACGACGACCAGCCCGCGTACCGCAGCGGACCGCCGGACAGGTCGAGGATCTCGTCGGAGTGGTAGCCGGCCAGCGGCACCTCGGAGGTGCCCACCAGATAGAGGTCATCGGCCTCCAGCCGGTAGATCTCGTCGGCGTGGGCCCCCAGGAATCCGGTGCCGGCCATCACTTCCGGACGGACCAGCACCGGCGGGATCATCGGCGTGAATCCGTTGTCCACGGCCAGCCGGACGGCCAGTTGCAGAAGGCCCAGTTGCAGCAGCGCCCCGCGGCCGGTGAGGAAGTAGAACCGCGAACCGGATACCTTCGCGCCGCGCTCCATGTCGATGAGCCCCAGCGCCTCGCCGAGTTCCTGGTGCTCCCTTGGATTTTCGAGGACCGGCGGGGTGCCGACGACTTCCAGTACTGCGTAGTCGTCCTCGCCGCCGGCCGGGACACCGTCGATGACGACGTTCGCGATCGCCATATGCGCCGCGGTGAAGGCGGCTTCGGCCTCGCCCTGCCGTGCCTCGGCGGCCTTGACCTCGGCGGCCATCTCCTTGGCGCGCTCGAGCAGCGCCGGCCGGTCCTCCGGCGCGGCGGCGCCGACCTTCTTGCTGGCCGCCTTCTGCTCGGCGCGCAGCGTGTCGGCCGCGGCGATCGCCGCGCGACGGTCGACATCGGCGGCGAGCAGAGCGTCCACCAGGTCGGGGTCCTCACCGCGGCTGCGTTGCGAACGCCGCACCGCCTCAGGGTCCTCGCGCAGCAGTTTGAGGTCGATCACGACCTGAACCCTACTTTTCGCCTGTCACCGCACCCGCAGCCCCCTGGATCGCGGCACTCGACCGGGGCCGTTGGCCGCCAGGATGCGTGGCCCTGCCACGAGGACGCGTGGCCCTGACACGATCACACGGGTGGCCCTGCCACGATCCAACGCGTGACCCTGCCACAATTGAGCGCGATGTTGGAGCTATCCGAGCACGACGAGTCCATGACCGAGCAGCCCGAACCCAAAAGGCGGGGCTTGCTGGGCACGCTGCACGCCGCCTCGACCCGCCGCGTGCTGCTGCTGACCGCCCTCGGCGCACTCCTGATCGGCGGCGTAGCCACCGTCCTGCCGCTCGGCAGTAAAGGGCCGCTCGTGAGCGGGGTCGAGATGCCCGGGACGGCCGCTACCACGGCCTTCGCCAACGCCAAGGCCGGCGACTGCCTGACCTGGCCGGACAACGCACCCGATAACGCGACCATCGTCGACTGCAAGGATGACCACCGGTTCGAGGTGGCCGAGTCGGTCGACACCCGGGCCTATCCGGGCAGCGAGTTCGGCCCCGACGCCGGGCCGCCCCCTCCGGCGCGGATCCAGCAGATCAGCCTGGAGCAGTGCGAACCGGCGGTTCAGCGCTACCTGGGCAGCAAGTACGACCCCAACAGCCGCTTCAGCGTCAGCCTGCTCTGGGCGGGCGACAAGGCCTGGAAGCACTCCGGCGAGCGCCGAATGCTGTGCGGACTGCAACTACCCGGCCCCGGCGGCCAGCAACTGGTGTTCAAGGGCAAGGTCGCCGACCTGGACCAGTCCAAGGCCTGGCCGGCCGGCACCTGCCTGGGCATCGACCCGGCGAACAACCAGCCCACCGACTCTCCGGTGGACTGCGCGGGGCCGCACGCCATGGAAGTCACCGGGATCATCAACCTGGCCGAGACCTACCCCGACGGCCTGCCCCCGGAACCGGAGCAGGACGCGTTCATCAAGGACCTGTGCACCAAGATGACCGACGCCTATCTGGCGCCGGTCCAACTGCGGAACACCACGCTGACGCTGATCTACAGCACGGTGTCGCTGCCGAGTTGGACAGCCGGCAGCCGGCAGGTCACCTGCAGCATCGGGGCCACCCTGGGCAACGGCGGGTGGGCGACCCTGATCAACAGCGCCAAGGGCCCGCTGCTGATCAACGGACAGCCCCCGATTCCGCCGCCGAGCATCCCCGAGGAGCGGATGAACCTGCCGGTCCCACCGCCGGCGGTCCGGCCTCCGGGCTGATGCCCGTGGAGATGGGCTCTGACCGGTTCGAGGAACTGGTCGGCGACGCCCTGGATCTCATCCCGCCAGAACTGGCGAGGGCCATCGACAACGTGGTGATCCTTGTCGAGGACCGCCATCCGGACGACCCCGATCTGCTCGGCCTCTACGAGGGCATCGCACTGACCGAGCGTGATTCGTTCTATGCCGGCGCTCTGCCCGACACCATCACCATCTATCGCGACAGCCTGCTGGAGATGTGCGACACCGAGGCCGACGTGGTCGAGGAGGTGGCCATCACCGTCATCCACGAGATCGCCCACCACTTCGGGATCGACGACGACCGTCTCCACGAATTGGGTTGGGCCTAGCTGTTTTTCAGCCCGATTCTCAGCGCGCCGGGTCGCCGTTCCACCGAAAGCTGTTGACGTACTTGCCCATGTCCTGGGCAAGTTCCAGGTTGGCCCCCGACGGAGGTCCGGGACCGAAGTCCGGCCCGAAGGCGTGGTACGGGCCGGTGGAGAAGGCGATCAGCGCGAGGTCGTTCTTGATGGCCACGAGGACGACGATGCGGATCCGTTGGTAGCTGGCACTCGCGTTCTGCGGCCAGGCGTCGGCGACCTCGCCGTACCCCGGTTGATAACCCACCATGGCGTTGGGGATCTCGTAGTCGAACTTAGCGTCCGGATAGGCCTTCTTGACCACCGCCCTCGCGATCGCCTGCGGCGACCTGCCGTTGGCCCGTTCGGAGAACAGTTGCATCACCCCGCCGTCCCCGCCGGTGAAACGCGCAGTGACGCCGGTGTTCTGGGTGGTGATCTGGTAGGCCGAACCCGGCGCGGGGTAGGACACCGAGAACGCGCCGTCGGCGGAGGTGAACCGCGGCAACGCCATCACCGGCGTTCCGGCCGGTGGCCGTCCGCAGTCCGGAGGGCACATGTAGTGGGCGACCTTGGGGGTGAGCCACAGCGCAAGACCGCCGAGTGTGACGGCCACCGTCATGATTACGATTCCCCACCGGCTCAGCAGCCAACCGAAGCGCGGCGAGGCCAACTGCGGCGCAACGTAATTCGCCGAGGGCAGGGCATAGCCGGGGTAGCACGCCTCCGCATCACCGGCCTCGGCCGAATCCGCACCCGTGCTGCGCGGGCATCCCGGACCGCGCCGCTCCTGCCGCGACTCCCGGGACGACGCCCGCATGGCCACCCCACAGGCCGCACAAAACGGCATGTCCGGCACTGCCATGTCGCAGTTGATGCAGAGGATCGGTTCGCTCTCGCGGACGTCGTCGTGCGACTCGTGCAGCAGGGCGAGGTGCATCGCCGTCCGCAGGGCCAGCAGAACGGCCGCGGTGATCGACAGGTGCAGGGCCAGCATCCATAACTCGGGCAGGCCGACCATGTCGATTACCCCCACCATGGCGTGGGCGAGCAGCGACGCGACCGCCAGGAGGATCAACACCAGCCGGACCCGGCCCGGGTGATCCTCGGTCTCGTCGGAAGCGCGGTGGTGAAACCAGAGCAGAATGCCGACCATGCCGCCGGCCGCCGCCGCGGTCACCGGGACAGTGACCCCGGCCAGGGTCGCCTCGACCACCAGTCCCTTGATCGGTCTGGAGTGGGCGATCAGCCCGGTGGCCACCTGTGGGGCCAGCCGGGTCAGCGTTGCCCCGGCGGTGAAGGTGAGGGCGCACAGGGCGCCCACCACGAAGCCGTCCAGCGACTCCCCGTCGCCCGCGCACCGCAACCGCATGACCAGTGTCGGCAGGATCATCAGGAGCATCCCGGCGACCGGAATCACCAGGCCCGCGTCCACGAGATGGTTCAGGGCGAGGCCGACGCTCATCGGAACCCCGTAGGAGCGGGCGACCAGGCCGCCGCAGACCAGAACCCACCCGGCACCCAGGGCGGCGCCGCTGATACCGAGCGCAGCCAGCGTCGACCGGGGGAGGTCGGTGTCCACGCGCGAGGCCCTCAGATAGAGCAGGAACAGCAGCGGAAGGCCGAGAGCGGCGACCGAGATCCCGGCAGCCGGCATCCGGACCAGCGCGAAGCCGATGAGGGCTACGAGAGCGACCGCCATGGCGATCCGGAAGGGCCGGCGGGAGCGGTCCGACAGGTGCGGGAACAGCGCGCTGGCGACGTGGGGCGCGAAGACCCGCTCCCCCGGCGCGGCGCCGAACGCCCCGGGCCGCAGCCACGTCGTGCCGTTGCACCCGCACCGCCCGCAGAAATTGCCCGAAGGGACGTCGATGCGGCAGTGCGAGCACTCCATCGTCGGAACGTCGAGGTGCCCGCTTTCGGCGCTCATCGGACGGCGCTCATCGGACCCGCTGTGCGACGAGCAGATCCTGCGCCAGGTTGTCGACGTTGGGAGTGCCCAATCCGGTTACCAGGTCGTAGCCGGGGCCGGCCCGGTCGACCGCATTCCCTCCGAGAACGACATCGCGAAACGCCGGCAGCCGGGCACCCTGAGCCACCTGGTAGAGCCGTGCGTTGAAATCGCCGAGCAGCTGCCCGTCGAGCTCGGTCAGGTACTGGTCCATCACCGCCGTGATCCCGGCCCAGATGGGCGCCGCCAGCGACGTGCCCCCGCCGACGAGTTCCTGCTGGCCGAAGACGATTTTGACCCCGGTGAACGGATCGGCCACCGCCGAGATGTCCGGCGTCAGCCGTTGTTTGGAACCGCGCGTGCTCATCAGGCCGCGTTGCCAGGCCGGACGGTCGTACAGCGCCGAGACCCCGCCGGCCGACCCCTGGGACAGCGGCGCGTCGAACCAGGCCTGCTCGGCC
Source organism: uncultured Mycobacterium sp. (assembly GCA_964439315.1). Taxonomy (GTDB): domain Bacteria; phylum Actinomycetota; class Actinomycetes; order Mycobacteriales; family Mycobacteriaceae; genus Mycobacterium. The sequence goes on along the minus strand of CAYTOD010000071.1, from coordinate 5,876 downwards.
AGCCAGCCGCCGTCGGCGTCGGTGGAGACCGTCGTCCCACCGACATTGGTCATCTCCGGCATCGAGGCGACCGCGTCGAGCCCGATGTTGTCGGCGTGCGGCGCTGAGTTCCACTCGTCGCCGCCCTTGCACTCCAACCCGGCGAGGTCGCCGCTGGCGTCGAACGCGGTGGTGCCGTGCGACTGGGCCTTGGCCAGCGCCGCACGCACCGGAACCAGGTCGGCGGCGGTGATCAGCTTGTCGCAGCCCCACCCGATGGAGAAGCTCCACACCGCGCCGGGAAAACGGGCGTCGGCGTCTTCCATCATCGTCGCGATCTTCTGGTAGGCGCCGTCGCCTTCGACGGTGGGCCGCGCGTTGACCAGGACCGTCTTGGCGTCCGGTGCGATGGCGTGGATGGCTTCGAGGTCCATGGTGGCCTCGCCCCGGCGCGCCTTCGGCTGGCCTCCGATCACCTCGGGGGTGAACTGCGGGAGGCCGAATGAGCTGGAGAATGAGTCGAGGTCACGCTGGTCGAAACCGTCGAAGGCAAACACGACAACGGTCATGCCCTTGCCCGTGTAGCCCTGGTCGCGCAGCGGCTGAACGTTGTACATGTGCATCAGGTGCTGGGGCGTCAAGCCCTGTTCGGGCACCTCGAGTGGCGGCATGACCCAGGGCTTGGCCTCGCGGTGCGGGGTGTAGCCGAGAATCCGGCCCAACTCGCCGACCTCGGGACGCACTTCGGCGGGTACCGCGGGCTGCTGGGGCGACGCGTAGAACACTTGGCCGCGACGTCCGCGGTAGTCGTGGATGTCGACCCCGAAGGCGTCGGCCACCGATGAGGGGTTGCCCTCGACGATCGCCCAGGCATCCCCGGACCTCCACTGGACGGACAAACCCCGGGAAGCAGCCCACCGGATCAGTCGCTGCGGAGAGTCTGCACTGTTCAGAGCAGCCGTCAGACGAACGCGTCCGGCGGCTGGGCCCAGGTCGGTCGAGGCAGCCAGAAGCGCGCCGTAGGGACCACCGATTCTCAAATCGGCACGGTCATGAGATGCCCGCAGGCCAGGGAGAAGCGCGACTGCGACCGAACCTGCAACCACCAAAACGGCGGCGGTCAGTGCCCGCAACGAACGGATCGTCATGGCTGTCCTGACCTGCCGCCGCCGGTGGGCGGATTTGCTTAGCCGCCGGTGATGACGTTGCCGGGCAGCGCGGTCGGGGCCGGACGGGCCTTGACCGTCGGGGAGAACGAGTTCGCTCCACCCGGGCCGACAGCCTTCTCAGTGGGGGCCGGCGCCGGAGCACTCGAGGTCGCGGACGGCGACTTGGTCTCGGTCGGCTTTTCCTTGGTGCTGCTGCACGCGCTCAGCGTGCCCATCCCGACGATGGCGGCTGCGCCAGCCAACAGAGCGAACTGCCGAGTCAAACGCGGTGACAACATGGTGTGATTTCCCACTTTCTGTGCCCGGTATTGGGCTTACCTCAACTATAACGACCGATTGGCCTGTGCGTCTTCCCCAGAGGTGTCGTCCAGAACCGGCGGAGTCGCCCGGCGCAGCTCGCGCGACGTCCTCGACGACGCCCGCGACGAGGCTCCGCACGCCGGGCAGAACGGCATATCCGGAACCACCCGTTCGCAGTGCATGCAGAGGATCGGCTGCTCGTGGTGGGGGTCGGGTTCCTCGTAGAGCAGCGCCAACTGCATGCCGACCCGCAGTACGATCAGCGCCTGCACACCCGCCGCAATGTGTAACAGCAGTTGCGGTATCTGGGGGAGGTGGGTCGAGTCGATCAGCCAGATCGCGGTGTAGACCAGTGCCAGCTGCGCGATGAACACGATGAGCACCAACCGGACCCTGCGGCGATGCACGACCGCCCATTGACCGGGACGGAACCACAGGACGATGCCGATCAGCCCACCGGCCGCCGCCGCGGTCAACGGGACGGCGACGCCATAGAGAACGCCTTCGAGCAGCAGCCCCACCGGCCGGGCTTCCACGATGAGCCCGGCCACGAACTGCGGGGCCAGCCTGGCTGTGGTGGCGGCGCCGGTGAAGGCGAGGGCGCCAAGCGCCCCGATGATGTACCCATCCAGGGATTCCCGCACCGGCGGCCGCATCAACCGAATGACGATGGCCGGAACCACCATGAGGAAGGCGCCGCCGACCGAAATCGCCAGGCCGACGCTGAGAACGCGTTCGATGGCGAACCCGGCTGAAATCGGGATGCCGTACGACCTGGCGACCAGTCCGCCGGTCAGCACCACCCACCCCACGCCGAGCACGACGCCGAGGACGGCGGTAGTGGCCAGCATGTGGCGGGGGATGTCACGGTGCACGTCGGTCTGCCACAGATAGAGCCCGAACAGCAGCGGCACCCCCAGCGAGGACAGCGCCACCAGTGGACCGATCAGTCCTAGCGCGGCACAGCAGACCAGGCCGAACAGCATGAGGAGCATGGTCACGCGGAAGGGGCTGCGCGCGGGCTGGGGCAGGTGGGGGAACAACGTGCTGGTGATCACGGGCAGGAAGACGGACTCCCCGGGGGCAACGGCGTATACCCGGGTCCGAAGCCAGTCGGTCCGCTCGTGCATCGCCGTCTCCAGAGCGATCCCGCAGGAACCGCAGAACCGGCCGGCCGGCACCGTGGCGCCGCATCGGGGGCACACCTGGGTGGGCACGCCCTCGACGGTCATTCGGTGGTCTCCTTGCGCTGGCGCAGTCAAAGACCAGGTTATGCGAACCGATCCGGCCGGCCTGAGCGGCGCGGCTTCGCCAGGCTGTCGGCGCCGGGTGCTAGGAAATGACCATGCGTGAACGGGCCAACGACTGCCGGGAATGCCTGGCCGGGCGGCCGCACTGTCATGGAACCCTGATCCGCCATGCGGGCCACCACGGTCAGTGCACCGAGCCCGGCTGTGAGCACCCAGAGGTTGTGCTGCATTCCCTGGTGATCGACTGCGAAGCCGTCGGATGCGACTGCGGCGAACAGCTCTGGGACGGTCGGCGGGCGGTCTGAGACGTCGTCATCCCATCGGGTCGATGGCCTCCAACGCATCGGCGACGGGGTGTACATCCGGTTCCGGATAGAACGGCGGCGTCAACGATCCCCAGCCCACACAACTCCAGCGTCCGTCGGTCACCGGCACCAGGACCACGGATTCGGCATTGGCCAGATGGTGATCCAGAACGAAGCTGCCGTCCACCCCGGCCAATACCGCCGCGGTCAGCCTGATCGCCGCTCCGTGGCTGACCACCACGACGTCCTCGGCCCAGTTCCCGTCGTCGAGGTAGCGCCGCCGCAGATCGGCAACCACCGGGAGATAGCGGTCCAGCACCTCATGTCCGGACTCCCCGCCAGGCATCGTCTCGGAAAGATGCCCCTGATGCCAGCGCTGGTAGACCGCATTGAACTCCGCAATGGCCGCGTCGTCGTCCCGGTCCTCCAGATCGCCGGCCTGAACCTCGTGGATGCCGTCGACTTCGACTGCCGCGACGGACAATTCGGCGCCGATCTCCCGGGCGGTCTGTGCCGCGCGCCGCGCCACCGAGTGCAGCAGAAGCCCGGGCGACCGAGTCCGGGCACGGGCGAACAGGCGAGCCTGTTCGCGCCCGAGATCGGTAAGGTCCGCGCCCGGAGGCCGGGTGTCCAACCGCCGTTCGACGTTCCCCTGGGACTGGCCGTGCCGGACCAGGATCAGCCGCCCGCTCACGGCGCGCCTTTGCGCAGCCGTTCCAGCCAATGGTCGGCCTCGTCGAGGTGGGGCGGCACCGCGCCGGCTGCGGCGCCGGTCGGCCAGGATCCCAGATAGCGCACGTCCGCGCAGCGCCGGTGCAAGGCTTTGAGCGCCTCCGCGACGGCGGTGTCGTCGATGTGGCCGACGCAGTCCAGGAAGAAGATGTAGGTGCCCAGTTCGGTGCGGGTAGGCCGGGACTCGATGCGGGTGAGGTCGATGTCGCGAATGCTGAACTCGCTCAATGCCGCAACGAGCGCGCCCGGGGTGTTACGCAGCCGCAGGGCCACCGACGTGCGGTCGGCACCGGTCCGCGGCGGCGGCGGTCCGGGCCGGCCCACCAGCACGAAGCGGGTCGCGGCGCTGGGCTCGTCGACCACGCCGTCGGCCAGCGTGGGCAGACCGTAGCGCTCTGCCGCCAGCGCAGTGCTCACCCCGGCGTCGCAACGGCCGTCGGAGACGTCGCGCGCCGCGGCCGCGTTGGAGTTCGCCGGCACCAGTTCGGCGTGCGGCAGATGCCCGGCAAGCCAGCGCCGGACCTGCGCGGCGGCCACCGGGAACGCGGCCACCGTGCGGACATCGGCGGCGGCACACCCTGGGCGCACGACGATGCTGAACGACACCGGCAACGTCAGTTCGGCGTAGATCTGCAGTGGCGCACCGGCGGCCAGGCTGTCCAATGACGGCAGCACGCTGCCTTCGATCGAGTTCTCGATCGGAACGCAGGCAAGGTCGGCGGTACCGGAACGGACGGCTTCCAGCGCAGCCGGGGTGCTGTCCTCGGGTTGAGGCTCGACAGCACCCGGCACGGCACCGGCGGCCGCCAGTTTCAGCAGGGCCGCCTCGGTGAACGTTCCCTCCGGTCCGAGGTACGCGATCCGGGCCATGGCGCAACACTATCGGGCGGCTAGCGTTGTTTGGCGTGACCGCGGCTCGAGACGATTCGGTCGGCCGCTACCGGGCGGACGATTCCGACCGCCGGCCGCTGCGCATCGAGATCGCGGTGATGCTGGCGGTCACGTTCGGGATGAGCGCCGCCGCGGCGATCCTGCAGCTGGTCGACGCGGTGCTCTCCGGACTGCCCGGCCGCCGGGTTCGGCTGAACGTCGACCAGTCCCGCTACGACCTCGTCAATCTCGGGCTGAACCTCGTATCGGTCGCGCAGTTGGCGGCCTGGGGGTTGCTCGGCCTGTATCTGTTGTGGCGCAGCGGAATCGGCCCTTCCCGGATCGGGCTCGGCCGGCTGCGCTGGAACCCCGACGTGACCGGCGGACTCGGCCTGGCGGCGCTGATCGGAATCCCCGGCCTGCTGCTGTATCTCGCGGCACGCGCGGCCGGACTCAACGCGCAGGTCGAACCGTCCGCACTGCACAGCTCGTGGTGGCGCATCCCGGTCCTGATCCTGGCTGCGTTCGCCAACGGTTTCGCCGAGGAGGTGATCGTGGTGGGTTACCTGATCACCCGGCTTCGGCAACTGGGCTGGACGTCGCGCAAAGCGGTAGGCGCATCGGCGGTGTTGCGCGCGCTGTACCACCTCTATCAGGGCTTCGGTGCCGGCCTGGGCAACCTGGTGATGGGGGCGGTGTTCGGCTACGCCTGGTGCCGGACCGGACGACTGTGGCCTCTGGTGATCGCCCACGGCATCATCGACTCGGTGGCTTTCGTCGGCTACATCGTGCTGGCCGGCCACCTGGACTGGCTGAAGTGAATTCCTGAGTTGGTCCCGTGCCGACGGCACGTACGTTGATCCAGCGCCGATGGCACGTAAGTTGACCGGGTGAGCGCGCAGCGGCCGCCGTCCTCGGACCCACCCACCGAGCCGATCCCCCGCGTCCACGATCCTCGGCCACCGTGGTCGGAGCCCTCCCAGGTGATCCGGCGCGAACCGGTCCGCCCCGCGCTGCCCCCTCGCCCGGTTCCACCCCGCGGGACGCCGCCGCGAGTTCCCAGTCACCCCGTTCCCCATCCCCCCGCACCTCTCTATCCCCCCGCACCTCCCTATCCCCCCGCACCGCGACACCCCCTGCCGCCGCCTCCCCCACCGCGCCGGCCCCTCCCTCCGCGCCAGCCTCTGCCTCCGCGCGGCGCCGAGCCGACGCAGGTGCTGCCACTGGTGCGCGCCGCCGGTCCGCGCCACGCTGCCCCACCGGGTGAGCGT
>CAYTOD010000070.1:20510-21453 GCA_964439315.1 uncultured Mycobacterium sp. | reverse complement strand
TGGCCTTCTCCATCTCCATCCAGTCCGACACCGTCGAACGCCGGCCGACCTTGCCGTGAATGGCGCCCGCCTCGGTGATCGCCTTGGCATGCAGGATCAGCGCCTCGGTGAGGGTCGACTTTCCCGCGTCGGGGTGGCTGATCACCGCGCAGGTGCGCCGGCGCTCGGTCTCGTCGGAGAGGCGCTGCGCCGCGGCGCCGCCCGCGGCGGGCCGCGCGTCGAGGTTGTCGTCCATCGGTGTCGATCGTATTGAGCCGAGGCCCCAAACGGCCAATCACGGCGCGACGAGAACGCCGATCGCCACTACTGATCGGAGCCGGTCTGCTGGGCGATGTAGGCCAGGTTGGCTTCCATGCTCGACCGCCACTGGCCCATCCGGCGCTCGATGATCCGAGCTTCCTTGTCAGGTTGGGCCGCGATGGCCATGCTCAATCCGCTCTGGTCCGGACCCAGCCGGGCCCACTGGCGCACGATCGAGCCCTCCGAAGCGGGTTCCACCTCGAAGGCCCAGGTGGCGCCGACACCGCCTGGGGTCAGCACGTTCCACACCCACCGCCGCCCGGGTTCCACTTCGACGACCTCGCAGACGGTCGCCCAGTCACCGAGAAAGTCGTTGCGGTTGTGGCCTTTAAAGCGTGCCCCCACCGCCACGCCCTCCGCACCGTCGAGCCACTCGGCACTCTGGAGTTCGGCGGAGACGTGGGTCGGCAGGCTGATGTCGGTGACGTAGTCCCACGCCGTCTCGGGAGCGCAGGACAGTCGTCGCACCACTTCGACCGTCGGCTGATCTCGATAGCGCACGATGGTCCTTTCCTATCGGTGACCGTGCGCTGACCGTACCCCGCGGGGCCTGCCAGGCCGTGGGGGGGGGGGGGGGGCGGGGGGGGGGGCGGCCGGGGCGGGGCGGGGGGGGGGGGGGGGGGGGGGGGGGGGGGGGGGGGGG
>CAYTOD010000070.1:2870-20500 GCA_964439315.1 uncultured Mycobacterium sp. | reverse complement strand
CGTTGGCCCTTTCTTTGGGGTGACGGTGGGGTTACCGACCCCCGGGGGGCGTGCCCGGCGGGGCCGCGGGGGAGGGGGCGGGGGGCACGTACCGGGGTCAGACTCGTTGGGGTGTAGCAGTTGCCGCGAGGGTGATCGGGAGTGCGGCGGTCTGGAACAGCTCCGCGAATTGGTAGCGGAGGGCGAGCATGATCGGTCCCAGGTCGGTGCTCGCCGCAGCGCTGTCGTTCCCGACGCTGCCCGCTGCGGGCTGGTCGAGTCCGCCCACGGCGAGGGTCACCGTGGTCACCCGCAAGGCGTGGTGCCCGTGCGGGTGGCCGGCGGCCACAGCCGCCGCGGCGGGAAGGGGCCACACCGGGGCGGCCGGGCCGCCCAGGGTGAAGATCCGCGCCAGCGCCACCGTCAGCGACACCGGGACGATCAGCGCGATTCCGGCCATCTCACCGACGATGAACCCGAACAGGTTGTCACCGAACAGCGAACCCACCCCGGCGCCCAGCGACATCCCGATGGCCACCTGCAACGCCGGAGTGGTCATGACCGCGTTCACGACGAGGGGTTGGACCTCGGATATCGGCATCCCTTCCAGGACGTCGACGGCGACGGTCTGGACCAAGCCGATCACCGCCGTCTGCCCCAGCAGGGAATCCACCGTTCCCCCTGCGATCTGGCCGACCAACCCGTCGATGAACTTGTTCTTGAGGAACGTGGTCTTGAGGTAGTCCTCGACCGCGACCTTCGTCGCCGCTCCCATGCCCTGCTGCACCGCGGGGTTGCCCAGCAGTGTCGCCACGGCGCCCGGGATGATGGCCTGCACCGCGTTCGGGAAGACGGGGTTGCTACGCAGGAAGGCCACCGCGTCTTTCATCGCATCCGAAGAGGCGGTGCCGTCGAGCACCTCGTCGGCGAAGACGTCGATCGACCCGGTCAGCGCGGTGCTGAATCCCGGATACCCGAGGAAGTCGGTCACCGAGGAACCCAACACGTCGGCCACGGCCTGGCTGACGCCGGGTGTGGCGAGCAAGGTGACCACCGCATCCCCCAACGCCGGGGACTTCTTAGCGAGAGTGGCGCCGATGTACGCCTGGACATCGGAGTTGCCGGCCAGATCGGCGACCAGTGTCGTCACCACGCCGCCCAGCCCCTGCTGCACGGCGGGATCACTCAACAACGTGGTGTCGATGACGTTCAGGGCGTCGGCGATGGTGACCTTCTCCGCCGCAACCACCTGCGGGTCGTTGCGGAACGCAGTCACGACCAGGGGCCGCACCTCTTTCAGGTCGCCGGCCACGGCGGCCTGGGCCAGGGTGTCTGCGGCCTGACCCAACGCCGTAGCGACCCCGTCCTGGCTCAGGAACGTCGGTATCACCGAAGCGACCACATCACCGAGACCCGCACCCATACCCGGGATCGCCAAGATCGACTGCACCGCCGTGCCGAGCGCGGCACCCACGGGGGCAGCGATAGACGCGGTCGCCGTGTTCTTGTTCAGCATCGCCGTCACCGCGGCCGAAACCTCAGCCCCGGCGAACGCCTGCACCCCGCTGTCGTCGACCAACGTGGTGACGAGCCCGCCGGCCGCGCTGCTCAAACCCTGGCTCACCGGCGCGTCACCGACCAACTGGGTCACCGCGTCCCCGACGGTCACCCCGACCGCTTCCTGGAACTGGACGTTGGCCCGCAATGCGGCGATCGCGGCCTGCTGTGCCTCCTTGTCCTGGGCCACAGCACCGGCCGCCCACGCATCGGCGGCCGGACCCAGGGCCTCGGCCAGCCCGGGCTGGGCGAAGAACTCCGGCACCACCGCGGTGATCACTGTCCCCAGATCGGCGCCCACCCCCTGGGTGCCCAGGAAGGTCTGCACCGCGGTACCCAGCGCATCGCCCACCGTTGCCGCGATCGACGCCGTGGCCTCGTTCTTGGTCAGCATCGCCGTCACCGCGGCCGAAACCTGCGCCCCGGCGAACTGCTGGACGTCGGTGTTGTCGACCAAGGTGGTGACCAGCCCGCCGGCCGCACCGCCCAGGCTCTGCCACACCGCGCTGTCACCCACCAACTGGGTGACCACATCTCCGACAGCGACGCCGACCGCGGACTGCAGAGCCGGGCTCTCCTTCAACGCCAGCAGGATGTTCGGCGGCGGCGTACCGGCAACCTCGGACTCGGCCATCGCACCCGCCAACGCACCCAGCGCGTCACCGACACCGGGCTGGGCGAAGAACGTCGGGACCACCGAAGCGATCACCGCGCCCAGATCGGCCCCCACTCCCGGACCGGCCAGGAAGTCCTGCACCGCAGTACCGACCGCATCGCCGACCGTCGCCGCGATCCCCGCGGTAGCCGGCGATTTGCTCAGCTGGTCGGTCACCCGCTGACCCGCCAGCGCACCGGCGAACTGCTGCACCGCGCTGTTGTCGACCAAGGTGGTGACCAGCCCGCCGGCCGCACCACCCAGGCCCTGCCACACGGCGCCGTCACCGATCAACTGGGTCACCGCGCCCTCGACGGTCACTCCGACCGCATCCTGGAACTGAGCGTTGGCCCTCAGCCCCTTGATCGCATCCTGCTGAGCCTGCTTGTCCTGGGCCACGTCGCCGGCCGCCCATGCACCGGCCGCCTGTCCCAACGCCGTAGCGACCCCCGGCTGGGCGAAGAACGTCGGGATCACCGAGGCGATCACCGCTCCCAGATCGGCCCCGACACCCGGGGCGGCCAGGAAGTTCTCCACCGCCGTAGCGACCGCATCGCCGACCGGCGTCGCGATCCCCGCGGTAGCCGGGGATTTCTTCAGCCTGTCGGTCACCGCCTGACCCGCCACCGCACCGGCGATGCCCTGCACCGTGCTGTCATCGAGCAGATCGGTCAACAGCCCGCCGACCGAACGACCCAGGGCCTGCCACACCGGGCTGTCGGTCGCCAACTGGGTCACCGCACCCCCGACGGTCACACCGACCGCGTCCTGGAACTGGGTGTTGGCCCGCAACGCGGCGATCGCGTCCTGCTGCTCCTGCTGGTCGTTGGACACCTTGCCGGCCGTCCACGCACCGGCCGCCTGACCCAACGCCTCACTGACGCCGGGCTGGGCGAAGAACGTGGGCACCCCCGCGGTGAACAGCGCACCCAGATCCCCGGCGACCTGCGGGGCCGACATGAAGCTCTGGATCGCCGTGCTGAGCGGCTGGCCCACCACCGGCAACGTGGCCACTTTCGCACCCAGGGCTTGCTGCACCGCGGTGTCACCGACGACACCGCTAACCAGCCCGCCCAACACACTGCCCACGGCCTGCCACGCTGCGCCGTCAGCGGCCAAATCGGTCACCGCGGCACCGACCGAGTTATCGATCCCGTTGTCGATCGCCGGGCTCTTGGCCAACTCCTGCTCGAGCGCCGTCTTGGCTTCCTTGCGGTCGCCACCGGTGAACACCACCAGCGCGTACTGCGACGCCGCCCCGGCCAGGGCGGGTACCACGCCGTAGGAACTGATGAAGTCGGAGAACAGAGTGTCGACAAAACCGTGCAGACCGGCCTGGACGGCCTGGTTGGTCACCAACTGCACGACTGCGTTCCCGACAAACGGAGCGACCGCCGCGCCCAGATCGCCACCGATCTTGGTCTCTACCTCGCCGGTTACGGCCTCATCCAGCGCAGCGATCACCATCGGGTTAGTCGTCAGCGTCTCGATCTCCGCCGACAAGATCCCGTCCACCGCCGACCACAGCGCGGTGTCAGTGAGGAGATCCGTCACCGCACCGCCCACGGCCGTCTCCACACCGATCTGCACATCGGTGTTGGCCCGCAACTCCTGCTTCGCCGAGTCCACCGCCAGCACCACGTTGCCCGTGGTCAACGCCGCCAAAGCCACCTCGCCGGCCGCCTGCGAGAACGCCGTCACCACACCCGGGGAGCCCCAGAAATCGGTGGTCAGCGTGTCGAACACGCCCAGCAGCCCGTACTGAATGTCCGGATTGGTCAACAACGACACCACCACGTCGCCCAATTGCCCGCCCAGGAAGAATCCCAACGGGCCGACGAACTTCAACGCGACCGTGTTCTGAATCTTGTCGTGGATCGCGGTCTGCACCGCGGTGTCTCCGAGAAGCGTGCCCACCAGCTCGGTGACCGTCGAGTCCACCACTGCCCAGAACGGCCGATCACCGAGCAACTGCGCCACCGCGGCGGTGACCGAATTGTCGACCCCGGTCTGGATCGCCGGGCTGGCCTTCAACTCATCGCGAGCCGCCTGTTGAGCTTCCTTGCGGTCGCCACCGGTCACCACCACCAGGGCGTACTGCGACGCCGCCCCCGCCAGTGCGGACACCACGCCATCGGTAGTGATGAAGTCGGAGAAAAGGGTGTCAACCACGTCGTGCAAGCCGCCCTGAACCGTCGGGTTGCTGATCAGCGACACCACCGCATCCCCGATTTGCGGACCGACCACTGAGCCCAGCGGCTCACCGAGGGCGTTCTGCACGTCGAGGGAGACGGCATCGCCCACGGCAGCCAGCACCACCGGATTGGAGGTCAACTGGACAACCGCCGCCGACAGCGTCTGGTCCACCGCCGACCACAGCGCGGGGTCGGTGAGGAGATCCGTCACCGCACCGCCCACGGCCGTCTCCACACCGATCTGCACGTCGGTGTTGGCCCGCAGCTGCTGCTTCGCCGAGTCGACCGCCAGCACCACGTTACCCGTGGTCAACGCCGCCAAGGCCACATCGCCGGCGGCCTGCGAGAACGCCGTCACCACACCCGGGGAGCCCCAGAAATCGCTGGTCAAGGTATCCACGACACCCAGCAATCCGTACTGGACGTCCGGATTGGTCACCAGCGACACCACCGTACCCGCGACCACGTTGGCCACCACCTGTGCCACCTGCGTGCCGTTGAGCTTCTTGTAGACCTCGGCGTACACCTTGCCGTAGATCGCGTCCTGCACCGCGGTGTCGCCCAAGAGCGTGACCGTCGTCTCGTAGATCGTGGAGTCCACCACGGCCCACAACGGCCGGTCACCGAGGAACTGCGCCACCGCCGCGGTCACCGAGTTATCCACCGCATCTTGCACGGCGGTGCTGGCCGCCAGGGACTGCCTGGCCGCCTCCGTCGCAGCCTGGCTCCCGCCGCCGGTCACCAGCACCAACGCGTAGTCCCCGGCGGCAGTCCCAAACGCCGCCGCCACACCCTGGGTGGACCAGAAGTCGGAGAAGAGGGTGTCGAAGACGTCCTGCAAACCGGCCTGAACGGTCGGGTTAGCCACCAGCGACTCCACCGCGGCCCCGATCTGCGGACCGACCACCCCGCCCAGGGGCTCGCCGAGGGCGGCTTCCACCCGGGCGGACACTGCGGTGTTGATTCCAGCCAGCACCGTCGGGTTGGTGATCAAGAACTGGACCGTCGACAACACCGTCTGGTCCACCGCCGACCACACGGCGGTGTTTTCGAGAAGCTGCGTCACCGCGTCGCCCACCGCGAACTGCACCGCGGAGTCCACATCGGGGTTCTCTCGCAGCGTCTGCTCGGCCGAAGCCAATGCCAGCACCACGTTGCCCGTGGTCACGGCCGCCAACGCCACCGAATCAGCGGCCTCGACGAACGCGTCCACCACACCCGGGCTGCCGAAGAAGTCCTGGGTCACCGTGTCCACCAGACCCAGTACCGCTTGTTGGATCACCGGGTCGGTCACCAGCGACACCACCTGAGTTGCGACCTCGTTGGCCACCACCTGCGCCACCTGCGTGCCGTTGAGCTTCTTGTACACCGTGGCGTACACCTGCCCGTAGATCGCGTTCGTCACCGCCGGATCGGAGAACAAGCCCTGGAACAGGGAGACAACGGCAGCATCGACGGCCTGCCACAAGGGCCCGTCGCTGAGCAACGTCCGCACGGCGTCACCGACCGCCTTATTCACCCCCGCCTGGATAGCCGGGTTGGCCCGCAACTGCGCCTCGACCTCAGGCTGCACCGTCGCCAGCGTTCCCGCCACCGCTGCGCTGGCCAACTCACCTGCCGCAATGGCCAGCGCCGAGACCACACCCGGGGTGCCGAAGAAGTCCTGGGTCACCGTGTCGACCAAGCCCACCAGGGCGCTACTGACCACCGGATTGGCCAGCAACTGCGTCACCGCCGTCCCGACCTTGGGGCCCACCACCGGCCCCAGAACATCCCCGAGTCGGCTCGACACCATCGCGGCAATCTGATCACCGAGCGCCTGCTCAACCTGTGGGCTCTCGAGCAAGCCCGACACCAGCGACGTCATCGCGGCGTCCACCACAGGCCACAACTGTTCGTCACCGAACAAGAACGTCACCGCATCTGTGGCCGCCTGACCCACGGCCTGCTGAAGGTCAGTGTTGGCTCGCAAGGTCTGCACCGCCGAATAAACCGCCAACTCGACGTTGCCCGTCACCAGCGCCGCGGTGGCCACATCACCGGCAGCATCCGCAAACGCCGTGACCACACCGGGATTACCCAGTACGTCTCCCAGCGCCACATTGACCGCGCCCTCCACAGCGGCGCCCACCACCGGATTGGCGACCAACGCCTCCACCGTGCCCGCGACCTGGGCGGCCACCGCCTGCGCCAACTGCGTGCCGTTGAGCTTCTTGTACACCGCGGAATACACCTGGCTGTAGACGGCGTCCTGCACCGCCGTGCTCGCGAACAAGTCGCCCACCAGCGACGACACCGACGAATCCACCGCCGACACCACCGCCGGGTTGCCCAGGAACCCCGCCACCGCGTCCGTCACCGCTGGACCCACCGTCGAATCGATAGCCGGGTTAGTTCGCAACCCCGCCAGCACCTGCGGCGCGACCTCGGCCAAGGTGCCGTCCAGTTTCGCCGTCACCAACGCGCCGGCCGCGTCCGCCAACACCGGCACCACAGCCGAGTTACCCAGGAAAGGCGACACCAGCTGATTCACGAACGTCGCCAGCGCGTCGCTGACGGCAGGCGTGCCGAGCAGAGTGGCAACCGCAGGCCCGACCTGGTCGCCCACCGCTTGTCCCAGTGGCGAGATCCCGAAGTAGTTGGACACCCGGTCGGACACCTGCTGGCTGATGAGGTCCTGAACCCCCTCGTTGCCCAAGGTCCCCGGCACCACGATGTCGACGAACGCCCCCAACCCGTCGACGACAGTCGGATCCGACAACACCTCCCCGACAAACTGCGTCGCCGCCGCACCCGCGGCCGGCGCCAGCGCCACCGATAGCGACGGCTGATCGGGTGACGGGGGGAAGGGGATGGGGTACTGCTCCGCGCCATTCGGACCACGCAGGAAGGTGACGAGACTGTTGATCACCGGATTCGCCAAGGTAGCGCCGACCGTTGGCTGCGCGAGGAAGGTCGCCAACGCGTCCCCCGCCTGCGTGGCCACAACGCCACCAGCCGTGGAGAACAAGTCGCTGAAAGCCGTACCCATCGTCGAGCTCAGAGCCGCAAACCCCGGGTTATCGGGACCCAACACCGCACCCGCGACCTTTTCACCGACAAAATCCGCCACCGCCGGAGGAGCCCCCAGGAGGTTTACCCCCAACAACACGTCAATCGAACTGGCTAGGGCACTCCCCAACTGCTGTTGCACGGCGGAACTGCCGAAGAAACTGACCAGCGCAGACTGCATCGCATCCGGGTTGTATGCGCCATAGTCCGAATCGCCAAGAGTGCCTGACGAAAGGAGCGCAGATAGCCCAGACGTTTGTAGTGCCGCTGCAAAATCAAGAGCTGGCCCAGTTGTAGTCGGAATATTCAGGTTCCGGAGGAACGGGACGATAGCCGTCGCAACATCGATATTGCCGAAGGAATTCACCACGAAGCTAGCAACGGAGTTGCCGATGGTAGTCGCAACAGCCGGAGGTAGGAGGGGAAGTTTCCCGCCCACGGTCGAAAAGCTGTTCGTGACAGTTTGCGAGATGAAGCTCAGGATGCTGGGCTGAGAGGCAAGATTAACGATTTGTTGCCCCACCTGTGAATTAGTGAAACCGGGACCGTCCGCGTCAGGGTTGGTGTTCTCCCCCCCCACGAGTTCGTAGATAACGGGGAACGCATAAGCGGCAATGTAATTCGCGGGACTGACCTCACACTTATTAGCTGAACTACAGCCACCACCGGGCCCTGCACCCGGAATTGCTTTCGCCAGCTGTGTAGCGATCGCATTTATGACAGCCGCTTGCGCTGTTTTCAAGGCAAAGCATGGGGAGCTTGCCCCACTTTCCACGCATTTTCCGGTCGGCGCATCCGGTGCAGGAAACGTTTGCCCACTCACATAGATGAAGGGTTGCGAACTCTGCACGACGCCCTGCGGCGTTGTGATCTGAATATTCGGACTCCCGAGCGCGGGCGGCAGAAAGGGAACGCTGGCGTCGATTTCTGTATCTGACGTTACTGTGAAATCAGTAGCCTGCACAGCATTAAGACCGGTGCCGAACTTTACGGATGTCGCGCCCGTGAACAGTGTACCCGTGATCGTGACTACCGTGCCGGCCGGACCTGTCGTTGGACTTACATCAGTTATCGTTGGCGATATTACAGTGAAATTGTCAGAGCTCTTGCCATTGCCACTTGGTGTTGTTACTTGAATTGGGCCGGTTGTCGCACCAAGGGGAACTAAGACTTGTATTTGGGAAGGGGTCGCGCCTGGCTGAATCGCGGCTGTTACACCTTGATTTTTCGCGGTGCAGTCTTTCGCGCTACCGCAAAACTTCACCAAGGTTGCGTCGGTGAAATACTGCCCGGTTACTGTGACCAGATCGCCGACCTGTCCCGATCCCGGCGGCTGGATCGCGATGTTTTGTGGTGCATTCACGACGAATTTCGTGCCAGCGGGATTAATGGTATAAGTAGCGCCAAAGGAGTTGGAACCGTTTTGCACGCCAACGTACCCTGATTCCGCCTTGGCTGGAACAACTACGTTTACCACCGTGCCGTTATCAGTAATATCAGATTGCGAGATTTTTACCTCTATATTACCGTTGTTATTGCATTTATCGGCCGCGCAGTTAAATTTGACCGACTTTATGTTTGCACTGGTGAAATTACTAACTTTTATTTGAATAGTTTGATTCACAAGTGCCCCCGTTTGCCCGTTCGGGTAAATAAACGAGATTATCGCTGGGCTCGGTCCCCCCACGCTGGCGGGGTCGGCGGGCGCACTTGTGCTGACAGCGGCGGCGGCGCCCCCTGCGGGGGTGGCGCCGGCCAGGTCTTCGTTTCGGCTGACAGCCAGTGCGGCCCACGCCAGGGGGGCGGCTAGTGGATCGCCGGTGTTGCCGGCTCCGAGGGCGGCCAGCGAGTCGGTGTTGGACGCAGCGAGGGTGTCCGTCGAGGCGGCGGCGGTCATCACGGGGGCGGCGGCGACGGCCGAAACGGCCGCACCCTTCGGGGTCAAGCTGGTCAAGGGCGTGGAGAACAGCGAGCTGATCATCCCGGCTCCCTGTGAGCCGGTGAGCAGGTTGCCGATCCAGCTCGTCACCGACTTCTGGACCCAGCTCTGCATCCCGCCCGGGGTCAGCAATGCCTTCAGCATGGAGGGGTCGGCCCCCGAGGGCAGTCCCGCGAGTGCGGCGAGGCCGGCCAGGGGCCCGTGGGTGCTGGCGGTGTTCAGCGGCCCGGATCCCAGCACGGTCGCGCGGCGTGCCGCCGAGCCCGCCGGCCCGTCGGCCTTCGACCGGTTCGCGAAGAGCCCGCCCGCAGCGGCCGGGGACGGCGCCCCCACCGAACGGCCTCCTGGCCCGGCTTGGCGATGCCCGGCGCGCGAGGCGCCTGCCGGCCCGGCATCCCCGGACCGGGCCGCTCCCCGACCGGCCTGCCCGGGGGTGGTGTCGGTGCCGGTATCGGCTGCCGCCACCGCGGCCGCGCCCATGATTCCCGCACCCACGCCCAGAGCAACCGCCAGCGCGCCCACCCGGCCCACGGAGTATGCCGACCGCGCCGGCGCCTCCGTCACAGGTAGTCCAGCGGCGCCGTGCGGAGCTACTGGACCCGAGAACTGCTGATCAGAATGGGTATCCGCACACATTGGACCGGCCTCCTGGTAGGGGAAATGCACCTTCGGCAACAACCACTGGAGCCCGACCAACGAACTCGGAGAGTGCGACTCGGTTCCCCCGACCCCACCCACCGGAATCCGCCAGAGCGGCAGACGTCCTCTCAGCGAACTCACAGTAGTTATTAGGTTAGATATCTATCACATTTCAGTCACGTTAGGTTTAAATTTCGCGAACTCGTAAACCCGCAGCAAACACCGCGGCTGCGGCCTGCCCCTCCAGCAGCAAGACCCCGAGGGGCCGACGTGACCCGATTACCGGGCGCCGACCCCGCCTCGCACAGGCCTTCCCGCCTGCGCAGTCCGGTCGAGGACCGTCTCGCGGATCAGCGGATCTCCCCCGACCAGAAGATGGACCATGCCCACCGACGGATGCGTCGGCTCGGCAAAGGTCGCCTTGTCTTCGAATTCGTTGAGAGCGAACACCGCGATGTCGGCGTCGGCACCCACCTGCAGGCGGCCCTTGCGCGCCATCGCCTCTGCGGCCGTGTTCAGAATCTGGGCCGGGATGAGCGTGCACTTGGCGACGGCATCGGAGAGGTCGATCAGTCGGCGCCGGGTGACGTATTGGGCGAAGAACCGGGCGAACGTCGCCGCGGTGCGGGGATGCGCCACCGCGTCGGACGGCAGCGGCCAGACGTCTCCCTCGACGAGGGCGTGACCCGGTAGCTCCCACGGCATCGCGTCGGAGGCGATCGCCCCGCCGGGATAGAGGACCGAGATGTCCAACAGGCGCTGGTGCTCGGGATCGGTCTCCGGCGAGAGGAAGTGCCACACGATGGCCTGTCCGGGATCGTCCTTCTGGACCTGCCGCAGTTCGGCTTCGTCGCGCACCGCTTCCCCCGTGGCGTTGAGCACGATGTCCGACCAGGTGGCCCCGGTGCGTTCGCAGTAGCACGGGTGCGCCAGGAAGGCGGCGCCCACCACGGTGGAGGCCGCGCCGTAGGGATAGGCCTCCGTGGTGATCCTCAGGCCGTGCCGCTGGGCGGCCGAGATCAGGTGCGCGCAGCGTTCGATGTCACGCAGGCTGGTGCTGTTGAGGTGGCAGATGTGCATGTGCGCACCGGATGTCGCGGCGTAGGCGATCAGCCGCAGATAGGCCTCCTGCGAACTGTCCGGATCGATGTTGGACATGAACTGGATGTGGGTGAACGTCGGGACGGCGTGGCGGGCGGCGAGATCGGCCACCAGCGACAGCTCCTGAACGCCGGCCCCCGGGATGTAGCCGCTGTTGATGCCGACGCCCAGCGCCCCCTCGGCGAGACCCTGTTCCAGGCGGGCGATGATCCGCTCGACCTGCGCGGGGGTCGAAACATCGTGCTGCCATGTCGAATAGCGGTAGGCGTCCTGGAAGTAGGAGAACTCGGGTCGGGGCTCGCTGAGCTCGGGAGTGAATTCCGCGATGCGGGCGAACGTCCACGACGCCGAGGTTCCGTAGTTGATGGCCCGGCCGGCGCCGGCCTGGATGTCGTACCACTGAGCGACGGGCAACACGCCGGACTCGAGTTCCAGCGCTGTGGTGACACCGTCGAACGCCTGCATGCGGTCGCCGACCAGCGACTGCGTGTGGGAGTGCAGGTCGATGAAGCCGGGCGTCACCACCAGCCCGCGGGCGTCGAGCACGTCGTCGCCGGCGAGGTCGGCGTCGGAGATCGCCGCGACGGTGCCCGCCCGGATGCCGACCGAGCGCACCGCGTCCAGTCCGGTCTCGGGATCGATCACCCGGCCGCCCGCGATGACGGTGTCGAATTCGGTTGCGGGCATGGCTATGCCGGTGCGGAAAGCAGGACGGCGTAGTCGCGCATGGTGACGACCCTATACAGCCGGGGGCTGTGGAATGGCCGCAATCAACGCCTGGCGTGCGGCGGTGAGCCGCCGCCCCTGCCTCGACTCGCGGGCGGCGATGTCCGCAGTAGCGAGGACGAGAATGCGTGCCGCCTCCAGCGGCTGTGCGCTCGCAGCGCGGAGGTCGGCGGCGAGCGCCTGGGTCGCTTGCCGGTTGCGGCGTTCGACCTCGTCTCCGATCGCCGGTTCCGAGCGAGCCTCGAGCAGCAGCGCGCGCACGCCGGGCAGCGCCCGGCAGGCGTCGAGGAAGGCGACGAGGCGGTGGCGGGCACGATCGGGCCCCGGCACCTCCTCGGCAGTCTCGGCGATGGCCTGCGCGAAGACCCTGTCGTGAAACCACTGGTGCAAAGCCACCAGGAGCTCGGCACGGTCGCGGAAGTGGACGTAGAACGTTCCCTTGGCATGGCCGGCCGCAGCGGTGACATCGGCGATCGACAATCCCCGCAGTCCTGTCCTGTCGGCGAGATCGATTGCGGCATCGAGGATTTCCAGCCGCGTGGGGTGGTTGTGATCGGCTCGGCTGCCGGGTCCTCTACGACGGGTCGCCGATCGTTCAGGGCCGGCGGTCGACGGCTTCAGGCGGGGCTTGGCCGTCACCGTCGCACCGAGGCGTGGAGCCGGGACAGGAAGGGGGCTGTGCGAGAGAGGAATTCGGACGGCCGCTCGATGAACGGCTGGTGTCCGGAGCCGTGGAAGGTGACGGTCTCGGCCATGGGCAGGGCGGCTCGGGCCCGGCGCCCGTCGATTTGCCAGGGAAGGACCGGGTCGTGGGTTCCCCACGCCAGAAGGGTCGGACATTCGACGGCTGAGGCGAACGCCCGGGCGTCGTGGCTGGGGTCGGTGAAGCTGCGCCAGAGACTCGCGTAGACCTCCACTCTGTCCGGCTCGCGGGAGGCCGCGGCTGCCCGGGCGATCGTGCTGTCGACGCCGGGGTTGCGGTCTCTGAGGTAGATGCGGGGCAGTCCTCGATAGGCGCGCGCCGCCAACGGCGCCGACCCGATGAGCCGGCAAGCCAGCGACGTTCCCAGCCAGCGCGGGGTGAATCCTCCCGGGGAGACCAAGACCAGACCGCCGACGAGATCCGGGCGGTGCGCGGCGGTGTGCAGGGCGGCAAAGCCACCGACCGAATTGCCCAGTAGAACGTGCCGGCCGCCGATCCTGTCGAGCACGCCCGGAAGCAGGGCGCCGAAGCCCACCGCCGTTTCTCCCTCGGTCCGCGGACTCTCGCCATGCCCGGGCCAGTCGACAGTGGTTACCCGCCAACCGGACTCGACAAGTCCTCCGATCACACTGCCGAAGTCGCGGCGGTCGCCACCGTTGGCGTGCAGCAGGACCAGCGACGGCCCGCAGCCATGCGACTCGACATGAAGTGCGGCGGGATCCGGAATTGTCATGTCGCGACAGTACATGACTGCATGGTCATCTAATAGAGTTGCCTGCGCCGAGACACCGAATCCTCAGTCAAGGGTTGCCGCGCACCCGTAACGTTCGCGGTCATGCGGTACGGCGATGCTCGAGGGCCATGGGCAGCGGGGTTCTGGTGCCGTGACCGCTGACGCCGCACCGCTTCTTCTGCTCATCGCCGGACTGGGCCTTGGCTTCGCGAACACGCTCGCGTCGTCCGGGTCGGCGATCTCGCTGCCGATCCTGCTCGCCCTCGGGCTGGAGCCGGAGTTGGCCAACGGCACCAACCGGGTCGCGGTGCTGACGGGCGCCGCAGTCGCGACCGTCTCCTTCGCCCGGGCCGGCCGCATCCGATGGCGACTGGTCTGGCCGCTGATCGCCACGGCAACTGCCGGCGCGCTTCTCGGCGTGGTGATCTCCGAGGTGCTCTCGCCCGGCCGGATGCATCTGGCCATCGTGGTCGCCGAGTGTGTGGCGTTGGCGCTGTTGCTGATCCGCCCGGCCCGTTGGGTGGAGGCCGACGGGCTGGCACCTCAGATCGGTGCCCTGTCGCTGCTGCTGGTTTTCCTCATCGGCATCTGGACGGGATTCATCGTCCTCGACGGCGGCACGTATCTGCTGATCGCCCTCGTGCTTTCGGTGGGATTCGATCTTCTCGGCGCCAACGCCGCCAAGGCGGCCATGATGGCGGGCATCGCCGCGGTGACTCTGCCCGTCCTCGCGGTGGGCCATCACATCGACTGGAGCGCCGCCGGTGTGTTGTCCGTCGGTTCGGTCGCCGGAGGTCTGATCGCGGCGCGGGTGGCGATGCTGCCCGGTGTGGGCCGGTGGGTCTACCGGCTGATCGTGCTGATTCTGACCGTCGAACTCGCTCAGCTGGCGCTGGGCTGGTTGTGGATGTAGCCCCTACTGCCGATCGACCTCGGCGGCGAGTGCGCTCACCGCGGTGCGGACGGCCTCGGCAACGTCGGTGTTGTCCCTGGGATGGGAGCCGTCCAGCGAGCCGATCGGAATGGACAGAGTGATCGTCTCGACGACGCGGGGTCCGGCTATTCCCAAGGACTTTCGGGTCTCGTCGTGAGCCCAGGCTCCGCCGTACCGGCCAAGCGCAGCACCGATGACGGCCGCGGGCTTGCCCTTGAGTGCGCTGTCGCCATAGGGCCGGGACAGCCAGTCGATGGCGTTCTTGAGCACCGCGGGGATCGTGCCGTTGTATTCGGGGGTGACGAACAACGCGGCGTCGGCTCCCGCGGCAGCGGCCCGCAACGCAGCCACCTCTGCCGGGGGCGACTCGGTGTCGAGATCCTCGTTGTAGAAGGGCAACCGGTCGAGTCCGTCGTAGACCGTCACCACCACGCCGCGCGGGGCCGACTCGGCCGCCACTTCGGCGAGGCGGCGGTTGACCGACGCCGAGCGCAGGCTGCCCACCAGGGTCAGGATGGTGACTGCCGGCGCAGTTGTGTTGTCGTGACTCATGATTGGATCCTTCTCTCCATCTCGGCGGCATCGGAGGGGGCCAGCATCGCCAGCAGCGGCGCGAGAAGCGCAGGGTCGGCGGTCAACTCGTCGAAGGTGTAGGTCTCATCGGGGTAGCCGCTGGACTCGCGATTCCACGCATTGCGGAACAGCGAGACGGTCCGGCGCCCGGCGTCGACCTCGATCTGGTCGTCGGTGTACGGAACGACGTAGGAATCCACCGGATGCCCTCAGCGGAAGCGAATGTCCATCGTCGCCAGCCCGAAGATCTTGCGGCCGTCGCCCTTCGCGCCGACGAGGACGACACCGGTCCGGGTCTCCGGGTCCAGGGACTTGACCTTTCCGCTGAACTCGATGTCGGCGCCCTCGGCCGCCGAGACGACGGCGGGCGCGGACAGCCGCACCGCGTACCGGGTGACCGCACCGGGATCACCCGACCACGACGAGACGAACCCTGCACCCAATCCCATGGTGAGCATGCCGTGGGCGATGACGTCGGGCAGGCCGGCCAGCTTGGCGATGTCCTCGTCCCAGTGGATCGGGTTGGCGTCTCCCGCCACGCCCGCGTAGTTGACCAGATCACCGCGGGACAGCCGGGTGTGGTGCACCGGGAGTTCGGCGCCGACGGTGAGGTCCTCGAACGCCGGGGTGCCCGGCGTGCGGGCGGCGTCGTCGGCGATCCGGATCTCGCCCTCCGGCCGCACCGTCTTGCGGTAGTCGGAAGCGCCGACGCCCATGATGTCGACGTCGTGCATCATCGCCTTCTGCACAGCCACCTTGACTTCGGGGTTGATGTCCTCGGCAGTGACGCCGACGACGGTGGTGTGCAAGGTGTGCACGCATTCGCCGGCCGCATCGGTGAAGGTGTTGGTGACCGTGATCAGGTCACGTCCGGCGATCCTGCGCACGGCCGTCAGTTCGACGTCGATGACGAGTTCGTCGCCGGCCACGATCGGCCGGTGCTGTTCGAAGACCTCTTCGGTCTGCACGTAGGTGTCGTAGCCGACCACCACCGACTCGAACATCCGCCGATTGCAGGCCATCCCCGGGGTGGAGGTGAAGGTCAGCGGGGCCACCAGGCCCGAATATCCCAGCGCGGCGGCGGCGTCGACGTCCCAGTGCGCGGGGTGATAGTCCTGCACCGCGCGGGCGTACTCGCGAACCTTCTCGCGGCCGACCAGATAGGTGCCGTCCATCTGGTAGTGGTGGCCGATCCGGGACTCGAGGTCCGGTACCTCCGCTGCTGCGGTCATGAATTCGCCCACCTTGTTCGTGAAGTCTGACTTCAGCACCCTAACCGCCCTGCTGCCGGGACCCCTTCCAGCTGCGGTACCCGCGGTGGGCGGCGAACGCGCCGATGATCGCCGTGAGGCACCAGACGGCCAGCGCCGCGAAGGCCAGCGGGGAGTGCAGATCCGAGATAGACGCGCCCAGCGCGGTGTAGACGAAGGCGCGTGGCACCGAACCGATCAGGGCCCCAACGGCCATCTGCCACAACGGCATTCCGAACGCCCCGAAGGTGTAGGACGCCAGTGCGTCGGAGATACCGGGCACGAATCGCTGACCCACCACCGCCCAGAGGCCGCGCCGCTGGATCTGGGAGTCGATGCGCTCGGCCCACTCCGCACCGATCAGGGCCCGGGCGCTGTCACGTCCGGCGTGCCGTCCGATCAGGGCTGCGATCACCGCCGTCGTCGCCGTCGAGCCCAGGGTGACGAAGGTTCCCAGCAGCGGCCCGAACAGCAATCCGCTGCCGGCGGCCAACAGCGGGCCTGGCACGAAGACGGCGGCCAGCATCGCCGACACCGGGATGTAGACCAACGGAGCGACGGGCCCGGCCTTGGCGACGACGGCCCGCACCGCGTCGATGTCGATGAGGTGTTTGACGGCGACGAGATAGAACATCACCAGCAGGAAGGCCGCGAACACAGCCAGCCGCAGAACGTGCGGGCGCCGGCTGGGGGCCGGGGAGCCGTCGCTGGGCTGCATGAGCGCATGGTAATCACCGTTGTCGGGATAAAGTCGGAGAGAACCCGGGCGCGCGATTCACTGTTTTTGTGCGGCGGGGACAGTTGTGGGAGGGCAACGTGGCATCTGGGGGCCGGTCTGCGACGTCTCGCTTCACCGGCCTCGCCCTGCCCGACGAGGTCGGCGGGGCATTGGAGGCGGTGCTGCCGCGGATGGCCGAGCGGTCGGTGGCCGCCATCGTCGCCGAGGTTCCCGCCTACGCCGACGAGTTCCAGGGACAGCGACTCCGGCAGAACATCGAGAACGCCGTCCAGACCTCCATCGGTGTCTTCCTGCGCCTGGTCACCCGAGGCGGCGACTCCGACCCGACACTGTCTGCGGCCCTCGACCGCGCCTACTCGCTCGGACGCGGCGAGGCACGCAGTGGCCGATCGATCGACGCGCTGCTCGCCGCCTTCCGGGTCGGGGCTCGGGTGACCTGGCAGGAGTTGTCGGCGACCGCGGTCGACGCCGGACTGCCGGCGGCCACCATCGCGAGTTTCGCCGAGATGGTCTTCGCCTACATCGACGAGCTGTCCGCCTCGAGCGTGTCCGGCCATGCCGACGAACTGGCCAGCGCCGGCCGGGTGAGGCAACTCAACCTCGACCGGCTCACCCGGCAGCTGCTCACCGGGGAAGATCCCGAGACTCTGCGCGCCAGCGCCGACGCCGCGGCCTGGGCGCCGCCGTCGACGCTGACGGCCGTCCTGGTCCAGGCCGCCCAGATGTCGCGATTGGCGACGCTGTTGAACCCTGCGGCGCTCTACCTCACCGACGACCTGCCGGACCTCGACCCGGACGAGAGGTGGGCGGTGGTTCTGGTCCCCGACTCCGACGGCCCGCGGCGCCCGGCGCTTCT
>CAYTOD010000070.1:0-2860 GCA_964439315.1 uncultured Mycobacterium sp. | reverse complement strand
CCCCCCCCCCCGCCCCCCGGGGCCGGGGGGGCGGGGCGCGCCGCCCGGGGCCCCCGGCGCGGGCGTCGGCCCCGGCCGTCCGTGGCTGCTGGCGCGGGCGTCCTACCGCAGGGCGGTTCGCGCCCGCACGCTGCCCGAGGCCGGCGACACCGGCGGCACCGTCGACACCGACGAACGCCTCGTCGAACTCGTGCTGGAAGCCGATCGCGATGCCGCCGAGGACCTGCGCCGCCGCGCCCTCGCGCCACTGGCCGACCTGGGCCCCAAGGCCGTCGAGCGCCTGGCCGACACGCTGCGGAGTTGGCTGCTGAACCAGGGGCGCCGCGACGCGGTCGCCGCCGAATTGTTCGTCCACCCGCAGACCGTGCGCTACCGGATGAACCAGATCAGGCAGATCTACGGCGATGCGCTCTCCGACCCGCACACCGTCCTGGAACTCACCGTCGCGCTGGGCGTCCGACGCTGACCCGTCCGGTGAAACTATCTCCGGTGAACAAAAGACGCCTCGAGAATCACCCCCATAGGCCAAGACTCGTGTCCGCCGAATAGGCCAGGGTGGAACCATGACGACAACTGCGTCACCGGGTTCAGAACTACACCGGTCCACCCCGTCGGGGGCGGCCGAGGACTTCCCCGAGGCCGTCATCGAGAGTCTGGACAACCTCGCCGGCAACATCGCCCAGTACCTGGGCAAGCCGCGCGCACGCGGCTGGATCCACGTCTACGCCGCCATCGTGGCCACCATCGCCGGCGCGGCCCTGGTGTCCGTGTCGTGGGCGGTGCAGTCCACCCGCGCCGGGCTGGCCACCCTGATCTACACCCTGACCATCGTGGCGATGTTCTCCGTGAGCGCCACCTACCACCGGGTGAACTGGACCTCGCCGCGCGCCCGCACCTGGATGAAGCGCCTGGATCACTCGATGATCTTCGTGTTCATCGCCGGGAGCTACACACCGTTCGCGCTGCTCGCACTGCCCGAGAAGGACGGCTGGCTGCTGTTCTGGATCGTCTGGAGCGGCGCGGCGGCAGGTGTGCTGCTGAAGATGTGCTGGCCCACCGCTCCCCGCTGGGTGGGCGTGCCGCTCTACCTGCTGCTGGGGTGGGTGGCGGCCTGGTTCATCGGCCCGATCCTGCACGGTGCCGGGGTCACGGCGGTGGTGCTGCTGATCGTCGGCGGCGTTCTCTACAGCATCGGCGGTGTGCTCTACGCGCTGAAGTGGCCCAACCCGTGGCCGCAGACCTTCGGCCATCACGAGTTCTTCCACGCCTGCACGGCGGTCGCGGCACTGTGCCACTACATCGCGATGTGGTTCGCGGTGTTCTCCTGAGCCCGCGTGGGGTAAGAACACAAGCGTGAGCAACCACGTGAATCTGACCAAGCAGGAAAACTCGATGATCGACGAGACGACTCCTGCCGCCCTCGCCCGCCTCGACGAGGGGGCGCTGAAGGACCTGCAGGGCCGTCTCCGGAAGGCCCGCGAGAAGAACTTCAGCCTGCTGCGGCGCGAGGGCGCGGCACGCGTCGAGGCTGAGGGCGCCCGCGGCACTGCCCAACAGGCCAACGAGAAGCGCGGCGAGAAGGTCGACGTGTTCGAGGAAGCACTGGCGCGCGTCGACGAACGCCTCGCCGCCGTCCGCGAGTCGGAGTAGCCCGCTTCCCCTCCTCCGCGTAACGCCGGGGCCAGCTGATTTGGCGCCGAATATATCGCTTCGATACTATTTAGAGACGCGTTACGGCGTTACGACGGAGGAGGTGACTCGATGCTGGAACTGGCCATCCTGGGCCTGCTGCTCGAGTCCCCCATGCACGGCTACGAGCTGCGTAAGCGGCTGACCGGCCTGCTCGGCGCATTCCGTGCGTTCTCCTACGGCTCGCTGTACCCCGCGCTGCGCCGGATGCAGGCCGACGGGCTGATCGTCGAGGATGCAGCCCCGGAAGGCACCGCCGTACTGCGCCGGGCCCGACGCGTCTACCAACTGAGCGACGCTGGCCGGAAGCGCTTCGCCGAACTGGTGGCCGACACCGGCCCGCAGAACTACACCGACGACGGCTTCGGCGTGCACCTCGCGTTCTTCAACCGGACGCCGGCCGAGGCGCGCATGCGCATCCTCGAAGGCCGCCGCCGTCAGGTGGAGGAGCGCCGCGAGGGCCTGCGCGAAGCCGTTGCGCGCGCCAGCACCTCATTCGACCGCTACACCCGCCAACTGCACCAGCTCGGTCTGGAATCCAGCGAGCGCGAAGTGAAGTGGCTCAACGACCTGATCGCCGCGGAACGGGGAGACCTGATCGCCGCGGAACGGGTTGCCCAGAACCGAACCGACCAGGAACCCGTCGTTCCCAAGCAGTAACCAGCACGAACAAGGCAGTAAATCGGAAGTACAAGGCAGTAACCGGAAGTACAAGAAGGAGAACGTCCATGTCCGAGCACAACGCGCCGTCCAACGAAGTGCGCGTCGCCATCGTCGGCGTCGGCAACTGCGCGTCCTCGCTCGTTCAGGGCGTGCAGTACTACAAAGACGCCGACCCGAACAGCACGGTTCCCGGCCTGATGCACGTCACGCTGGGCCCGTACCACGTGCGTGACGTCAAGTTCGTCACCGCGTTCGACGTCGACGCCAAGAAGGTCGGCTTCGACCTCTCCGAGGCGATCTACGCGTCGGAGAACAACACCATCAAGATCGCCGACGTCCCGCCGATGAACGTCCCGGTGCGCCGCGGCCCGACCCTCGACGGCATCGGCAAGTACTACGCCGACACCATCGAGCTGTCCGACGAGGATCCGGTCGACGTGGTCAAGGTTCTCAAGGAGAACAAGGTCGACGTCATGGTGTCCTACCTGCCGGTGGGCTCCGAGGAGGC
>CAYTOD010000069.1:17362-21626 GCA_964439315.1 uncultured Mycobacterium sp. | reverse complement strand
GCGATCCTGACCTGCCGGCTGATCGACCGTCCGCTGCGCCCTACGTTCGTCTCCGGCCTGCGCAACGAGATCCAGGTCGTCGTCACGGTCATGAGCCTCAATCCCGAGGATCTGTACGACGTGCTGGCCATCAACGCCGCGTCGGCGTCGACCCAGCTGGCCGGTCTGCCGTTCTCCGGTCCGGTGGGCGGCGTGCGCGTCGCCCTCATCAACGGTCAGTGGGTGGCGTTCCCCACCGTCGCCCAGCTCGAGGACGCGGTGTTCGACATGGTCGTCGCCGGCCGCGTCGTCCACGATGGTGACGTCGCGATCATGATGGTCGAGGCCGAGGCCACCGACAAGGTCATCGAACTGGTGGCCGGCGGCGCTCAGGCGCCGACCGAGAGCGTTGTCGCCGAGGGGCTGGAGGCGGCCAAGCCGTTCATCGCCACGCTGTGCGCGGCGCAGAAGGCTCTGGCCGAGAAGGCCGCCAAGGAGACCGCGGACTACCCGGTGTTCCCCGACTACGCCGACGACGTGTTCCAGGCGGTCTCCCACGCGGCCAAGGACTCGCTGGCCCAGGCACTGACCATCGCGGGCAAGCAGGAGCGCGAGGACCGCACCAACGAGATCAAGGCCGAGGTCCTCGGCAGGCTCGGCGAGCAGTTCGCCGGCCGCGAGAAGGAGATCGGCGCGGCGTTCCGCTCGCTGACGAAGAAGCTTGTGCGCCAGCGCATCCTGACCGACCACTTCCGCATCGACGGCCGTGGCATCACCGACATCCGCGCGCTGAGCGCCGAGGTGGCCGTGGTGCCCCGGGCCCACGGCAGTGCGCTGTTCGAGCGCGGTGAGACCCAGATCCTGGGCGTCACCACCCTGGACATGGTCAAGATGGCCCAGCAGATCGACTCGCTGGGGCCGGAGAAGTCCAAGCGCTACATGCACCACTACAACTTCCCGCCGTACTCGACCGGTGAGACCGGCCGGGTGGGTTCGCCCAAGCGCCGCGAGATCGGCCACGGCGCACTGGCCGAGCGGGCCCTGATGCCCGTGCTGCCCAGCGTCGAGGAGTTCCCCTACGCCATCCGTCAGGTTTCGGAAGCGTTGAGCTCCAACGGGTCCACCTCGATGGGCTCGGTGTGCGCCTCGACCCTGGCGCTGCTGAACGCCGGCGTGCCGCTCAAGGCTCCCGTGGCCGGCATCGCCATGGGCCTGGTGTCCGATGAGGTCGACGGTGAGACGCGCTACGTCGCGTTGACCGACATCCTCGGCGCTGAGGACGCTTTCGGCGACATGGACTTCAAGGTCGCCGGCACCAAGCAGTTCGTCACCGCCCTGCAGTTGGACACCAAGCTCGACGGCATCCCGTCGTCGGTGCTCGCCGGTGCGCTGTCGCAGGCCAAGGACGCCCGCCTGGCGATCCTGGAGGTGATGGCCGAGGCCATCGACGCTCCCGACGAGATGAGCCCGTACGCCCCGCGCGTCACTGCCATCAAGATCCCGATCGACAAGATCGGCGAGGTCATCGGGCCCAAGGGCAAGATGATCAACGCGATCACCGAGGAGACCGGCGCGTCGATCTCCATCGAGGACGACGGCACGGTGTTCGTCGGCGCCACCGACGGCCCGTCGGCTCAGGCGGCGATCGACCGGATCAACGCGATCGCGAACCCGCAGTTGCCCAAGGTCGGCGAGCGGTTCCTCGGAACTGTCGTCAAGACCACGGACTTCGGTGCGTTCGTGTCGCTGCTGCCCGGCCGGGACGGCCTGGTGCACATCTCGAAGCTGGGCCGCGGCAAGCGGGTCGCCAAGGTCGAGGATGTCGTGAAGGTCGGTGACAAGATTCGCGTGGAGATCGGTGACATCGACAGCCGCGGCAAGATCTCGCTGGTGCCGGTCGACGACGATTCCTCCGAAGGCGCGGAAGCCGGCGCGGAAGCCACACCGGTCGATGCCGCGACCTCCGGCGGCTAAGCCTCGCGGGCGCAAGCACAGCGACTCGGAGACCATCCGCAGGACCGTCCTTCCGGGCGGTCTGCGGGTGGTCACCGAGCAGGTGCCGGCGGTGCGTTCGGCCTCGGTCGGCCTTTGGGTCAACGTCGGTTCCCGCGACGAGGGGCCCTCGGTCGCCGGTGCCGCGCACTTCCTCGAGCATCTGCTGTTCAAGAGCACCCCGACGCGCACCTCGGTGGAGATCGCCCAGGCGGTCGACGCCGTCGGCGGTGAGCTGAACGCGTTCACCGCAAAGGAACACACCTGCTACTACGCCCACGTCCTCGACGAGGACCTGGAACTGGCGGTGGATCTCGTCTCCGACGTCGTGCTCAACGGCCTGTGCGCCTCCAGTGACGTCGAACTGGAACGCGACGTCGTGCTGGAAGAGATCGCGATGCGCGACGACGACCCCGAGGACACCCTGGGCGATGTCTTCATCTCGACGATGTTCGGCGATCACCCGGTCGGACGGCCGGTGATCGGCACCGTCGACTCGGTGTCGGGGATGACTCGTCAGCAACTGCGCTCCTTCCATCTCCGGCGCTACACCCCTGAGCGGATGGTGCTGGCGGTGGCCGGCAACATCGACCACGACCATGTGGTGGCGTTGGCGCGCAAGCACTTCCGCAACCGTCTGGTGAAGGGCTGCACACCGCTTCCGCCCCGGCGGGCCACCGGACGGCTCAACGGCCGCCCCGGGCTGACGCTGATCCACCGGGACTCCGAGCAGACGCACCTGACCCTCGGGGTGCGGGTGCCCGGCCGGCACTGGCCGAACCGCTGGGCGCTTACCGTGCTCAACACCGCTCTGGGGGGCGGCCTGAGTTCGCGGCTGTTCCAGCAGATCCGGGAGACCCGCGGGCTGGCGTACTCGGTCTACTCGGCGATCGACACGTTCTCCGACAGCGGCGCGTTCTCGGTCTACGCGGGGTGTCTGCCGGAACGGTTCGACGAAGTCGTCAAGTTGACCGCCGAGGTGTTCGAGACCGTCGCCCGCGACGGCATCACCGCCGAGGAGTGCCGCATCGCCAAGGGTTCGTTGCGCGGTGGGCTGTTGCTGGGCATGGAGGATTCCGCCTCCCGAATGAACCGCCTGGGCCGCAGCGAACTGAACTACGGCGAGTACCGCACCGTCTCCGAGGCGCTGCGGCACATCGACGCGGTGACCCTCGAAGACGTCAACGCCGTCGCCCGCAAGGTGCTCAACGGCCGGATCGGTGCCGCCGTGCTGGGCCCGCACCGATCGAAACGCTCACTGCCGCAGCATCTTCGGGCCATCGACCGCTGAGGGGCTAACCGGCAGTAACGCCGAGTCGCGAACCGAGGGTTTCGTAAACGGCGCCGATGCCGTCCCTGGCGAAGGTCGTTCCCGCCGGCCAATATTGCTTGTACCAGTCCGTCGTCACCAGATTGACCGAGGTCTTGAAGTCGGAGCGGATCCACTGCTGCACCGGACCTTGAACATTCCACATGAATTCTTTGTTCGACCGCGGCCCGATCGTGAGGACACCGGTGACGATGCTCGTGCTGTTCGGCGTCGGCTCGCCGAACATTCCCCAGATCGAGCCCGGCGGGCGGTCGGCCAGGTTCTGCTTATTGGCCTCCAGAAGTCGTTGCCAGGACTGGTAATTCGGCCAGGGCCGGAACAACGTGCTGTCGGGCCACAGGTTCGGGTCGGCGGCGACGGCAGCGCTGTTGTTGTAGACGACGATGACGTTTTTGTCGATGGCCCAGAGATCGTTCAGCGTCGCCGAGGTCCCCACCGCGCGGGGCACCATCCGGTCTCCGAAGGCGGCCTCCATCTCGGCGACGAACTCCGTGTTCGTCTCGGTGGTGAAGTTCTTCAAGCCCTGGACGTAGACGATCAGCGCTTCCTTTGGATGTGCCTCGGCGAAGGCGGCGATGTCGTCGATGACGGTCTGCGCGGTCGGGCCCCGCAGTCCGTGCTCGAGGTAAATGCCGTCGGACTCGTTGGACAGCCGCAGGTCGACATAGCGGATGCCGTCGGTGAACTGGTCGTAGACGTTGTCGGCCTGGGTGCGGCCCCAGGCCGCCAGCTCGGCCCCGATCGAGAAAGGCCGCGCCAGCCGGTAGCCCCCGCCCAGCGTCAGCGTGAAGGCCCCGTCGACGGGGCACTGGCTGTCGGGCTTCTTGTTGTCGCAAAAAGCGTTGCCGGGGCCCAGCCCCAGGTAAAGCTCGGCAGGGCGCCGGGCGGGCCCCTCGGCCGCCGCGGGGGCAGCGGCCAGCAAGGTCGCCAGCGCCACGGCCGGGGCCGCCCGCGCCGCGCTCA
>CAYTOD010000069.1:325-17352 GCA_964439315.1 uncultured Mycobacterium sp. | reverse complement strand
GATGGGTTTGACCACGAGGTTCTGCAGGAAGGCGGGAAGCTCGGTGAGGATGCCGAAGTCTGCTTTGCCGGTCAGCGCCCACGCCGACTTCCGGGTGATGCCGTAGCTTCCGGAATCGTGCGTGCCCGGGATCGGCAACTGGGTCAGCGGTAAGCCGGACAACGCGGGCAGGTCGGCCATCCAGTTGGACAGGTCGACGTTCATCGGACCGACCGCGTCGACGGTGTAGCCGAAGTCGACCGACTGCGGCCGGTGGGCCGACAGATCGATGCCCGAGTCGGTGCGGAAGTTCAAGCCCTCGTTGGTGTAACTCAGCGACTGCAACCGGATCGGCGCCGTGGCCGGGTCGATCGGGTCCAGTGGCGCGGCGTTGCGGTAGAAGATCTTGTCGGTCTGCTCGCAATTGTTGTCGTAGGCGCAGGTCGGGGCGTCAGTCGGCGCGATGCCGCCGTATTCGAGTTGCACCCAGGCGTCGGTCAGTCCGTTGGCGGCGGCGAACTGGGTCAGTGTTTGTCCCGCATCGGAATACAGCTGGCCGAAGTCTCCGGTGACGATCACCGCGCGGCCGGTTGAGTTCTGTTCGATGAACGACGACAGCTCGGTCAGTTCGGCGTTGGTCAGGGCTTCGCCTGAGGTGTCGACGTTGTAGACGTCGATCGAGGATCCTCCCGGGATGTGTTCGCGGGAATAGGTGAATCCGCTCGCGTTCCCAAGGCCGGCGCGCGTGCTCCAGGACTGGCGGTTCAGGCTCTCGATGTAGTACGCCGACAGCGAGTTCAGCCCGTCGGAGAGCGGCAGCCCGAGCGGCCACGACCAGGTGGGGATCGACGGCGCGGTCTGGTCGGGGAATTTGGTCTTGGCGATCAGGAACGGATGGTAGGACACGTCCTGCTGGACGTTGACGATGTCGAATTCGCTTATCCGCGAGGAGATGTCGAGGGTTTTGCTGATGCGCGGCAGCGTGGCGCCGGACAACGGTCCCGGTAGGCCGGAGACGTTGTAGGTCAGGACGCTGAAGTCCCCGGTGATGGGCGTGTAGGTCGCGACCGCCGGATCCGGTCTGATGTCGAGGTTGTTGAAGACCGTCACAGTCGCGGTGACCCGGTGCCCGCCGGCCAGGCTGGTGTTCAGTAGTCCGAACGCGCCGTTGACGAGGTTCTGCCAGGCGTGGAGATGCAGGCTCGTCCGATCGGTGGCGACGAACGAGAAGGTATCGGTGCCGGTGAAGTTCACGCCGGGGGTGTAGGTGAACGTACCGGTGCGGTTGTCGACGACGACCGTGCCGTACCCGGGTGCCCCGGCCTTGCCAGCAGTCGGCACCCAGTAGCGGAGTCTGCTGCCGTCGGGGCTCAAGGCCGAGAACGGAATAGCCTGGCTGGCAGTGCCATTCGCCAGATCCAGTTCCACCTGTATCGGTGTTGCCACCGGGGGCGCGTGAAAGGTGACCTTCTGCAGCGGTCGCGGAAGCATGTTGCCGCTCCACCACGGGTAGAGATTGGCGAAGGTCTCGATCCAGATCTTTGCCGCCGGGGCGGGTGCGGGTGCGGCTGCGGTCGCGGTGCTGGCGGCCGGACGTCGTCCTGTTGGAGCCGCCGGGAGGCGCACCGCCCGTCGCGGCACAGCGGTTGCGGCAGCGCGGGCGGAACGCTGCGGCCCCGCCAGGTGCGTGGCGGCCGGCGTCGAGCGGCTGCCGCTGTCGGCTGGATCTGCCGCTGCGACGCCGGCGGACTGAGGCCCGGCCAGCGACAATCCCAGCGCGACCGCCGCGGCTCCGATCCCCACCCCGTTGGTGACTGCCGCCACCGTGCCTACCCCCGCCGTGCGATCCCGGCGCTAGGCCAGGAAGGTCGTCGGGTCGGTGTAGACCAGGTCCAGGTCGTGGGCGACCTCCCGGTTGAGCAGCTTGCCCTCGTGGGTCGACAGGCCCTTCGTGAGGGCCGGGTCGGAGAAGCAGGCACCCTGCCACCCCTTGTCGGCCAGCTTGAGCACGTAGGGCATGGTCGCGTTGGTGAGCGCGAAGGTCGACGTGCGGGGAACCGAACCGGGCATGTTGGCCACGCAGTAGAACACGCTGTCGTGGACCTTGAAGGTCGGTTCATCATGCGTCGTCGGCCGGGAATCCTCGAAGCAGCCGCCCTGGTCGATGGCGATGTCGACCAGCACCGAACCCGGCTTCATCTGTGCGACAGTCTCATTGGTGACCAGCTTGGGTGCTTTCGCGCCGGGTACCAGGACCGCGCCGATCACCAGGTCCGCCTGCTTGACCGCGTTCTCCAGGTCCAGTCGGGCGGAGTAGCGGGTCTCGATCGCGCCGCCGTACTCGGCGTCGATCTTGCGCAACGTGTTGATGTTGAGGTCGAAGACCGTGACGTGGGCGCCCATGCCCCAGGCGACCGCGGCGGCGTTGTCGCCGGCCATTCCGCCGCCGATGACGACCACCACCGCGGGGGCCACCCCCGGGACACCGCCCATCAACACGCCGCGGCCGCCCTGGGTGCGCATCAGGTGGTAGGCCCCGACATGTGCCGAAAGCCGTCCGGCGACTTCGCTCATGGGCGCCAGCAGGGGTAGCGCTCCGTCGGCGGTCTGCACCGTCTCGTAGGCGATCGACGTCGTTCCCGACGCCAGCAGTGCGTCGGTGCACGGCTTCGACGCGGCCAGATGGAGGTAGGTGAACAGCACCTGTCCCTTGCGCATCCGGGAGTACTCGGGCTCGATCGGCTCCTTGACCTTCAGCAGCAGATCGGCCTGCTCCCAGACCTCATCGGCTGTCGCGACCATCGTCGCGCCGGCGGCGACGAAGTCGGGGTCGTGGATCGCCGACCCTTCGCCGGCCCCGGACTGGACCAGTACCTCGTGGCCGCGCCGCGTCAGTTCGCTCACTCCCGCGGGGGTGATGGCAACGCGGTACTCGTTGTTCTTGATCTCTGTCGGGATGCCGACGCGCACGGGAGCTCCTAGGTCACTGGATGAGGTCGCGGGACAGTCCAATTGTGAAGAAGTTGCGAGTAGAGCGCATTCAAGCCGACAATAATTCGTTAAAGTGCCGAAATGGATGAACAAAATCCGGTAGCGGTACGGGCTTACTCGGAGAATCCGAAGGATTTTCGACCCGTCGTGCTCGACGGTGTCGACCGCCGGATCCTGACGCTCCTGCACGCCGACGCGCGAATCTCCAACAGCGCCCTGGCCGACGCCGTCGGAATCGCGCCGTCCACCTGCCACGGCCGGGTCCGGCGACTCCAGGAGATCGGCGTCATCCGCGGATTCCACGCCGACATCGACCCCGCAGCCATCGGCCTGCCACTCCAGGCCATGATCTCGGTGAGCCTGCAGGCCGGCTCCCGCGGCAAGATCCGCACCTTCATCCAGCAGATCCGCGACAGACCCCAGGTGATCGACGTCTACTTCCTCGCCGGCGCCGACGACTTCATCATCCACGTAGCCGCCCGCGACACCGACGACCTGCGGTCGTTCGTCGTCGACAACCTCAACTCCGACGCCGACGTGGCCGGCACCCAGACCTCGCTGATCTTCGAGCACCTGCGGGGCGCATCGCCGCTGTGAGTCTGCCGACTGGGCTCATCGAGTCTGACGACTGGGCTCATCGAGTCTGCCGACTAGGCTCATCGCATGCGAGTTGGGGTACTGGGTGCCAGAGGCAAAGTGGGCACAGCGATGTGCGAGGCGGTGCGCGGCACCGGCGATCTGACGCTGAGCGCGGAAGTCGACGCCGGTGACCCGCTGGCGATGTTCACCGACAGCGGCACCGAGGCCGTCATCGACTTCACCCATCCCGACGTGGTGATGGACAACCTGAAGTTCCTGATTGCCAACGGCATTCACGCAGTGGTCGGAACCACCGGCTTCACCGACGAGCGACTCGACCAGGTGCGTGGATGGCTGGCCGACAGCCCCGGCACCGGTGTGCTGATCGCCCCGAACTTCGCCATCGGCGCCGTGCTCTCGATGCACTTCGCCCAGAAGGCCGCGCCGTATTTCGAGTCCGTCGAGGTGATCGAACTGCATCACCCGCAGAAGGCTGACGCGCCGTCGGGCACCGCCACCCGCACCGCACGCCTGATCGCCGAGGCGCGAAAAGGCCTGCCGCCCAACCCCGATGCCACCAGCACCGGACTTCCGTGTGCGCGCGGCGCCGACGTCGACGGCATCCCGGTGCACTCGGTGCGCGTCACCGGACTGGTGGCCCACCAGGAGGTGCTGTTCGGAACCATGGGCGAGACGCTGACCATCCGCCACGACAGCATCGACCGCAGCTCGTTCGGCCCGGGCGTACTTCTCGCCGTCCGCCAGATCGCCTCGCGGCCGGGTCTGACCATCGGTCTGGAACCACTGCTCGACCTGTGAGAGTCAAACTCCTGATCGGGCTGCTGTGTTTTGCCCTGCTGGGGTACTTCGTCCTGCTGGCCCGCACCGCGGTCGCTCTGCTCGGAACCGGGGGCTTCACTTCGGTGGCACTGGGGGTCGCCGTGCTGATGCTGCCGGTGGTCGGGGTGTGGGCGGTGGCCGCCACCCTGCGGGCCGGGGCGGCCCATCAGCGACTGGCCAGGCTGGCCGCCCAAGACGGCATGGAACTCGACGTGGCCGACCTGCCGCGCATGCCGTCGGGCCGGGTGCACCGAGGCGCCGCCGATGCGTTGTTCGCGGAGGTGCGTAACGAGGTCGACGCCGACAGCGGTGATTGGCGACGCTGGTACCGGTTGGCCCGCGCCTACGACTATGCCGGCGACCGACGCCGGGCTCGTGAGGCGATGCGTAAGGCGGTCGCGTTGGAGTCGGGGGAGTCGGGGGAGCGGACGGCATAGGGTCGTGGCATGTCCCATCACGACGCGCGGGCGATCCTGACCGTCTTCAGGTCACGATTGCTCCCCGACGCCGAGGCTCACGGCTACCACGAACTCGCCTATGACATGGAACGTCAGGCCCGCGCCATGCCGGGATTCCTGGAGTTCAAGACCTTCACCGCCGAGGACGGAGAGCGCGTCTCCCTCGCCGTGTTCGACAGCATCGAGAATCACAATCGCTGGCGCGATCATCCCGGCCACGTGACCGCTCAGCGTCGGGGCCGCGAGGATTTCTACGCCGAGTACCGGATCTCGGTCGGTGCCATATTCCGGGAAATGACGTTCTGCCGGAAAGAATTTCAGTGTCGCGACTGTTGATCGTCCACCACACCCCGTCGCCGCACTGCGCCGAGATGTTGGAGGCGGTGGTCGCCGGGGCGAGCGATCCCGAGATCATCGGCGTCGAGGTGGTTCGCCGTCCGGCACTGACGGTGTCGCCGGTCGAGATGCTGGAGGCTGACGGCTACCTGCTGGGCACTCCGGCGAATCTGGGGTACATCAGCGGCGCGTTGAAGCACGCGTTCGACTGTTCGTACTACCCACTGCTCGACGTCGGCCGCGGGCGGCCGTTCGGGGCGTTCCTGCACGGCAACGAGGGCACCGAGGGGGCGGAGCGTGCCCTGGCCGCAATCACCGCGGGACTCGGGTGGCTCCCCGTCGCCGGCAACGTCGTGGTGTCGGGCAAGCCGAGCAAGGCCGATCTCGAGGCGTGCTGGAACCTCGGGGCGACGGTCGCCGCCACGTTGATGGAATGATCCTTCGCGAGCTTGAGGAGGGAGTCGTGAGAAGGAAGTGAGGTGCAATGTCCGGTTTTTCTGACATCGCGATGGGAGCTGCGCCGATCGCGGGCGGCGCGCTGTTCGGCGCGCTGGCCGGAACCATCAAGGGCCCGGATTTCCGCGCGCTGATCAAGTCGGACATGGAACTGCTGGACAAGATTCCCGCCGAGAACGTCGAACTCCGCGACGCCATGCAGCGCAGCATCGACATGCGGATCCGCGAATTGCTCCTCACCGTCGACAAGAACCGCGAGTGGCGGCAGGCCGCGGCGTCCTACAAGGGCAACTGGCGCGACGTCGTCGTCTTCATCTGCGCGGTGATGTTCACCGTGGTCTGGTGGAACATCCCGCATAGCCGGAGCAACTGGCTGGTGACTTTCATCTTCCTGGTGGTGCTGTCCGCGCTCGTCGGCTGGTACGCCGCCCGCGGGGTCATCCGGGTGCTCCGCCGCCCGCGGCACCGCCACTCAGCGCGGTAGGTGCGCTCCGAAGAAAGACTGCATCGCCGCCCAGTGCCGCTCCGCGGCTGCCGGGTCGAAGGCGGCGGTGTCCGGCACCGCGAATCCGTGTGCGGCCGGATAGAACTCGATGACGTGCTCGACTCCAGCGGCGGACAGCGCCGCATCGAGGACCGCCGACTGCTCGGGGGTGTAGGACGCGTCGTCCGACGCGGCGCCGATATAGACCGCCGCCGCGATCCGGTCGGCCAGGAGGTGCGGGCTGTCCGGGCCTTCGGAGACCAGCCCGCCGCCGTGGAACGACATGGCCGCGGCCACCCGGCCGGGAACACGGCCGGCGACCACCACCGACGTCTTGCCGCCCATGCAGTAGCCGGTCGTCCCGAACCGTTCTCCGCCGACCTCGGGCCGGCCGGACAGGTAGTCGAAGAACGCGTGGGCGTCGGAGGCCATCACGTCGGGGGTGATGGTCTGCATCAACCCGAAGATCCGCCGGCGTTCGGCCTCGTCGCCGAAGACGGCCTTCATGTCGAAGGGTGCCCATGCGCCGTTGCGGTAGTAGATGTCGGGGACGAGCACGACGTAGCCCAGCGAGGAGAGCCGCCCAGCCATCTCCCAGATCGTGGGCCGTGCTCCGCCTGCGTCGGGGTACATGACCACCGCGGGCCACGGGCCGGCGCCGTCCGGGACGGCCAGGGTTACCGGGCAGGTGCCGTCGGGCGTGGTGATCGAGTCGGTGATCGCGGGCATGGCTTCTGTTGTACCGCCTGAACCCGCACGTAAGCTGATCGGCGTGCCGATCCCCACCCC
This sequence comes from uncultured Mycobacterium sp., assembly GCA_964439315.1. GTDB lineage: Bacteria > Actinomycetota > Actinomycetes > Mycobacteriales > Mycobacteriaceae > Mycobacterium. The sequence goes on along the minus strand of CAYTOD010000069.1, from coordinate 10,440 downwards.
GTACGAGGACCTGCTGCGGCTCGTCCTCGAGCACGGCACGCCGAAGTCCGACCGCACCGGGACCGGCACCCGCAGCACCTTCGGTCACCAGCTCCGCTACGACCTGTCGGCGGGCTTTCCCCTGATCACCACGAAAAAGGTGCATCTCAAGTCGGTGGTCTACGAACTCCTCTGGTTCCTGCGCGGCGACTCCAACGTGCGGTGGCTCCAGGAGCACGGGGTGACGATCTGGGACGAATGGGCTTCTCCCACCGGCGAACTCGGGCCGGTCTACGGAGTGCAGTGGCGGTCCTGGCCGACCCCTTCCGGTGAGCACGTCGACCAGATCAGCGCAGCGCTGGAACTGCTGCGCACCGATCCGGACTCCCGGCGCAACATCGTCTCGGCATGGAACGTCGGCGAGATCCCGCAGATGGCGCTACCGCCTTGTCATGCGTTTTTCCAGTTCTACGTCGCCGACGGAAAACTCAGTTGCCAGCTGTACCAGCGCAGCGCCGACCTCTTCCTCGGCGTGCCGTTCAACATCGCCAGTTATGCCCTGCTGACCCACATGATGGCGGCCCAGGCAGGACTGGGCGTGGGCGACTTCATCTGGACCGGCGGCGACTGCCACATCTATGACAACCACGTCGAGCAGGTGACTCTCCAGCTGAGTCGAGATCCGCGGCCCTATCCCGAACTCATTCTGGCGCAGCGGGATTCGATCTTCGACTACACCTACGACGATGTCCAGATCCGCAACTACGACCCGCACCCGGCGATCAAAGCGCCCGTCGCGGTCTAGGGGGATTCGATGTCAGTGGCGCTGATCTGGGCCCAGTCCACCTCCGGGGTGATCGGCCGCGACGGCGGAATTCCCTGGCAGGTCCCCGAGGACATGGCCCGGTTCAAGGACCTCACCCTCGGCCACACCGTGGTGATGGGCCGGCGCACCTGGGAGTCCCTCCCGAAGCGCTTCCGGCCACTACCGGGGCGGCGCAACATCGTGCTCACCCGCAACGCGGACTACTTCGCCGAGGGGGCGGAGGTCGTCACCTCGGTGGACGACGCCCTCGTTTCGGGCGCCGACACCACCTGGGTCATCGGCGGGTCGGAGATCTACCACCTGGCACTGCCGGCCGCGACCCGATGTGAGGTCACCGAGGTCGACATCGGCCTGCATCTGGAGGACGAGGACGCACTGGCGCCGATGCTGGGGGAGTCCTGGGTCGGTACCTCCGGGCCCTGGCGGGACAGTTCGTCGGGCCTGCGCTACCGGTTCAGTACCTACCTGCGGGTATGACGCTGCTGTCGGCAGCCCAGGCGCGCCGGATCGCTGTCGGTGCGCAGGGGTTCACGGGCCGGGCCGCCGCACCGGTCACCCGAGCGCACCTGCGTCGTCTGATGGCGAAGATCAATGTGCTGCAATTGGATTCGGTCTCCGTATTGGTTCGGGCGCACTACGCGCCGGTGTTCAGCCGATTGGGTCCCTACGACCGCGGGGTGCTCGATCGGGCCGCCTGGAGCGACAGCCGACTGCTGGTGGAGTACTGGGCCCACGAAGCCGCTCTGATGGCCGTCGAGGACTGGCCGCTGATGCGGTGGCGGATGCGCGAATACATCCACGGCCGTTGGGGTGTCGAGATCGTCAGGGACAACCCCCGATTGGCCGACGACGTAGTCGCCGCGGTCGCCGAACTCGGGCCCCTCACCGCCGGGCAGATCGAGGCGCACCTGCAGACCGCGCCGCGACAGGGAAAGGGCGCGTGGTGGAACCGCAGCGACACCAAGTGGGTGGCTGAGGCACTGTTCGCCGCCGGAGTGCTGACCACCGCGCACCGCGTCGGATTCGCTCGTCACTACGACCTTGCCGAACGGGTGCTGCCGGCCGAGGTGATGGCCCGCGAGCTCGACGACGCCGAGGCGCTGCGCGAACTCATCCTGCGGGCAGCCACCGCGCTGGGCGTGGCCGCCGAGCCCGACCTGCGCGACTACTTCCGGTTGCGGCCCGCCGAAGCCCGGCCGGCGATCGCCGCACTGGTGGCGGCGGGGGAGTTGGAACCCGTCGAGGTAGAGGGATGGACCGCACCGGGCTATCTACGTTCCGGTCAGCCCGTGCCGCGCACCGACCGCGGCACCGCACTGCTGTGCCCGTTCGACCCGCTGATCTTCTTCCGGCCCCGGGTGCAAAGGTTGTTCGCTTTCGACTACCGGTTGGAGATTTACACACCGGCGGCCAAGCGCCGCTACGGCTACTACGTCTGGCCGTTCCTGCTCGACGGTGAACTGGTCGGGCGGGTGGACCTCAAACGCGACGGCGACACCCTGAACGTCCTCGGGGCATTCCTCGAGCCGGGACACCATGGGCCACGGGTGGCGGCGGCGCTGGCCGCCGAGCTGGAGACGATGGCGTCCTGGCTCGGGCTGACTGCGGTCCGCGTCGGCGACCGGGGTGATCTGGCCGGCGACCTGGCAGACGCTCTACGTTGACGGCCGGCTGACGGTTGTCGTCGGAAAGGCCGTCGGAAAGGCCGTAGCCTTGACGCCGCGCGTGACGACCCGGAGGAGTACGCAACGATGCGGACAGTTCTGCTCGCCCTATTGGTGGGGATCTTGTCGATCCTCGGTTGTGGCACCGCCGGCGCCGACGAAGGAAGTCCGGTGCCCGATTCCCTCACCCTGACCGGCACCGTCGTCTACCGCGAGCGGATGGCGCTTCCGCCGGAGGCGGTGCTGACCGTCACGCTCGAGGACGTCTCGCTCGCCGACGCCCCGGCCGTCACGCTCGGCCAGACGCAGTTCCAACTGCGTGGACAGCAGGTGCCGATCCCGTTCTCGCTGATCTACCCGAAGTCGGCGGTGAAGCCAGGGGCCACCTATGCGGTGCGGGCCCGGATCAACCTCGGTGAGCAGTTGCTGTTCACGACCACCGACCGCAATCAGGTCGATCCGCTCAACCCTGCACCGGTGGAATTGCTGATGTCCCGCGTGACCACCGACGCGCCGCCGGTCGCCGACGTCTCGCTGACCGAGACTTATTGGAAGCTGGTCGACGTGGCGGGCCAGCCGGTCTCGGTGAGCGAGTCGACTCGCGAACCGCACCTGGTACTGCAGAGCCAGGACAACCGGTTCCACGGCTCCGGCGGGGTGAACAACGTGATGGGCGGCTTCACCCAGACGGACACCGCGCTGGTCTTCTCGAATGTGGCCTCAACCATGATGGCCGGCCCGCCGGAAGCCATGGCGCAGGAGCAGGCGATCATCGCGGCGCTGGGCAGGGTCCGCGGGTTCCGCATCGCGGGGGATCAGCTGACTCTTCTCGACGAGGCGGGGACTCCGGTCTTCAAAGCTGTCGCCGTCGCGCTGCGGTAGAAGCGGTCGAGGCCCTACCGCTCCAGTGCCCGGATCAGAAGGTCCTTGATCTCGGCGGTGTTGTCCTCCAGCGAGCGCACCCGGGCGTTGGTGTCGTCGAGTTTGTTCTCGACGCGGTCCAACCGGGTTTCGACGCGGCCCAAACGGCTTTCGACGCCGCCCAGCTGCTCGCCCTGTTCCCGCTGATTGGCTCCCAGCGCGTTGACCGCTGCCAGCACCGCGCGTTGGTCGGAACGCGAGGCCTCCAGAGCAGCGACCCGAGCTTCCAGATCCTCCGGCGCGGACATGTCCCAAAGTCTAGAGACGGTGCGCCATGCCGTCAGTTCACCGAGGCCCGCCCTACCCCGTGGTGCGGTTTCGTACGCGACACGCCGCCAGCGCGGACAAAACCGCATCAAGAAGCGCGTGAGGCGCCGCATTAGGGTGATTGGGTGGCCGAGACCGCCCCGCTGCGCGTGCAACTGATCGCCAAAACCGAGTTCCTGGCCCCGCCGGACGTGCCGTGGGACACCGACGCCGACGGCGGCCAGGCCCTCGTGGAGTTCGCCGGGCGCGCCTGCTATCAGAGTTGGTCCAAGCCGAACCCCCGCACCGCGACCAACGCGTCCTATCTCAAGCACATCATCGATGTCGGGCACTTCGCGGTCCTCGAGCACGCCACCGTCAGCTTCTACATCAGCGGCATCTCCCGGTCGTGCACCCACGAACTGATGCGCCACCGCCACTTCTCCTACTCCCAGCTGTCGCAGCGCTACGTACCCGAGGATGACGCCCACGTGGTGATGCCGCCGGGGCTGGAGAGCGATCCCGAATTACAGGCCATGGTGCTGGCCGCCGCCGATGCCAGCCGCGAGGTCTACCTGGAACTGCTGGGCAAGCTGGAGGCCAAGTTCGCCGACCAGCCGAACGCGGTCCTGCGCCGCAAGCAGGCCCGCCAGGCCGCCCGTGCCGTGCTGCCCAACGACACCGAGACTCGCGTCGTCGTGACCGGCAATTACCGGGCCTGGCGGCACTTCGTCGCGATGCGTGCCAGCGAGCACGCCGACACCGAGATTCGCCGGCTTGCCATCGCCTGCCTGCGCGAACTGACCGCCATCGCGCCGGCGGTGTTCGCCGACTTCGAGATCAGCGCGCTGGCCGACGGCACCGAGGTGGCGACGAGCCCGCTCGCTACGGACGTCTGAAACTCAGCGGGTAACCTAACTGCCCGTGAGCACCAGCGGATTCGACGCCAGCAGCAGGCTGGGCACGGTTCTGACCGCGATGGTGACGCCGTTCACGGCCGACGGCACCCTGGACACCGCCACCGCGGCTCGCCTCGCGACGCGTCTGGTCGACGCCGGCTGCGACGGACTGGTGGTTTCCGGCACCACCGGTGAATCTCCGACCACGACCGACGCCGAGAAGTCCACCCTCCTGAGGGCCGTTCTCGACGCCGTCGGGGACCGCGCGCGGATCATCGCCGGCGTCGGTACCTACGACACCGCGCACAGCGTTCACCTGGCCAAGGCGGCCGCTGCCGAGGGGGCCCACGGACTGCTCGTCGTGACCCCGTATTACTCCCGGCCGCCGCAGGCAGGTCTGGTCGCGCACTTCAGCGCCGTTGCCGACGCCACCGAACTGCCGGTGATGCTCTACGACATACCGCCGCGGTCGGTGGTTCCCATCGAGTGGGAGACCATGCGGACTGTCGCGCGGCACCCCAACATCGTCGCGGTCAAGGACGCCAAGGCCGATCTGCACGGCGCAGCACAGATCATGGCCGAGACCGGGCTGGCCTACTACTCCGGTGACGACGCCCTGAACCTGCCGTGGCTGGCGATGGGCGCGGTCGGGATCGTCAGCGTGTGGGGACATTTGGCCGCCGGTCAGCTTCGGGACATGATGAGCGCGTTCAACTCCGGCGATCTGGCCACCGCACGCAAGATCGCGGTGTCGCTGGCGCCGCTGAACTCGGCACAGTCCCGGCTCGGCGGAGTCACCATGTCCAAAGCCGGCCTGCTATTGCAGGGCTTCGAGACCGGCGCCCCCCGGCTGCCCCAAATGCCCGCAACGCCAGCGCAACTCGACGAACTCGCCGCTGACCTGCGAGCGGCGGGGGTGCTTGGAATCAGATGAATCCCGACCTGAGGCCGCCCAGACCTCTCGCTCCGGGTGCTTTACGGGTCACCGCGTTGGGCGGTATCGGCGAAATCGGCCGCAACATGACGGTTTTCGAGCATCTGGGACGGCTGCTGATCATCGACTGCGGGGTACTGTTCCCCAGTCATGACGAGCCCGGCGTCGACCTGATACTGCCCGACCTGCGCCACCTCGAGGACCGCCTCGGAGACATCGAGGCGCTGGTGCTCACCCATGCCCACGAGGACCACATCGGCGGGATTCCATTCCTGCTCAAGCTGCGTCCCGACATCCCGGTGGTGGGCTCGAAGTTCACCCTGGCCCTGGTGGCCGCCAAGTGCCGCGAACACCGCCTCAACCCGACGTTCGTCGAAGTCGCCGAGGGGCAGCGCAGCACGCACGGGGTGTTCGAGTGCGAGTACTTCGCCGTCAACCACTCGGTTCCGGACTGCCTGGCGGTGGCGCTGCACACCGGCGCAGGAACGCTGCTGCACACCGGCGACATCAAACTCGACCAGTTGCCGCTCGACGGACGGCCCACCGACCTGCCCGGTATGTCGCGTCTGGGCGACGCCGGCGTCGACCTGTTCCTGTGCGACTCCACCAACGCCGAGATCCCCGGCGTGGGTCCGTCGGAAAGCGAAGTGGGTCCCACCCTGCACCGGCTCATCCGCGGCGCCGAGGGCCGGCGGGTCATCGTGGCCTGTTTCGCCTCCAACGTCGACCGGGTGCAGCAGATCTGCGACGCCGCCGTGGCTCTGGGCCGGCGGGTCTCGTTCGTCGGCCGCTCCATGGTCCGCAACATGGCCATCGCCCGGGAACTGGGCTTCCTCACCATCGACAACCATGACGTCGTCGATATCTCCGCGGCCGAGACGATGCCCGCCGACCGACTGGTTCTCGTCACCACCGGAACCCAGGGCGAGCCGCTGTCGGCGCTCTCGCGGATGTCGCGGGGCGAGCACCGCAGCATCAGCATCACCTCCGAGGACCTGATCATCCTGTCGTCGTCGCTGATCCCCGGCAACGAGGAGGCCGTCTACGGCGTCATCGACGCGCTGTCGAAGATCGGCGCCCGGGTGGTCACCAATGCGCAAGCGCGCGTTCATGTCTCGGGACACGCCTACGCCGGTGAGTTGCTGTTCCTCTACAACGGCGTGAAGCCGCGCAATGTGATGCCGGTGCACGGCCACTGGCGGCACCTGCGGGCCAACGCCAAACTCGCCGCCTCCACCGGGGTTCCGGAGGAGAACATCATGCTGGCCGAGAACGGGGTCAGCGTCGACCTGCACGGCGGCAAGGCGAGCATCGCGGGTGCGGTCCCGGTCGGCAAGATGTTCGTCGACGGACTGGTCAGCGGCGACGTCGGGGACTCGACGTTGGGGGAGCGGCTGATTCTCAGCTCGGGTTTCATCGGTGTCACCGTCGTCGTTCGCCGCGGCACGGGCCGCGCGGCAGCGCCGCCGCATCTGTATTCCCGCGGCTTCTCCGAAGACCCCAAAGCCCTGCAGCCGGCTGCCCGCAAGGTGCAGCAGGAGCTGGAATCCCTTGCCGCCGATCAGGTCACCGATCCGTTGCGGATCGTTCAGGCGGTCCGTCGTACGGTGGGCAAGTGGGTGGGCGAAACATATCGCCGGCAGCCGATGATCGTGCCCACCGTCATCGAGGTCTAGGCGCGCAACTGGCCCTTGGCCGGGTCGCCGGCCGGGATCGGCGTGAGCATCTTGACGTCCGGAGCGCCGGCCAGGTGATCGCCGATCGCCGCGAACAGCGCACCGATCGCCGGCGCGGTGCCGTGGGTCTTGAGCGCGCCGGCGTCGGCCCACTGCTCGATGAAGACGAAGGTGTCGCCGGTCTGGTGCAACGAGTACAACTCGCAGCCCGGCTCGTGGTGGACGGCCTCGATGGCCGTGACGCACGCGGCGCGCACCGCGTCGACGGATTCCGGCTTGGCGGTGAACGAGGCGACGACGACGACGGGCACGGGCACTCCTTAGCGTGGGCGGGTTCGGACCAACCGTAGAGGTTGAACGGCCCGAGAGACCATGATGGTGAGCGTGGAGCACAGGAAATCGCTGTCGATGACGGTGTTGATGACGCCCAACATGGCCAATTTCTCCGGGAAGGTCCACGGCGGGACTCTGCTGAAGATGCTTGACGAGGTCGCCTACGCCTGTGCAAGCCGCTACGCCGGCACCTATGTCGTGACGCTCTCGGTGGATCGGGTGCTCTTCCGCGACGCCATCTGCGTGGGCGAACTGGTGTCGTTCGAGGCCACCGTGAACTACACCGGCCGCACCTCGCTGGAAGTGGGCATCAGCGTCTACACCGAGAACATCCGCGACGGCGGCCGACGCCACACCAACAGTTCGTACTTCACCATGGTCGCCGTCGACGACGACGGGACCCCGGTTCCGGTGCCCCCACTGGTCCCGGTCACCGACGACGAGCGCGAACGCTACGACGCCGCGGCCACCCGGCGGGCCAAGTTGAGAGCCGCCTTCGCCGATTAGATTTCGGTCTGGCAACGGCCAGGCCGGGACACGTGTTACATGTGGTGCCAGTGGGACTCCTGCGACTACTGTCTCGTCCATGGCGAATAAGACGGCCGCTCGCTCTGGCGTGCGAACGACCAGCTCACCGACCGGGGGACAGGCCAGGTCAAAGGGCACTTCCCGGCCCGCGGCCCGGTCGACGCAGCCCCTGCCGGCCAAGCGCCGTCCGGCCCCCAAGCCGCCGGTCAAGAAGTCCCCGTCGGTCGTCGGGATCGCCGCCCGGGCGGGCGGGCGGACCGCGCGCGCGACCTGGCTGGTGCTGGCCCGCGGTGCGGGCTCGACGGCCCGCTCAGTCGGCCGCGCCCGCGACATCGACCCGGGCCACCGCCGCGACGGACTTGCCCTCGGCCTTCTCGCGCTCGCGGTGGTGATCGCCGCCGCGTCCTGGTTCGACGCTGCCCGTCCGGTCGGAGCGTGGATCGACTCGGGGGTGCGCAGTGTCGTCGGCGGTGCGGTGATCCTGCTGCCGCTTCTGCTCGCCGGGATCGCAGTTGTCCTGATGCGCACCGAACCTCGGCCGGACACCCGCCCGCGCATGGTGCTGGGCGCGGCGATGGTCATTCTGCCGGTGCTGGGTCTGTGGCATCTAGTGGCCGGATCGCCCGCTGACCCGCTCGGGCGGCAGCGGGCCGGCGGCTTCGCAGGATTCGTCATCGGCGGGCCGCTGTCCGATGGACTGTCGGTGTGGATCGCCACGCCCTTGCTGATCTTCGCCGTGGTGTTCGGTCTGCTGCTGATCACCGGGACGACCATCCGCGAGGTTCCGGAGCAGCTGTACGCGCTGTTCGGCACGCGCTACGGCCGCCGTTACGCCGAGCACTTCGACTACGACGGCGACTACGACGAGTACGGCGACTACGACGAATACGGCGACTACGACGACGAAGGCGCCTACGCCGAGGATCACGACACCGAGTACCACGATGGCGCCCCCGACGACGTCGCCGGCGAACGCCGCGGCCGGCGCGAACCCCGCGCCTACTCCGACGAATCCCCGGGCCCGGTGGGCTCGCCCTATGACAACTACCCGCTGGACGGCGAACTCGACGGCCCGCTCGGGCAGACCGCCGCAGTGCCGTTGCAGGATCCGCTCGACGCCGCCCGCAACCTCACCGAGCCGATCAAGCCGAGGAAGCGCAAGGCCCCGGCCGCCAAGCCGGAACCGGCCCCCGCCGATCCCGCCACCCTGGACCGCGTCGTCGAAGGTCCCTACACACTGCCCTCGCTGGATCTGCTGACCCCCGGCGATCCGCCCAAGCGCCGCAGCGCCTCCAACGACCAGATGGTGGAGGCCATCTCGTCGGTGCTCGAGCAGTTCAAGGTGGACGCCGCCGTCACAGGCTGCACCCGTGGGCCGACCGTGACCCGCTACGAGGTCGAACTCGGCCCCGGCGTCAAGGTCGAGAAAATCACTGCGCTGCAACGCAATATCGCCTATGCAGTGGCGACCGAGAGCGTTCGCCTGCTGGCACCCATCCCGGGTAAGTCAGCGGTCGGCATCGAGGTCCCCAACGCCGACCGCGAAATGGTCCGGCTTGCAGACGTTCTCACCGCGCCGTCGACGCGGCGCGACCATCACCCGCTGGTGATCGGCCTGGGCAAGGACATCGAGGGTGACTTCGTCTCGGCGAATCTGGCCAAGATGCCGCACCTTCTGGTAGCCGGCTCGACCGGCTCGGGCAAGTCCAGCTTCGTCAACTCGATGCTGGTCTCTCTGCTGGCCCGGGCCACCCCCGAGGAGGTGCGACTGATCCTCGTCGACCCGAAGATGGTGGAACTGACTCCCTACGAGGGCATTCCGCATCTGATCACCCCGATCATCACCCAGCCGAAGAAGGCCGCGGCCGCGCTGGCCTGGCTCGTCGAGGAGATGGAGCAGCGCTACCAGGACATGCAGGCCTCCCGCGTGCGGCACATCGACGACTTCAACGCGAAGGTCCGCTCCGGGGAGATCACCACACCGCTGGGCAGCCTGCGGGTCTACAAGCCCTATCCGTACATCGTCGCCATCGTCGACGAGCTGGCCGACCTGATGATGACCGCGCCCCGCGACGTCGAAGAGGCGATCGTGCGGATCACCCAGAAGGC
>CAYTOD010000069.1:0-228 GCA_964439315.1 uncultured Mycobacterium sp. | reverse complement strand
GGGAGCCAACAAGCCGATCCGGCTGCAGGGCGCTTATATCTCCGACGAGGAGATCCACGCCGTCGTGCAGGCCTGCAAGGACCAGGCCGAGCCGGAGTACACCGAGGGCGTCACCGCGGCGAAGTCCACGGGTGAGCGCGGCGACGTCGACCCCGACATCGGCGACGACATGGACCTGCTCCTGCAGGCCCTCGAGAAAAAATCGTGGCGCCCAGCGTTGCCAGTGGC
>CAYTOD010000068.1:0-22668 GCA_964439315.1 uncultured Mycobacterium sp. | reverse complement strand
GTCGCCGAGTGTGAAGATAACTTCACACTCGGCGCGGCAACTTCACACTCCGCGTGGCAACTTCACACTCGGCGCGGCCACGGCTCAGGGAGCGGCCGCACGCAGTCGACGGCTGAGCCCGGTGGCCCGCACCGCCCGCCGGTCCACGGCCGCCCGCAACTGTTCGGCCGTTCCGATCAACCGCACCTTCTCCCGCGCGCGGGTGACCGCGGTGTAGAGCAACTCGCGCGTCAGCAGCCGCGAATCCTGCGGCGGCAGCAGCACCGTGACATCGGTGGCCTGGCTGCCCTGGCTCTTGTGGATCGTCATGGCGTGCATGGTGTCGATGTCGGACAGCCGGCCGGTGGCCAGTTCGATCTGCCCGCTCATGACTGCCCGCAGAGTGCCATCGCGCAGCACCGCCACGCCGGTGTCGCCGTTGAGCAGACCGAGCCCGTAGTCGTTGGCGGTCACCAGGACGGGGCGGCCGGGGTACCACGGAGCCCACAGCGGCATGTCGGTCTGTTCGGACAACCAGCGCTCGATCTGCCGGTTCCAATAGGTCACCCCGTACGGCCCGCGGCGGTGGGCGCACAGCAGCCGATGCTGGTCGAGGATCGCCAGGGCCGCCTGCCCGTCGCCCAGCAGCGCGGCCTCCCGCAGGTTCAGGGCATGTGGCACAAGGACTTTACGGATGGTGTCGGCCGGTTGCTCGGTCTTGACCCATTCGATGTGGTCGCCACCGGCGGCCAGGACATCGAGAGCGGCGTCGGCATCGCCGTCGCGGATCGCCTGGGCCAGCGCGCCGATCGACTCACCGAATCGGTGCGGGGTCACCAGTCGGGCGATCGGGGAGTCGTCGGCTGGGTTCGCGGCGGCGAGCCCGTCGACCAGGTCGGCCAGCACCGCACCGGCCTCCACCGAGGCCAGCTGATCGGGATCGCCGACCAGCAGCAGTCGCGAATCGGGCCGCACCGCCTCCAGCAGGCGGGCCATCATGGTCAGCGACACCATCGACGTCTCGTCGACGACGATCACATCGTGCGGGAGACGGTTGTCCCGGTTGTGCCGGAACCGCGACGAGGTGTCCGGACGGCTGCCCAGCAAGCGGTGCAGCGTGGTGGCGGCCAGCGACGGCAGCCGGTCGCGGTCGGCTGTGTCCAGCGCGTCGACCTCCGCCTGGACGGCCTCGAGAAGCCGCGCGGCGGCCTTGCCGGTGGGTGCGGCCAGCGCGATCCGCAGCCGGGGTTTGCCATCGAGTTCGGCCTGCTCTGCCAGCAGTGCGAGCAGACGGGCGACGGTGGTGGTCTTGCCGGTACCCGGGCCTCCGGTGAGGACGGTCAGGGCCCGCGACAGCGCCACCTCCGCGGCGCCGCGCTGCTCGGCGTAGCTCGGGGGAAACAGACGGGCGACATCGGGAGTGGATCCGCCGCGCCGGCCCGCGGCCAGCGCGAGTACATCTCGCGCGACGTGACACTCCTCGATCCAATACCTGTCGAGGTAGAGCAGGCCGGCGTCGACGTGCAGCACCGGCGGCTCGGCCGACAGGGCGCTGCCCGATACCGCGGCCAGCCACTCCCGGGGCGCCGGCCAGGGCAGTTCGGGCATGCCGACGTGGTCGTGCACCGCGGAGAGGTCGACGCACACCGACCCGCCGCGCAGCGCACGCACCACGAATGCGATCGCCAGGGCGACCCGCTCGTCCTCCTCCTTGGCCAGCGTCGTCAGCCGTTGCGCCACAAGCACATCGGCGGCTTCCAGCACACCGGCGTCGTTGAAGACCCGCAGCGCTCCGGTTGCCCCGGCGCTGCGGCGCCAGTCGGCGGCCTCGATCGGGGTGGTCATGATGCACCGCTCCGGCCGTCGAGCAGATCGGACAGTTCGGTCACCAGTGCCGCCGGGGGCCGCCAGCCGAAGACTCCGGCCGGGTGGCCGGCGCTCACCGGGGTGTCCGGACCACACATGCCGCGCACGAAGAGGTACAGCACCCCGCCCAAATGCCGCTGGGGGTCGTAACCGGGCTGGCGCCAGCGCAGAAAGCGATGCAGCACAACGCAGTACAACAAAGCCTGCAGCGGGTAGTCGGAGTGCAGCATGGCTTCGGCCATCCGCGCCGGGGCGTAGTCGGCCGCGGTCAGCGGCCGGTCCTGCTGGCCGAGCCAGTTGGTCTTGTAGTCGGCAACCAGGTAGCGGTGCCCGGCCGCACCGTCGGGGATGCGCAGCACCACGTCGAGCGATCCGCTGAGATAGCCACGAAGTGACTGGCGGGCCAGCGCGCTGTCGGTTAGGCGGCCGGCATAGGACTTCAGCGGGTCATCGGCAGGCAGATGTCGCGCCAGCAGACGGCCGACGTCGGCAAGCCGGATCTCGGCGCCCTCACCGGGCTGGTCACCGCCGCTCAACGGGAACTCGAAGTCCAACTCGCACAACCGATCCGACAAGCCGATCCGGCGCAGGGTCAGGTCATCGGCCAGCGGCCCCAGCGGGGTGTCGTTCATCGGGACCAGGGCCGCCGCCAGGTCGGCGGCGGGAACGTCCACCGGCCACCAGACCGAGTGCACGTCGATCTGATCCCGAAGTTCCGCGGCCAGGTCGGCGGCCAGCGGGTCGGCTGTCTCCAGCACGGCGTGGACCAGCGTGCCGAACTTGGCCCCGGTGGGAAGCTCACCCATCGGCGAGGGGATGTCCGAGGGAATGGCAGAGGGGATGGCCGCGCCTTCCGCGGGAGTGGCCATCGCGATGTCGGCGACCTCGTCGTCGAGTTCGACGACCTCCGGTTCGCTGCTCACCCCGGCGGTCTCCTGGGCGGCCCGGACCAGGCCGGAGTAGGAGGTGCGACGCCAGGCGGTGTCGATGGGGCGGTGGAAGTGCCTGACGGCCAATCGTTCCGGCGGCGAACCGGCGGGAACGTCGGCGATCGGGATGAGCTCCGAGATCTCCACCACCGGGCCGCCGGCGGCTTCCCACTCCCCGAAGCGTGCGAGCGCCTCCTCGTCGGTGAGCGTCTTGGTGGCGCACTGGTCCGGCACCGTCGCCTGACCGGGCCGGCGGTCCCGCAGCAGTCGGGACAGCCCGCCGTTGGGCTCGTCGCGCGACGGCGCCCACCAGGTGACGACCTGCGCCTGGGCCCGGGTCAGCGCCACGTACATCAGGCGGCTGTCGTCACCGGCGGCCTCGCGACGGCCCAGCACCTGCACCTGCCCATAGTCCGAACTGCCCCGGCCACCGATGTGAAGGCAGCGAGTGCCGTTGTCGTGGAACAGGATCTCTTCGCGCTGCTGGACATTCCGGTTGAACGCGAACGGCAGGTAGACGATCGGGAACTGCAGACCCTTGCTGCCGTGCACCGTCATCACCTGAACCGCCTCGGCATCGCTGTCCAGGCGGCGGTTGTGTTCGGCGTTCCCGCTGCGTTCGTCGCGCCGGTCCCGGAGCCAGTCGCGCAGAGCCGGCAGGGTGAGGTGGTCGCGGTGCGCAGCCTCCTGCAGCAACTGGGTCACGTGCGCCATGTCGGTCATATACCGCTCACCGTCGCGGTGGGCAAGAGTGCGGTCGGCCATCCCGTTCAACCGGGCCGCCTCGAACACGGCCGCCACTCCACACGACCGGGCGTTGTCAGCCCACTCCCGAATCGTCGAAGCCACCGTGTCGGTCAGTGAATCACCCTCGGCGGCAAGCTTTTCGGCGCTGTACCCGAAGAACGTGGTGGTGGCCGCGGCGCGTACCAATCCCGATCGGTGCGGCTGGTCGAAAGCGTCCAGCAGCGTCAGCCAGTCGTGGGCGGCATCGGAGTCGAAGACGTCCGAGTCTCCGGTGTAGACCGCGGCGATTCCAGCGTGGGTCAGCGCGCGGAAGCAGGCGCGGGCGTCCTTGCGCTTCTCGACGATCACCGCGATATCGCCGGCGTTGACCTGGTTGCCGTCGAACGTGGCATCGCTGGCCAGCAGCGCGGAGATGTCGGCGGCCAGGTCCTTGCCGATGTGCTCGCGCAGATCGTCGATACCGATCAGCCTGTCGCCGCTGCGGCCGAACGCCGATCGCGGCACCACCCGCAGCCGGAACGGGTGGTTCCGCGGAGCACCGGCCAGCCTGCTCCCGTGGTAGCGGGGTTCGATGTCGTGCACGACGATGCGGGGGTCCCCGAGTTCGGCGCCGCGCAACACCACCTGCAGGCGCGCCACCAGGTCGGCGTCGCTGCGCCAGTTGGTTCCCATCGTCTGTTTGACGCCCGCGCTGTCCGCGGCCCCCAGGTAGGTGTGGATGTCACCACCGCGGAACGCATAGATCGCCTGTTTGGGGTCGCCGATGAGGACCAGCGTGGAGGACTTCGTGAACGCGTGGTCGATGACCCGCCACTGCACCGGGTCGGTGTCCTGGAACTCGTCGACCATGACGACCGGCCAGCGGGTACTCATCCGCGTGCGCGCGGGCGACCCGTCGGCATCCAGTGCGTCGGCCAGCCGGCTCAGCAGGTCGTCGTAGCCGAGGATGCCGCGGCGGCGCTTGCGGATCTCGATCTCGTCGCGCACCGCATCGGCGAACGCGACGCACGCCGCCGCGTAGGTATCCGGTTCGGCGGCGCGGGGACGCAGTTCGGCCGACGGGTTGTTGACCACCTCGCGGGCGAGCTTCCGTGCGCGTTTGTAGTCCAGCAGTGGCGCGTCGCGGTCGCGGGCGAAGCGGGACAGGTAGAGGTCGTCGACGATCTCGGAGACCAGCTCGTCGAGGTTCTCCACCAGCTCGACCCCGGCGTCGCTGTCGCCGGCCACCCCCAGCGAGTTCAGCACGATGTTGCAGAACTGGTGGATGGTGGCGATGGTGGCCGCATCGAACCCCGCCAGCGCATCGCCGAGGCGTTGCCTGCGGGCCGCCAGTTCGGCGGGCGTTCCGGTCAGCAGGTGCCGGATTACCTCGTTCTTCTCGGCCAGGTCCTTCCTGCCGATCGGATCGTCGAAAGCGGCCACCGCGTCGGCGATCTGGCGGCGCACCCGGTCGCGCAGTTCCTGGGTGGCGGCCCGGCTGAACGTGATGAGCAGCATCTGGTCGAGGGTGGCCTCGCCCTCGGCGAGGTAACGGGTGACCAGAGCGGCCAGCGCGAAGGTCTTCCCGGTTCCGGCGCTGGCTTCCAGCACCGTGGTGGAACCGGGTTCGGGTAGCGGCCCCAGCAGATCGAAGCGGCTGGGTTGCCCCACGGTGGCCATCACCGCCCTCCGCCGAGCGATCGCAGCATCGGCAGCCACAGCCGCGCGGCATAGGCGCCGAGACGGGTGGCCTCCCCGGGGTACTCCTCGCCGGGACGAACAGGTTGCAGCAGCACGGACAGCGACGAACCCGATCCCCACACCAGTGCGTGCGCGGGCTGCTTGTTCTCGCCGGGATAGAGGTCGGAGGAATGCCACTTGTACCCGGCTTCACGCTCGGGATCGCCGCGTCCCAGGCGCGTCTGAGCCCACGCGTAGGACGTTTTGAGCGGCAACGGAATCGGCTCGCACCGCCCGGCGTCGTACATCGCGACGATGTCGCGCAGCACTTCGATCGGGGGAACGTTCGGTGCGCGCAGGATCTCCTGGCGCGGCCGGTCACCGGTCTTACGCCGTCCGATGCATGCCGCCGACCAGTCCCGCCCAGGATCATGACAGAGCAACGCCAGCAACGGGATCCACGATGCCAGCAGATGCTTGCCGTCCAGCTTGGAGTAGGTGACCGAGACCAGACCGTCGCCGAAGATCGGGGACACGGTGCCGGTCAGCCGCCGGCCCGCGCCCAGGTCGATGTCGACGTCGACGGCCCGGGGAGCAACCGCACGCAGCCCGGCCGCCTCCTGCGCGAGCAGCGCGGCCCTGTCGCGGACGGCTTTCGCGGTGCGCCAGCCCAACTGGCCGGGCGGCAGCGTTCCCCGGCACCACTCGGCGTTGAGCGCCCGGTCCGGACTCATGCCGCGCAGCATGTCGCCGAGCATCCGGTCGCCGACCGTCCACTCCTGCAGGGCGTTGATCTCCACCGGGATGGCGTCGTCGATCCCGTCGACCTCGGTGGGCAGCGTGTAGTCCAAGGCCCGGAAGAAGCCCTTCACCGGATCCTTGAAGAAGCCGACGAGATCGGCCAGTGACAGATCGCCGACGGGAGGCGGGGGCAGTGGCTCGGCGGCGAAACGCGGCCGCTCCCCCCGAGGCCGGCCGGCCGACCGCGCGGCGCGCAGCACCGTCGAGTCGAAGGTGAACGGCTCACCCGGCGCGGACCGCACCACACCACCGGGAACCACATTGCGAATGTCGAAGGGCTGCAACGGATGACGGGTGAGGACATAGTCGCGGACCTTCTCCGGCGTCGTCGCATCCAGAGCGTCGAGCAGTTCGGCCAGCGGCACCGCGGGTGGGCGCTCCTGGCCGGAGTACTCGTTGGCCCCGGTGTAGGTGACGACGAGGGTTTCGGTGGCCGCGCAGACCGCGTCGAGCAGCAGTTGCCGATCTTCGGAGCGGACGTCGCGTTCACCGGTCCGCGGGTCGCGGGCGAGCACGTCGTCGCCGTCGACCACGCCGATGCGCGGAAAGATCGTGTCGTCGAGTCCGACCAGGCACACCACGCGATGCGGCACCGACCGCATCGGCACCATGGTGCACACCGTGAGCGTGCCGGTACGGAAGTTCGCCCGGGTCGGCCGGCCGGCGAGATGGCGGTGCAGCAGCTGCCGGATGTCGCTGAGCCGCAGTGGCGTTGACGATCGCGAACCGGCGCGGACGACGATGTCGTTGAACTCCCTCTCCAGCTGACTGACCTGCCAGGCGTCGTCATCGTCGACCCGGGTGAGCAGCCTGATGCCCTCGGTCAGGGAGTGCAGCCAGTCGCGCAGCGGCCGGGTGCCGCTCAGCGTGTCGGCGGCGTCCTGCAGGCGGCCGACGAACTCCGCGAGCCGGCCGGCGAGTTCGACTCTGTTGCTGCCCACGTCGTCGAGTGGCAGCGTGCTCTCGATCCAGGCTTGCGAGTCGTCGGACAACGCCACCCCGGCGAGGATCCGGTCCAGGCCGAAGCGCCAGGTGTTGTGGATGAAGTCCACGCCGTAGGGAGTGCGATGCCCGCGGTCGAAGCCCCACCGGATGTTCGCCTGCCGCACCCAGGCCGTCACGCCCTCGAGTTCGTCGTCGGTGAAGCCGAACCGGGCACGCACCGGGTCGGCCTGCAGCAGGTTGAGCACCTCGGGAGCGGTGACCCGGCTGGAGGCCAGCGCCAACAGTTGATCGGCCACCGCCAGCAGCGGATTGGTTTGCACCAGTGAGCGATCGGCCAGCCGGACCCTGAGCTGATGGGCGGGGTGGGCGCCCGGCACAACCTCGCCGAGGCCGAAATCGGCGGAGATCAGCGGGGCGTAGGTCTCGATGTCCGGGCACATGACGAGGATGTCCCGGGGTTCGAGCGTCTCGTCGTCAGCGAGCAGGCCGAGCACCACCTCCCGCAGGACGTCGACCTGCCTGGCTGGGCCGTGACAGCGGTGCACCTGCACCGACCGGTCCCCGGTCCGGAAGGAACGGCCCTGCGGGCGAACGGCATTGGCGGCGATATCCGACTGTAGCCAGCCCAGCAGGGTGTCCGGCCGATCCACCCCGGGGAGGTACTCGTCGGTGGCGGGAGCGGCGGGCAGGCTGCGTTGGAGTTCGCGCAGATCGCGTCCGAGAGTGGCCAGCAGCGGGTTCTTCACCAGGCGGTGGCTGTCGTCGTCGCGGCGGCTGATGACACCGCGGACTCCGCTCAACTCGGCCCAGAGTTCCGCGCTCGGGTGCGGCAGCCAGAGGTGCAACTCGTGGTGCGTCGCCAGCGCCTCGAGGACCTCGATGTCGGTGAGCGAGAGCCGGGTATAGCCGAACAGCGAGATGCGTTCCGGCAGCGCGGATGCCGAACTGCGCAGTCGCGCAACGGTACCGGCGTGCCGGACGTGTGGCGGGTCGACGTCCATCACCTCGACGAGTCGGCGCCACAGGTGGGGCTGCCAGTCCAGGTCGTCGGGCAGACCGGCGCTGTCGCCGTCCAGCCAGGCCGCCAGCAGGGTGGGGCGCTGGCGGGCGTAGGAGTCGAACAGGCCGGCCAGCCGCCGGGTCACGGCGTAGCGGCGGCCCTGGCGCAACTCCCGCTCCTCGCCGGTGGTGCCGCCGCCGAGGTGGGTGGAAAGAGTGCCGCACCAGGGCTCGTCGAGGCTGGCATCGACGACCTCGAGCAGCGGCCAGGTCATGACGTCGGGGGACCACGGGTCATCGTCGCGGGCGCCGGTGACTTCGGCGATCAGTGAGCCTGGGGAACGGAACACCACGCCGGCGCAGACACCGTCCGCGCGGGAGCCGCGGCCCAACCGGTGGGACAGCCGCTGCGACAGCCAGCGCTCGACCCCGCGGGCCGGCACGACGACGAGATCCTCGGCGAACGGGTCGGAAGGCGGCGTGGCCAGCAGCTCCCCCAAGCCGTCCGCGAGGATGTCGGTGCGTTCCGCGCGGTGAATGTGCAGGGCCATCGTCGACCACCGTAGACCGGCCCACCGACAGGTTCTTTAGTCCCCGGCTACGTGACCACCCGTGTTAACGTCGCGACGTGCGTTCCAGCAGCGGGGACTTACCGGCGCGGATCCGGGCGCTGCTGGTCGTGGTGGCCCTGGTTGCTCTGCTCGCCGGCGTTCCCGACCAACCGGCTTTCGCCCAGCAACGGACCGTGACCGTGGCCGCGTTCCACATTCCGCCACTGGTCGAGATCAACAACGGCGCCCACACCGGGTTCGCCATTGAACTGTGGAACGAGATCACGAAGCGGACCGGGTGGAACACCACCTACGTCGACGTCCCCACGGTTCCCGATCAGTTGGCCGCGGTGGCCGCCGGCCGCGCCGATGTGACCACCGGGGCGGTGTCGATCACCGTGGACAGAGCGGACGCGTTCGACTTCTCCCAGCCCACGCTCAACTCGGGCCTGCAGATCATCGTCCCGTACGCCAAGTCCGGCGACACCGCCACCTCCGGCCTGAAGGACTTTCTGAAACTCCTGTTCTCCGAGTCGATGTTGATCCTGCTGTTGTCGGCACTGCTCATCACGGCGATCCCCGCGCATCTGATCTGGCTGGCCGAGCGCCGCCACCCGACCTCGCGTCTGGTCTCGAAGTCCTACATCCCGGGGATCTTCGAGGCACTCCAGTACGGCATGGAAAAGCTCACCAGCAGTTCCTCGGATGCGCCGCGGCATGGTCTTTCGCGCGTCATCGCGGTGATCTGGGCTTTCGTCGGCGTCATCTTCGTGGCGCACTACACCGCGTCGCTGACCTCGAGCCTGACCGTCGCCAAATTCGACGCGAAGATCACCTCCCCGTCGGATCTGCTGGACAAGAAGGTCTGCACCGAGGGCAGCACCACCTCGTCGGAGTTCCTGCACGAATTGGGCGTCGAGCCAACCGAGTTCCCCGAGATCACCGGATGCTACGACGGGCTCAAGAAGAAGAAGTTCGACGCGGTCGTCTTCGACGCCCCCGTCCTGCATTACTTCGTGGCCAACGGCGGAGCGGGGGTGGCGATGATGGCCGGGCCGGTGTTCGATGCCCAGGACTACGGCATGGCGTTCCGTCCCGGCGACCGCCTGCGCCGGGAGGTCGACCACGCACTGCTGTCCATCCGCCAGGACGGCACCTACGCGCTGATGCGATCGAAGTGGTTCGGCAAGCCCGAACCTGGAACCCCCGGCGGCTGAGGCCTTCTCAGGGCAGGCCTTCTCAGGGCAGGACGGGTTCGGGCTCCGAATCCAGCGCCTCCGAGTCCAGCGACGCGTCCTTGGTTTCGCGCATGATCAACAGCGCGATGAAGGTCAGCCCGGCCGCCAGTGACAGGTACAGGCCCACCCATCCGACGCCGAACTCGGCGACCAGCCAGGTGGCCAGGAACGGTGCCACCGCGGCTCCGAGGATGCTGGCGGCGTTATAGGAGATGCCAGACCCGGTGTAGCGCACGTTGGTGGGGAACAATTCGGGCAGCACCGCGCTCATCGGCCCGAAGGTCAACCCCATCAACGTCATTCCGATGATCAGGAACGTCACCATGGCGCCCCGTGAGCTCGACGAGGACGACAGCAGCGGCGCGAACAGGCCGCCGTAGGCGATGATTCCCGCCGTCACCACCAGAAGCGTTGCGCGACGGCCGAACCGGTCCGCCAACCACCCCGTCACCGGGAGCATCGCGGCGAAGAACAGCACCGCGATCAGCTGCCACTGCAGGAAGTCGACGTAGTTGAAACCCAGTCCCTTGCCGTCCGGGGGCCGCTTGCCGGTGCCGTAGCTCAGCGCCCAGGTCGTGACGATGTAGAACAGCGTGTAGGTCGCCAGCATGACGAAGGTCCCGATGATCAGCTGCCGCCAATTGTGGCGGAACACCTGCGCCAGCGGCGATTTGACCCGCTCGCCCTTCTCCACCGCACGCTTGAACACCGGGGTTTCGCTCAGCCTGACCCGGACGTAGAGCCCGATTGCCACCATCACCGCGCTGAGCAGAAACGGGATCCGCCAGCCCCACGTCAGGAACGGGCCGTTCAGATCGGGCTTGCCCGCGCTGTGGCCCAGCCAGCGGATCAGAATGAGGAAAGACCCGTTGGCCAGCAGAAAGCCCAGTGGCGCACCGAATTGCGGCCACATCGCCGCCCAGGCCCGTTTGCCGGGCCGGGCCGTCTCGGTGGCCAGCAGTGCTGCTCCACTCCACTCCCCGCCGAGGGCCAGACCCTGGGTGAAACGCAACGCCGCCAACAACCCCGGTGCCCAGAGGCCGACCTGGTTGTAGGTGGGCAACAGGCCGATGGCGAACGTCGCGACACCCATCATCAGCAGCGAACCGACCAGGGTCGCCTTGCGGCCGATCCGGTCGCCGAAATGCCCGAACAGCACCGACCCGAGTGGGCGCGCCACGAAGGCCAGGCCGAAGGTCGCCAGCGAAGCCAGCAGGGCGGTCGTCGAATTCCCCTTGGGGAAGAACAGGTTCGGAAACACCGACACCGCCGCGGTGGCGTAGATGTAGAAGTCGTAGAACTCGATCGTGGTTCCCACCATCGAGGCGGTGACGATGCGGCGACGGGGTACGCCGTCGATCACGTCTGCGGATTGGCTTGTCACTTCAGTCCTTCCAGATCCCGGCAATCGGGGCCGCGGCGGCCGCCTGCCCGGTCTTGGGCAGGTGGTAGATCTCCTGGATCGTCGACAGCACGTTGTAGTGGTTGATGGTCTGGTCGTAGCTTCCCGGACGGATGCCGGCGCCGTAGAGGATGGTGGGGATGCGGTTGCCGGCGTGTTCGTCGTCCTCGTCCCAGGTGATGATCAGCAGGCTGTTGTTGGCCTTGGCCCACTGCGCGTAGCCGCCCACGGTGGCGGACAGCCAACCGTCGGCGTCGGCGATGCTGCCGTCGTGCATGTCGTCGTTCAGGTCGGGAACGACGAACGACACCGTGGGCAGGGACCCGTTGCCGGTGAACGCCGACAAGGGCATGGTCGCCGATGCCGGGACATTCGAAAAGTTCAGCCACGGAATGTGTTTGCGTGCATACTTCCCCGCGCTGCACACCTCCGGAGACGACGTCGGGAGGCTCTCGGCGAATCCGCCGAAGCTGTACCCGGCGGCGATCAGACCCGAGGCGAGGTTCGGCGCGTTGCCCAGGCTCAACGGGCACTCGTTGGACGTCACGCCGAAGGTGTCCCCGGCGAACAGCGCGAGATAGTTCGGCTGGCTGGGATGGGTGACGCCGTACGAGCGCGTCATCAGCGCGCCCTCGGCGGCCAGCCCGTTGACGAACGGCGCGTCCTTGCTGCCGATGATCGAGGAGGCCGCGTGGTTTTCCTCGACCACCACGACGACGTGGGCGTAGCCCGGCATTGCAGTCGCTGCGGCGGCGAGCGGGTAAGCCGGCACACCGACTGCCAGCACGGCACCCGTCAGAAACCCGGCTGCGGCGGTCGCGGAGATCGGCCTCATGGCGGACAGTCTAGGGAGCGGGCGCGGCCGGAAAGGTCAGCGTGAACGTCGCCCCGTTGCCCGGGTCCGACACCACCCGGATGTCCCCACCGTGCGAACGCACGATCTCGTGCACCAGTGCCAAGCCGATTCCGTGCGACTTCCGGCCCGCCCTGGCGTCAGGGGGGCCCTGCGAGAACCGGTCGAACAGGGTGGCCATCGTCGCGGCGTCGATACCCGAACCGTCGTCGGCGACGGACAGAACCACCTGCTGGCCGTTCCGGTGCAGCACCACTTCGACTGTGCCCCCGTCATGTTCGTGGCCCACCGCGTTGTCCACCAACGCCGTCAGCGCACGGCGCAGCGCCGCTTCGGAGCCGATGACTTCCATCGCCGCGTCACCGCCCCGCACGAAAAGCCGCACCCCCACCGAGGCGGCATGCGCGCCCATGCTCTCGCACACCGAGCGGGCCAGTGCCGCCAGGTCGACCCGCTGCCCGTCGGGCTTGGCCGCGGCCAGCGTCGCCGATGCCAGCAGGTCGTCGACGATCCCGGACAGCACCCGGGTGTCGTCGACGATCGCGTCGGCATCCCGACGGGCGGCGGCGAGATCCCCGGCGTGCACGCGCCGCGCCAGCAACTGGGCGCGGGTGTGCAGCACCGTCAGCGGGGCCCGCAGTTCGTGGGAGGCGTCGGCGACGAAGCGGCGCTGCAGAGCCAGTGCCTCGGCGAGGGGCCGCACCGAGCGACGGGTGAAGAGCATGACCACACCCGCAGAGACCAGAATCCCGGCGAGTTCGGCCAGCGCCAGCGCGCTCAACAGCCTGGTCAGGCCGGCGCGGTAGGGCGCGAGGTCGGTCATCGCCACCACCCGTCCCTCCGGGCGGTCCATCACCAGCACCCGGTAGTGCCTGCCCCCGGCGCTCAGTTCGGTGGGGCCGGGCGGACCGGCCAGCAGCGGCACTCCGACCTTGCCGCCGTCACTGGTGGCGACGTGCCCGGACTCGTCGCGCAACACCAGTTCCATCCCGGGCGGGACGTCGCCGGTGTCGTCGGCCGTCATCGCCACCGACTCCAGTTCGGCGGCGATCTGATTGTGCTGGCCGCGCACGAACACCGCGGCGACCACCACGCCGACGAGAATCAAGACGATCGCGAGCGCGGCGGAGGCCTGCAGTGCGGCCATCCGTCCGGCTCGGCGCACGCGGGCGAGGTCGTCGGTCATTGCGGCCCGAACCGGTAGCCGGAACCGTGAACGGTCCGCACCACCTGCTTGCCGAGCTTGCGGCGTAGGTAGTGGACGTAGAGATCGACGGTGCCGTCCGATTCGGCGCCCTCGAACACCCGGTCCAGCAGCTGCGCCCGGGTGAACACGCGGCCCGGAGCGGCCATCAGCGTCGCCAGCAGCGCGGCCTCGCGGTCGGAGAGTTCGACGTCGACGCCCTCCGGTGTCGCGCCGCTGACCCGACGGTTCACCAGTTCCAGCCGCAGGCCGCCGGCCTGCAGAACCGAGCCTGCCCCATCGGTGCGCCGCACCAGGGCCCTGACCCTGGCGAGCAACTCCGGCACCTCGAACGGCTTGACCAGATAGTCCTGGGCTCCGGCGTCCAGGCCCGCCACCCGGTCCTCGACCGATCCGCGTGCGGTGAGGATCAGCGCGGGTGTGGTGACTCCCCGCGATCGCAGCAGCGCCACCAGTTCGGCCCCGTCCATCACCGGCAGCCCGCGATCGACCACCAGAGCGTCGTAGTCGCCGGTCAGGCCCCGGTGCATGCCCTGCTGCCCGTCGAAGGCGGCGTCGACCCGGTAGCCCTCGCCGGTGAAGAGCTCGACGAGCATGGCGTTCAGCGCGCGATCGTCCTCGACCACCAGCAACACGGGCACGGAGGGAAGGTTGCCATGCGGATTCTTTCAGCGCTCAAAGAAGACCCCGGCACACTGGATTGCAATGACTGAAACCACCCATGCGTCGGCCGACGCCGAATCGGCCCTCGCCGGCGTCGAATGGCAGCGCTGGAGCACCGACATGCACCTCCTCGTCACCGAGGCCCGTGCGCTGCCGGACGCGCGGGCACTGGTCAACGCCGAACTCGACGCGATCGAGCTGGCGGCCTCCCGGTTCCGTCCGGATTCCGAGGTCTGCGCGCTGGCATCCGCCGATGGTGCGCGGATGCCGGTCACTCCGGTGCTGGCCAATCTCATCGAGTCCGCTCTGTATGCGGCCCGGGTCACCGACGGCGACGTCGATCCGACGGTGGGTGCCGCGATGATCGCCCTGGGGTATGACGGCGACATCGCGCATGCCGGGCAGGGCGTTCCCCGGGTGAATTCCATGACCGTGCCGGCACGCTGGACCGACATCGAGTTCGACGGGGCGTCGGTCCAGATGCCGCCCGGAGTCCTGCTGGACCTGGGTGCGTCCGCGAAAGCCGTCGCCGCCGATAGCTGTGCGCGACTTGTCGCGGAGCGGACCGGTTCGGGCGTCCTGGTCAACCTCGGCGGCGATATCGCCACCGGTGGCAACCCACCCGAGGGTGGATGGCAGATCCTGGTGCAGGACTGCGACGACGACCCGGCCACCCAGGTATCGATCGGCGGCTGGGCGGGACTGGCCACCTCGAGCACCCGGCGCCGCCGGTGGGTGCGGGCGGGCGTGTCCCACCACCACATCATCGACCCGCGCACCGGAGCCTCGGCGGACCCGGTGTGGCGCTCCGTCAGCGTCGCCGCCAACACCTGCCTGGCGGCCAACACCCTGAGCACGGCCGCGATCATCCGGGGCCATCGCGCACCGGGATGGCTTGCAGCCCTGGGGGTTCCGGCCCGCTTCCTCGGACGGGACGGCACCGAGCGCATAGTCGGGGGGTGGCCCGAATGAGACTGCACATCGACTGGACCCGCTGCGACGGCCGCGGACTGTGCACGGAGCTACTGCCGGAGGTTCTGGACCGCGACGAGTGGGGCTATCCGCTCGCGCGTAAACCTGCTCGCGAACCCGAGATCCCACCGGAGCATCTCAAATACGCCAAGGCCGCAGTCAAGCGGTGCCCGCGGCTGGCCCTGAAACTACTTGACTGACAGGCACTCTCGGCCGCGGGACGGTCAGGACACCAGCCGCGTGACCGCCTCCATCGGGATGGGTAGCCAGTCCGGCCGGTGCCGGGCCTCGTAGCCGGCTTCGTAGACAGCCTTGTCCAGTTCGTAAACGGCCAGAGCCGAATCGGCGCGCGGATCCCGATCCGAGACCTCCGCATAGCCTTCGCAGAACGCCGCGCGCATGCGATTCACCCACTCGTCGCCCAGAATCCCCTCGTGACGAGCGGCATACGAGAACGACCGAAGCATGCCCGCGATGTCGCGCAGCGGAGAGTCGGGATCGCGACGGCGGGCCGGGTCCAGATCCGGCTCGCCCTCGAAGTCGATCACCAGCCACCGGTCATCAGGCGGGGTCTTGTGCGGGGTGCGCAGAACCTGACCGAGGTGCAGGTCGCCGTGGATCCGCTGGACGGTGACCGGACCGATGGCCTCGTCGTAGCGTCGTTCGATCCGAGGGAGCAACCGGGCCAGTTCAGGCACCGCAGCCGCTGCGACCGCCAGGCGCGCCCGCATCCTCTCCACCGGCACAACGCCCGGGGTGGTTCCGAGTTCGGCGGCCAGCGTGGCATGCACCGCGGCGACGGCCGCACCGAGACTCTCCGCATCCCTGCTGAAGTCGCTGCCGTCGCGCGCGCTGGCGGTGGCCAGATCCCAGCCGGATGCGGCGCCGTCGGCGTATTCGCTGACCATCCCGAGAGGGCAGGGCTCGCCGTCGAGTGTCGTCTCGAAGCTTCCGAGCAGTTGCGCGACATGGGGATTGCCGGCACGCGCCAGCACCCGGTTCAGTTCCACGTCGGGGTCCACCCCGCCGGCGACGCGGCGGAACAGCTTGAGTATCGCCCGTTCACCGAACACCACACTGGTGTTGCTCTGCGCGGCACCGATGAGCCGGACCCGGTGGTCGTCGGCCGGTACCGACGCCGGCGCCACCGCAGCCAGCAACAGCCGGGCCGAATCCGGTTGCCACAGGGCGTCATAGGCCGTGCGACCCGCGACGGTTCCGATCTCACCGAGCGACCCGGGGGCCGAATTCCAGCACACCACAACCTGATACCGCTCGGAAGCCCCGTCGGCATACTCGACGTCGATCAGCGCGATATCCAGGCCGCCGGCCAGCGTGTCCACCACCCGGGCCCGCGCCGAGGTCAGTCGCCTCCCCCTGCCGGCGTACCAGCGTTGCTCAGGCAGCCACCGGGACCAGGGAAGCGAGTCGGCCGATGGCGACACCGCTAATCGCGAACGCGCAGAACGACTTTGCCCTTGGCGGTGCGATTCTCCAACGAAGCCACCGCATCGGCTGCCCGTTCGAGCGGGTACACCTCAGGCCGGGGAGCGGCCAGTGCGCCGGAGGTCAGCAGCGCCGAGAGTCCCTCCCACTGCTGCGCCAGAGCATCGGGATGGGTCAACACCCAGGCTCCCCATCCGACGCCGACGACGTCGATGTTGTTCAGCAGCAACCGATTGACCTTCACCGTGGGGATCTCTCCCCCGGTGAATCCCACCACCAGCAGCCGTCCCGCCGGGGCCAGCGAGCGCAGCGAGTCGGTGAACCGGTCGCCGCCCACCGGGTCCATCACGATGTCCGCACCGCGGCCGCCGGTCAGCTCGGCGACGGCGTCCTTGAAGCCGTCGGCCAGCACGACGTCGGTGGCGCCGGCGGCGCGCGCGACGTCCTTCTTGTCCTCGGTGCCGACCACCGCGATCACCCGCGCGGCACCGAGCGCCGGCGCGATGCGCAGGGTCGAGGTGCCGATACCGCCGGCGGCGCCGTGCACCAGAACCGTCTCCCCCGCGGCGAGCCGGCCGCGTGTGGTCAACGCGAAGTACACCGTCAGGTCGTTGAACAACAGGCCGGCGCCTGCCTCGAAGCTGACCGAGTCCGGCAACCGGAACACCCGTTCGGCCGGCAGCACCGCCGTCTCGGCCATCGCACCGCCGAGCATGGTCAGACCCACCACCCGGTCACCCGGCTGCACATGCGCATCGGCCGGGGCCGAACGCACCACCCCGGCCAATTCGGCACCCAGGGTGAACGGCAGTTCCGGCCGGTACTGGTAGAGCCCGCGGGTCAGCAGGGCATCGGGGAACGCCACCCCGGCGGCATGGACGTCGACGACGATTCCGTCGCCGGCCGGCTCGGCGACCTCGGCCAGTTCCACCGACTCCGGACCGCCCAGGGAGGTGACCCTGACCGCCCGCATCAGGGCAGTTCGATGGCGAGCAGTTTCACCTGCAGCTCGCCGCGCGGGGTGCGGTAGGTCACCGTCTCGCCGGCTTTGCGCCCGTGCAGCGCCAAGCCGAGGGGGCTGTCGGCGGTCAGGGTGGTGTCCTCGGCGCCGGCCGGAGTCTCCTCGATGAAGTTCACCACCCGCATGGTGATGTCCTTGTCCTCATCGGGGAAGCGCAGCGTGACCTCGGTGCCGTTGGGCAGCTGGCCCTCGACGGTGGTCGTGCCACCGGCCAGCAGCCAGGTCAGGCGGCTGATCTGCTCGTCGAGGCCGCCGAGATCCTCGGCGCGCTGCAGGGCCTCAGCGGCGTCGCCGCGGTCGCCCACGGCCTCTGCATCGCCCTGCAGTTCGGAGTGCAACTGCTCGCGACGCTTTCGCAGATCGGCCAGCTCCGATTCCAGCCGTGCGCGTTCCAGTTCGGCGAAGGTCTTCGATCCGCTACTCATGCTGGACAAGCTACCTGCACCGTCAAGTCGGCCCCGCACCCGGTGAACCCTCCGCGGATGCCGACGGAACCGCCGTTGAACGCGCCGTGAACGGCGATAATGACCGCCATGCCCGGCCACCCCGTCCTCGCCGCGATCATCGTCATCGTCACGCTCGGGGTGATCGTCAGCGGCAAGGCCCCGGCCATCCTGGCTCTGATCTGCGGGCTGTTGGTGGCCGGCTTCATGGGGATCGCCAAGCCGTCGGAACTGTTCGGGGGCCTGAGCAACGGCGGCGTCATCACCATTGCCGCGATGCTGGTGATCGCCAAGGGGGTCTTCTACACCGGCGTGGTCTCCCGGGTGACCTTCCGTCTACTCAGCGGCGTCGACACGGTGCGGGGCGCGCTGGCCCGGCTGATGCCCCCGGTCGGCGTCCTCTCGGCCCTGATCAACACCACGCCGATCATGGCGATGCTGATCCCGGCCACCAAGGAACTCGAGCAGACCAAGGGAGTGCCCGCCCGCGGCGTGCTGCTGCCGATCGCTCACGCCACCACGCTGGCCGGTTCGGCCACCCTGATCGGCACCAGTTCCAACCTGTTGATCGCCGGCATCGCCAAGACCTACGGCGTGAACCTGTCGATGTTCTCCTTCGTCCCGGTGGCGGTGCCGGTCGCACTGGCCGGCTGGGCCGTGCTGCTGCTGACCGCCCCGCTGCTGCAGCGCACCGAGACCGACCCCCCGGAGCGGGAGCTGAACTGGCGGGCCGAGATCCCGCTGTCGGACGTGGCCAACAGCATCGGACGCACGGCCGGTGAACTCGGCGTGGCCTCCACCCCGGAGTTCGAACTGATCAAGGTCAAACGCCCGGGCGAGAAGGTGCCCACCGACACCCGGCTGGAGCCCGGCGACACCCTGGTCTACCAGGCCACCGAGGAGGGGGTGCGGATGCTGTGGGGCAGTCCCCGGTTCGGCCTGGCCCGTCAGGATCTGTACCTGGTGTCGGTGTCCTCCGACGAGTCGACGGCGATCCAGGAACTGGAGGAGGACGACGACATCATGGTCGTCGCCGCCGAGACCAAGAAGTCACTGCGCAAGGTCGAGGCCAGGCCCGGCGACAAATGCCTGGTGTCCGCCCCGTCGGCGAACATCCTGGCCGACCACCCACTGGTCGGGCTGTGGCAGAAGGTGGCCGGCAAGGCGCCGCAGACGGGCAAGACCACGGCGGCACTGATCATCCTGCTGGGCGTCATCCTGGCCAGCTCGTTCGGGATCGCCCCGGTGGAACTGATCGCGACGGCCGGCGCCGTGCTGATGGTCCTGACCCGGGTCCTGACGCCACGCTCCGCGGCCCGGGCGCTGAACTGGAACATCCTGGCGATCATCGCCGCCTCGATCGGCTTGGGCACCATCGTGGTGAAAAGCGGCCTGGGCGAGATCATTTCGAAATGGATCGTGAGCATCTCCGGCGGCCAGGCCGTCGTCGTCGCCGTCGCGTTCGCCTTGGTGACCACCGTTGTGACCAACGTGGTGACCAACGCCGCCGCCGCGGCCATCCTGACCCCGGTGGCGATCGAGGTGGCCCAGAGCGCCGGACTGAACCCGCTGGTACTGCTCACCCTGATCGGAACCTGCATCTCGCTGACGTTCCTCAATCCGATCGCCCACCAGACCAACCTGATGGTGATGGGCCCGGGCGGCTATTCGACGAAGACGTTCGTGCGCTTCGGCATTCCGGTCACCGTGGTGGCCCTGGGCGTCTGCATCCTCATGGGCACTGTGCTTTTGAAGTGATGGCGCTCCTCCAGTGATGGCGCTGCTGAAGTAGTAGCGTCGCCGTTGTGACAGCCCGCGACAAGCGCGACCATGGCGACCCCGGGGATGCCCCGACCCTCGCCCCGCCGCTGACCCAGGTCGCCGACGAGACGCGGCCCTCGGCGGCCGAGGAGGCCCGCACCATCGCCGCCTCCACCAACACGGCCACGCTGGCCAGCCTGACCTCGACCGGGGATCCGTGGGCGTCGCTGGTCACCTACGGACTGGTGGACGGGGCACCGGTGCTGTGTGTCTCGCACCTGGCCGAGCACGGCCGCAACCTCGCCCATGACCCGCGGGCCAGCGTGTCGATCGTCGCGCCCGGGGTGCACACCGACCCGCTGGCGACCGCCCGGATCACTCTCGCCGGCGTGGCGGAGAAACCGGCCGGAACCGAACTCGAGGAGGCCCGCGCCGCGCACGTGGCGGCCGTGCCGGCGGCGAAGTACTACATCGACTACAGCGATTTCACGGTGTGGGTGCTGCGGGTGAATCGGGTGCGCTGGGTCGGCGGCTACGGCCGGATGGACTCCGCCGGCGCCGCGGAGTACGCCGCCGCACACCCCGATCCGATCCGCACGCTCGCTGCCGGCGCGATCGAGCACCTCAACACCGACCACGCCGACGGGCTCGCCGATGTCGCGCGGGCGCTGGGCGGGTACCCGGACGCCGAGTCGGCGGTGTGCACCGGGATCGACCGCTACGGGCTGGATCTGAAGGTCCACACCCCCCGGGGCGACGCCTACACCCGTGCCGGATTCGGCAGAAGGCTGGACTCACCCGGCGAATTACGTTCGGCAGCAGCCGATCTCGTGCACCGGGCACGAGCCGACTGACCGGCTCGTTCACGGCTCGAACCGGTATCCCATCCCCGCTTCAGTCAACAGATGGCGCGGATGGGACGGATCTTCCTCGAGTTTGCGCCGTAACTGTGCGAGATGCTTCGAGGCTCGTTTCGCCGCAGGGCGGTGTCACTGTCGGTGGGCGTAGAGATTCCGTTAAAACACTGCGGGGCTACCCTCTAGGTTCAGGGCACGAGCCCCGATGAGGAGGATCCATGACGACCGCGACTGATGAACGGCACACCCTGTGCGAGGTCGCCGAGGCCCAGGGCTGGAAACGACGGCAGGGCGAGCGCTCCGACTCTTTCAGCAAGGGAACCGTCCGCATCCGCGTGGTGTGGCAGGGCGAGGCGGCCATCTCCGGGGCCACCCTCTTCCACGACGAGATCTACGAGAGCTACAGCCGCGACCTGACGACGGTCCGCGCCTGGCTCAAGCGCTGAGCGGCTAGAGATCCAGGGCGCCGGCCAGTTCGCGCAGCGCCGGCCGCGGATCCCAGATGGGGCTGCCATCGCCGAGGACCTGCACCAGAACGTGATCGGCGCCGGCGTCGAGGTGGGCGGTGAGGCTGCTCGCGGCCTGCTCGACGGTGCCCAGACCGACGATGGCGCGGGCCAGCCGCTCTGAGCCCCCGCGCACCAGATCTGACTCGTCAAAGCCCTGGCGCAGCCAGGAGTTGCGGTAGTTCGGCAGGCTGGAGTAGCCCCCCAGGTGCACATGCGCTCGGCGCATCTGCTCGTCGGCATCACCGCCGATCACCACGGCCTGCTCCGAGACCACCCACTTCTCCGGTCCCAGGATCTCCCGGGTGGTCGCGGTCTGTTCCGGCGTCACCAGGTAGGGATGCGCACCGTCGGCATGGGTTCCGGACAGCTCGATCATCTTCGGCCCCAGGGCGGCCAGCAGCCGGGCGGGACGGCCCGAACCGGGCTCGATGAGCTCCGGGAGGGCGGCCATCCGGTCGAGGTAGCCGCGCATCGTGGCCAACGGCTTCTCGTAGGTGAGCCCGAAGCGGTGCTGCACCATGGGCCCATGGCTGACCCCCAGGCCCAGCACGAACCGGCCCGGGTACAGCGCGGTCAACGTCCTGCCACCACCCTCGGCCGTCTCCGCCAGACGAACGTGAATGTTCGCAATACCGGTTCCCACCACGAGGTTTCGCGTGGCGCCCAAGAACGCCGCCGACTCGACCATGGCGTCCTTCATGCCGATCTCGGGCAGGAACAGCGATCCGAAGCCGAGTTCCTCGATCTCCTGCACCACCTCGAGGGCGCCCCGGATCGGCCAGTCCTCACTAGCCCACCAAACTCCGATGCGGGACGGGAAGTCGATGCGTGCGCGGTCGGTCACCGGTCTCCTCAGCGTCTTGTCGACATGTGTCAGGACGACAGTCGACATGTGTCAGAACGACAGTAGGACGCGCCCTAGAGTAAGTCCATGGCTCCCGGCGTCAGCTTCGACCTGTCCACCGTCTTCCACACCGTCGCCACCGCCGTCCCCGATCAGACGGCGCTGATCTGGCGCGATCACCGGCTCTCGTTCGCCGAGATTGACGCCCGGATCGACGGAGTCGCGCACTACCTGGTGTCCCGGGGACTGGGCTGCCACAGCGAGCGCGACAAGCTGGCCGGCCACGAGTCCGGTCAAGACCACATGGGCCTGTACCTGCGCAACGGCAACGAGTACCTCGAGGCCATGGTGGCGGGCTACCGAGCCCGGGTGGCGCCGTTCAACGTCAACTTCCGCTACGTCGACGAGGAACTGCTCTACCTGCTCAAAGACTCCCGCGCCCGGGCCCTGGTCTACGCCGCGGAGTTCGCGCCCCATGTCGCCGCGATCCGCGACCGGCTGCCCGATCTGCAGGTGCTCATCCAAGTCGCCGACCAATCCGGCAATCCGCTGCTGCCCGGCGCCGTGGACTACGAATCCATCACCGCCACAGCGGAACCCGCTGGGGGCATGCCGACGCCCAGCGGCGACGACCTCTACATCCTCTACACCGGCGGCACCACCGGGATGCCCAAGGGCGTGCTGTGGCGCCAGCACGACATCTTCATGTCCGCGATGGGCGGCCGTCCGTTCCCGGCCGGCGAGGCGCTGACCTCTTACGAGGACCTGGCCACCCAGGTCAGGGCCAACGCCGGGATCCGGTCGCTGCTGCTGATCCCGCCACTGATGCACGGCGCGGCCCAGTGGGGTGCGTTCAACACCATCACTACCGGCGGCTGGATCGCCATCCCCGACGACGTTGTGCGCTTCGACGCTGACGCCATTCTGCGGTTGGCCGAACGCGAACGGGTGCTGAGCATCCCGGTGGTCGGCGACGCGA
>CAYTOD010000067.1:0-23009 GCA_964439315.1 uncultured Mycobacterium sp. | reverse complement strand
TCGGATTCCTGCTCGGGGCCGCGGCGTCGTACGGCGTGCGGCCGGCGATGGCGATGCCGTTCTGGGGGCCGGTGAAGGCGTGCCCGGCGGTGAAGAACTCGGTGGCGTTGGTGTTGGAGCGGCTGGCCCGGATGACGATGAACAGGGTGATGACGACGAAGGCCGCGAAGATGCTGATGTTGATGGCCGGGTTACCGATCTTCTCGGTCGCGGCCAGGATGCTGACGTGGTTCACTGCTCACTCCAGTGCATCTCGTTGCGGATTTTCTCGGCACGGGGGTCCAGTTCGCGGCCCGCGAACCGGACGTAGATTCCCGTGATGAGGAAGGTCGTCACGAACTGTCCCAGGCCGATGATCAGCCCGAGGTTGATGTTGCCCCAGACCTTGGTGGCCATGAAGTCATGGGCGAAGGCGCCCAGCAGCACGTAGGTGCCGTACCAGATCAGGAAGAACGCCGTCACGGGGAACACGAACCGGCGCAGTGTGCGGCGCAGGTCCTGGAACTCGGGACTGGCCTGGATGGCCAGGTACTCGGCCCCCGGCGGATGGGGTGGCTGGATGTCGTCGGTCGACACTGGGAAAGTCCTTCCGGTCGGTACGCGGGGCGTGCCTAGACTGGCTTGGTGGCGCAACTGCAACTGACACAGAATCCCTCAGCGGATGCGCTCTTGTCCGAGGATCCGTTCGCATTGCTGGTCGGGATGCTGCTGGACCAGCAGGTCGCGATGGAACTGGCGTTCGCGGGGCCACGCAAGATCGCCGATCGGCTGGGCGGCTTCGATCCCCGGCTGATCGCCGACTTCGACCCGGGCAAGTTCGCCGCTCTGTGCGCGGAAAGTCCTGCGGTGCATAGGTTTCCGGGTTCGATGGCGAAGCGGATTCAGGATCTGGCCCACGAGATCGTCGATCGTTACCAGGGGGATACAGCGGCACTGTGGACCGCCGGGGATCCGGATGGCGCCGAGGTGTTCCGAAGGTTAAGGGAATTACCGGGTTTCGGTGAACAGAAGGCAAAGATCTTTCTCGCCCTGCTCGGCAAGCAGTACGGGGTGACCCCCTCGGGGTGGCGCACGGCGGCCGGTGACTACGGCAAGGCCGGGGTGCACATGTCGATCGCCGACGTCGTCGACGGGGCGTCGCTCGAGCAGGTCCGGACATACAAGAAGAAGATGAAGGCAGCCGCCAAGACAGCGACAGCCACGAAGACGGCACCAGCACCAGCCAAGAAGACAGCACTCAAGGAGAAGCCATGAAGACCCACCTGAACTGCCCGTGCGGCGAGGCCCTCGTCGGCAAGGATGAGGACGACCTCGTCGAGAAGGCGCAGGCTCACCTCGCCGAGGTGCACCCCGGCATGCACTACGAGCGTGAGCACATCCTGTTCATGGCCTACTGAGGACTCAGGCCGAGGGCGGCCTCCAGCTCCTCGAACGCCTGCTCGGTGAGCCGAACCAGTTCGTCCATGTCGCGCACCAGCAGCGCGTCGGTGACGTAGCCGACGCCCAGCCGGTCGGCGTAGCTGCACACCGTCACGTTGAGACCCATGCCGTCGTAGACCGACGAGACCGGGTAGATCTCGTCGAGGTGCGAGCCGTTGAAGTACATCTCCGCGCGAGGGCCGGGGACGCTGGAGATGGCCATGTTGCAGCTCGGCGGCATGAGCGCGCCGAACGGCAGTAGCGGAAACACCACCGTCGATCCGATCGCGGGGCCCATCACGGCGAGCATGGCGTCAGAGCCCTTCTCCGTCACTTGGCGTTTGATGTTGTTCATCGCACCGTGGATGAGCGCCAGTCGCTCGGCGGGGTCGTCGATGTCGGTGCCCAGCGGGCACAGCCCGAGGCCGAACTGGTTGCCGCTGTGGGTGCCCTTTCCCGGACCGGAATCCTCGGCACGGTCGGTTTCGCGGTCGCGCTCGCGGACCGTCACCGGGCACATCGCCACCAGTGTCTCGTCAGGCAGTTCGTCCCGTTCGATCAGCCAGGACCGCAGCGCACCCGCGATCAGTGCGGTGATCACGTCGTTGCCGGTCACTCCGGCGGCCTCGGCCACGGCGCGGATCCGCGCACGCTCCAGAGTGGTGCCGATGGCGGCCCGGCGCGGGCTCAGCTTCTTGTTGAAGCGGGTGTGCGGGGCCGCGAACGGCGGAACCACCGCGTCGGTGACCATGCTGCCGATGATGTTGGCCAGTTCGGCGGTGGCCACCCGGCGGGTCAGGTCCAGGCCGGCCGCTGCCGCGTCGGCGATCGCGCGCACCGCACCGAACGGACTGAACGGCTTGGATCGCTTCTCTTCCCGGGGCTCGTGCTGAGGCTGCTCGACGGCTCCCTTGCCAGCCCCTTTTCCGGCCCCCTTGTCCGCATAGAACGGCGGCATGGCACGGCGGTCGGGATCGCTACTCAGCGACTCCCTGATCATCTGCAGGCCTCCGACACCGTCGATGACCGTGTGGTGCACCTTGATGTAGAGCGCGAACCGACCGTCGGGCAGTCCGTCGATCAGGTGGCTCGCCCACAGCGGCGCGGACATGTCCAACCGCTCGCTGTGCAACTCGGAGACCAACTGCCACAGTGCGCCGAGATCCGAACCGGGGCGCAGGGTTTCGCGGAACAGATGCTTGCGCAGGTCGATCTCCGGCAACTCGCGCCACACCCACACACCCCGGGTGTCGGTTCCGTGATACGGGTGCCGGCGAAGCCGCGGCTCAACCTCGTGCGCGCCGATCAGGCTGTCGGCGTAGAGGGCGTTGACGTATTCGCCGGCGTCCACACCGGCCGGCGGCGTGAGGATCAGGACAACCCCGACATGCATTGCGCTGCCGAGCCTTTCGCCGGCGAGCATCAACGAGTCCATCGTCTCCAGCGGGTGCATCGGCGTTGTCTCCGCCTCTCGTGCGACCTAGGGGATGTGCGGTGTTCTCAGCCTAGACGGATCAGGGCGCTGGTCGGATCGGGGCGCTGGTCGGATCAGGGCACGACGCTGGAGCCGATGGTCGGCATGAACGTGCACTGCTTGTCCGCCGTCGTCACCTGACCGAACACCGTCGACATGATGCTGCCCGATCCGGTGTCGACGATCGCGGTCAGCGTGGTCGGGCCCTGCGGGTTGATCTCGGGGTTGGGCTTGAGCGTGGCGGTTCCGGACCGGCCGGTGGTCAGGTTGACCCAGGTGACGTTGAGCGGCAACTTCTGCTCGGCCGCCGCGCCCGGGGTGCCGACGGCGGTGAACACGTAGGCGGTCTGGCCGGCGCCGGGGCCCGGTGCGGGGATCTTGGCGGGACCGGCCACCGCGATCGCGGTGGCGATGACGTTGCCGCCGTCTTTGAGGCAGCCGTTGCTGATCGACGGGTACATGAAGTCCTGCGTCGGCGGGCTGTTGGGGTCGAAGGATCCCGTCACGGCCGCCGGGGCAGGTGCCGGTGCGGCTTCTGGTGCGGGTGCGGCTGCCGGTGCCGGTGCCGCCGCCGGCGCTGCCTCCGGGGCGGGGGCGGGTGCCTGGGCCGCCGCGGGTGCCGGGACCGCTTCGGGGAGAGCTTCTAGAACGGGGCCGGCCGCGTGCGCCGGGTCGATGCCTGCGGGCAGGTGCGCATCGGCGGCGGGGATCGCCCCGGGGGCCGGGACGTGCATCTCCAGCGGGATCGGGCCGTTGCCGGTGCCGGGGGTCATCAGCGGTGCGGTGCCGTGAGCCGGCCCGGCGGCCTGCTGGCTGATCACCGCGGACGGAGCTGTCAGGGACGCGGCCCCGCCCTCCGAAACGAACCTGCTGACCGCTTCGGCCAGCGAGAGCGACCCCTGCGGGGTGGTTGCGTTACCGGCCAATTGGGAGGCCGCCGCGAGCAGCAGCTGCTGTGCCGAGGCCGGATTGGCAGCGGCCTGCTGCACCACCGGGCTCAGGCTTTCCACCGCCTGCAGGCCCGGCAGCTGACCCGGGTCCAGCGGAATGGTCGGGTCGGCGTGCCCGACCGGGCTCAGGGCGACGGCCGCCGCGACCATGGCCGCTGTCAGAGGGGTGATGGTGCGCATGGTGGGCTCCCGGAATCAGGTCGGTCGGGCGTCAGGCAGGGTCGGGGCGTCAGCTGGTCGAGATCAGGGCAGCGCGGCCAGCGGTGCGACGGGCGCGCTCAGCGGGGCCGCGGGTACGGCGGCAACCGGAGCGAGGGCTGCCGGAGCGAGGGCCGCCGGAGCGATGGGGGAGACGGCCAGCGGAGCGACCGGCGCGGTCAGGGCCGGGGTCGCGGCGGGCAATCCCAGGCCGGTCGGGGCCAGGTTGATCAGGCTGGCCGGAATGCCGACCTGGTCGAGCAGCGGCACCACGGTGGAGCCGATGCCGGGAACCGGCCCGACGGGTGCGGCCACCGGAGCCATCGGAGCCATCGGAGTGGCTACCGGCGCCACGCCCGGAGCGCCCGCGATGGGCGACACCGGAAGGGTCGCGGGGGCGCCGCCGACGGCTGCCGACATGCCGTTGAGTGCGGTTGCCGCCGTCTGCAGCACCGCGCCGACACCGGCCGGGTTGGCGAACTGCTGAATCATGGTGAGGGCCGGCACGCCGGGGATGGCCGGCGGCATGACCGGGTCGGCGGCGGCGGAGGCGCTCAGCGCAACGGCAGCCGAGCACAACCCACCCAGGGCAATTGCGTTGGCGGCGAACACTTTTGAAAACCGTGACATATCGGATCCACTCCCTCGGTTGCAGGTCTTGGTCCGAACGTATCCGGTTACTGAAGTTACTCAAGTGACACGTGTGGCATTTATTCAACCGTTACTGGAGCGTTGGCCATCGGTGACGATCGCTACAGTCGAACCCGTGACGCGAACCCGCACCGCCGCGGCGGTTCTGGCGCTGAGCGTCGCGGCCCGATTGGCCTGGACCTACCTGGTGCCCAACGGCGCGAACTTCGTCGACCTGCACGTCTACCTGGGCGGCGCCGCGGCACTCGACCATCCGGGCACGCTCTACTCCTACGTCTACGCCGACCAGACACCGGACTTCCCGCTGCCCTTCACCTATCCGCCGTTCGCGGCCCTGGTGTTCTACCCGCTGACGAAGCTCCCGTTCGGCGTGGTCGCGTTCGGCTGGCAACTCGGCACCATCGCCGCCCTCTACGGGGTGGTGCGGGTCAGCCAGCGACTGCTCGGAGTGCCCGCGAGGGCGGGGTACGCCGCGGCGATGCTGTGGACGGCGGTCGCGATCTGGACCGAGCCACTGCGCAGCACCTTCGACTACGGGCAGGTCAACGTGATCCTGGTGCTGGGCATGCTGTGGGCGGCCTACAGCACCCGGTGGTGGTTGTCCGGGCTGCTGGTCGGTCTGGCGGCCGGGATCAAGCTCACGCCGGCGATCACCGGGGTCTATCTGGCCGGCATGCGCCGGTGGGGAGCGGCGGTGTTCTCGGCGGTGGTGTTCGCCGGCACGGTCGCGCTGTCCGTCGCGGTGATCGGTCCGCAGGCCCGCTACTACTTCACCGACCTGCTCGGTGACGCCCGACGGGTGGGGCCGGTCGCCACGTCGTTCAACCAATCCTGGCGGGGTGGCGTCTCGCGCATCCTCGGCCACGACGCCGGCTATGGACCGCCGGTAC
This sequence comes from uncultured Mycobacterium sp., assembly GCA_964439315.1. Classification (GTDB taxonomy): domain Bacteria; phylum Actinomycetota; class Actinomycetes; order Mycobacteriales; family Mycobacteriaceae; genus Mycobacterium. The sequence continues at coordinate 17,427 of CAYTOD010000067.1, read as the reverse complement.
TGGCCGGGATCGCCCTGACGGCCGTGGTGGCGCTGCTGGCCTGGCGTGCGCTGGGCACCGCCGGCCCGGCCGGCACGCGGGACCGCCTGGGCTCCTTGCTGGTGGTCGAATTGTTCGGACTGCTGGCGTCGCCGATCTCCTGGACCCACCACTGGATCTGGCTGGTGCCCCTGATGATCTGGCTGCTCAACGGTCCCTGGCGGGACCGCCCCGGCGCCCGGGTGCTGGGCTGGGGATGGCTGCTGCTGACCCTGGTCGGCGTGCCCTGGTTGCTCAGCTTCGCCCAGCCGACCATCTGGGAGATCGGGCGGCCCTGGTACCTGGCCTGGGCGGGGCTGGTCTACATCGTCGCCACTCTCGCGACACTGGCCTGGATGGCCCTCAGCGGTCGCCGATCGCTTCGTTGATCTGGCCGGCCAGCGCCACGTCCTTCCCGGTGATTCCGCCCTCGGAATGCGTCACGAGAGTGAAAGTCACCGTGCGCCAACGGATGTCGATATCGGGGTGGTGATCCGCGCGTTCGGCCAGTTCGGCCACCTTGCCGACGGCGGCGATCCCGTCGAGGAAGGAGGCGAAGGTCGCCGACCGGCGCAGGGCGCCGTCGACACGCTGCCATCCGGGCAGGGCGGCGATCGCGGCGTCGACCTCGTCATCGCTCAACACAGCCATACCCAACGGTATACCGTCTGCTGCCATGCAGGTCGTCGTCGCCGGGGCGCTGATCTCGGGTTCGGAATTGCTGGTTGCCCAGCGCCGGCTGCCCCCCGAACTGGCCGGCCTCTGGGAGTTGCCGGGCGGCAAGGTGGCGCCCGGGGAGACCGATGCGCAGGCGTTGGTCCGCGAACTTCGTGAGGAACTCGGCGTCGAGGTCACGGTCGGGGAGCAGGTCGGACCCGACGTTGAGCTCGGCAGCGGCCTGGTCCTGCGGGCTTATACGGTGACGCGGACCGGCGGAACCCCGCATCCGCACGATCACCGCGCGCTGCGCTGGGTGACCGCTGAGGACCTGCCTGACCTGCATTGGGTGCCGGCCGACCGGGCGTGGTTACCCGCCCTTCTGGACCGCCTGACCCGCTGACCCGTCCGCAGCCGTTTTCGCGAAGAGGGGTCCGCGCTGCGACAATCTCCGACGTGCCTTTCCAGGATTTTCGTAATGTCGCCATCGTCGCCCACGTCGACCACGGCAAGACCACCCTCGTCGATGCGATGCTGCGGCAGTCCGGTGCGTTGACGCACCGCGGCGACGACGCGGTGGAACGCCTGATGGACTCCGGTGACCTGGAGAAGGAAAAAGGGATCACCATCCTGGCCAAGAACACCGCGGTGCACCGCCACCACGCGGACGGTTCCATGACGGTCATCAATGTGATCGACACCCCGGGCCACGCCGACTTCGGCGGTGAGGTGGAACGCGGACTGTCCATGGTCGACGGGGTGCTGCTCCTGGTCGATGCCTCTGAGGGGCCGCTGCCGCAGACCCGGTTCGTGCTGCGCAAGGCGCTGAGCGCGCACCTGCCGGTCATCCTGGTGGTCAACAAGACCGACCGTCCCGACGCCCGGATTGAGGAAGTGGTCTCGGAGAGCCACGATCTTCTGCTCGACGTCGCCTCCGACCTCGACGCCGAGGCCCAGGCGGCCGCCGAACGGGCCCTGGACTTGCCGACCCTGTTCGCCTCTGGGCGGGCCGGGGTGGCCAGCACGGTGCAACCGGCCAACGGCGAAAACCCCGAGGGCGAGAACCTCGACCCGCTGTTCGACGTTCTGCTCGAGCACATCCCGCCGCCCAAGGGCGATCCTGAGGCCCCGCTGCAGGCCCTGGTGACCAACCTCGATGCGTCCGCGTTCCTGGGCCGCCTCGCGCTGATCCGCATCTACAACGGCAAGATCCGCAAGGGTCAGCAGGTGGCCTGGATGCGCGAGGTCGACGGCGTGCCGGTGATCGCCAACGGCAAGATCACCGAACTGCTCAGCACCGTCGGCGTCGAACGCAACCCGACAGAGGAAGCCGTCGCTGGGGACATCGTCGCGGTCGCCGGTATGCCCGAGATCATGATCGGCGACACGCTGGCCGATCCCGACCACGCCCACGCCCTGCCGCGCATCACCGTGGACGAACCGGCCATCTCGGTGACCATCGGCACCAACAGCTCGCCGCTGGCGGGCAAGGTCTCCGGTCACAAGCTCACCGCGCGAATGGTCAAGTCCCGGTTGGACTCCGAACTGGTCGGCAACGTCTCCATCCGGGTGGTCGACATCGGCCGGCCGGACGCCTGGGAGGTGCAGGGCCGTGGCGAGCTGGCGCTGGCGGTGCTCGTCGAGCAGATGCGTCGCGAGGGGTTCGAGCTGACTGTGGGTAAGCCGCAGGTGGTCACCCGCACCATCGACGGCAAGCGGCATGAGCCGTTCGAGGCGATGACCATCGACTGCCCGGAGGAGTTTGTCGGTGCCATCACCCAGTTGATGGCCAACCGCAAGGGCCGGATGGAGCAGATGACCAACCACGCGGCCGGCTGGGTCCGGATGGACTTCATCGTCCCCAGCCGCGGCCTCATCGGCTTCCGCACCGATTTCCTCACGCTGACCCGGGGCACCGGCATCGCCAACGCGGTGTTCGACGGGTACCGGCCGTGGGCCGGCGAGATTCGGGCCCGGCACACCGGCTCGCTTGTGAGCGACCGCGCCGGTTCGGTGACCCCGTTCGCGATGATCCAACTCGCCGACCGCGGAACGTTTTTCGTCGAGCCCGGCGACGACAGCTACGAGGGGCACGTCGTCGGCATCAACCCGCGTGCCGAGGATCTCGACGTCAATGTGACCCGGGAGAAGAAGCTGACCAACATGCGGTCCTCGACGGCCGACGTGATGGAGACGCTGGCGCGGCCGATGGAACTGGACCTGGAGCAGGCCATGGAGTTCTGCGCGGCCGACGAATGTGTCGAGGTCACCCCCGAGATCGTCCGGGTCCGCAAAGTCGAACTGGACGCCACCATGCGGGCCCGCAGCCGATCCCGGGCCAAAGCGGCCAAGGCGTGACCGGGTTTTTGGCTCTCCGGTCGATACCCTGAGGGACGTGCTGACCGGATTGCGCTGGCGCCAGGGCGTCGCCGTTGCGCTGTCCGTGTTGTTGGCGGCTGCGTGCGCCGCGGACCCGCCCCCTGCGCCGCAGAGCACCGCCACACCCAACGCCGCCCCCTCGAGGGCGACTGCGGCGCAGGTCATCGTGGCGATCGACACCATCGGCGCCGGGTTCAACCCGCATCTGATGTCCGATCAGTCGCCGGTGAACGCCGCCATCAGTGCGCTGGTGCTGCCGAGTTCGTTCCGGCCGGTTCCCGATCCGAACACGCCGACCGGATCGCGCTGGGAGATGGATCCGGCGCTGCTGTTGTCGGCCACGGTGACGGGCAACACGCCGTTCACGGTCACCTACAAAATCCGGCCCGAAGCGGCATGGACGGACAACGCCCCGATCGCCGCCGATGACTTCTGGTACCTCTGGCGGCAGATGGTCAGCCAGCCCGGCGTGGTCGACCCGGCCGGCTACGACCTGATCACCGGAGTGCAGTCGGTCGACGGCGGCAAGACGGCCGTCGTGACGTTCTCCCAGCCCTATCCGGCCTGGCGGGAGTTGTTCAACGATCTGCTCCCGGCCCACATCGTCAAGGACGTCCCCGGCGGATTCGCCGCCGGCCTGGCCCGGGCGCTGCCGGTGACGGGCGGGCAGTTCCGGGTGGACGCCATCGACCCGCAACGCGACGAGGTGCTGTTGGCCCGCAACGACCGCTTCTGGGGTCAGCCGGCCAAGCCCGACCAGATCCTGTTCCGCCGGGCCGGGGTGCCTGCCGCGCTGGCCGACTCGATCCGTAACGGCGACACCCAGGTCGCGCAGGTTCACGGCGGCGCGGCGGCGTTCGCCCAGCTGTCGGCGATCCCGGACGTCCGCACCGCGCGGTTGACCGCACCGCGGGTGATGCAGCTGACGCTGCGGGCGCAGGAACCCAAGTTGTCCGATCCTGTTGTGCGCAAAGCGATTCTGGGTCTCATGGACGTCGACCTGCTGGCCGCGGTCGGCGCGGGCAGTGACAACTCGGTCACTCTGGATCAGGCGCTGGTGCGCGCTCCCAGCGATCCCGGCTACGTGGCCACCGCGCCGCCCCGCGTGGGCAAGGAGGGCGCGCTGGCCCTGTTCGCCCAGGCGGGTTACCAGGTGGACCGCAGTGCCCCCGAGTCGCCGGTGTCGCCGCCGCCGGATCCGTCCGGATCCGTCGAGACCACCACCCCGACGGGCCGGCCGGCGACCACCCGCGGGCGCATCAGCCGCGACGGGCAGACGCTGACGCTGGTGATCGGCGCGGCGGCCAACGACCCCACCTCGGTGGCGGTGGCGAACACCGCGGCCGACCAGTTGCGCAGCGTCGGGATCGCGGCCACCGTCCTTGCGCTGGACCCGCCGACGCTGTACGGCCCGGCACTGGCCACCAACCGGGTGGACGCCATCGTCGGGTGGCATGCCGCCGGCGGCGATCTGGCGACCCTGCTTGCCTCCCGCTACGGCTGTCCCGCGCTGCAGACGACCCCGGTGTCCACCACGCCGGCGCCGCCGTCGACCAGCACGCCGCCGGGCACCAGGGTTCCGCCGGAAGCCGCCCCGCTGGTGCGGGTGCCGTCCAACCTGACCGGTATCTGCGAACCCGAGCTCCAATCCAAGATCAGCGGTGCCCTCGACGGGTCGCTGGGGATCAACGCGGTGATCGCCGCGGTCGAGCCGCAGTTGTGGGCGATGTCAGCGGTGCTGCCGATCATGCAGGACACCACGATCGTCGCGGCCGGACCCAGCGTGCGCAATGTCAGCCTGACCGGAGCGGTGCCGGTGGGCATCGTCGCGGACGCCGGCAGCTGGGTGAAGGTGCCGCAGTAATGCCGACGGTTTCAGAGTCCTCGACGGCGCCGAGGCTGCTGTTCGTGCACGCCCATCCCGACGACGAGACCATCAACAACGGGGTCACGATCGCGCGGTATGTGGCGTCCGGGGCCGACGTCACGGTCGTCACCTGCACGCTGGGCGAGGAGGGCGACATCGTCGATCCCCGGTGGGCGCAGCTCGCCGTGGCCGGCGCCGACCAACTCGGTGGCTTCCGGATCGGCGAACTGACCGCCGCGCTGAATCACCTGGGTGTCCGACAGCCCCGGTTCCTCGGCGGCGCGGGCCGGTGGCGCGACTCGGGCATGGTGGGAACCCCGCCACGGCGGCGTACCCGGTTCGCCGACGCCGACCTCGGTGTCGCCGCCGCCCAACTGGCCGATGTCATCGCCGAGATCCGGCCGCACGTCGTCGTCACCTACGACCCCGGCGGCGGCTACGGCCACCCCGACCACATCCAGACCCACCGGGTCACCACCGCCGCGCTCGATGCGGCGGCCGAGCGGTGGCGTGTGCCGAAGTTCTACTGGACGGTGATGACCACCACCACGTTCCAGGCGGGAGTCGACGCGTTGGGGCCCGACGACCTGCTGGACGGGTGGACATGGCCCGTCGACGAGGTGCCGTTCGCGTTCGCCGACGATCTGATCTCGGCGGTCATCGACGCCCCCGAGTACCTGCCGGCCAAGGCCGCGGCCATCGCCGCGCACGCCACCCAGATGACGCTGGGCCCGACGCGACGGGCCTTCGCGCTGTCCAACAACGTCGCCCTGCCGGTGTTATCGCGCGAGTACTACGTCCTGGTGTCCGGGCGCCCCGGCGAGACCGACGACGAAGGCCGGGAGACCGACCTGCTCGCGGGTCTCGACGTGAGCGCCTAGAACACCGGTCGGCGATGTTCCGAGATCGCGCCCAGGCCGTCGTCCTGACACTGCTCGCCGTGGACGGCGTCATCTCGGCCGTCGCGGGTGCGCTGCTGATGCCGTTCTACCTTGGCGTCGTCCCGTTGCCGGTCAGCGCGATCGCCAGCGGCCTACTCAACGCAGCACTGGTGTGGGCGGCCGGCTACTGGACGGATTCCAAACGCCTTGCCGCGCTGCCACTGTGGACCTGGCTCGCGACGGTGGCGATGTTCACCCTCGGCGGGCCCGGCGGCGACGTGGTGTTCGGCGGCCCAGGGGTGATGGCGTTCTCGTCGGTGATCTTCCTGGCCCTGGGGGTGTTGCCCCCGGCGGCGGTACTGCGCCGAATGCCGTGATCAGCCCACCCGGTCGGACGACCGGGCGGCCCGGGCGCCGCGCTCGCCGTGCCCGGCCTTGCGTGCCGGTGCGGTGTTCGCCGACCGCGCGGGACGCTGAGTGCCGCGTGCGGACTTGCCCTTGGCGGGGGTGACGGCGGTCGTCGTGTCGGTGGCCGTCGTGTCGGTGTCAGCCGCGACGGCCGGAGCGGCGTCTGGCCCAGCCGTGACGGCCGCGGCCGTGGCTGTTGCTTTGACTGCCTTGACGCGGGCCGTGGCAGCCGGGTGGCGGGTCACCGATGCGAACGGGCGCGGCGGGAACGGCGGGAGCGGCGGGAACGGCACGATGCTCTGAATCCAGGCCAGGCCGTAGTTCACGAAGTTCTGCACCGACTGCCGGATGCCCGAGCTTATGTCGGGACCGATCTGGCCGAAGTTCAATCCGAGGACGTCGGCAAAGGCGAAGACGCCGGCCTGCACGAGCGGCTCGATGGTGAAGTAGGCCAGGTCGATCCCCGGCGCGAACCACCAGAGGACGGGGACGAAGCCCATCGCCCACTGTCCCAGTTCGAAGCCCCACGCCACCCACGGCTCGATGGCGTCATAGGTGTTCTTGATGAAACTCTCGATGCCGCTCGTCACCGCCGCGGCGCTCGGGCCGGCCACGGTGGCGGTCGCGGTGGACGCCGTCGGCGCCGGGGCGACGAGCAGGGCCGCCGTCGGCGCCGGAGCGACGAGCGGGGCCAGCGCGGCGCTCAGCTGAACGGCCGGGGACACGGTGGGGATGCCGGGCACCGCATTCGCGCTCACCGGGGTAATCGCCAGGGAACTCACGACGGCAGCGCTGACGCCGGCGACCAGGGCAGAGCGAACGGACGACCGCAGGGCCTGGCTCATGGGAACGCACCTCCGTGAGTAGCTGACAGTTGGCTGAGAGGCTACACCCGGACGCTGAGAAACTCACAGAACAATTCCCGGTGGGTGCTGGTCCCGCCGCTGGGCAGCGGGGTGCCGGCGGGTACTACTGTGGTGCCATGTCGAACGCCGCGGCCATGCGCCGGGTGCTGCGCCGGGCCCGCGACGGGGTGAGCCTGAACCTCGACGAAGCCGCCGTTGCGATGACCGCGCGGGGTGACGATCTCGCCGATCTGTGCGCCAGTGCCGCACGAGTGCGCGATGCGGGCCTGCAGTCGGCGGGCCGCCGCGGACCCGGCGGCGGCCTTCCGGTGAGCTACTCGCGGAAGGTCTTCATCCCGCTCACCCACCTCTGCCGGGACACCTGCCACTACTGCACCTTCGTGACCGTGCCCGGGAAGCTGCGGGCCGCCGGGCGGGGCATGTACCTCGAGCCCGACGAGGTCGTCGAGATCGCCCGCCGGGGAGCGGCGCTGGGCTGCAAAGAGGCGCTGTTCACCCTCGGCGACCGCCCGGAAGCGCGCTGGCCCGAGGCCCGAGACTGGCTGGGGGAGCGGGGCTATAACTCGACGCTGGAGTACGTGCGCGCCATGGCGATCCGCGTCCTGGAGGACACCGGCCTGCTGCCGCATCTCAACCCAGGTGTGATGAGCTGGGCAGAGTTGTCCGGGCTGCGGCCGGTGGCGCCGTCGATGGGCATGATGCTGGAGACCACCTCAAGGCGGCTCTTCGAGACCCGCGGTGAGGCGCACTTCGGCAGCCCGGACAAGGACCCGACGGTGCGGCTGCGCACGCTGACCGACGCCGGGCGGCTCTCCATTCCGTTCACGACGGGTCTGCTGGTCGGCATCGGTGAAACCCTGGACGAGCGCGCCGACACGTTGCACGCGATTCGCCGACTGCACAAGGAGTTCGGCCACATCCAGGAAGTGATCGTGCAGAACTTCCGGGCGAAGGATCGCACCGCGATGGCCGCGGTCCCGGACGCCGGCTTCGACGACTTCGTCGCCACCGTGGCGACGGCCCGCCTGGTGCTGGGGCCCGATATGCGGATCCAGGCGCCGCCGAACCTGGTCTCCCGCGCCGAATGCCTGGCACTGCTCGGCGCGGGCGTCGACGACTGGGGCGGGGTCTCGCCACTGACTCCGGACCACGTCAACCCCGAACGCCCATGGCCCGCCCTCGACGAATTGGCAAGTCTCACCGCCGAAGCGGGCTTCGAGTTGGTGCAGCGCCTGACGGCACAGCCGAAGTACGTTGCGGCAGGGGCGGCGTGGATCGACCCGAGAGTGGCCGGACATGTTGCGGCGCTGGCCGATCCGGAGACCGGCTTCGCGCTCGACATCAACCCGGTGGGACGGCCCTGGCAGGAGCCCGACGAGTCGGCGGAGTCGTTGGGCCGCACCGACTTGCACGCGGCCATCGACGGCGAGGGCCGGCGCACCGCTGCCCGCAGCGATCTCGGCAGTGCCTTCGGTGACTGGGAGTCCGTCCGTGAGCATGCCGGCGACCTCGGTTCGCGGGCACCCGAGCGGATCGGCTCCGATGTGGCCGCAGCGCTGCGCAACGCCGAGCGAGACCCGGCCGGCCTCAGCGACGCCGACTACCTGGCACTGGCCACCGCTGACGGTCCGGCATTGGATGCCGTTGCGGCACTCGCCGATTCGCTGCGCAAAGATGCCGTCGGCGATGACGTCACCTTCGTGGTGAACCGCAACATCAACTTCACCAACATCTGCTACACCGGTTGCCGCTTCTGTGCGTTCGCTCAGCGCAAGGGAGACGCGGACGCCTTCTCGCTGTCGCCGCAGGAGGTCGGCGACCGGGCTTGGGAGGCGCACGTCGCCGGTGCCACGGAAGTCTGCATGCAGGGCGGTATCGACCCGGAGTTGCCGGTCACCGGGTACGCAGAACTTGTCCGTGCGGTCAAGGCGCGGGTGCCGTCGATGCATGTGCACGCCTTCTCCCCGATGGAGATCGCCAACGGTGCCGCCAAGAGCGGACTTAGCCCGCGGGAGTGGTTGATCGGACTGCGCGAAGCGGGACTGGACACCATCCCCGGCACCGCGGCGGAGATCCTCGACGACGAGGTCCGCTGGGTTCTCACCAAGGGCAAGCTGCCCACCTCGCTGTGGGTCGAGATCGTCAGCACCGCGCACGAGATCGGTCTGCGGTCGAGCTCCACCATGATGTACGGTCACGTCGACGCTCCGCACCATTGGGTTGCCCATCTCAATGTCCTGCGTGGAATCCAGGACCGCACAGGCGGATTCACCGAGTTCGTCCCGCTGCCGTTCGTCCACCATTCGTCCCCGCTCTACCTCGCCGGGGCGGCTCGTCCGGGTCCGACCCACCGGGACAACCGGGCGGTGCACGCACTGGCCCGAATCATGTTGCACGGCAGGATTTCCCAGATTCAGACCAGCTGGGTCAAGCTCGGCGTCGAACGCAGCCAGGTGATGCTCAACGGAGGCGCCAACGATCTCGGCGGAACTCTGATGGAGGAAACGATCTCCCGGATGGCCGGCTCCCAGTACGGGTCGGCCAAGACCATCGCCGAACTGGCCGCCATCGCGGAGGGGATCGGCCGGCCGGCGCGGCAACGCACCACGACCTACTCCAAGCGGGCCGCCTGATGAGGGGTGCTCCGCTGATCGCGGCGGTCGCGTTCGCCGTGCTTTCGGTGCTCGCGGTGATCGTCGTGCCGCTGGGACCTGGCATCGACGAGTCGGGCGCGGACGTCGTCGAGCACCTCGCCGCCCACGCCGGAATGATCCGGTTGCGCGCCCTGCTCACCGCGGCCGCACTGATCGCGCTGGCGGTGGTGATCGGATACGCGCGGGAACGGTTGCACGGTCCAGCCGGACACGCCTTCCTCCTCGGCGCGGCGGTCCTGATGACCCAGCTCGTCGTCCAGTCGGTGCTGATGGCCGGCCTGGTCCTGCATGCCTCGGCGCTGGACCCGGTGATCGCGCGGACGGTGGCAGACATCGCCTCGATGTGGGGACCGCTGTTGACCGTCTCCGCGCTGTTGCTGGCCGGCCCCGTCATCTGGGCGTCCCGGCGGGGCCGGTTTCCCCGCTGGCTGGCGCTCATCGCGGCGGTGCTCGCGGTCGAACAACTCGTGGCGATGCTGACCATCATCGGACCGATGGGCAGTTTCATCTCCCCCGACGGTCCGATGACGGTATTCCTCGGCGGCGGTCTGTATCTGGCCTTCCTCTGTGCGCTCGGATTCGCGACCGCGATGTCGGATGACGCCGAGGCCGTCGCCCGTCGGTAGCGGCGGTCCAGTAGCGTGTTACACGGTTTTCCCGTCCGGCTTAGATTTTCCGTCGGACACAGATCCGACATAGATTTTCCGTCGGACACAGATCCGACATAGATTTTCCGTCGGACATAGATCAGACATAGAAGAGCACATCGAGGAGATCCTTCGTGACCTACGTGATCACTGAAGCCTGCGTCGACATCAAGGACAAGGCCTGCATCGAAGAGTGCCCGGTGGACTGCATCTACGAGGGTGCCCGGATGCTCTTCATCCACCCCGACGAGTGCGTGGACTGCGGTGCCTGCGAACCGGTCTGCCCGGTGGAGGCGATCTACTACGAGGACGACGTTCCCGAGCAGTCGTCGCAGTACACCGCCATCAACGCAGCGTTCTTCGAGGAACTCGGTTCTCCGGGCGGGGCCTCCAAGGTCGGCATGACCGAGAACGATCCGCAGGTGGTCAAGGACCTCCCGCCCAAGAGCGAGGACTGACGGCCGGCTTGGGGCATTCGGGCGAGGCCCGGCGCAGTCGTCTGACGCCGGTGTCGGACCGCCTGCCGGTGTTCCCCTGGGACACCTTGGCCGGCGCTGCGGAAATCGCGCGCGCGCATCCCGAGGGCATCGTCGACCTGTCGGTGGGAACCCCGGTGGACCCGGTGGCACCGGTGATTCGCGAGGCCCTGGCCCGGGCGTCCGGGGTGCCCGGGTACCCGATGACCTCGGGGACAGTCGAACTGCGGGAGTCTGCGGCAGCGGCGCTGAACCGCCGCTACGGGGTGGCCGGTGTGCCGGAGAGTTCGGTGCTCCCGGTGATCGGCACCAAGGAACTGATCGCCTGGCTGCCGACACTGCTGGGGCTCGGCCCCGACGACGTCGTGGTGGTGCCAGAACTGGCCTATCCGACCTACGAGGTGGGTGCTCGGCTGGCCGGTGCGCCGGTACTGGCCGCCGACTCGCTGACTCAACTCGGCCCGCAGAACCCCGCCGTGGTGTACCTGAACTCGCCGAGCAATCCCACCGGGCGGGTACTGGGCGCCGACCACCTGCGCAAGGTCGTCGACTGGGCTCGGGAGCGCGGCGCTCTGGTGGTGTCCGACGAGTGCTATCTGGGTCTGTGGTGGGACGAGCAGCCGATCTCGGTGCTGCACCCGTCGGTCAGCGGCGGCGATCACTCCGGCCTGCTGGCCGTGCATTCGCTGTCCAAGAGTTCGTCGTTGGCCGGCTACCGCGCCGGATTCGTCGCCGGCGACGCTGCGGTGGTCGCGGAATTGCTCGCGGTGCGAAAGCACGCCGGGATGATGGTGCCGGGCCCGGTCCAGGCGGCGATGGTGGCCGCCCTCGACGACGACGCCCACGAGGCCGAGCAACGGCAGCGGTACGCCCGCCGCCGGGACGTCCTGCTGGAGGCCGTGCGGTCGGCCGGATTCGCCGTGGAACATTCACAGGCCGGGCTGTACCTGTGGGTGACGCGCGACGAACCGTGCCGGGTCACCGTGGAGTGGCTGGCGCAGCGGGGAGTTCTGGTGGCACCCGGGGACTTCTACGGCCCGTCCGGGTCACGCCATGTACGGGTCGCGCTGACCGCGACCGACGAGCGGGTCGCCGCGGCGGCTGCGCGGCTGTCGGCCTGACTCGCGCTTCACAATGCCCGGAGGGCGTTACTTCATGTCCCAGGTTTCGCCGTAGGTGGTGACGCTGTCGCCGTTCTTGGAGATCAGGCGGGCGAAGGGGCGCAGCAGGACGCCGCCGGCGGCGCCGGTGACGGTGCCGTGGGCGTTGGAGACCGCGACCGAGCCGTTGGGGCCGGCGACGTCGACGGAGAACGTCGCGACTTCCTGGATACCCGGGCCGTTGCCGAGGTCGGAGCTGATGGACACGCCCGGGAACAGGTTCGGGGTGATCACCGAGCCGAGCGGGTTGAAGCCGGCCGGGGAGATGTTGACGTCGTCGAGCAGGATGTTGGGGGTGGTGTAGCTGAAGTTGATGCCCACGCCCAGCGACCACGGGAAGCCGACCTGGTAGCCCAGTTCCAGGGTGCCGGCGAAGTCACCGGCGCCGGGGCCGACCACGCTGTAGACGGCCTTGCCGGAGTGGAACCATTCGCGGGTCAGCCGGTTGCGGTCCAGCGGGAACACGCCGTCGAGGAAGGTGTCCCACTGCTGGATGGTCATCGTGCGGCCCTTGCCGTCGACCAGACTCTGCTGATTGTCCATCCCGGCATTCGCCGACCCGGGCCCGATGAACAACGCCGCGACTGCCATCAACCAGGCAGTCAGCACCCGGACACTCTTCATGGGGTCCCCTTCTCGAGGCCGACGGTCGGCATGACAACAGACTCATCGGTAACAGAAATCACAGTGTTACCGGATTCCAGCCGGCTCGTCGCCCAATTTAGGCGACTGAGATCAAACCGGGACAGCGGACACCGGCATCACCACGGTTCCCCGGCACGGGCCGTCGCTGATATCGGTGTGCCAGGTGCCCCGCAGCGAACCGTCGGGTTGCGGCGCGTAGAGCGCAAAGGACGTCGCGCGCGCCCACTGGTTCGCGCCGAGCGAGCAGTTCCACAGCCAGTCGTAGCTGTCGACCCAGCCGTTTCCGTTCCACACGTAGCGGATCGGCGTCGGCACGGTCGGGTTGGCCGGTGGCGGCCCGTCCACCACGGTGGCGGTGCAGTGGTCGAAGGTGCAGGCGGTGGTCAGGGTGAAGACGGCGCTGACGTCGTCCTCCCGTTGGTGGACTGCGGGACTGGTTCCGACCTTCTGGCTGGCGTAGGTCGTCATCTCGTAACGCCCGTTCCACGGTTTCGGCTCCGCCCGGGCTGCGGGGGCCGAGGTGAACCCGGCCACGGCGAGAAGCACTCCGGCCACCGGCGCCCAGCGGCAACGGCCGGAGCGCATCAGGCGGCGAAGACGGCCGTGCCCCACAGCGCTCAAGGCTATTCGGCACTGACCCGCACCGGAGTCAGCGGCGCGCCGCGATAGCCTCGCGGTGTGCTGCTGACCTCCTTGAACCCCGCCGTGGTCGCCGGCGGCGCAGACATCGGCGACGCGGTGCGCATCGGCGGCTTGACCCTGTCCCGCAGCGACCTGGTCGGCGCGGCGACCTCGGTGGCCGAGCGGGTCGGCGGCGCGCGGCGGATCGCCGTGCTGGCCACCCCCACCCCGGCGACGGTCCTGGCGGTCACCGGATGCCTGATCGCCGGCGTGCCGTTCGTCCCGGTTCCCGACGACGTCGGGGTCGCCGAACGGACCCACATCCTCAACGACTCCGGCGCGCAGGCCTGGCTGGGCGAGCAGCCGGCCGACCTCGCCGGGCTGCCGCACGTCCCGGTACGCCTGCACGCCCGGTCCTGGCACCGCTACCCCGAGCCCGGTCCCGCCGACGCCGCGATGGTGATCTACACCTCCGGCACCACCGGGCCGCCCAAAGGCGTGGTGCTCAGCCGGGCGGCGGTGGCTGCCGACCTCGACGCGCTGGCGCAGGCCTGGCAATGGACCGCCGAGGACACGCTGGTGCACGGGCTGCCGCTGTTCCACGTCCACGGCCTGGTGCTCGGCCTGCTGGGATCGTTGCGGGTGGGAAACCGCTTCGTACACACGGGCAAACCGACGCCGGCGGCCTATGCGGCTGCCCGGGGATCGCTGTACTTCGGCGTGCCGACGGTGTGGTCGCGGATGGCCGCCGACCCCGCTGCCGCACGCGCGCTGGCCCCGGCGCGACTGCTGGTCTCGGGCAGTGCGGCGTTGCCGGTGCCGGTGTTCGATTCGCTGGCCGGACTCACCGGCCACGCGCCGGTGGAGCGCTACGGCTGCACCGAGACCCTCATCACCCTGAGTACCCGCGCCGACGGCGAACGACGCCCGGGTTGGGTGGGTTTCCCGCTGTCCGGTATGGACACCCGCCTGGTGTCAGAGGATGGTGCGCCGGTGCCGCACGACGGGGAAACCATTGGGCGCCTTCAGGTTCGGACGCCGACCGTGTTCGACGGCTATCTGAACCGCCCGGACGCCACCGCCGAGGCATTCGATTCCGACGGCTGGTACCGCACCGGTGACGTCGCCGTCATCGACGAGGGCGGCATGCACCGCATCGTCGGCCGGGAATCGGTGGACCTGATCAAGTCGGGCGGATACCGGATCGGCGCCGGGGAGATCGAGACGGCGCTACTGGGCCATCCCGGGGTGGTCGAGGTGGCCGTCGTCGGACTGCCCGACGAGGATCTGGGGCAGCGGATCGTGGCGTTCGTCGTGGGTGAAGCCGAGCCCGGAGAGCTCAGCGACTATGTGGCACAGCAGCTTTCGGTCCACAAGCGCCCGCGGGAGGTTCGGCTGGTGGCAGCGTTGCCCCGCAACGCGATGGGCAAGGTCATGAAGAAGGAACTCATGTCGTGGGACTGAGGATGTCGTGGGACTGAGGATGCTGAGGATGGCATGGGGCTGAGGTTCACCGAGATCGGGTTCGACGCCCACGACACCGCGGCCCAGGCGGCCTGGTGGTCCCGGGCGCTCGGATGGTCCGCCGAACCCGCCGAGGACGACGGCGAGTGGCTGCTGCGCGCGCCGGCCGGGGCCGGACCGGACTGGTTGTTCCTGCCGGTTCCGGAATCGAAGACGGTGAAGAACCGCATCCACTTCGACTTCACCCCGGAGGATCAGCAGGCGGAGGTCTCTCGGCTGCTGGCCCTCGGCGCACGTCCGATCGACATCGGTCAGGGCGAGCAGACCTGGGTGGTACTCGCCGATCCCGAGGGCAACGAGTTCTGCGTGCTCGCCGCCGGCAAATCGGCTTAGTTTCCAGGAAGAGTTCCGGCTAGTTCGCGTGCAGCGCCTCGTTGAGCGTGATGCCCTTGCCGTCGCGGCGCACGACCTCGACCGCCCCGGTCACCGAGTTGCGCCGGAACAGCAGGTTGTTCGCGCCCGACAGTTCGCGGGCCTTCGCCGTCGTCCCGTCGGCCAGGGTGACCTTGGTGCCCGCCGTCACGTAGAGGCCCGCTTCGATCACGCAGTCGTCGCCCAGTGAGATGCCCAGTCCGGAGTTGGCACCCAGCAGGCAGCGCTTACCCACCGAGATCACCTCGGTGCCGCCGCCGGACAGCGTCCCCATGATCGACGCGCCGCCTCCGACATCCGAGCCGTCGCCCACGACGACGCCCGCCGAGATGCGGCCCTCCACCATCGAGGCGCCGAGGGTGCCGGCGTTGAAGTTCACGAACCCCTCGTGCATGACGGTGGTGCCCGGCGCCAGGTGCGCGCCGAGGCGAACCCGGTCGGCGTCGGCGATGCGCACGCCCGTCGGCACCACGTAGTCGACCATGCGGGGGAACTTGTCCACGCCGTAGACCGTCACCGGCCCGCGCCTGCGCAGCCGCATCCGCACGTGTTCGAAACCCTCGACCAGGCACGGGCCGTAGTTGGTCCACACCACGTTGCTCAGCGCGCCGAACACGCCGTCGAGGCTGCAGCCGTGCGGCTCCACGAGCCGGTGCGAGATGAGGTGCAGCCGCAGGTAGGCGTCATAGGCGTCGGCCGGCTTGTCGGCCAGGACGGTCACCGTCCGGATCGGGACGACCTCGACGCCCCGGTCGGGGTCGGGTCCGGCCAGCGCGGCCAGTTCGTCGGGCACGTCGTCGGGCGCGATGACCGTGGTGCCCGACGGGCTGTAGGCGCCCAGTTCCGGTTCGGGGAACCAGGCGTCCAGCACGGTGCCGTCGGCGGCGATGGTGGCGAGTCCGATACCTGCAGCAGATGTCACGGTGGTCCACCGTACTAGCCTGTTCAGCTGTGCTGGATCTGCGCGCCGACCCCGTCGACCTGACTGCGGCGCTCGTCGACATCCCCAGCGTCTCGCGCGACGAGCGGCGCATCGCCGACGAGGTCGAAGCTGCGCTGCGCGAACAGACCGGCTACGAGGTCGTGCGCAACGGCGACGCGGTGCTGGCCCGCACCAACCTCGGCCGTCCCAGCCGGGTGATCCTGGCCGGGCATCTCGACACCGTCCCCATCGCCGACAACGTGCCCTCCCATCGCGACGCCGACCACATCTACGGCTGCGGAACCTCAGACATGAAGTCCGGTGACGCGGTCTTCCTGCACCTGGCGGCCACCGTGGCCGAACCGGTCCACGACATCACGCTGATCTTCTACGACTGCGAGGAGATCGAGGCCAGCGCCAACGGGCTGGGCCGCATCGAACGGGAGCTACCGGACTGGTTGCAGGCCGACGTCGCGATTCTGGGCGAGCCGTCCGGCGGGTACATCGAGGCCGGTTGCCAGGGCACCCTGCGGGCCCTCGTGTCGACGACGGGAGTGCGGGCCCATTCTGCGCGATCCTGGTTGGGCGACAACGCCGTTCACAAACTCGGCGCGGTACTGAACCGCCTTTCCGACTACGAGGGCCGGATCGTCGACATCGACGGCTGCACGTACCGCGAGGGCCTGTCGGCGGTGCGGATCGACGGGGGAGTGGCGGGCAACGTCATTCCCGACGCCGCCTCGGTGACGGTGAACTTCCGCTTCGCCCCCGACCGCGGCCCGGAAGAGGCAATGACCCACGTGCGGGAGGTGTTCGCCGGCCTGGACGTCACCGTCGAGCAGACCGACGCCGCACGCGGCGCGCTCCCCGGACTGCACCACCCGGCCGCCGCCGCGCTCGTCACCGCGGCCGACGGACTGGTGCGGGCCAAGTACGGCTGGACTGACGTGGCCCGCTTCGCCGCGTTGGGCATTCCGGCCGTCAACTACGGGCCCGGCGACCCGAATCTGGCCCATCGCCGCGACGAGCGTGTGTCGGTCGCGCAGATCTCCGCGGTGACTGCGGTGCTGGCCCGCTATCTCGGCGCGGAGCGTAGCGCCTCGGCCTGAGCGGCGGCGTCCTCGGCCGACCCACGGAAACCGGCGGCGGCGAATTGTTCTGCCGCAGAGGCCAATCCGGCCGCGTCGCCGCTCGTGACGGCCTCGGCGTGCGCCCGCGCCATTCTGGTGAAGGCACAGTTCTCCAGGCTCGAATAGGCGTCGGCGCTCTGCACCAGACCGGCGGCGGCCCGCCGGTCGCCGCGTCGCGCCGCCGCGTGCCCGGCCCGCCC
>CAYTOD010000066.1:0-23413 GCA_964439315.1 uncultured Mycobacterium sp. | reverse complement strand
GAGCCCGGCCCCGCCGTTGCCGCCCTGACCACCCGCACCACCGGCACCACCGGCGGCCAGCAACACACTGCCCTTACCGCCCCCACCGCCGGCGCCACCCTCACCGCCGACCGCACCCACACCACCGTTGCCGCCCCGGCCACCCGCACCACCGGCGCCGGTGCCGTTGTTCTCGCCTTCACCGAACGGATCCCCGGTGAACGGCACCAGGACAGAGTTCACCCCACCCTGTCCGCCGTTGCCGCCGTTGCCGCCGGCGATCCCGGCCTCAGCCGTGCCCGGGCCGGCATTGCCGCCCCGGCCGCCGTCGCCACCGGCACCCCACAGCGACAGCGGACTCACACCTCCGGCGTTGCCGCCGTCACCGCCGTTGCCGCCGGCCCACACCGAATCCCCGCCGGCGCCGCCGTTGCCGCCGCCGTCGAGCAACACCGCGCCATGCCCGCCGTTGCCGCCGTTGCCGCCCTGGACATAGCCCGCGCCGCCGTTGCCGCCCACACCGCCGTCACCGACAGGGGAGAACTTGCCGGTGACACCGCCGTCGCCGCCGTTGCCGCCCACACCCCCGACATTCGTGGCTGCGCCGCCGTCGCCGCCGAACCCGGCGTTGTTAGCCGGGGACAATATCCCCGAATTACCGCCGCGTCCGCCCTGGCCGCCCTTGCCGCCGATACCGGTGGCCGCACCACCGTCGCCGCCGTTGCCGGCGAAGCTGATCCCCGGCGGGAACAACGC
Organism: uncultured Mycobacterium sp.; assembly: GCA_964439315.1. Classification (GTDB taxonomy): domain Bacteria; phylum Actinomycetota; class Actinomycetes; order Mycobacteriales; family Mycobacteriaceae; genus Mycobacterium. Next base: position 22,678 of record CAYTOD010000066.1, on the reverse strand, counting down.
GATTGACAGCGCACCGCTGTTACCACCGACACCGCCGGCGCCGCCGATGCCGCCGGCCGCCGACGCCGTGCCACCGACACCGCCCGCGCCGCCATGGCCGATGAACAAACCGCCCTGCCCGCCGTTACCGCCCGCACCACCTGCGCTGGTGCCGTTGAGGCCAGCGCCGCCGTCTCCACCAGCGCCGAACCAGCCCGCATCCCCACCGAGACCGCCGGCGAAACCGTTGCCGCCGTTGCCGAACAACAGACCGGCCTTACCGCCGTTGCACGCGCCGGTGGTGCAGGCACCTTCATAACCGGTGTAGCTATACCCCGTACCACCCAGCAGTCCCGCATTCGGGTTATCCGCCGTGCCGTCTCCGAACAACCTGAACTGAGTAGCCGTCAACTTCCCCGTCACCGACACACTCGGCAAACTGATAACCGACAGCAGACCCGGCAACACCACCTGGGCCGTCGACGTCGTTGTTGCCGCCCCTGCCGTGGTCGAGGTCTTCCCCAACTCTCGGCGTGTGAACGCCAACGCGGTCCACATCAACGGCGCCGCGACCGGGGCGTCCCCGCCGCCGCCCTGCAACCACGCCAATAACTGGCGGCCCATCCCGTTGACTGCACCACCAGCCGACGCCATCGCCGGCGGAGTCGCCTTCATCGCCGGCGCATCGCCCGCCGACGCAGACGCCGCGACCACGGGAGTCGACGCCGGGGGCGCCGATGCGGGAGAAAATTGCTCAGCAGCAACGGAATACAGCGGACCGGAAGAGCTCGGGAAGCCGGCCGAAGAGCGCGGAGAGTTCGGCGGGGTCACCCCTGCGTCGGTGTTCGCCGGGACTCCGGAGGCACTGCTACGCCGGCCGGTATGTGTTGGGCCGTCAGGAGAGCCGGCTCCGCCACGACTGGTCGGGGCGGACGCGACACCGGAATCCTCGGAGGAACCACCGGCCGTCCCGCGAACGGATATCGAAGGTCCACTGTTGGTCGGCGAACCGCTTCGCCGGGCTGCGGTAGACCGCGACGAAGGACTAGAGGCCGACGACGCCGAGGAGTCTGAGTCCGAACCGCTGGAGCCGCGCCAGCCGGTGCCGTCGGCGAATGCAGCCGGCATCGAAGCTACGGCAGACCCCACGCCCAGGATGACGGCCAGCGCACCTACTCGGCCCACGAATCGGGCGTGGGTGGGGGACGGGTTCGTTGCGGACATGCTGCTCCCTGGATCAGGTTTCGCACGGCAATGGCCGCCTGCCGAAAATTATGCAGTCTGCCGGATTTTCGGGGAAGTGGGGGTGGGACTTCCGGTTCGCTCAAGGCGCCCTCACGCATGGTCCTCTGCTCCCCAAGCCCTCGCCTCGACGATCACAACGGTGAAGAAGGGCGTCGAAGACTTCCAAACCCAGACCGAACTCGCCGCAACAACCGATTACCCACCCGGGGCTAAGCGCTTCGGGCGCTATTCATTCCGCTCGGTGACCTGTACCCCTTGGGTCACGGGGCCGATGGCTACCCCTTGGGTCACCGAGCCGATGGCGCATTGACCTTGTTGCGAAGCAGCACGAGCGCAACGACGATCGCGATAACCGGTACGGCCGCCATGATCAGACTCAGTGTGTGGATGGTGTCGATCATGGCGTGGGCGGCCTGGGACACCACGCGCTGGGTCTGCTCGGGATCGATGAGCCCGGTGCCCGGAGTGCCCGCTGCAGAGGCGCCGTGGGTGACCCGCAAGGTGTCTCGGGCCTGTGCGGCGTCGACACCGCTACCCGCGAGTTCCCGGTTTCCCACGTGTAAGAAGATCGAGACGCCCGCCAGGCTGACCAGTGCCGCGCCGAGGGAGTAGGCAGTCGCCGCCACCGAGGATTTCACCGCCGAGACGACCCCGCCCAAGTCGGTCGGCGCGCTCGACATCAGGATCGTGGTCTGCGGGGTCGCCACGATTGCACCGCCCATAGATGTCAGACCGATCAGGGGTGCCAGCAACAGAATCGGGGTGTTCAGGTTCAACACGAGACGTAGGAGCAGTGCGACCACCAACACCGTCAAGCCGAACACCAGCACCGTGCGGTCACCGAACCGGGCGGCAGCCCGGCCGGCTCCGAAAGCGGCCAGGGCACACAACAGTGTGGCGGGGATGAGCAGGAGGGCGTACACCTCGCTCGGCTCGCTGCGGATGATGACCAGATAGTAGGCGAACACGACCACCGATCCTCCCGAGACCATGTTGGTCGCGACGCCGGCGCCGATGGCGGCGTTGAAGCGGGAGGAGCGGAAGATCCGCAGATCCAGCGCCGGCTGTTCGGTATGCCGTTCCCACATCACGAACGCGGCTCCGGCAACAACGCCGAGGACGAGAGGTGCGACCGCCGCAAGGTGTACCCCGGCCTGCAGCCGGGAGATGCCGTAGATCAGACCGAGCAGTGCGACGGCGACCAACACCATGCCGGGGATGTCGGGCTTGCGGTCCGATCGCGGTGTCTCCGGGACGAAACGCACGGTGATGCCGGCAACGAGGACCGCCAGTGCGGGGGCGACGAGAAAGCCTGCGTGCCAACCAAAGTGCTCGACCAACTGGCTGCCCACCGGCGGTGGTATCACACCGAAGGCGTAGGAGGCGGCCAGGAACATCGCGATCGCGCCTGCGCGCCGGCCGGAAGGAAAGACCGCGTTGATGATCGCCAGCGACAATCCCAGGAGGAAAGCGAACGCCACACCCGAGCAGGCCCGCGCAATGATCAGCACGGCGACGTTGGGCGCGGCGGCAGCCAGAATTCCGAACGCTATCGCGCCGCCGGTCCCGGCCAGGAACATCCGCTTCATGCCGTGCACGTCGCCGAGCACGCCGGTGTAGCTTGCTCAGGCAACGTCGGCAATAGTGACGGGAGACGATGGGGATCGCGTCGAAGCTGATGGACATTCGGCACTCGCGCACCTTCGATGCTGATTCTGACCGGATGCGCCAACTGTGTTTCCCTGGTCCGTATCCGGGAGGTTCCAGCCGCGATCCCTATGACGCCCGGAGCACGCACATCTCGGTCACGGTGGACGACATCCTGGCCGGGTCGGCCCGTCTCATTCCGCAACCCACCGATTATTACCGCGATACCTACCAGGGGCGTATCGACATCCCCGATTCCCCCGAGGTGACCTATCTGGGGCGGGTCATGGTGTCCCCTGACTACCGCGGGCATGACATCTTCGAACTGCTCCTGGCCGAGGCACTGCTGCTCGCGGCCGACATGGGTTACGCCACGGTGTTCGGCGGCGCCCGCCCTTCCCGCAGGTTCCTGCCCCTGCTGGAAGAATTGGGCTTCGAGCCCTACGGCACTCCGCAGTGGGGCGTCTATCCCGATAACGCCGAATCCGGCGCTCCCATCCAGTCGATCGTCGTCTCGACACACGGACGCCGTCCGGCGTGGGCGCACCGCAAAGAGCAGGTGCTGTCCCGACTCGACCTTGCCGGCTATCCGATCAGGAGTTACGGATCCCCGACGGCGGCATAAGTCCGCAGCCGTCCCGCGCATTTCCTCAGATCAGAGGGTTGTCCGGGCCCGGCACCGTCTGTGTCTTGTCAATGTTCCCGGCGTCGTGCGGCCGGAGTTGCCGACCGGCGGGGGATCCCGGGGATGGTTGTGGGGTCATCCGATCGGGGTGACGGCTCTAATTGTCTCGAATGTCTACCGGTATCGGACGGTGTGCTCTGCGAGAATCCCGTGTGAGGGCCTCGCCAGAGTCGGGCGCGATGCCCCGTGGTCGTCGGCAACCGAACGCGAGGGAAAAATGAGTGCAGTATTGATGACCGGGTTCCCGGGCTTCCTCGGGTCGGCCCTGCTTCCCGGGATCCTTGCCAAGCGGGAAGGCTCGCGAGTCATCTGCGTCGTGCAGGAGCGGCACATGGGTGAAGCCGGGGCCAAGCTGGCTGAGATTCAGGCAGCCCATCCCCACACCGTGGACCGGGTCCAACTCGTCGAGGGTGACATCACGGAGCCGTACCTCGGGCTTTCCGATTCGGTCCTGGTGGGCCCCGACAGTTTGGATGACGTCGACGAGGTCTGGCACCTGGCGGCCGTGTACGACCTGGCCGTGCCCGAGGACATCGCCACGTTGGTCAATGTCGGCGGCACCGACCGCGTCCTGGAGTTCTGCCGGGAGCGGCCGAACTTCCGCCGACTGCAGTATGTGAGCACCTGTTACGTCTCCGGCCGCTACGACGGCGAGTTCACCGAGGACATGCTCGAGGAGGGCCAGGAGTTCCAGAACCATTACGAGTCAACGAAATTCGAGGCCGAGCGACTGGTGCGCGCTGCGATGGCCGAAGGGCTTCCGGCAACCATCTACCGCCCCGGCATCGTCGTGGGGGACTCGCGAACGGGTGAGACCCAGAAGTACGACGGACCCTACTTCGTCGCCGACTACATGAAGCGCCTGCCCGCCGTGACGTTCCTGCCGAACGTCGACAAGGACGTCATGGCGTCGCTGGTTCCGCGGGACTACGTCATCGCGGCGATGGACGCGCTGAGCGTCCTGGACCGTTCCGAGGGCAAGACCTACCAGCTGACCGACCCCAATCCGCCGTCGGCCCGCGAGGTGGCTGAGATCTTCGGCAGGCACCTCGGTAAAACGCTGATCTGGCTGCCTGTCTCGGTGTCGGTCGTGCGCTTTCTGCTCGGCACGGTCCCCGGGCTGGAACCGCTCACCGGTCTGCCCGCCGAGACCCTGGATTACTTCGCGTTCCCCACCACGTACGGCACGGCGCACACGGTGGCCGATCTCGAAGGCACCGGGGTCTCCTGCCCCAACTTCCGCGATTACGCCGACAAGCTGCTCGACTTCATGGCGGCCCACCCGGAGTTCGACTCCAAAGCAATGGTCTAGAGGGAGATCCCATGACTGCGGACACCGAATCGCTGATCGTCAATATCAGCCTGAGCGGCCCCGAGCGGGACTACGACCAGACCGTGGAGTTCCTGGGACAGTCCTTCCGGATCATCCGCGTGGGCACCGGCGGCAGCATCAAGCGGGCGATCGAAGAACTACGCACATGGTCCGGCCTGGCCGAGGCCATCGCGATCAGCGGAGTCCACGACGCCGAGGTGGCGGGAACCCTGAAGGGCAATACCGGCAGCCTCCGGAAGGCCGCGGAGGCGACCACCGGCGCGTTCGTCACCGACGGCCACCGCTTGCGCAACGTGTTGCAGGAGTGGACCATCCGCCATCTCTCCGGTGAGATGCCCGGCTACTTCTCCAATGCGCGGGTGGTCGTGCTCGGCGGACGAAACCACTACCGGTCCACTCGGGTGCTCTCGGAGAGCACGAAGAACATGTTCTTCGCCGACCCGGCGGTGGAGTACGGCCTCGCCGACATCCACACGCCGTTCGAGGTTTTCGAGCGGTTCGTGTCCGCCTCGGGCTGGCTGGTCGAGCGCATCCCCTCCGCGGTCGTGTCGGCGGCCACCGCCCCGGCCCGCAAGATCATCGAGTCCAGGGTCCGCACGGCCCTGCGGGACTGCGACGTCGTGGTGGCCACCTTCCGCGAACTCGCCCAGTTCGAGGTGGACGATCTGAAGGGCAAGACCCTCATCTCGACGTCCATCGGCGAGGAGCGGCTGAACAGCCTGCGGGAGCGCGGAATCGACCTCATCCTCGACGACGTGCCGCAGCCGTTCGAGGGGCTGGTGGTCAACGAGGCGACGCTCGAGGCACTGATGCTTGTCGCTGGCCAGACCGAGGAGTCCCGGCTCACCGACGACGACCTGCTCGAGATGATCCAGTCGGCCGAACTGGAGCCGAGGGTGCTGTATCCGAGCGGCTTCAAGCGAAAGTCCCGGTTCGCGTTCGTGATCCACCCGCTGTCCCAGGAGTACTTCCGCAATGTGAAGGCGCTCGACGCCGTCGCCGACGTGGCGCCGGACATGTTCATGGATGGCGTGGAGAAGCTGATGGCGCACGCGCCGCCGTTCGTCTACAGCCATGTAACGGGGATCAAGTCCCCGACCGGCGCCGAAGTCGAAGGCTGGCTCATCACCGTCGGCGGCACTCCCAAAGAACTGATGTCGCATGATCCGGAGTTCACCTACTCCCGGCTCCTCGAAGCGGCCGACATGGCCCAGAAGATGGGCGCGCAGATCATGGGACTCGGCGCGTTCACCAAGGTCGTCGGCGACGCCGGCGTGACGGTGGCCAAACGCGCACCGCTTCCCATCACCACGGGCAACTCCTACAGCGCCTCGGGTGCGCTGTGGGCCGCCCACGACGCGGTCCGCCGGCTCGGCATCGCCGAGGTGGACAAAAAGGGACACATCAAGGGCAAGGCGATGGTGGTCGGCGCGACCGGCGCCATCGGCTCGGTGTGTGCGCGGCTGCTCGCGATGGCCGCCGACGAGCTGTGGCTGGTCTCCATCGAACCGGCAAAGCTATTGGCGCTCAAGGCCGATATCGAGCGGGAGAACCCGCGGGCGACGATCTACGTGGGTGCCGAGGCCGACGAGCACATCGGCGACATGGATGTCATCGTCACCGCCACCTCCGGCGCCGGCAAGAAGGTGCTCGACATCATGAAGGTGAAGCCGGGCGCGGTGATCACCGATGTGGCTCGGCCCCTTGACCTTTCGGCGGAGGACGTCGCCAAGCGGCCCGATGTGCTGGTCATCGAATCCGGCGAGATCGAGCTGCCCGGCGATCCGCACATGAAGGGAATCGGCCTGCCCAAGGGCATCGCCTACGCCTGCCTGGCCGAGACCATCGTCCTGGCGCTGGAGGGCCGCTACGAGACGTTCACCGTCGGACGCAACATCGAATGGGAGAAGGTCAAGGAGATTTATCGGCTCGGGCTGAAGCACGGCATGAAGCTCGCCGCGATCTCCGGCGTCAACGGGGTTTACACCGACGAGGACCTCGCCAGGATCCGGGAACTGGCGCTGGCCAAGCGAGCGGAGCTGGCAGCGGCGCAGTCTTGACGTCATGACCGATGACCACACGACAGCCCAGCCCGGCTTCGAGCCACACCGGCTGCGCCGCATGTCCGGTCGCGATCCCCATGAACCGCATCGGGTCGCGACACCGCTGGAACTGCTCTTCGACCTGACGTTCGTCGTCGCATTCGGCGTCACCGCTTCGGAATTCGCGCATATCCTCGCTCAAGGCCACGTCGGGGCGGGCCTGGCCGCGTTCGTGATCTCGACATTCTCGGTCTGCTGGGCATGGGTCAATTTCAGCTGGTTCGCCTCGGCTTACGACACCGATGACTGGCTGTACCGATTGATGACGATGCTGCAAATGGTCGGGGTCATCATCTTGGCGCTGGGTATCCCGCCGCTCTACGCATCGATCGAACGGGGCGCGACGGTGGATGCCCGGTTGATGGCCGCCGGGTACGTCGTGATGCGAATCGCGCTGGTGGCGCAGTGGATTCGCGCAGCAAGGCAGGATCCGCAGCATCGGCGAGCGTGCCTGGGCTACGCGGTGGCGATCACCTTCGCGCAACTCGGATGGATCACCATCGTCGTCGTGCCGACGTCGGAGGCCACCAACTTCGTTCTGGTGGCGATGATGATGGCCGCCGAACTGTCCATCCCCTGGCTGGTCGAGCGATTCGGCGGGCACAGCACCCCGTGGCACGCCCACCACATCGCGGAACGCTACGGGCTGCTGGTCATCATCGCGCTCGGTGAAGGGGTCATCGGAACCGTCGCATCCTTGTCGGCCGTCGTCACGGCGCAGGGCTGGAGCGCGGCAGCCATCGCGGTGGCGGTGGCCGGCACCGGACTGACGTTCGGCATGTGGTGGATGTACTTCGCCGCGCCCGCATCAGAGCTGCTGCACCTTCAGCGCGAGAAGGCACTGCCCTACGGCTACGGGCACATCGTGCTGTTCGCCTCCATCGTCGCCACCGGCGCCGGCATGCACGCCGCCGCCTACTACATCGAGCACCACTCCACGCTGAGTTCGGTCGCCACGGTCCTTGCCGTGACCATCCCCGTCGCGATCTACATCGCGTCGGTGTACGTGCTGTACCTGCTTCTGGTCGGTGGACGGGACACCTTGCACGCCCTGCTGATGGCTCTGACCGCCGTCGTGCTGGCCGGGTCGGTCGCGCTGGCGGCGGCTGGGGTCTCGATGGCGGTGTGCCTGCTGGTCGTCATGCTCGCCCCGGTGGTGACCATCGTCGCCTTCGAGCTGTTCGGGCACCGGCACGCCGCGGAAGCGCTGCAGCGCCGTCTCGTCCGGCCGGGCGCATCGGCGTGAGTCTTTCAGGTCGCCACACACCGGCGCCCGCCCTGTCTATGTTTGATCCACGTCCCGTCGTCCTTGCCGGACCTCGCCGAAGATTGGAGTGCTGATGGGCGCCGACGCCACCCAGGCCGACACCGACCCCGAACGGATATTCGCCGGGATCGTGGGGGAGTCCCACCTCCTTGCCGGCGAGCGGATCGGGCCGGACTACCAGCACGATGAGGCGCTGGTCGGCGAACCCGTCGCGCCGCGCTTCGTGGCTCGTCCCCAGACCGCGGAGCAGGTCGGCGCGTTGTTGGCCGCCGCCACCCGTTTGCAGATCCCGGTGACGGCGCGTGGCTCGGGAACCGGACTGTCGGGGGCGGCGCGGCCCTGTGCCGGCGGGCTGCTCATCAGCTTCGAGAAGATGGCGCAGATCCTGGAGATCGATACCGACAACCAGGTCGCGGTCGTGCAGCCCGGAGTGACGTTGGCCGACCTCGACGAGGCCACCGCCGCTGTAGGACTGATGTTCACCGTCTTTCCGGGCGAGCTGAGTGCCAGCGTCGGCGGCAACGTCGGCACCAACGCCGGTGGCATGCGCGCGGTCAAATACGGGGTGACGCGACACAACGTGCTCGGCCTGCAGGCCGCCCTGCCCACCGGCGAGCTCATCCGGACCGGCGGCAAGATCACCAAGCTGTCGACCGGCTACGACCTGACCCAGTTGATCATCGGCTCGGAAGGCACTCTGGCACTGGCCACCGAGATCACGGTGCGGCTGTATCCGCGGCTGGCGCACTCGGCGACATTGCTGGCGCCGTTCGCCGACCTGCCCGCGGTGATGCGCGCCGTGCCGGCGGTGGTGCGCAGCGGGGTGGATCCCAACATCCTGGAATACATCGACAAGCTGACCCTGGCCGCGCTGAGTTACTCGCAGAACCTGAATCTCGGCGTCCCGGACGGCATCCGGGATGCCGCCGAGGCGTACCTGGTGATCGGTGTGGAGGACCGCGACCACGACCGCCTCGACGACGGCGTGGCCGTGCTGGGCGAACTGCTGGAGTCGCTCGGGGCGCTGGATCTCTACGTGCTGGAGGGCAATTCCGCCCACGCGCTGATCGAGGCACGGGAGAAGGCGTTCTGGACGGCCAAGGCCACCGGCGCGGACGACGTCATCGACACCGTGCTCCCGCGGACACAGATGCACCAATTCATCACCCGGGCAAAGGAACTCGCCCAAGACGTCAACAGCGGAGTGGTGGGGTGCGGGCACGCCGGCGACGGCAACGTGCACCTGGCGGTGTTCTGTCCCGACGACGAGGTCCGTCACCGGCTGTTGCACGACATCTTCGCCGCGGCGATGGAGATGGGCGGCGCGATCTCTGGTGAACACGGCCTGGGCCGGGTCAAGGTCAAACACTTCATGGAGTTGGAAGATCCGGTCAAGATCGGCCTGATGCGCCAGATCAAGAAAGTGTTCGATCCGGCCGGCATCCTGAATCCCGGTGTGTTGCTTGATGGAGAGGAAGTTCGATGACCAACGGCGCGCAGGCACTGATCACCACACTGGTCGACAGCGGTGTCGAAGTGTGCTTCGGCAACCCTGGCACCTCCGAAATGCACTTCGTGGCAGCACTGGACACCGTGCCGCAGATGCGCGGAGTGCTCTGCCTGTTCGAGGGAGTGGTCACCGGAGCCGCCGACGGCTACGCCCGCATCGCCGGAAAGCCGGCCGCCACCCTGCTGCATCTGGGTGCCGGGTTGGGCAACGGGCTGGCCAACCTCCACAACGCCCGGCGCGCCCACGTCCCGGTCGTCAACGTGATCGGCGACCACGCCACGTATCACAAGAAGTACGACGCGCCACTGGAATCCGACATCGAACCGCTCGCCGACTGGACCCACGGATGGACGCGGCGCACCAGCTCGGGAGCCGACGTGGGCCGCGACGCCGCCGAAGCGGTGGCCGCCTCAATGGCCAGCCCGGCGCGGATCGCCAACCTGATCCTGCCCGCCGACGTGTCCTGGAACGACGGCGCAGCACCGTCGTACCCCATCGCGCCCACCCCGCCCGCAGCGCCAGATCCCAAGGTGATCAAGGAGATCGCCGACGTGCTGGGCACCGGCGAGCCGGCTGTCCTGCTCATCGGAGGGCCGGCTGCCGAGGTGCCGGGCCTGGAGGCGGCTGACCGCATCGCTGCCGCCACCGGCGCCCGCGTGCTGGTCGAGACGTTCCCGGCGCGCGTGACCCGCGGCGCGGGCGTGCCGGCGATCGACCGCCTTGGATACCTTGCTGAGCAGGCGGCGTTCCAGCTCGACGGCACCAAGCACCTGATCGTCGCGGGTACCCGCCCGCCGGTGTCGTTCTTCGCCTACCCCGGCAAGCAGAGCGATCTCACTCCCGAGGGAGCCGCGGTGCACACCCTGGCCGGCCTCGACACCGACGTCGTGGCCGCTCTGGAACAACTGGCCGACCTGCTGGCGCCGGGGAGTCAGCCCCGACTCGCTCCCGCTGCGTTGCCGGAACTGCCGAGCGGGCCGCTGACGCCACAGAACTGGATTCAGGTCATCGGGGCGCTGTTGCCCGAGAACGCCATCATCTCCGACGAATCCAACACCTCCGGGCTGCTGCTGCCGATGGCCACGGCCGGCTCGCCGCGCCACGACGTACTCACGTTGACCGGTGGGGCGATCGGGCAGGGTCTACCGGTCGCCCTGGGTGCGGCGGTCGCCGCCCCGGACCGGCCGGTGATCGCCTTGCAATCCGACGGCAGTGCGGCCTACACCATCTCGGCACTGTGGACGATGGCACGGGAGAACCTCGACGTGACCGTCGTGCTGCTGAACAACCACGCCTATGCCATTCTGCGGCTTGAACTTTCCCGTGTCGGTGCAGACGCCGCCGGGCCGAAGGCTAACGATCTGCTCGACCTGTCCCGGCCGAACATGGATTTCGCCAAGATCGCCGAGGGCTTCGGCGTTCCCTCCACCGTCGCGACCACCTGCGAGGAATTGGCCGAGCAGTTCCGCCACGCACTGGCCAAACCGGGACCGCACCTGATCGACGCACGCATCCCCACGCTGTTCTGACACCACGACCGGGGTAGCCTGAGCCGATGGTCCAGGTATCGAAAGCCGTTCTCATCACGGGATGTTCAACCGGAATCGGGCATGCCACAGCGCTGCGACTGGCCAAAGCCGGCCACACCGTCTACGCGACGGCCCGGCGGGTCGACTCGATCGCCGATCTGCGAGCCGCCGGCGCGCACACCCTGGCACTGGACGTCACCGACGAGGCTTCGATGACCGCCGCCGTCGAGCAGGTGACGGCCGAGCAGGGGGCCGTCGGTGTGCTGATCAACAACGCCGGCTACTCGCAGTCCGGCGCAGTGGAAACGTTGACGATGGACGACCTTCGGCGCCAGTTCGACACGAATGTCTTCGGGCTGGTCCGCATGTGCCAACTGGTTCTGCCAGGGATGCGGCGCCAGCACTGGGGGCGCATCGTCAACATCAGTTCCATGGGGGCGAACTTCACCTTCCCGGGCGGCGGCGCCTATCACGCATCCAAGTACGCGGTCGAGGCTCTCAGCGACGCACTTCGCTTCGAGGTCAAGGGATTCGGAGTCGACGTCGTCGTCATCCAGCCCGGTCTGATCCGCACCGAATTCGCGGCCACCGCACAAACCGGGCTCGTGACCGATGAGGGGCCCTACGCGAAGTTCAACGCCAAGGTCGGAGCCGCCACCGAAGAGGCCTACGCCAAAGGGCCGCTGGCCAAACTCGGGGGAGACGCCGACAGCGTCGCCAAGGCCGTCGAGAAGGCGATCACCGCCGAGCATCCGCCGATCCGGATGCGCGTCACCCCGTCTGCGCACGTCCTCATCGGACTCAACGGCATGATGAGCGACGGCATGTGGGACCGGTTCCTGGCCAGTCAGTTCCCGCGGCCGGGAGCCTAGGTCGACTTCACTCGCTCGATCTCGACCTGCCCGGCCCCAAGAACGAGTAACTGCAGGCGGTCGCCGAGGTGGCCCTCGATGGCGCCTTCTGCGTCCGAGCTCGTCGACGCTGCGTGAGGAACGCACGCGCGAGATCGTGCCTACGCGCGCATCGACTCCATGACCCGTCCGAGGATCATGCTGCGTAACGGCCGCGGCAGTGTCTTGAGCGTTGCCGTCAGAGCCTTCGCCTGGAATCCCGGGACGACGGTTCCGCGCCGGCCCAGAGCGGACCAGGTGGCGTTCGCCACGATGTCCGGTGTGGTGGCCGACGTCATCGTCATGCCGGCCCGAGCGGCGAATCCGGTGTGGACCGGGCCGGGCGCCACACACAGCACATCGACGCCGTGCGGCGTGAGCTCGCCGTGCAATCCCTCGGCTAGGCTCTGCACATAGGCCTTCGTCGCGGCGTAGTTGGCCGACCCGGGAACGCCCTGCCATCCCAACAGGGACCCGAACAGGACCAGACCGCCCCGACGTCGCTGAATCATTCTCTGCGCGAATGCCTGTGACAGCTGCGTCACTGCGGCGACATTGACGGCGATCATCTCCAACTCGTCAGCGGTCGGGGAGTCGACCAGCGGTCCGTTCGTCCCGAAACCAGCGGCCAGCACGGCCAGTCCGATGTCGAGGCCGTCGACGGCGTCGAGAAGCAGGGAAGGTCCCGACGTGTGGCTGAGGTCGACCGCGACGACGCGCGTCGTGATGCCGTGTGCCTGCTCCGGTTCGCCGGCAAGTTTCCGCAGTGTGTCCTCGCGGCGCGCCGCGAGAACCACGTTGATGCCATCGGCTGCGGCGCGGTGGGCGATGGCCCGTCCGATGCCGTCGCTGGCGCCGGTGATGACCGCCCAGGGGCCGTACTGTTCACGTTTCGTCACGGGTCTGTCCTTACGCCTGCGGCTGAGCGGGGTGCGACGGCAGCACGGCCAGGACGAAGAACGCCCCGAGAAGGCAGACCGCGGCGGCGGTCAGGCAGCCCGCGCTCATGCCGGAGAGGAAGGCGTCGCTCACCGTTTGTCGCACCGTGCCGGCGATTTGTCCGGGCGACTGGGCTGCCACTGCCAGGCCCTGCGCCAGGCCTTCCTCGGCGACCGAGCGGGCCGGAGCCGGAAGTGCCTGCAGCACAGGGCTATCAGTGAGCTGGCGGATGTAGAGCGTCGAAAAGATGCTGCCGATCACCGCGACACCGAGGGTGCCGCCGACCTGGCGGGTGGCGTCGTTGACCGCCGAGCCCGCGCCGGCCTGCTCGGGTCGGACGACACCCATGATGGAGTCGGTGGCCGGCGCGGTGGTCAGGCCGAGTCCGCCGCCCAGGAGCAACATCTGCATCGCCATCTCGGGGTAGCTCACGCTGAGGTCGATGAAATGGATCCACGCGAAGGACGCAGCCATCATCACCAGGCCAACGAAGACAACGCTTTTGGTGCCGATCCGGGTAACCGCCAACTGCGTGCCGAGCAACGAACCGACCGCGATCGACAGCGCCACCGGCAGGATCCGCACGCCGGTGCCCAGTGGCCCGAAGCCCTGCAGCATCTGCATGAACTGCGTGATCATGAAGATGAACCCGAACAGCGCGAAGAACGCCACGGTGACGGCCCCGCTGGCCGCGCTGAACCGCAGGTTGGTGAACAGCGTGACGTCGATCAGCGGCTCGTTCTGCCGCCGTTCCCACAGTGTGAAACCGATGGCCGACACCAATGCGAGCGCGAAGCCGGCCAGGGTCGATGCCGAGGTCCAACCACGTTCCGGTGCTTCGATAATCGTGTACACCAGGGCCCCCAGCATCACGATGGACAGCACCAGGCCGCCGCGATCCAGCCGCGAGGTGCGATCGGGGGAGAAGGCCGGGATGACGACCGGTGCGGCAATCGCCGCCGCGAGCGCGATCGGCACCAGCGCGAGGAACAGGCTGCCCCACCAGAACACTTCGAGCAGCGCGCCGCCGAGGATCGGGCCGATCGCCACACCAAGGCCAGTGACCGCACCCCACAGCCCGATCGCGATCGCGCGTTGCTTGGGTTCGCGGAAGGTGTCGGTGATGATCGCCAGCGTCGTCGGGTAGATCAGCGCCGAGGCCACACCCATCACCAGTCGCCACGCGATCAGCGATGCCGTGGTGGCCGCGAACGCGGCACCGACGCAACTCGCGGCGAACAGGACCAGTCCGGCGATCAGTGTGCCTCGGCGGCCGAACTTGTCGCCGAGGGTGCCGCCGGCCAGAACCAGTGCGGCGAAGGCGAGGTTGTAGGCGTCGACGATCCACTGAAGTCCTCGGGTGGAGGCGCCGAGCGCCGAGTTCAGCGTCGGTAACGCGACGTTGACGATCGTCGTCTCGACGTTGATCGCCAGCGAGGCGATCAGGACCACCGCCAGAACCGCGGCGGGTCGGACCCCTCGTGCCTCGGCGGAATGGGAGTGGGGACGTTGGGGGGCTTCGATGGTCATCTCATCCGCCTTATGTTGACATCAGTAACATTGGCAAGCATGGCAGTAGAAGTTATCGCTGTCAACATGGGCGCCGAACTCAGCTGATGCCGTGGCTGATCACGTCGAGCAGACGCTCGGTGATCAGCTGTTTCCGCCCGTCGTCGGCGGCTGCCAGCGGCCCGTCGAGATACAGCACCGCCAGTCCGTGCACAGCCGCCCAGGCCGCCTCGTCGAGTCCGTCGCGACGGCTGGGGGTGAGGACTCCGGCGGTGACGAGGTCGTCGATGCAACGGCTGAGGATCTGGAACGGGTGGCGCTCCGGCGGCACGCTCTCGTCGGTGTGGTGCACGCCGCCGGGGGCGAACGCGGTGCGGAACAGTCCGGGTTGGGCCAGTGCGAAGTCCACGTAGGCCTGACCGGTGGCGCGCAATCGGGCAAGGGCGCGTTTGTCTTTCGCGCCGCGATTCGGCACCGCCGCCAAAGCCTCGTGCATCGCCTCGCCGAGCAACGTCATTCCGTGGATCTGGACCGCCGTCAGCAATGCCTGGCGGTCGGCATAGTGCCGGTAGGCCGCTGAGTTGCTGACCCCGGCTGCACGCTGGACATCGCGGAGCACCACGGCATCGGGTCCGCCGGCCCGCGCCAGGTCCACGGCATGGTCGAGGAGAGCCTGCCGCAGATTGCCGTGGTGGTATGACGCCGTGGCCATGGTGACAAGTCTTACAGCACAGTTGTCTTCCAGCGCCGCCGACGGCTAACGCAGTTCGTCGACGACGGCGGCGAGCACGTCCGTCGCCATGGGGCCGGGCTGGTAGAGACAGACGGTATCGGCCATGCCGTCGGCTGCCTCGATTCGAGTCCGGATGTGCGCGGCGATCTCCGCCGGCGATCCGCAGGCGGCGATCGTCTGCAGGACCTCATCGGTGATCAGGCCGCCCATCTCGGCCCACCTGCCCTGTTTGGACAACGCGTTGAGTTCCGGTTGCAGGTCGCCCCAGCCGTGGACGTCGAGAACCGGCCGGTACGCCGGAGTGGACCCGTAGAACGCCAGCAGTCGGCGTGTGGCGGTGTGATCCTCGCCCGGTGAGACGATGATCTCGGGCACCACCGCGAAATCGGTTCGACCGGCCAGGCCCTCGCGCACCATAGGCATGGTGGCCTCGCGCAGGAACCGGGTGCTCCCGAACGGCATCACCAGCAGCCCGTCGGCTACCTCGGCGGTCGCCCGGGTCAGCCGCGGACCGAGCGCGCCGACGTAGATCGGCGGTGGCCCAAAGGGATTGGGACCGGGATTGAACGTCGGTGTCATCAGGGTGTGCCGGTAGAACCGGCCGCGGAAGTCCAGACGCTCGCCGGTCTGCCACGCCGTGAAGATGGCCCGCAGCGCCTCGACAAGGTCGCGCATCCGGTCGACCGGGTGATCGAACGTGGCGCCGTAGCGCTTCTCGATCTGAGTCCTGATCTGGGTGCCGAGGCCGAGGGTGAACCTGCCGCCGCTGAGCAACTGATGGTCGTACGCCTGGTGTGCCAGCTGGATCGGATTGCGCGGGAACGCGATTGCCACATTCGTCAACAGATCGAGTCCGCCCACGGTCGAGGCCAGGGTCAGCGGGGCGAACACGTCATGCGGGCCCTCGAAGGTGAACACCCCCGAGGCCCCGGCTTCGCGCAGTGCCGCTGAGCGGGCGATCGCGTCGGTGGGTCCGAAGAGCGCGGTGAGCACTTTCGGTCCTGTCATCGGCCGGCCTCTCTCTCGGTTCACGATGCGATCGTGGCATGCATCTCCCAGACCAGGATCTCGGCGGGCTTACTGGCGGTGAGCGTGTGGCCGCCGGTGCCGGTGAAGCGAACGGCATCGCCGGTGTCCAGGGCGCCGGCGCCTTCGAGGTCGACGGCGCCGCGGGGAACGAAGAGGTGCACAAACGGCGCGTCGGGCAGCTCGACCGTCTGTCCTGGCTGCAGGCGCGCGGCGTAGAGGGCCGCGTACTTGTTCCTGATTCGAATGGCCGTTTCGCCATCGTGCTTGGGCATTCCGGAGGCGACGGTCACCAGGCCGCCGGACAGAAGCTCGTCGTCGATCTCGCGCTGCTCGTACCCCGGCTCGATGTTGGCCTCGTCGGGCACGACCCACATCTGCACGAAATGGACGGGGTCGCGATGAACGTCACCGGCCAGGCGCCACGAGTCGTTCTTCTCGGAGTGCAGGATGCCGCGGCCGGCGCTCATCCGCTGCGCCAGCCCCGGGTAGATGACCCCGCTGTTTCCCGTCGAATCCTCATGTACCAGAGAGCCTTCCAGCACCCAGGTCACGATCTCCATGTCGCGGTGGGGGTGGGTGTCGAATCCGGTTCCGGGGGCGACGACGTCGTCGTTGCTGACCATCAGCACGCCGTGGTGGGTGTTCGCCGGATCGTAGTGGTGGCTGAAGGAGAACGAGTGCTTGGAGTCCAGCCAGCCGAGTCGGCTGATGAAGCGGTCGTCGGCGCGGCGAATGTCCACGGGATCGATCCGGTGTGCAGACGTCATGGTGCAATCCTTCCGGCGGCGGTTCGGTGTTGCGTCAACTCCCTTTCGGGAACATTGGTGACGTGTCAACTATTCCGGCTAGGATGCGGACGTGGCCTCTGGCGATCCCTGGCTGTCCGCCGACGAACAGATCCTCTGGCGGCGGTGGCTGCGGCTGAATGCGCTGCTGTCCGGCGTCCTGCACCGTGAACTTCAGGCGGACGCCGGCCTCTCCCTTCCCGACTTCGAGGTCTTGGTCGTGCTCACCGATACGGCTGAGGGACGGGGCCGGGTCACCGATCTGGCGCGCGAATTGAACTGGGAACGAAGTCGGTTGTCGCATCACGTCACCCGGATGGAGCGGCGCGGCCTGGTGGAACGCGCGGAGTGCCGCGACGACGCCCGTGGAGCATGGGTCGTGCTCACCGAGCAGGGGCGTGCTGCGATCGAGCGCGCGGCGCCGGGCCACGCCGCCACAGTCCGGCGCTTCGTCTTCGACGACCTCACTGCTCAGGAACTGACGGTGATGACGCGCGTGATCGACAAGGTGCTGAGCAGGTTGATCGACGACGATGGCGGGACACGCTGTTCCGTTTCGTAGTTTTCCAACTAAATTGCCGACCTTGTCGTAGATCATTTTGAGGCTGCAAAAGTTCAATGACCGCGTCGTCTCGAGGAGTTCGTCCCCATGCCTATTGCTAAGTGCGCCGGATACATCGGCAGGGTTGGCGGACTCGCCATCGCGCTCGGAGTGGGATCGGTGATCGCGAGTCTGCCGGTCGCCGCCGCGGACACCGGCGGTTCGGCCGGATCGTCGGATGCCGCCACATCCAGGGCCGCCGGGGCGCACCGGGTCACCGCGCCCACCGGGCGTTCTCAACAACGGTCCAACCATGGCGCCACGTCGGTCCGGCCGACGGCTGCGGTCAAGAACTCTCACCCCGCGGCGTCCGGAAACCAGGTTTCGGCGGTGAACGTCGCCGATACCGCGTCACCAGTTCCGCTGTCGCGCTTGGTGACCGACGGTGGCGGCGGCGATCCGGCGGCGCCGGTGGCGGCTGCCGGGCTGGCCGCAGCGCGTCGGGAATTGAGCGGCTCGTCCGCCGACGCGGTCGGGCGGATTGTCGGCGTCTTCTTCGGCAACGGCACCGCTGATCACCCCAACGGCGGGCTGATCGCGGGCAACGGCTACACGTGGACGGCCGAGACGTGTCCGGAGGCCTCCTGCACTGGAGGCAACGCCGGCATGTTCGGCAGCGGTGGCGGCGGCTACAACGGCGGCAACGGCGGCGCTGCAGGCCTCTTCGGGAACGGTGGAGGAGGCGGTGCCGGGGTGGCCGCCGGCCTCTCGGGCGGCAATGGCGGGCGCGGCGGCCTCTTCCTCGGCAACGGCGGCGACGGAGGTGCCGGCGCCACCGGCGGGACCGGTCAGGTCGGCGGCAACGGCGGCACCGGTGGCTCGGCAGGTGTGCTGTCGATCGCCGGACTCGGCGGCAGAGGCGGCGACGGCGGTACCGGCGGCGCCGGGGTCGACGGCATCGTCTACGGGAGCGCAGGCGGTACCGGTGCAGCGGGAGGTGTCGGCGGGGCCGGCGGTAGCGGCAGCTGGATCTTCGGCGGTGGCGGAGCGGGCGGCGCCGGCGGCGCCGGTGGAGTTGGCGGCACCGGGGCCGTCCGCGGCGACGGCGGTATCGGCGGTGTCGGCGGGGTGGGCGGAGCCGGCGGATCAGGTCACGTGCTGCTGCTGCTCGCCAATCAAGCGCCCGGCGGCGACGGCGGGACGGGCGGAACCGGCGGATCCGGTGGCGGCGTGAACCCGGGATCCGGAACTG
This sequence comes from uncultured Mycobacterium sp., assembly GCA_964439315.1. Classification (GTDB taxonomy): domain Bacteria; phylum Actinomycetota; class Actinomycetes; order Mycobacteriales; family Mycobacteriaceae; genus Mycobacterium. Next base: position 3,703 of record CAYTOD010000066.1, on the reverse strand, counting down.
CCGGTGAGGCCGGAGTCGCCGGCTCGACCGATGGCGCCGGCGGTGCCGGTGGCAGCGGCGGAACCGGCGGAAGTGCCGGTGGGACAGCGCGCTTCACGCCGCTGGCCGACGCTCTGGTGCAGTTCGTCAACGCCAGTCGCGCCGATATGTCGGGAACTGCCGCGAGCCTGCTCACCCCGATCAACTACAACGCCGACATCTTCGGCTCGACACCGGCCCTGCTCACGGCCAACTACGGCTTCGAGGGATACATCGGAGTTCCCGGTCTCGACGGGACCACGCAGCCGTACCGGCAACTTGCCGCGCAGTTCAACATCGCCTGGGATCAGATCGACCCGTCATTGGGTGCTTCTCAGCGGGCGTACTACTCGGCCGTGTCGGCCAGCGAGGCCTCATCCATCTACGGTGTCGATCTCTATCTGGCGGACACGATTCCGCTGGTGTTCACCAACCCCGTACTGCCCAACACCATGAGCCCGGGCGATTTCCTGGTGACACTCAGTGACGGATCGCAGGTGACGCCGCAGACGGCCTCGTTCCTGCCCAACCTCGAGTTCAACGAGCGTCAGTGCGTTGTGCTCGACGGAGAATTCGGCAACCGGATCCAGCCGGGCCAGCCTGGAGCGCTCTATCCGGTCTCTGTGACGGTGGTCGATGACGGCACTCCGCTGCTGATGCTGACCAACTCCGGCCTCGTCTCCGCCGTGGGACTGACCCAGTCCAGCTACAGCCCCTACGTGACCGGCAACGGCCCCCGGCTGGTGGCGGCCAAGCTCAACTACTTCAGCAACCTGGGCGAGGGCGGACCTCTCGGCCTGGGCACCGCGTCCCAGGACAACAGCGGTTCGGATCTCTACGGAAGCCAGGCGCAGTACCGGCTGCGGCTCTACACCAGCGCCGGCTTCTCCCCGGACGGCATCGCCAGCCTGCTGCCCAGTGAGTTCTCCCGCTACTTCACCCTGCAAGCCACGGCCGGCGACGGTTCAACGGTCGACATCACCCAGACCGGAATCCCCTACACCATCGGCAATTTCGGAACCGTCACCGTCGTCGGCCTGGCCGATCTGGCCACGGCGGGCACCACCCAGAACGCCGCCTACGTGGAGGACCACGACAACTACTACGACGTGATCCTCTCCGGAGACGCGGCGGCGATCGCCCGCCTCAGCACCGTCACGTGGCCGTCGTCGGGCGACTACTCGCCGGTCTACAACCCCGGCGGTCCGGGTAACGACCCGAACGCGCCCGGCGCGGCCCCCGGCCCCTTCACGGTGCCCAGCACCAACGGCAGCGTCGCGATCGTCAACGATCTCGCCGGCACTGAAGTCGCCACCTACGTCCAGGTCGACCAGCCTGTGCAGACCGACCCCGTCACCGGCCAGCCCATCGGCACGCTCGTGGGAACCGCGATCGAGGACGTCGTGACCGGCCAGCAGATCAACCTCTACGTCGATCCCCAGGGGCAGCGGTTCTACGCGAGTTTCACTCCGGCAACTCCGACCTAGCCGGGTCAACCGGAACAGCGCTTTCCGTCGGCTTCGTCAGCAGGCTGCCTCCCGCCGCTCCGCTGCTGGGGGGTGCGCTGAGAATTCCGCGTTCGCGGGCCTTCACGACCCAACTGACCACTGTTCGTGGTGTCACGAAGTACTCCTGAGCCAAACTTGCGGCATAGCCGCGGCCCCGAGAAAGGTACTCGCGCGCGATGGTGGTCAAGAATTCGTCGGTGAGAATCCCACGCCGGCGCACCGGCTGGATGGCAACGGACGGGAACCCGCGAAGCGGGAGGCCGATGCTGAAAGGGTCAGCGCCGGAAGCGATCACCCGGGGGAGGATCCCGGTCACCGCGTTCAGGGGAGAGGCCCACCGGAAATCGCGCTGAAGTTCCGCCAGGTTCAGGCCGGCTTCGGCAACGAAGGACATTTGAACGATCTCAGGTTGGCCGTCAACGAGGTCCACCCGTGCCTCGACCCGGACTTCCTCCACGCCGGTGACGCGATCGACCTTCACCCAGTCGACGACGATGGGCAGGTCGACTGTCACCTCGCCGGTCGTCCATGGATGCCGTGGGCCCTCAGCCCGCACAAATCGAGACGTGACACCGAGGGGCCGGTGCTGTGAACCCATAGGTCGATTCTCTCGGACGGTCGGCGACCAACCTTGCACTGATGCGCGACGAAGCTTACATATCCGGTGCTGCGATCGCGTCTCTGCTCCGGCGGGCTGGCACTGTCTGAGGAAAACCTGTGTGGCACCTGATTTTGAGGAGACGGACCGATTTATAGCTACGCGCGTTACGTGGGTCGTGTGGGTGCGCTGGCAGTGGCCCTCGGTGTCGGATCGGCCGTCGGCGCGATGCCGATGGCCTCCGCCGATACCTCCGGTTCGCCCGGCTCCAGTGGCGGTTCGGACACCGCCGCGACCACCAAGGTTGCAACGGCCACGCCGCGCCGCGCCAGCCGTGGCACAGCGGTGTCTTCGGGCGCGGACCGCGGGACCGCTCCGCACCGCGAAGCTTCTTCTGCCGGGGCGGAGTCGCACCGGCGCAACGACTCTCCGACGGTGAGCCGGTCAGCCGGTGACAGCGGTTCGCCTGTAGCGGGGTCCTCCACCATCGCCGCCGAGCGCGCCGTGGTCGTCCCGGCTCCCCGCCGGATCGCCACCCCGGCTGCCCCTGCCAACGATGCTCACCCCGCGGTGGAGCCTGCGGCGGCAACGGAGTCCGTTTCGGCGGTTGCGGCGGCCGCGCCGCGCGCTTCGGTGGTCGCCACAGCCGCGAACCCGGTCAGCGGTGTCGGCGCCAAGCTGGTGTCATGGCTGCAGACCGGAAACGGCCGCGGCGACGCTCCGGAGTTGGCGCCACTGGCCTGGACCGCGCTGGCGGCGCACCGTCGTCAGGCGGGGGCAGGCCTTTGGACCGCTAAAGCAGCGTTGACAGCCACCGGCGAGCCGGCGCTGTCGACCGATGCGTCAACCGGTCTGGCGGCGAACTCGACTGCCAAGTTGACCTTCAGGCCGATCGCCAACCTCATCGGAGTCTTCATCGGCAATGGCACTGCCGAACACCCGAACGCCGGCATCCTGCTGGGCAACGGTTATAGCTGGACTAACGCAACGTGCACCGATTCCTCTGGCTGCAATGGCGGTCGGGCCGGTCTGATCGGCAACGGAGGCAACGGCGCGCAGGGCGGCAACGGCGGTTCGGCGGGTTGGTTCGGCAACGGCGGTGACGGCGGTAACGCCACCAGCCTGGGCGGCGCGGGCGGCAAGGGTGGCGATGGTGGCCTGTTCCTCGGCAGCGGTGGTAACGGCGGGGCCGGTGGGGCCTCGCTGACCGGTGCTGGCGGTACGGGTGGCGCGGGCGGTAACGCCGGGTGGCTCAGCGTGCTGGGTGGCGGCGGCGACGGCGGTGCCGGGGGGTTGTCGATTGCGGACGGCGGGCGTGGCGGGGCCGGCGGCTCCGGCGGGAAAAGCGGGACGTTCTCCCTGTACGCGGGCGGGGTCAGCGCCGGTGGTGACGGTGGTTCCGGTGGTGCCGCCACCGGTGTCAATGGTGTTGGCGGGGCCGGTGGCCGGGGCGGTTCCAGCGGGTTGCTGTCGCCGGTAAACAACGCCGGTGACGGCGGCAACGGTGGCGCGGCCGTCTCGGTCGGCGGCGTCGGTGGCGCCGGAGGCGACGGTGGTAACACCGGGGCGTTTTCGGCGG
>CAYTOD010000065.1:0-23968 GCA_964439315.1 uncultured Mycobacterium sp. | reverse complement strand
TGCCCACCCCGCCGGTCAGGTACCGCACCATCGACGGCACTGGCAACAATCTCGCCACCCCGCAGGTCAACGCCACCGGCGCCGACTACGTCAGGATCGGAATAGCGCACTTCAGCGACGGAATCTCAGCCCTGCGCACCGGCCTTCCCAACACCCGCACGGTCAGCAATCTGGTGGTCGCCGGCAACGGCGACGTCCCGAACGCCGAGGGCCTCTCCGGAATGATGTACGCCTGGGGCCAGTTCGTCGACCACGACATCAATCTCACCAATTCCGATGGTGTCACCCACATCGACATCGCCGTGCCGGCCGGGGATCCCACGCTGAGCGGGTCGATCTCGGTGACCCGCGCGGTGATCGACCCGCTGACCGGAAAGGCCGGGAAGCCGGCCGTTGCCACCAACAACGTCACCGGCTGGCTCGACGGCTCGATGGTTTACGGCTCGGACGCCACTACGGCCGCGAGCCTCCGCGGCACCGACGGGCATCTGCTCACCTCGGCGGGCAACAACCTGCCCATCGTGGCCGGGGCGTTCGCCGCCGGCGACATCCGGGTGTCGGAAAACCCCGATCTGACGGCGCTGCAGACGCTGTTCGTGCGCGAGCACAACCGTCAGGTCGATCTGCTGAAGACCGCCCACCCGGACTGGTCGTCCGACCAGCTCTATGACCAGGCCCGGGCGATCGTCACCGCGGAAATCGAGCACATCACCTACAACGAATTCCTTCCGCATCTGCTCGGCAAGACCGCGATCCAGCCGTATCAGGGTTACAAACCCAACGCCGACGCCCGGATCAGCGAGGAATTCGCTGGTGCCGCATACCGATTGGGTCATTCCATCGTGTCGGCCAACCTGGAGAAGACCGACGAGCAGGGCAACCCGATCGGTACGGCCGTCTCACTCAAGGACGCCTTCTTCCAGGCGCCCGCCGATTTCGTCGCCAACGACGGGGCCAACGGCCTGCTGCGTCACCTGACCAACGATCCGTCCAACGCACTCGACGTGCACATCGTCGACGACCTCCGCAATTTCCTCTTCGGTCCGAACTCCGGACTCGATCTGGCCGCGATCAACCTCCAGCGCGGCCGCGATCTCGGGCTTGGGACGCTCAACGAGACGAGAATCGCGTTGGGGCTCAAGCCTTACACGAGTTTCTCGCAGATCACCTCGGATGCGACGACGGCAGCCGCGCTCCAGGCCGCCTATGGCAGCGTCGACTCGGTGGAACTCTGGATCGGAGGCCTGGCCGAGGATCACGTACAGGGTGCGATGGTGGGGCAGACCTTCGACCTCATCATCGCCAAGCAGTTCGTGAACCTGCGTGACGGCGACCGGTTCTGGTACCAGAACCAGGGTTTCGACGCGGCCACCCTGAAGCAGATCGACTCCACGACCTTGTCCTCGGTGATCCTGGCCAATACCGACACCCGGCATATTCAGCCTGACGCGTTCGTGTACTACGAACGTCGCGCCGGATCCAAGGGCGGCGGCGTCATGGCTGATCCGCTTGCACCGCAATTGGTGGTCGGATCCGACGGCGGGGACACCCTCGTCGGCGGCACCCAAGGCGACCTGCTGATCGCGGGCACAGGACGCCAGAGCCTGACCGGTGCCGCCGGCGGCGACACGTTCGTCATCCCGGTGACCGGGGTCAACGCGGTGATCACAGACTTCAAAGCCGGCCAGGATCACCTGCAGTTCGAGAATCTTGGATCCGGTGTGAAAATCACCAGCGACAACGGCAACGCCGTCGTCAACCTCGGTGGCAGCAAGGTCACCCTGACCGGGGTGGCGGCGTCGAAGCTCAAGCCCGGCGACATCACGGCAGTCTGAAACCGGCTCAGCCGGCGGTGGTCTGAAACCGGCTCAGCCGGCGATGGTCTGAAACCGGCTCAGCCGGCGATGGTCTGAAACCGGCTCAGCCGGCGATGATCTCGCCGCCGCGCACCGTCACCGGCCGCGGGTTCAGCGGCGCGAACGCCGGCCCCCGCACCACTTCGCCGTTGAGTCCGAAGGTGCTGCCGTGGCAGGGGCAGATCGCCATGTCGCCCTTGACCGTCGACAGCGCGCAACCGGCGTGCGTGCACACCGCGACGAAGCCCTTGAACACCCCGGGGGTCGGCTGGGTCACCAGGGTGCCGTCGACGATCGCCCCCGAACCGACCGGCACGTCGGCGGCCGCGGTGATCTTGGCGCCGGGGGTCGGCGGGGGAGGGATCGGCACGTTGTCCGGCCGGGGCCCACAGGCCGCCAGGGAAGCGGCGGCCGCGCCGGCCATAACGGTGCGTCGGGATAGCTGTGACATCGCCGGAAGCCTAGACGGGCAAGGCCCGCCCGGACCCAGCCGGGTAAGTTGGAGATGCCATGACTGACTCCTACAGCCGCGTGGAGAACCGGACCGAGGGTGTCCCTGCACTGCGGGTCTCCGACGCCGACCGCAGCGGGACGCTGCGCCGGCTGCACAACGCCGTGGCGCTCGGGCTGATCGACATCGGCGAGTTCGAGGAGCGCTCGGCGCAGGTGTCCATCGCGCGTCAGCCCACCGAGCTGGAAGCGCTGGTCTCCGACCTGCCCGGTTCCGGAGCCATCGCGTCCTCGGCGACCGACCGCCTCGAACTGCGCGGCGCCATGGGCTCGCTGCGCCGGCACGGGGAATGGACGGTGCCCACCCGGCTGGCCCTGGTTCGCCGGATGGGTTCGGTGGACCTCGACCTGACCAGCGCACGGTTCGCCGGCCCGATGGTGGTGATCGAACTGGACATCATCCGGGGTTCGGTCGACATCCGCCTCCCCGATGGGGCGAGCGCCTCGATCGACGACGTCACCGTCTACGGCGGCAGCGCCCGTGACCGCCGCAAGAACCCGCCTCCGGACGGCAGACCTCACGTGGTGCTCACCGGGCGGGTGGTGATGGGCTCGGTGAACATTCGTGGGCCGAAGCGCTCGCGGCTTCTCCGACGCTAATCTGGGTCCATGCCGGTGCCTCCACCCGTCCGTGGCCCCCTCAGCGCTGGGGTGGTTTCACCCACCCTCACCGTGCCGAAGTCGATCGAGCGACCCGAATACGTCGGCCGGGCCGGCGCTGCCGAGGGAAGCGAGCCGTGGGTGCAGACCCCCGAGGTCATCGAGAAGATGCGCACGGCCGGACGCATCGCGGCCGGTGCGCTGGCCGCGGCCGGCGCGGCCGTCGCGCCGGGCGTCACCACCGACGAACTCGACCGGATCGCCCATGACTACATGGTCGACCACGGGGCCTATCCGTCGACGCTGGGCTACAAGGGTTTTCCGAAGTCCTGCTGCACGTCGCTCAACGAGATCATCTGCCACGGGATACCGGACTCCACGGTGATCGCCGAGGGGGACATCGTCAACATCGACGTCACCGCCTACATCGACGGCGTGCACGGCGACACCAACGCGACTTTCCTGGCCGGCGAGGTGGCCGAGGAGCACCGGCTTCTCGTCGAGCGCACCCAGGAGGCGACCACGCGCGCCATCAAGGCGGTCAAGCCGGGCCGCGCGCTGTCGGTGGTGGGCCGCGTGATCGAGGCCTACGCAAACCGCTTCGGTTACAGCGTGGTTCGCGACTTTACCGGCCACGGTATCGGCACCACGTTCCACAACGGCCTGGTGGTGCTGCACTACGACCAGCCCGAGGTGGACACCGTGCTGGAACCGGGCATGACGTTCACCATCGAACCGATGATCAACCTCGGCGGCCTGGACTACGAGATCTGGGACGACGGCTGGACGGTGGCCACCAGTGACCGCAAATGGACCGCGCAGTTCGAGCACACCATCGTGGTCACCGAGGACGGCGCCGAGATCCTCACACTCGCGCCGTGACATCACGGTCGTGACGTGAGAGGTGCCCTGCTGGTCGCCGGGACCACCTCCGACGCCGGCAAGTCCATGGTGGTGGCCGGGCTCTGCCGATGGTTGGCCCGCAAGGGAATTCGGGTGGCGCCCTTCAAGGCGCAGAACATGAGCAACAACTCGGTGGTCACGCTCGACGGCGGCGAGATCGGTCGCGCCCAGGGGATGCAGGCCCGCGCCGCCGGATTGGCGCCCAGCGTGCGGTTCAACCCGGTACTACTCAAGCCCGGCAGCGACCGGACGTCGCAACTTGTGGTGCGGGGCCGGCCGGCAGGCACCGTCAGGGCCGCCGACTACATCGCCCATCGCGACCGGCTTCGCGCGGTGATCGCCGAGGACCTCGCCGGCTTACGTGCCGAGTTCGATGTGGTGATCTGTGAGGGCGCCGGTTCGCCGGCCGAAATAAACCTCCGGGCAACGGATCTGGCCAACATGGGCCTGGCCAGGGCGGCGGGCTTGCCGGTCGTACTGGTCGGCGACATCGACCGCGGTGGTCTGCTGGCGCACCTGTTCGGCACCGTCGCCGTGCTGGAGCCCGAGGACCAGGCGCTCATCGCGGGCTTCATCGTCAACAAGTTCCGCGGCGACCCGGCCCTGCTGGCGCCCGGCCTGGACCAGCTTGCCGCTCTCACCGGCCGCCCGACCTACGGTGTGTTGCCCTACCGCGACGACCTGTGGCTGGACGCCGAAGACTCGCTGTCGGTGGTAGCCGGGGGAGAGGTCGGCGTTGCTGCCGAACCCCGTGGCAGCCAGTGGCTGCGGGTGGCGGCGTTGCGATTGCCGCGCATCTCCAACTCCACCGACGTCGAGGCAATCGCATGTGAGCCAGGGGTTTCGGTTCGCTGGGTCGCCGAGCCCGCCGAGCTGACCGATGCCGACGTCGTGGTGATTCCCGGGAGCAAGGCCACCGTCGCCGACCTGCACTGGTTGCGCGATCGCGGTCTGGCCGACGCGGTGGCGGCCCATGTCCGTTCCGGCCGGGCGGTGCTGGGTCTATGCGGTGGCTTCCAAATGCTGTGCGCGCGCATCGACGACGAGGTCGAGGGTCGGGCCGGAACCGTCGCCGGACTCGGGCTGCTGGATGCCGACATCGTCTTCGCACCGGATAAGACGCTGCGCCACTGGGAGGCGTCGATGCATGAGACGACGTTGGGCGGCTACGAGATTCACCACGGGCAGGTCACCCGCTGCAGCGAGGAGACGTGGTTCGAGGCCGCCGGGACCACCCAGGGCTACCGGCGCGGCGCCGTGTTCGGAACGCACTGGCACGGGGTGATGGACAACGACGAGTTCCGCCGGATCTGGCTCACCGAAGCCGCGGCCGCCGCCGGGCGCGGCGGGTTCCGGGTCGCCGACGACGTGAGTGTGCCCGCGCGCCGGGACGCCCAGCTGGATCTGATGGCCGACCTGCTGTCGGCGCACCTGGACATCGACGCGGTCCTGGCACTGCTGGACTCCGGTACCGATGCTCCGGTCATCACCTCGGCACTCGGTCGCCTACCGTGAAGGCCGTGTCGCCTACCCTGATGGCCATGAAGAGAGTGCCCTGATGAGGAGAGCGTGGATCGCCGCGCTGTCGTGCCTGGTGCTCTCCGGCTGCGCCACCACGGTGGACGGCACCGCCACATGGCCCGGTGCCACCCTGGCCAAGGCGGCGCTGACCGCGACCGAGGTTCCCCCCGGCGCGGAATTCGACCTGATCGCCGAGAATCCCGGCACGCCCGACGGCGCCGACGGGCCGAGTTCGATGCTGTCCCGCCCCGAAGGCTGCGCCAACGCGCTCACCAACGTCATCCGCAATTCGGGGGAGCGTGGCCCGGGCAGCGCGGTGAAGTACTCGGTCAGCTTCAACGGAGCGCGCATCGTCATCACTTTGCTGTCGTGGAATCTCGACCTCGACCAACTGCGGGCCGCGGCCGACCGCTGCGCCAGTTTCGAGGCGTTCTTCGACCCGGACTCGCCGGGCATCCCGATCACCACGACCGAGCTGTCCGGACTCGAGCGCGACACGTTGGCCTACCAACAGACCATGAAGCTCAACGAATCCGAGAGCAGTATCTACATGGCGTTCCAGAACATCGGAACCCGCGCGGTCTTCGGCGTCGCCTTCCCGGTCGAGGATCCGAACATCGAAGCCAAAGCCACACTGCCGCAAACGTTCTTGGACATTTTCGCCAAACAGGTTGCCAAGAGCCGGGCTTCGTGACCCAAACTGTGTAGTGGCTGAGAAGGGCTCCGGAAACCGGGCCGTCTCAGCGGCTGCGCAGTAGCGTGAGTGGATGCCTGCGACGATGATGACGGTCGACGGCTTTCCCGTGCCGGTCAGCGTGAGCGGACCGGACAAAGGCGTCCACGTCGTACTCATCGGGGCGGCCCAGCATGCGCCGGCCGCCTACGACACGCTGTGCGAGCGGCTGCACACCGCATCGGTGAAGACCGTTGTCATCGGGGCCGATCCGCGGCTGCACGCCAAGGCCGTGATGGCCATTCTCGACAACCTCGACGTGCCGTGGGCGGTGCTCGTCGGCGACCGGTTCGGCGCCGAATTGGCCTGGGAGGTGGCGGTCTCGCGGCCCGACCGGTTCACCGGACTGGTCGTCATCGACCGCGGCCATCCGCGAGTTCCCGACCCGCACGGGGTGATCCAGGATCAGGACTGCCCCCCGGTCGAGATCAACACCACCGCGCTGGCCACCACTCCGGCGGCGCGCGCCGTCGCCAAGGCCAGCCAGCGGTACGTCTACAGCGACTTCCGTCTGGTGGAGTTCACCGGCCGGCGCAACGCCGGCGAGTCGACCGCGCAACTGGCGGCGGAGATCGTGCTGCGCACCAGCTCCTGGTGACGTCCTCAGCTGGGGGCCGCGACCGGGACTAGCGTGCTCCCTGCAATTGCCCGCCGGATTCGTCGACCTGCCGGACCGGTCCGGTGAACCACTTCTTCACCGACACATGCCAGTACAGCCACAGCAGAATCAGAACGCCGAACACCACCAGGGGGGTGTAGTTGACGAACTTCCACTCGAAGCTGGGATCCCAGGGGACGCCGCCCAGCGACGTGGGGAACATCGCGACGACCGAGGTGACGATGATCTCCGCCAGCGCCAACGGCGCCATCCAGCGGTGGTGTCCGCGCAGGTTCCAACTGCCTACCGGGAAGGCGTCGCCGGCTTTCCACCGGTAGTAGATGGGCACCGCGAAACATAGGTAAAGCCCGACCACACCGATGGACACGACCGCGAAGAACGCGATCGGAACGGGGGCGCCGTTGATGTCGACCTCGACGAGCGCGGGCAGCGTCAGCAGCGCGGCGATACCCGCGGTGACCATCACCGCATTGGCGGGCACCCGGTTCGAGTTGACTGCAGACCACAGCCGGTGGCCGGGAACCGCGCGGTCGCGGCTGAAGGCGAACAGCATTCGCGATGCACTGGTCTGGCAGGCGGTCGTGCAGAACAACTGCCCCGCCGTGGAGATGAACAACACCAGCGCGGCCCACTTCGAGTTCAACGCCTGGCTGAAGATGGTGGCCACCGCACCCCCGGAGGCCGACACCGCATCGGAGTCCTGGACGGCGAACAGGAACGCCAGCAACAGGATCCAGCCGCCGATCGCCGAATAGAAGATGGACCGCCAGATTCCCTTCGCTGCGGCGCCGGCCGCACTCTTGGTCTCCTCGGACAGGTGAGCGGAGGCGTCGTACCCGGTGATCGTGTACTGGGTCAGGATCGCCGAGATCGGCAGCACGATCAGGAGCCAACCCCACCCGGAGGTGGCCCCGCCGAACATGCCGCTGTTGTTGATGGTCTTGGCGAACACGTCGGACACACTGGCGTGGTGCTCGGGCACCAGAAACAGAATTCCGATCACCGCGGCCGCGCCGGCCACGTGCCACCACACCGAGATGTTGTTGATGACGGCCAGCAGGTGGGACGAGACGATGTTGATGACGGCGACGACGACGAGAATCACCAGGAACATCACGAAGACCCGCTTGAGGCTGTAGCCCGCCAGCCAGCTCTCGCTGATGGTGCCCAGCGTGAGGTCTAGGAACGTCGCGCTGCCGTAGGCCACCGACGCGAGGATGGCGACCAGGCCGATGAGGTTCAGCCAGCCGGTGTAGAACCCGGCCTTGGGGCCGCCGAGTTTGGCTGCCCACCAATAGATTCCGCCCGAGGTCGGGAAGGCCGAGACCAGTTCCGACATGCACAGGCCGACGAGCATGATGAACGCTGCGAGGATTGGCCAGCCCCAGGCGATGGCCGCCGGCCCGCCGTTGTTCCAGCCCAGCCCGAACGAGGTGAAGCAGCCGGCCAGGATCGAGATGATGGAGAACGAGATCGCGAAGTTGTTGAATCCCGACCAGGACCGCGACAGCTCCTGCGTGTAACCCAGCTGAGCGAGGTGGCGTTCGTCCTCGTCGAGAATTTCGTGGCCCTCGGGCACGGTGGTCTCCTTCCCCGTGTCTCTGTTAGGGGCGTGTCTTTGCTTGGGACAATAAGCCGAGCAATGCCCGGGTGTGCCACCTTTGTGTGTCATTTGTGAAAACCTTGCGGTTGACGAAAGGGGCCCACGTGGTTGACAGCGCAGCCGGCCGCCGGCACGGGTTGTTGTCGCCGGGCGAACTCGACCGGCTGATGGCCGCCGGCGAGATCGACACGGTGATCGTCGCCTTCGCCGACATGCAGGGCCGTCTCACCGGAAAGCGGGTGTCGGCGCGGCTGTTCGCCGAGGAGGTCGCGGCGCACGGCGCGGAGTGCTGTAACTACCTGCTGGCCGTCGACGTCGAGATGAACACCGTCGACGGATATGCCATGTCGAGTTGGGACTCCGGATACGGCGACATGGTGATGCGTCCGGACCTGAGCACCCTGCGGCTCATCCCGTGGCTCCCCGGAACGGCGCTGGTGATGGCGGATCTCCAGTGGCACGACGGAAGCCCGGTGGCCGCCGCTCCACGATCGGTGCTGCGAGCCCAGACCGATCGCCTGGCGCAGCGTGGGCTGGCCGCGTTCGTCGGCACCGAACTGGAGTTCATGGTCTTCGACGTTGGCTACCGCGAGGCCTGGGCGGCCGGCTACCGGGGCCTGACGAAATCCAGCGACTACAACGTCGACTACGCGATCCACGCCTCGACCCGGCTGGAGCCGCTGCTGCGGGACATCCGGTTGGGCATGGACGGCGCCGGCATGTACTGCGAGGGCGTGAAGGGCGAGTGCAACCTCGGCCAGCAGGAGATCGCCTTCCGCTACGACGACGCCGTGGTCACCTGCGACAACCACACGATCTACCGCAACGGCGCCAAGGAGATCGCCGACCAGCACGGCAAGGCCCTGACGTTCATGGCGAAGTTCGACGAGCGGGAGGGCAACAGCTGCCACATCCATCTCTCGCTGCGCGGCGCCGACGGCACCGCGGTGTTCGCCGACGACGCCGACCCGCTGGGGATGTCGGGAATGTTCCGCAGCTTCGTCGCGGGCGTACTGGCCACCATGCGCGAGCTCACGCTGTTCTCCGCGCCGAACATCAACTCCTACAAGCGTTTTGTCGAGGGCAGTTTTGCCCCCACCGCGATCGCCTGGGGCGTGGACAACCGGACCTGCGCGGTCCGCATCGTCGGCCACGGGCAGTCCATGCGGATGGAGTGCCGGGCTCCCGGGGGCGACGTCAACCAGTATCTGGCGGTCGCCGCCCTGATCGCCGGCGGCTTGCACGGTATCGACAACGCGCTGGAATTGCCCGAACCCCTGGCCGGCAACGCCTACGCCAGCGGCGCCGAGCGGTTGCCCACGACACTGGCCGAGGCGGCGGCGCTGTTCGAGGGCTCGTCGGTGGCCCGGGCGGCCTTCGGCGACGACGTCGTCGAGCATTACCTCAACAACGCCCGCGTCGAACTCGCGGCGTTCAACAGTTGCGTGACCGACTGGGAGAGGATGCGCGGGTTTGAACGCCTCTGACAGTGCCCGCAGGCCCCTCGTCGGCCTCACCACCTACCGCCAGCGCGCGCAGTCCGGAGTCTGGGACACCGAGGCGAGCTTTCTGCCCGGCGTCTATCTGGAAGCCGTCACGAGGTCCGGTGGCATCGCCGTCCTGCTGCCGCCGCAGGCCGTCGATGCCGACGGCGCCGCGGCGGTGCTGTCCCGACTCGACGCGCTGGTCCTCACCGGCGGCCGCGACATCGACCCGGCGGCCTACGGCCAGGCGCCGCACCCGACCACCGACGTGCCCGACCACGCCCGGGACGCGTGGGAATTCGCGCTGCTCGATGCCGCCCTGGAGCGCGGCGTGCCGGTGCTCGGAATCTGCCGCGGCGCGGAGCTTCTCAACGTCAGGTTCGGCGGCACGCTGCACCAGCATCTCCCCGATGTCCTCGGGTCGTCCGGCCACCGGACGGGCGACGGGGTGTTCGCGGTGACGGCGGTGCACACCGTGCCGGGGACCCGGTTGTCCGGGATGCTCGGCGGGACGGCCCGCGGCCGGTGCTACCACCACCAGGGGATCGACCGGCTCGGCGACGGCCTGCTGGTCAGTGCCAAGGCCGAGGACGGTCTGGTCGAGGGGGTCGAGATGGCCGGGCCGGAGTTCGTGGTGGCCGTGCAGTGGCACCCTGAGGAGAGCTTGGACGATCTGCGCATCGTCACCGGGTTGGTCGACGCCGCCCGGGCCTTCGCGACCGAGAAAGCGAGCTTGTGACCAGCACTGAACTCATCAACCCGGCCACCGAGCAGGTGCTGCGCACCGTCGAACTGCTCGACGCCGCCGCCGTCGACGATGCCGTCGCCCGCGCGGTGGTTGCCCAGAAGGCTTGGGCCGAAAGGCCTCCGGCGGAACGCGCGGCCGCATTGCGGTCCTTCGCGGCTGTTGTCGACGCGCACGTCGGTGAACTGGCGGCGCTCGAGGTGGCCAACTCCGGGCATCCGGTCTCCGCGGCGGAGTGGGAGGCCGGGCATGTCCGCGACGTCCTGCAGTACTACTCGGCAACGCCGGAACGCCTCAGCGGCAGGCAGATTCCGGTGGCCGGCGGCCTCGACGTCACCTTCCACGAGCCGATCGGCGTCATCGGTGTCATCACCCCGTGGAACTTCCCGATGCCGATCGCGTCGTGGGGCTTCGCTCCGGCGCTGGCCGCGGGCAATGCCGTGGTGCTCAAGCCCGCCGAGTGGACGCCGCTGACCAGCATCCGCCTCGGCGAGCTTGCACTGGAAGCCGGTCTGCCGGACGACCTCTTCCAGGTGCTGCCCGGCAAGGGCAGCGTGGTGGGGGAGCGGTTCGTCACCCACCAGCAGGTGCGCAAGATCGTCTTCACCGGATCCACCGAGGTCGGCACGCGGGTGATGGCCGGCGCGGCCCAGCAGGTCAAGCGGGTGACGCTGGAACTCGGCGGTAAGAGCGCCAACATCGTCTTCGACGACTGCGACCTGGAGAAGGCCGCGGCCACCGCGCCCTACGGCGTGTTCGACAACGCCGGACAGGACTGCTGTGCGCGCAGCCGGATCCTGGTGCAGCGCAACGTCTACGACCGGTTCATGGAACTGCTCGAGCCCGCCGTCAAGGGCGTCGCAGTCGGCGACCCGGCCGACCGCGGCACCGAGATGGGACCGCTGGTGTCGCGGACGCACTTCGAGTCGGTGGCGGCCTACGTCCCCGACGGCGCCCCGGTCGCCTTCCGGGGATCCGCACCCGACGGCCCCGGATACTGGTTCCCGCCAACGGTTCTCACCCCGTCGCGTTCAGACCGGACGGCTACCGAAGAGATCTTCGGACCGGTCGTCGCCGTGCTGCCCTTCGAGGACGAGGCCGACGCGATCGCACTGGCCAACGCCACCGACTACGGACTTTCCGGGTCGATCTGGACCGACAACCTCTCCCGGGCCCTGCGGGTGTCCCGCGCGGTGGAGTCGGGCAACCTCAGCGTGAACTCGCATTCGTCGGTGCGCTACACGACTCCATTCGGCGGGTTCAAGAAGTCAGGTCTGGGACGCGAACTCGGACCCGACGCCCCCGAGCATTTCACCGAAACCAAGAACGTCTTCATCGCGATCGGAGAGAGTTAGATGGATCTGACCCAACGCCTGGCCGGCAAGGTGGCCGTCATCACCGGTGCCGCCAGTGGCATCGGACTGGCCTCTGCACGGCGACTGCGCGCCGAGGGCGCGACCATCGTCGTCGGGGACATCGACCCGAAGGCCGGTGAACCGGTGGCCGACGAGTTGGGCGGAACCTTTGTCGCCGTGGATGTCTCGGATCAGGGCCAGGTCGACAACCTCTTCGATGCCGCGGCGGCGGCCTACGGCTCGGTGGACATCGCCTTCAACAACGCCGGCATCTCGCCGCCGGACGACGACCTGATCGAGAACACCGAACTCCCGGCCTGGCAAAGGGTTCAGGACGTCAACCTCAAGAGCGTCTACCTGTGCTGCCGCGCCGCGTTGCGCCACATGGTGCCGGCCGGGAAGGGTTCCATCATCAACACCGCCTCGTTCGTCGCGGTGATGGGATCGGCCACTTCCCAGATCTCCTATACCGCGTCCAAGGGCGGGGTGCTGGCGATGAGCCGCGAACTCGGCGTGCAGTTCGCCCGGCAGGGCATCCGGGTCAACGCGCTGTGCCCCGGCCCGGTGAACACCCCCTTGCTGCAGGAGCTTTTCGCCAAGGATCCCGAACGGGCGGCCCGCCGCCTGATTCACGTGCCGATGGGCCGGTTCGCCGAACCGGAGGAGCTGGCCGCCGCGGTGGCGTTCCTGGCCAGCGACGATTCGTCGTTCATCACCGGGTCGACCTTCCTGGTCGACGGCGGCATCAGCGGCCACTACGTCACTGCGCTGTAGAGAGGGAGAACCATGACTCAGACCTTCAGCGTGGCCGGCATGAACTGCCAGTCCTGCGTCAAGCACGTCACCCACGAATTGGGCGCCTTGCCCGGCGTCGAATCGGTCCGGGTGGACCTGGGCACCCCGTCGGTGGTCCACGTCGACGCCGACCGGACGCTCAGCCAAGCCGAGATCACCGAGGCGCTAGCCGAGGCGGGCGACTACACGCTGGTGCCCTGACCGGTAGGGTCGGCGTGGTAGTTGGGCGGTGCGGAAACCGGTGAGATTCCGGTGCGGTCGCGCCACTGTGTCCGGTCCTCGGCGCCACGCCGGTGGTCGGTAGCCAGACCTTCCCGCCCGTGGAGCCGACGGGGACGCGCAATCCCCATCCGGAGGTGTGGGCTTTTGTCGTGGACCAGTCGTCAGCGGGTGCAGGTTGCTGCCCTGCTCGGAACGGTGGCACTTCTGCACCTTGCCGGTTTCGGGGCGTTAGCGATCGTCAACGATCCGGGGCGCCATCTCGCGGGGGCGCAGGCGGTGTCCCTCGGGGTCGGGTTGAGCGCCTACATGTTCGGACTGCGGCATGCCTTCGACGCCGACCACATCGCTGCCATCGACAACGTCACCCGCAAATTGGCTGCCGACGGCACCCGGCCCCGCTCGGTCGGATTCTGGTTCGCTCTGGGGCATTCCGCGATGGTGGTGGTGCTGGCGCTGCTGGTGCTGGCCGCAGCCAAGACCGCAGGGGCACTGCTCGACGAGGCATCGCCCACCCGGCATGCCCTCGGACTGGCGGGCACTCTGGCATCGGGTGGATTCCTGTATTTGATCGCGATCGTGAATGTGGTTGCCCTGATGGGAATCTGGCGGGTCTTCACGGCGCTGCGCCAGGGCCGCTTCGACGAGGACGAGTTACAGGATCAACTGGACAATCGCGGCGTGCTGGCCCGGATTCTCCGGCCTGTCATGCGTCGTATCACCCGACCCGGCCAGATGTTCGTGGTCGGTGTGCTGTTCGGGCTGGGTTTCGACACCGCCACCGAGGTCGCGCTGCTGGCCTTGGCCGGCAGCGGGGCGGCCTCCGGTCTGCCCTGGTACGCGGTGCTGACGCTGCCGGTCCTGTTTGCCGCCGGGATGAGTCTGATGGACAGCGTGGACGGGCTGTTCATGACGGCGGCTTATGACTGGGCCTTCGCCCACCCGGTCCGCAAGATCTACTACAACCTCGTCATCACCGGGCTGTCGGTCGCGGTCGCCCTGTTGATCGGCTCGGTCGAACTGGTCTCGGTTCTGCACGACGACCTGGGCTGGACCAACCCTGTCGCCGAATGGGTTAGCGGGATCAGCCTCGACAACGTGGGGTTCGCGGTCGTCGCGCTGTTCGTGCTGACCTGGGTCGCCGCGGTCGTGCTGTGGCGGAGGTCGGCGCTCACTGAACTCGAGTAGCGGAATCGCTGGCAGCCGGGCCCGGCGCTGATAGCGTCAGTGGCTGTGACGCGAGCGTGGACGCGGCTGCGCGGGCTGTTGTCACCGCGCGAGTGGGCGCGGCTGGGCGCGATGTTCGCCGTCGTCGCCGCACTGCACGTCATCGGTTGGGGGACCCTGGTCTTTCTCGTCGCTCCGCAGCATTTCGGCACCGGTGACAAGGTGCTGGGCATCGGGGTCGGACTGACGGCCTACGCCCTGGGATTGCGGCACGCCTTCGACGCCGACCACATCGCCGCGATCGACAACACCACCCGAAAGCTGATGGAGGACGGACAGCGTCCGCTGGGAGCGGGCTTCTTCTTCTCCCTGGGGCACTCCTCGGTGGTGTTCGCTCTCTCGCTGGCCATCGCGTTCGGCGTCCACGCCGTCGTGGGCCCGGTGCAGGACGAATCCTCGGCGCTGCACCACTACGCCGGGCTGATCGGCACCAGCGTGTCGGGACTGTTCCTCTACGTCATCGCCGCGGTGAACATCGCCGTCCTGGCCGGCATCCTCAAGGTCTTCCGCGACATGCGCCGCGGGGAGTACGACGAGGCGGCACTCGAGCACCACCTCGACAACCGCGGACTTCTCAACCGGGTACTGGGCCGTTTCACCCGATCCATCCGCGCGACCTGGCAGATGTACCCGTTGGGCATGCTGTTCGGTCTCGGCTTCGACACCGCCACCGAGGTGGCGTTGCTGGTGCTGGCCGGGACCAGCGCCGCCGCCGGTCTGCCGTGGTACGCGATCCTGTGCCTGCCGGTGATCTTTGCCGCCGGGATGAGCTTGCTGGACACCATCGACGGCTCGTTCATGAACCTCGCCTACGGGTGGGCGTTCGCGAACCCCGCGCGCAAGCTCTACTACAACATCACTGTGACGGGACTCTCGATCGCCGTCGCGCTGATCGTCGGAACCGCCGAACTGCTGGGCCTGCTCTCCGAGCAGCTGGGCTGGACCGGTGGCATCTGGGATTGGATCGGCGGACTCGACCTCAACGCCGTGGGATTCGCCATCGTCGGGATGTTCGTACTGACCTGGATTGCGGCGCTGGTGATCTGGCGGCTCGGGCGCTTCGACAAGAAGTGGGCCGTACCCGGAAACGGCTGAGACCTACAGCCGGGCCAGCCAGTCGTCGAGTGCGGCATAGGCCATCGCCCGTGGACCGGCCAGCGACAGGAAAACGTCGTGTTTGGCTTCGGCGACCGGCACCACGGTCTGCCGGTTTCCGATGCAGCCCGCCCACCGGGCGATGTGGGCGACGTCGAGGACGGCGTCGCCGCGCTGCATGGTCTCGATACCCGCCTCGGCCACCGTCCGGTCGGAGCGCAGGATGAGGTTGGGCACTCCGACGTCCAGGCCGCGGTGCAACGTCGCCTGGCCGCGACGGATCGCGTGCAGCCAGCCGACGGTGATGGGGAATCCGCCCAGCGGTTTCCACTTCAGGTCGTAGTCGAACTCGCCGTGGTAGTCGCGGTGCAGGGTCAGCCCGTATCCGCCCTGGCCCCCGGGGCGCAGCACCCGGGTCTTGCGTACCCGCGACACCGCGCCGAGCGCCGTCGAGGTCACGCGGGTGCGCAGGATTCCCGGCCCGCGCAGGTCCAGGAACGGGCTGTTGAGGACCAGGCCGATCAGGCCCGATGACGCGGTCTCACCTCGGCGGTGCAGGCGGTCCAGCCACAGTGACACCACCAGGCCGCCGGTCGAATGCCCGTACACGACGGTCTGCACCGGGCCCTGCGCCAGTGTGAAGCTACCGTCACCCTCGGCGCCCAGTGTGACGGTGTTTTCACACTCGGCGGGGTCGGCCGACGCGTTGTCCAGCCCGTTCTCCGCGCGGATGATCTCCATCGCCAGGTCCAGCTCGCGGTCATAGCGGGCCAGGTCGGTGGTGAAGTGCGGGGTCTGCCCCTCCCGCCAGGACCGTCCGCATTTACGGAGGTCGAGGCCGTAAACACGGAACCCGCCGGCGGTGAGGTGGTCGACCAGTTGGGTGTTGAAGAAGTAGTCGGTAAAGCCGTGGACGGCCAGGACTGCACGCTGTGACGCCGGCGAACCGGCCCGGCGGACCAGGGTGGCGACCAGATCGCCCTCGCCATCGGGGTCGGCACCGAGCACGAGGGTGGTCTGCTGGAAGCCGGGCAGGACGTCGGGAACCCATTGCGGGACCCGGTTGGCCGGTACTGCCGTCACGCGCCCCACCATAACCGCGACTGTGGCGCTGGTGACTTACCCGTTTTGGAAAGCGGGGTTAGCGATAATCTAGCGGCATGTCTGAGAACCCCAAGCTCGACTCCAAGACCGACGTCGTACTGGTGGGCGCCGGAATCATGAGCGCCACACTGGGAGCCCTCCTGAAGATGGTCGAGCCGAACTGGTCGATCACGCTGGTGGAGCGTCTGGACGCGGCGGCCGCCGAGAGCAGCGACCCGTGGAACAACGCCGGCACCGGCCACTCGGCGCTGTGCGAGCTGAACTACACCCCCGAAAACCCCGACGGCACCATCGACATCTCCAAGGCGATCAACGTCAACGAGCAGTTCCAGGTCACCCGTCAGTTCTGGGCGTTCGCCCACGAGCACGGGATCCTGCGCGACGTTCGCAGCTTCCTCAATCCCGTCCCGCACGTCAGCTTCGTCCAGGGCGCCGACCACGTCGACTATCTGCGCCGCCGGCGCGAGACCCTGGTGCGCAACCCGTTGTTCGCCGGCATGGAGTTCATCAACGACGCCGACGAGTTCGCCCATCGGCTGCCCCTGATGGCCGACGGCCGCGACCTGACCAAGCCCGTCGGTCTCAACTGGACCGAGAGCGGCACCGACGTCGACTTCGGTGCACTGTCGAAGCAGTTGCTCGGCTTCACCGCCGAACGCGGCATGAGCACCCTGTTCGGCCACGAGGTCCGCGACCTCGACAAGCAGTCCGACGGCACCTGGAAGGTCAAGGTGCTCAACCGCCGGACCGGCGAAAAGTTCTCCATCACAAGCAAGTTCGTCTTCGTCGGCGCCGGCGGGGGTGCGCTGCCGCTGCTGCAGAAGGCCGGCATCAAGGAAGCGAAGGGCTTCGGCGGATTCCCGGTCAGCGGCCTGTGGCTGCGCACCAACAAGCCCGACCTGACCAGTCGGCACCATGCCAAGGTGTACGGCCTCCCGCCGTTGGGTGCCCCGCCGATGTCGGTGCCGCACTTGGACACCCGGGTCATCACCGGCAAGGACTGGCTGCTGTTCGGGCCGTTCGCCGGTTGGTCGCCCAAGTTCCTGAAGACCGGCAAGGTCACCGACCTGCCGCTGTCGGTGAAGCCGAACAACCTGTTGTCGATGGTCGGCGTCGGGCTGACCGAACTGTCGCTGCTGAAGTATCTGATCGGCGAGCTGCTCCAGTCCTACGGCGACCGGGTGAACACCCTGCGACAGTTCGCCCCGACCGCGGAGGGCAAGGACTGGGAACTCGACATCGCCGGCCAGCGCGTCCAGGTGATCCGCCGCGACGCCAAAAA
Organism: uncultured Mycobacterium sp.; assembly: GCA_964439315.1. GTDB lineage: Bacteria > Actinomycetota > Actinomycetes > Mycobacteriales > Mycobacteriaceae > Mycobacterium. The sequence goes on along the minus strand of CAYTOD010000065.1, from coordinate 6,317 downwards.
GCTTGGCGTGCTGGAGTTCGGCACCTCGGTGCTGTCGGCGGCAGACGGGTCCATCGCGGGTCTGCTCGGGGCCTCTCCCGGCGCTTCGACCGCGGTGACCGCCATGCTCGACGTTCTCAAGCGCTGCTTCACCGACCGCTATCCGTCCTGGGAGCCCAAGCTCAAGGAGATGGTGCCCTCGCTGGGGGTCAAGCTGTCCGACGAGCCGCAGCTCTTCCATGAGGTGTGGGAGCACGGCAACCGGGTGCTGGGCCTGGGCAGTCGAGCGGGGGTGGTGTGACGGTCGCGCTGCACCGTTGCGCGGGAGACGAATTGGACGCGAAGACCCTCCACGACGTGCTGAAGCTGCGCATCGAGGTCTTCGTCGTAGAGCAGGCCTGCCCATACCCGGAGATCGACGGTCTTGATCTGCTGGAGACCACCCGGCACTACTGGCTGGAAAGCCCTGACGGAGAAGTGATCTCGACGCTGCGGGTGATGGGGGAGGACCCCGAGGTATCCCGCATCGGACGGGTGTGTACCAGCGCCCCTGAACGCGGTCGCGGCCACACCACGCGTCTTCTGGAGGCCGCCCTGACCGACCTCGGCGGCGCCACCTCCCGGTTGAACGCCCAGAGTCATCTGGCCGACATGTACGGCCGCCACGGATTCGTCGTCGACGGCCCGGAGTTCCTCGAAGACGGAATTCCGCACGTCCCGATGGTGCGGGCAGGCCGGCAGTGATCGCCTACCCGTTCAGCGCGATCGTCGGCCACGACCAACTCCGGCTGGCCCTGCTGCTGTGTGCGGTGCGCCCGGAGATCGGCGGCGTGGTGATCCGCGGCGAGAAGGGCACCGCGAAGTCCACGGCCGTGCGTGCACTGGCCGCGGTCCTGGGCCACGCGGCTCCCGGAGCGCGACTGGTGGAGTTGCCGATCGGGGCCACCGAGGATCGCGTGATCGGATCGCTGGACCTGCAGAAGGTGCTACGCGACGGCGAGCATGCGTTCTCGCCGGGCCTGCTCGCCCGCGCCCACGGCGGGATCCTCTACGTCGACGAGGTCAACCTGCTGCCCGATCACCTGGTCGACATCCTCCTCGACGCCGCCGCCATGGGCCGGGTGCACATCGAACGCGACGGGGTGTCGCACTCCCACGAGTCGCGGTTCGTCCTGATCGGAACCATGAATCCCGAAGAGGGAGAGCTGCGTCCGCAACTTCTGGACCGGTTCGGCTTGGCGGTGGATGTGCACGCCTCCCGCGATGTCCCGGTCCGCAGCGCAGTCGTCCGGGCCCGGCTGGCCTACGAGGCCGACCCGGCCGGTTTCGCTGCCCGCTATGCCGAGGCCGACGGTGACCTTGCCCGCCGGATCGCCGCCGCCCGGGCGCGGGTGGAGCACGTCGAGTTGCCCGACCGCGAAGTCGAGCGGATCGCTGCGCTGTGTGCGGCGTTCGACGTCGACGGGATGCGTGCCGACCTGGTGGTCGCGCGCACCGCGGTGGCACACGCGGCCTGGCGTGGCGCCGATACCGTTGGCGCCGAGGATATTCGGATGGCCGCCGAACTGGCCTTGCCGCATCGCCGCCGGCGCGACCCATTCGACGACCCGGGTCTCGACCCGGCAGAGTTGGACCAACTGCTCGGCGATACGACCGAGCCCGAACCGGAGCCGGACCCGCCCGGTGGGGGGCAGTCGGTGGACGGTCCTGCGGAAACCGCTGGGCAACAGCATGGTTCGTCGGTCACCAGGCCGTCGGCACCGCCATCGGCTCAGTATCGGACCAGGGCGTTGACTGTGCCCGGTGTCGGCGACGGCGCCGCCGGGCGTCGCTCGGCGGCCCGCAACTCCTCGGGAGCGACGGTCGGTCCCAGCCGTGACGGGCGAGGCCACGGCGTGCACGTGTTCGCCACGGTGATGGCGGCCGCCGACCGTGCGACCGGCGCGGGGCCGTTGCGCCCCGACGCCGACGACATCCGGCGCGCGCTGCGCGTCGGACGTGAGGGCAACCTGGTCATCTTCGTGGTCGACGCCTCCGGGTCGATGGCCGCCCGGGACCGGATGGCTGCGGTCGGCGGAGCGGCGCTGTCGTTGTTGCGTGACGCCTATCAACGGCGTGACAAGGTCGCGGTCATCACCTTCCGGGCCGACGAGGCCCGAGTGGTGTTGCCGCCCACAACCTCTGCGCACATCGCGGCACAGCGACTGGCCCGGCTCGACACCGGCGGGACCACCCCGTTGGCTCGCGGACTGCTCGCCGCGCGCGACATCGTGATGCGGGAGCGGGCCCGGGACCGGACTCGCCGCCCGCTGGTCGTGGTGCTCACCGACGGGCGGGCCACCGGTGGACCGGATCCGTTGGGGCGCAGCCGGACCGCGGCCGCCCTATTGGCGGCCGAGGGCGCCGCCGCGGTGGTCGTGGATTGCGAAACCTCCTACATCAGGCTGGGTTTGGCGGCTGAGCTCGCCGGCCAGCTTCGCGCCCCGGTGGTACGGCTGGAGCGGTTACGCGCCGACAACCTGGCGGCGGCCGTGCGCGGAGCCGCCTGATGCCTCAGGGGCAGCCCCTGGTCGTCCCCGACGACGGGCTGACCACCCGGGCCCGCCGCACCGCACCCGTGCTGGCGGTGCACACCGGCGAGGGGAAGGGCAAGTCGACGGCCGCCTTCGGAATGGCATTGCGGGCGTGGAACTCCGGGTTGAACGTCGCGGTGTTCCAGTTCGTCAAGAGCGCCAAGTGGCGGGTCGGCGAGGAGTCGGCGTTCCGCGAACTGGGCCGCGTGCATGACGAGCAGGGCATCGGCGGTGCGGTGGAGTGGCACAAGATGGGGAGCGGCTGGTCCTGGGTCAAGAAGGTCGGCTCGGACGCCGACCACGCTGTCGCTGCCGCTGACGGATGGGCCGAGATCGCTTCCCGGTTGGCCGAACAACGTCATGACTTCTACGTCCTCGACGAGTTCACCTACCCGCTGAAGTGGGGCTGGGTCGACGTCGAGGAGGTGGTCGAGACTCTGCTGGGCCGCCCCGGCCGCCAGCACGTCGTCATCACCGGCCGCGACGCCCCGGCGCGCCTCATCGAGGTCGCCGACCTGGTCACCGAGATGACGAAGGTAAAACACCCGATGGACGCCGGCCGCAAGGGCCAACCCGGGATCGAGTGGTGAGCACGTGAGCCTCGCGGGGGCCGTCGTCGTCGCCGCACCATCGTCCGGCAGCGGGAAGACCACCATCGCAACGGGTTTGATGGGCGCGCTGCGCCAAGCCGGCCACCGGATCGCTCCGTTCAAAGTTGGTCCCGACTTTATCGACCCCGGCTACCACGGCCTGGCCGCCGGGCGCCCCGGCCGCAACCTCGACCCGGTGCTGGTGGGCGAGCACCTCATCGGGCCGCTGTACCGGCACGGATCGGCAGGTGCCGACCTCGCCGTCGTCGAAGGCGTGATGGGCCTGTTCGACGGCCGCATCGACGACCAGTTCCTCACCCCGGCGCGGGGATCCACCGCGCAGGTGGCGCAGTTGCTCGGCGCGCCGGTGCTGCTGGTACTCGACGCGCGCGGGCAGAGCCAGAGCATCGGCGCAGTGCTGCAGGGATTCTCGACGTTCCAGCCTGGATTGCGCATCGGCGGGGTGATTCTCAACAAGGTCGGCACCCCCAGGCACGAGCAGGTGCTGCGCCAGGCCTGCGACGCCGTCGGCGTGCCGGTACTGGGCCTGCTGCCGCGGCACGACGACGTCGCAGTCCCGTCGCGGCATCTGGGACTGGTGACCGCGACCGAGCACGGCGATCAGGCGCGATCCGCCGTTGCGGCGATGACGGCACTGGTGGCCCGCCACGTCGACCTGGCCGCCGTGGCGGCGATGGCTTCGGCGCGGGTCGGATCACCGGAATGGTCGCCCGGGGAAGCGATCGGCGAACCCGTTGCGGGGGATCCGGTTGTGGCGGTCGCGGCCGGTCCGGCGTTCACCTTCGGCTACGCCGAGCGCGACGAACTCTTGCGCGCCGCCGGCGCTCACCCGGTCGAGTTCGACCCGCTGACGGACACCCTGCCGGAATCCGCTGCCGCCCTGGTGCTCCCCGGGGGATTCCCGGAGCAGTACCGCGAGGAATTGTCCGCCAACGCCGCACTGCGCGGTCAGATCCGCGCGGTGGCCGCCCACGCGCCGGTGCACGCCGAGTGCGGCGGCCTGACCTACCTGGCCGACGACCTCGACGGGCACCCTATGTGCGGTGTGCTCCCCGGTTCCGCCCGCTTCACCGAACGCCTGACGCTCGGCTATCGCGATGCCGTCGCCGCCGTCGACTCGGTGCTCTACCGGACCGGTGAGCGAGTGACGGGGCACGAATTCCACCGCACCGCAATGGAATTCGCCGAAGCGCCGCAGCCCGCCTGGATCTTCCGCGGGGCGCCCGCCGAGGGAGCGGTTCGAGCCGGGGTGCACGCCTCCTATCTGCATACCCACCCGGCCGCACAGCCCGGTGCGGTTCGCCGGTTCGTCGCACAGGCCGTCGGTTAATTAGGCTCGTCGGGTGACCGATAACGCCTACCTCGTCGGCCTGCGACTGCCCGGCCGCAAGGTGGTCGTGGTCGGTGGCGGTGGGGTGGCGCAACGCCGGGTTCCACTGCTGCTGGCCAACGGAGCCGACGTGCACGTCGTCACCCTCGTGGCCACTCCGGCCGTCGAAGCACTCTCCGAACAGACCCCGGGAATCACCCTCAGCCTGCGGGGTTACCGCGACGGTGATCTCGAGGGCGCCTGGTACGCGATCGCCGCCACCGACGATCCGGCGGTCAACGCGGCCGTCGTCGCCGAGGCCGAACGCCGGCACATCTTCTGTGTGCGTGCCGATGCCGGTCGTGAGGGAACTGCCGTCACCCCGGCGTCGGTCGACTACCGGGGCCTGCTCATCGGAGTTCTGGCCAGCGGCGAGCACCGGCGTTCGGCCGCGGTCCGCAACGCGATCCGGGAAGCGCTGCAGCAGGGCCGAATCGCGCCCGATGTCGTGGCGAGCACTGCGCCGGACGTCGTCCCCGGCGGGGTGGCACTGGTCGGCGGCGGGCCCGGCGACCCGGAACTGATCACGGTGCGGGGCCGACGGCTGCTGGCCCACGCCGACGTCGTCGTCGCCGACCGGCTGGCCCCGCCGGAATTACTGGCCGAACTGCCTCCGCACGTCGAGATCATCGACGCGGCCAAGATCCCGTACGGCCGGGCGATGGCCCAGGAGGCGATCAACGACGTCCTCATCGACAGGGCCCGGGCGGGCAAGTTTGTGGTCCGGCTCAAAGGCGGCGATCCGTTCGTCTTCGCGCGCGGATATGAGGAAGTTCTCGCTCTGGTCGATGCTGGGATCCCGGTCACAGTCACGCCGGGGCTGACGAGCGCCATCGCGGTGCCTGCCCTGGCCGGCGTTCCGGTCACCCACCGGGCCGTCAATCACGAGTTTGTAGTGGTCAGCGGCCATGTTGCGCCGGACCACCCGGAGTCGTTGGTCAACTGGGGGGCCCTTGCGCAGCTCACCGGGACGCTGGTGCTGCTGATGGCGGTGGAGCGCATCGAGCAGTTCGCCGACGTCCTTATTAAGGGCGGACGACCTGCGGATTCACCGGTTCTCGTCGTGCAGCACGGCACCACCGCCGCCGAGAGAACTCTCCGTGCCACCCTGTCTGACGTGCCCGAACGCATCCGTGACCAGGGAATTCGGCCGCCCGCGATCATCGTCATCGGGCCAGTGGCCGGATTCGATACGTTATCGAGACTTTAAAGTCCTCTTAATCTTGGGGTAGGGTTGCCCGTTATGACGGCTCTTGATGATGCCGAGCACACGGCCCCGTTGTTCAAAGGCCAGCTTGCCGGATATCGGAATGCCAACCATCGTGCGGTCCCGGCTCGCCTGGACACGCCCGGCGCGCTGGATCGCCTCAAGTCCTATGTTCCGGCCTGGGTGCCCTCCCGGCGGTTCATCGCCGCGGTGACCGCCATCGGCGGCATGCAGCTACTGGCCACCATGGACAGCACCGTGGCCATCGTGGCGATGCCGAAGATCCAGGACGAGCTGGGTCTGTCCGATGCCGGCCGCAGCTGGGTGATCACCGCCTACGTGCTGACCTTCGGCGGGCTGATGCTGCTGGGCGGACGCCTGGGCGACACCATCGGCCGTAAGAAGACGTTCATCGTCGGCGTGGCGCTGTTCACCATCGCCTCGATTCTGTGCGGCATGGCCTGGGACGAATCGACCCTGGTGACCGCCCGGTTGCTGCAGGGGGTCGGGGCGGCGATTGCCGCGCCGACCGGGCTGGCGCTGGTCGCAACCACCTTCCCCAAGGGTCCGGCCCGCAA
>CAYTOD010000064.1:0-23973 GCA_964439315.1 uncultured Mycobacterium sp. | reverse complement strand
GCTCCCCGGCCGTTTGCGGCTGAGCCCCCGGCACCGCCGGCGCCAAGGCCGATCGTCGTCCCGCAGCCCCCTCGTCCCGCAGTTCCGGAGCCCCCCAAGGTGGTTCGAGAGATTCACGACGTCGCCGAGGAGGCCAAGACGAAGATCGAGGAGATGGCCGACACCGTGCGGGCGCACTTGACCGAATCGCCGAAGGCCGCCATCCACGAGCACGAGGCGGCGCACACCGAGCCGGTGGTCCACGCAGCACCGGCCGAGCAGGACGTCTCCCCGGTGATCCGGTACGCATCCGAGACGCCTGCCGAGACCACCATCCAGGTGACCTACGAGAACAACGCGATCGGCGACAACCAGGAGAGCCGCGCCGACAAGAGCGACCTGACGCCGGACTAACGGCGCCGGGTCCTCACCCGCAATCGTGCTGCCCGCCTCGGACAGCCGCAAGAAGGAGAGATACCCATGGAACAATGGCTACTCGGCGCGCTGGGCGGATTGCTCGGCGGCAACGCAGCCGGTGCGAAGAACAGCCTCGGCGTCGGTGGCAATAGCCTGACGGGCGCACTCGGCGGCTTGCTCGGCGGCGGCCTCGGCGGCAATGCCATCGGCAACCTGATCGGCGGCGGCGACGTCGCCGGCATCGTCGGCGATTTGGCTGGCGGCGGAGTCACCGGTGCGATCCTGACGGCGATCGTGGGCGCGGTGATGAAGGGCCGCAAGGCTGGATAAACCCTTCTCGGACAGCGAAAAACCCGGCAGGAGCCACACCGGCATTCATCGGTGCTCCTGCCGGGTTTTTCACGTCACGGTGACGAGCGAATCGTCCGTGGAGTCGGGCACGGCGGACTCCCGTTCCCCGGGCGCCGGCCAGGGCTGGGGTACCGGGCGCTGACGGACGACCCGCGGCCACCAGAACCACCGGCCGAGCAGTGCGGCGATGGAAGGAGTCATGAATGAGCGGATCACCAGGGTGTCGAACAGCAGACCCAGTCCGATGGTGGTGCCCACCTGGGCGAGGATTTTCAATTCGCTGAATCCCATGGCCCCCATGGTCATCGCGAACACCAGTCCCGCCGAGGTGACCACCGAACCGGTCCCCGCCATCGCGCGGACGATTCCGGTCTTCAGCCCGGCGTGGATCTCCTCCTTGAACCGGGCGACCAGCAGCAGGTTGTAGTCCGAACCGACGGCCAGCAGGATGATCACCGACATCGCCAGCACCATCCAATGCAGCGGATGACCCAGGATGTCCTGCCAGATCAACACCGACAGTCCGAACGAGGTGCCGAGCGACAGCACCACGGTTCCGACGATCACCGCAGCGGCGACCACACTGCGGATCAGGATCAGCATGATGATGAAAATCAGTGAGAGCGCGGCGATCCCGGCGATCATCAGATCGTAGTTGGCGCCTTCCTGCATGTCCTTGTACGCCGTCGCGGTACCGGTGAGATAGAGCCTCGATCCCTCCAGCGGTGTGCCCTTGATGGCCTCGAACGCCGCATTCTTGATGGTGTCGATGTGGGTCAGCCCCTCAGGGGACATCGGGTCGCCCTCGTGAGAAATGATGAACCGCACCGCTTTCCCGTCCGGGGACAGGAACATCTTCATCCCGCGTTTGAAATCGGCGTTCTGGAAGACCTCCGGCGGGAGGTAGAATGAGTCGTCGTTCTTCGCCTTGTCGAAGGCCTTGCCCATCGCCGTCTGGTTGTCCTGCATGGCCTCAATCTGGTCGTACATCCCGGACTGGGTGCTCTGCATCGTCAACTGCAGAATCCGCATCTCCTCCATCATCGAGATCATCGGAAGGATCAGGGTGCGCATCTGGGCGGTGAGCACGTCCAGGCGGTCCAGGTTGGGCACCAGCAACTTCATGTCGTCGGTGGTCGCGTCGATTCCGTCGAGGGTGTCGAACACCGAACGCATCGCCCAGCACCCCGGGATGTCGAAACAGTGCGGTTCCCAATAGAAGTAGTTACGGATCGGCCGGAAGAAATCGTCGAAATTGGCGATGCTGTCGCGCAACTTCTCGACGTCGGCCACGGTCATGTGCATCTTGCCGACCATGTCGTGGGTGACGGCGTTGAGTTCGCCCATCAGGTCGTACATCCGCTGCAGGTTTGCGACGTTGACCTGCATGTCGTCGCCCATCTTGAGCATGTCCTTCATGCGGTCCTGCAGGTAGGACGTGTTCATCGTCTGCAACGTGCCCTGCATGCCGATCATGAAAGGGATCGAACTGTGCTCGATCGGGGTGCCCAGCGGACGGGTGATGGTCTGGACCCGGCCGATTCCGGGTTGGTGGAACAGGGATTTGGCGACGCGGTCGATCACCAGGAAGTCCGCCGAGTTGCGCATGTCGTGGTCGCTCTCGAGCATGAGCATTTCGGGAGTGAGCCGTGCGGAGGGAAAGTGGCGCTCCGCCGCGGCGTACCCCTCGGCGGCGGGAATATCGGGCGGCAGGTAGTGCCGATCGTTGTAGTCGGTCCGGTAGCCGGGCAACGCCAGTAGGCCCACCAAGGACAACGCGACAGTGGCCACCAGAATCGGCCCCGGCCAACGCACCACCGCGGTACCGACGCGTCGCCAGAACCGCACCCGCATGGCGCGTTTCGGTTCCAGCGCCCCCAGAAAGCTGGTGACGGTCACAATCGCCGGCCCCAGCGTCAAGGCGGCCGCGACCACCACCAGCATGCCGATGAACAACGGGATGCCCAGGGACTGGAAGGTCGGCAGCCGGGTGAAGTGCAGGCAGGCCATTGCACCGGCGATGGTCAGCCCCGAGCCGAGGATCACGTGCGCGGTGCCGTGAAACATCTCGTAGTAGGCCGCTTCCTTGTCCTTGCCCTTGGCTCGCGCCTCCTGGTAGCGGCCGAACAGGAAGATCACGTAGTCGGTGCCCGCCGCGATCGCCATCATGGTGAGCAGGTTGACCGCGAAGGTGGACAGACCGATCAGGTGATAGTGACCGGCGAAGGCCACCACACCGCGGGCCACGGCCACTCCGAGGAAGACCATGAACATGGCCAGAACCACCGTCACCAGCGACCGGTACACGAACAGCAGCATCAGGGTGATGACGCCGAAGGTCAGCAGCGTGATCGTGCGAAGACTGCGGTCACCGGCGATGTGGGTGTCGGCGACTATTGCCGAGGCTCCGGTGACGTAGGTCTTGATGCCGGCCGGGGCCGGCACGCTGTCGACGATCTTCTTGACGGCCTCCACCGACTCGTTGGCCAGGCCCTCCCCCATGTTGCCGGCCAGGTACACCTGGACGTAGGCGGCCTTGCCGTCGGGGCTTTGCGAACCTGCCGCGGTGAGCGGATCGCTCCAAAAATCCTGAACGTGCTCAACGTGTTTGGTGTCGGCGTTGAGTTTGGCGACGATCTGGTCGTAGTACCGGTGGGCGCTGTCGCCGAGTTGCTGATCGGACTCCAGCACGATCATCACCGAGGTGTTCGACTTGAATTCGTTGAACACCTTGCCGATTCGGTACATCGCGATGGTGGACGGCGCGTCATTGGCCGCCATCGGCACGGACTGCTCCTGCCCGACCACTTCGATCTGGGGAACCGCGACGTTGGTGAGGGCGGTCAGCCCCAACCAGATCAGGATGATCGGCACCGCCAGCCGGCGGATCCATTTGGCCAGGTGCGGCCGCGCGGGGCGCGCGGTCGACGGCCGGCGCTTCGAGAGCGTGATCATCCGGACTTGACGATGCAGAAGGTCTGGGCGCTGACCCCCGTCGAGATCCTCTCGTCTTTGAGCACTCCGTCGACGGTGATGCGGCAGCCGATGGTGTCACTGTCGCCCTGGGCGACGATGTTAGCCGCCGCGGCCGGAGCGGTGGTGGTCAGCGTCAAGGTCCAGGGCAGCGTGACGTCCCTGGCGATCTGCGGTTCGGCGTCGAGGTTGAGGTAGTTGATCGTCGCCACGGCCCCCGGCGGTCCGAAAATCTCGTAGGTGACCGATTTGGGGTTGAACGGCTTGGGGTCGTTGGCCAGTCCGCTGCCCTCGCGGGTGAGTTCGGTCTTGCCGAAGACGCCGTGCAGGCGGTCGACGACGAACGCCGATACCGCGACGACGACCACGATCAGCAGCGGCATCCACATCTTCCGCAGGAAGCGGACCAGCCAGTAACCCAAAGTCCGCCGCGGACGCCTGCGCTTGAGTTTCTCGTCGCGCCGAGCCTGACGCCGGGCCTTGCGGCTGGCTGGAGGAGCCGGCGACGCAGCTTCGGCAGGCGCCCCGACCGGGCTGTCCACAGTCACCTTCTACTCCCCTCCGCGCTGTTCGGTCCGGCGCTGCGACACACCGCTGACCGCAGTCAGCACGGCTACATAGTAGAGCTAAACAGTCTCTTCTTCCGAGCACGGGTGACCAACGTCATGAATCGGCCCGCCGGGCCACACCCCGGATCACACAATGACGCCGGACACACCGAAGTCGTCGAACGCACTCTGCAGCGCGGCTTTGAGCCCTTCGGTGGTGAGCGAACCATCGGAGTTGGCGTAGGAGACGGTCAGGTGGAATCTGCCGCCGATCCGGCCAGAGGGCAGCGGCAGGAACAGACCGCCGGCGCGCTGGAGATAGTCCACCGTGACACCTTCGGCCCAGCGGCCGTGCCGGACGTAGAACCACTCCGCATCGGTACCGTCGGGGCGGTTAACCGCCGGATCGAGGTCGCCGAAGTGCGACACGGTCAGGGTCGCGATCTTAAGCAGGACGTCCTGGAGCTGCCGGGCGACGAACTTCGGCACGAACGGCGTCAGCGGAAGCGGCGCGAGCAACTGGTTGCGTGCCTCGGTGAGCGTGGACAGCGCCGTCTTGACCCCCGCGCGGATTCCCTGCAGGTCGGTCGCCGTGGCGGGATCGACGTTCAGCGATACCCCGGTGAGAGCGTTGCCGCGGGTGTCCCCGGGCGTGCGCTCGCTGACCGGGATCGTGAAGCACGCCAGTCCTTCGGTGTCGACCCAGCCCAGGGTGCGGCAGAGTCGGGCCGCGATGCCCAGCAGCAGCGGGTTGCTCGCGCCGCCCAGTGCCTTGGCCCGCTCGTCCCAGTGCGCGATGTCGACGAAGCCCGTCACCGACCGCAGCCGGACGACGCGCCCAAGGTCGGCTGTCCGGACGAGGTCGGTGTTCGTCCCTCGGACCGCCGGCGAACCGCCGCCATCCCGGCGGGCAAGGCCTTTCCGTCGGGTAACGCCCCTCTCCCGGCCGGCCCGGATCCGAACCTGATCCGGAACGGCCCGCGCGGCCAACGGTGCCTTGACCAGCGCTTTGGCCACATCGGGGAGATCGCGCAGCGTCTCTCGCAGATCCTCGCGCAACGCCCTGCCCCGGGTGCGCGATCGCGGCGGCGGGTAACCCGGGTCGCTGGTGATCCCGTTGACCGCGTCGGCGACCGACATGCTCATCAACATGCCGTCGGCGACGCCGTGGGCGACCACCAGGCTGACCGCGGCGCCGCCGTCGGCCAGCGGCAGCACCGACAGCCGCCAGGGCGGACCGAACTCGAAGTCGATCGGCGCGGCGGCCTGGTCGTCGGCCCAGTCAGTGACCTCGCCGCGGTGCCGGGGGTGGGCGGCGATGTCGAAGTCGGCGGGCGGCGTCCACCGGACCCACCGGTGCCTGCCGAAAGGCAGGGGCGAACGTTCCACACAGCGGCCCAGCAGTCCCTGGCCGAGATTGGCGTGAAAACGCCGCAGCGCCGCGAGATCGACCTCGTGCTCATAGATCCAGATGAACTGGATCAGCGGCGGGCCGTGCTTCTGGGAGACGAAGTCCAGGAAGAACGTCTGGTCCATGTAGTCCAGGAGGTTGTTCTCCGGGAGGTTGTTCTCCATGGCTCAGACGAACGTTCCGGAGAGTCCGAAGTCGTCAAGACCCTGCTCGACGAGGCGCTTCAGATCCGCGATGGAGTTGTCCGTGCCGACCTGCCAGGCCGTGACGGCGAGGATGACCTTGCCCAGGATGCGACCGGATCCGAGGAACAGCGAACCACCGATACCGTCCAGGGTCTCCGGTCCGATCGGCCACTCGACACCACGGGCCCAGAAGAATTCGGCCTCGGTTCCGTCGGGCTGACCGACCGGCGGCGGCATGTCGCCGAGGTTGGAGCAGCCCACCGGGCGCCCCTCGCCCAGGGCGAGTTTCTCCAGCCGCTTCACCAGACGCTTGGGCGTGACCGGCGCCAGCGGCAGCGGCGCCATCAGAGCGTTCTGGGCCTCGGCCAGCTTGGTCAGTTCGCGCTTGATCTCCGCCCGCACCGCCGCCAGGCTGTGGACCACTTCCCGCGGGTCGACCCGCACCGTCATTCCGGACAACGCGTTGGCGCGCACGTCCCCCTCGCCGCGATCGCCGACCGGGTATTGCAGCGTCACCAGCCCGTCCGGTTCGACACGGCCGCGCAGCATGCCCAGGCGCGCTGCGAATCCGGCGACAAAGGCGCCGGCGTTGCCCTCGAGTTCCTTTGCGCGCTTGTCCCATTCGGTGATCGGGACGAACGCGGCAACCGAGGGCCGGATCACCGTGGAGGTGTCGGACCGCTTCCGGAGGCGACGCGGGCGGCTGCGGACGGACGAGGGTTCCGCCTTGGCCTCGCGGGCCACCGCCGCGCCGGCCCGAACCGCCCTGCCCATCTCCGGGACGGCGCGCACAGTGTCCGCCAGGTCCTCTCGGATGGCTTCCTTCCGCACCCGCGAACCGGGCTGGGGGTAACCGAGGTCAACCTTTTTGCCCATCGACGCGTAGACCAGCGAGAGCAGCATCGCCCCCACGTCGCCCACCGAATGGGAGGCGATCAGAGTCAGGCCGGCACCGCCGTCGGAGAAGGGCACGACGGCCATTCGCCAGGCCGGACCATGCTCGGGATCGATGGGACGGGCCGTCGCCTTCTCGTCGAGCCAGGTCTGGAACTCCGATCGCGGGCGGGGTGCGCTCACGTCGAGGGACGACTGCTCGTGGTCGGTCACCCAGCGATGGCGCCCGAACGGCAGCGGGGAGCGTTCGATGCGGCGCCCCAGCAGGGTGTAGCCGAGGTTGTGGTGCAACTGACGCAACCTGTCGATGTCGACGTCGTGGTCGTAGAGCCAGATGAACTGCTGCAGCGGTTCGTGGCCCAGGGCCCGCAGCGCCAGGAACGAACCCTGGTCGATGTATGCCAGCCGGTTGTCCGCCAAAGGATTGTCCACCGGCTGAATACTACTGAGTTAGGCCGAGCCCTCGGGTGGCCCTGAGCGGTCCGGTTTGGCGTCCATCCCGGATTCCTTGCGCTGCTGGGCCGTGATGGGCGCCGGCGCGTCGGTGAGCGGGTCGACGCCGCCGCCGGACTTCGGGAAGGCGATCACGTCGCGGATGGAGTCCGCGCCGGACAGCAGGGCGGTGATGCGGTCCCAGCCGAAGGCGATGCCGCCGTGCGGGGGTGCGCCGAAGGTGAAGGCCTCCAACAGGAATCCGAATTTCTCGTCGGCCTCCGCGGAGTCGATGCCCATCACCGAGAACACCCGCTCCTGGACGTCGCGGCGATGGATACGGATCGAGCCGCCGCCGATCTCGTGGCCGTTGCAGACGATGTCGTAGGCATCGGCGAGCACCGAACCCGGATCCGCAGTGATGGCCTGCTCATGCCCCGCCTTGGGCGCGGTGAACGCATGGTGCACCGCCGTCCAGGCTCCGGATCCCACCGCCACGTCTCCAGTGGCGGTCGCGTCGCCGGCCGGTTCGAACAGCGGCGGATCGACGATCCAGACGAAGGCCCAGGCACCTTCCTCGATCATGTTCAGGCGCGCGGCGATCTCGCCCCGGGCGGCCCCCAGCAGGGCCCGCGACGACTTGACCGGGCCGGCCGCAAAGAACACGCAGTCACCGGGCTTCGCGCCGACGTGGGCCGCCAGCCCGGCGCGCTCGGCATCGGAGAGATTCTTGGCCACCGGCCCGGACAGCTCCCCGTCCTCGCCGATGAGCACGTAGGCGAGCCCCTTGGCGCCGCGCTGCTTGGCCCAGTCCTGCCAGCCATCGAGGGTGCGGCGCGGCTGGGAGGCCCCGCCGGGCATCACCACCGCACCGACGTAAGGCGCCTGGAACACCCGGAACGGGGTGTCGGCGAAGTACTCGGTGCACTCGACGAGTTCGACGCCGAACCGCAGGTCGGGCTTGTCCGACCCGAACCGGCGCATCGCTTCGGCGTAGCTCATCCGCGGGATGGGGCGCGGCACGTCGTAGCCGATCAGGGCCCACAGCGCGGCCAGGATCTCCTCCGCGACGCTGATGACGTCGTCGGTGTCGACAAAGCTCATCTCGATGTCGAGCTGGGTGAACTCGGGCTGCCGGTCGGCACGGAAGTCCTCGTCGCGATAGCAGCGGGCGATCTGGTAGTACCGCTCCATCCCGGCGACCATCAGCAACTGCTTGAACAGCTGCGGGCTCTGCGGCAGGGCGTAGAACGATCCCGGCTGCAAGCGGGCCGGAACAAGGAAGTCGCGTGCGCCCTCCGGCGTGGAGCGGGTCAAGGTCGGGGTCTCGATCTCGACGAAGTCGTGGCCGGCCAGCACCGCACGGGCCGCCGCGTTGGCCTTCGAGCGCAACCGCAGCGCATCGCCTGGACCGCCTTCGCGGCGCAGGTCGAGGTAGCGGTGCTTGAGCCGGGCCTCCTCGCCCGCGGGCTCGTCGAGTTGGAACGGCAGCGGCGCGCTCTCCCCCAGCACGGTCAACGATGTCGCGTTGACCTCGATCTCGCCGGTGGGGATGTCCGCGTTGGCGTTGCCCTCGGGACGGATCTCCACGACGCCCTCGACCGCCACGCAGAACTCGGCCCGCAGCCGGTGTGCCTGGGCCAGCACCTGGCCCTCCTCCAGGGCGTCCCGGAACACCACCTGGACGACGCCGGACCCGCCGACGCCGGCGGCGCCGTCGCGAAGGTCGATGAAGATCACGCCACCGTGATCGCGGCGGCGGGCGACCCAACCGGCCAGGGTGACCATCTTCCCGGCATCGGAGGCCCGCAACGAACCGGCGGCATGACTGCGCAGCACGAATAACTCCTGGAAGTCCGAAGTGACGGGGAATCGGGTGCCAAGTCTAGGGTCCGTCGACCACGCCACCGGCGGGGCGGCCCTGTGGCAAACTGGACCGCGGCTGTCGCCCGGCCTGACGGGCCGATTTCAAGGAGCGTCCATGACCTTCAACGAAGGCATGCGAATCGACACCAGCAGCGTCGGGAGCAGCGGTGGCGCCGGGCGTGGCATCGCGATCGGCGGCGGCGTCGGCGGTCTGGTGATCCTCCTGCTGGCGCTGTTCCTGGGCGTCGACCCCGGACCGGTCCTGAGCCAGCAGCAGGCTGGCCCGAGCCAGTCCCAGCCCGGCTTCGACCTGTCGCAGTGCAGGACCGGTGCGGACGCCAACAAGTACGCCGAATGCCGCGTGGTGGCCACCACCAACTCACTCGACGGAATCTGGTCCCAACTTCTCAAGGGCTATCGCAAACCGCGGACGCAGTTGTTCAAGGGGCAGGTGCAGACCGGCTGTGGGGCGGCCACCAGCGATGTGGGTCCGTTCTACTGCCCGGCCGACCAGACCGCCTATTTCGACGTCGACTTCTTCGACACCCTCAAGAACGAATTCGGTTCCAGCGGTGGCCCACTGGCCCAGGAGTACGTGGTGGCCCACGAGTACGGCCACCACGTGCAGAACCTGCTCGGCGACCTGTCCCGCGCCCAGAAGGGCGCGAAGGGGGCCACCGGCGGCGGGGTCCGCTCGGAACTACAGGCCGACTGCTACGCCGGGGTGTGGGCTCACTACGCCTCGATCACCAAGCAGCCCGGTACCGACGTGACCTATCTGGAACCGTTGAGCGACAAGGACATCGCCGACGCCCTGTCGGCGGCGGCGGCGGTCGGCGACGACCGGATCCAGAAGGAGACCACCGGCCGGGTCAACCCGGAAAGCTGGACGCACGGTTCTTCCGTGCAACGCCAGAAGTGGTTCACCGTCGGCTACCAGACCGGTGATCCCAACAAGTGCGACACCTTCAGCGCCACCAACCTGGGCTGATCGGCGGGGCTCGGTCGGCGGGGTCCGATCGGCAGGGTCAATTCCAGGGCCGAAGCGCGCACTGCACGCCGCTGCCGCCCTGTTGCGAGGTCACTACCTGACCGTCCACGGCGATCTCGCAGTGGAACTCGGGGTTGACCCGAAGGCCGCCACTGGCGCTGACGAACGCCCACTTGGTGGGGTCGTTGAGCGAGGTGGTCAGCGTCCACGGCGATCCCGGCCCGACGGGAAGCCGTTCCAAGGGCATGTACTTGGGATCGTTGACCGCGCCCTGGCTGGGCGGATCGGCGGTGACTAAGTTGAGGTTGGCGGTGAGGTCGCTGGGCGTGGTCACGGTGTAGGTGACCTGATGCGCCCCGGCCCCCGCGCTGGCCGGGGTGGCCCCGCTGGTGGAGGTGGTGGGCCCACCGGTGGATGTGGTCGGCGCAGCTGAGCTCGACGGCGCAGCGCTGGTGGATGGGGAAGCGCTCGACGGCGCAACGCTCGAGGACGCAACACTCGAGGACGGCGCGGAACTGGTCGCGCTAGGGGTCGGCTCGGCGGTCGGGTCGGCACCGGCCGATCCGGCGGCGGCCAGCGCCGCCACGACGATCGCCGCCACGGATGTCAGAACTCGCATACCTGAACTATCGAAGGTGCTGGGTCGCCCGTTACCGGAACCGCCTCAGCCAGCGTCCCGCAGAACGGGGCCGCGGGCCGGGGCGACCTCGCGGCGCATCAGGGCGAACAGGTCGATCGCCGCGGCCACGGCATGGTCGGCGGCTCCGGGCAGACCAACCACCGGTTCCCGGAAATACGCGCTGACGCCGACCAGGCTCGGGTCGCTGGAGTCGTGAATGACCACCTCGGCTGACGGCTCCCCCCTCTGCCACCAGGCGGCCAGTTCCGCCAGCCGGCCCCGTGCACTCGCCGGGTAGTACCGGTCCGAGGTGACACTCACCTGGACGATGTCACTGCCCGTGGAGGCACCGCCCTCGGGCTGCAGATGAACCTGCAGCCGCTTGTGGCGGCCGTCGACCACGGCGTCGACCGGAAAGAAGTACTCGTCGTCGTGGTGGCCACGGAAATACCGCGCGCCGCGAGAGCGCAGGTAGTCCTCGATCTGGTGGTTCATATCCGGTAAACGCCGGGAATCGGAGGCTCGGTTCCCCCGGAGGCTTAAGAATTTGCTAAACCTCTCGCGGCGCCCGGATGTCCGGTTCAGGACAGCTGCGAAATCACCTCGGCAACAACGGAATCAACCGGGACGTCGACCTGGGTGCCGGTCGCGAGGTCCTTAACCCCGACCGTGCCGGCCTCGATGTCCCGATCGCCGGCGACCAGGGCGATCCGGGCCCCGGAGCGGTCGGCCGCGCGCATCGCCCCCTTGACGCCGCGATCGCCGTAGGCCAGGTCGACTCGGATGCCCGCGGCCCGCAGCGCCGCGGCGACCCTGGCCAGTTCCAACTTGGCCTGCTCCCCCAGTGGAACGCCGAACACCTCGCAGCGGGCGGCCGCCCCGACGCTCTTGCCCTCGGCCCGCAAGGCCAGCATGGTGCGGTCGACCCCGAGGCCGAACCCGATACCGGACAGATCCTGGCCACCCAACTCGGACATCAGGCCGTCGTAGCGGCCGCCGCCGCCGATTCCGGACTGTGCCCCCAGTCCGTCGTGCACGAATTCGAAGGTGGTCTTGGTGTAGTAGTCCAGACCGCGCACCAACCGCGGGTTGACGACGTAGGGCACCCCGAGAGCGTCGAGGTGGGCCAGGACGGTGTCGAAGTGCTGTTTGGCGGTGTCGGAAAGGTGGTCGAGCATGAGCGGCGCGTCGGCTGTCATCTCCCGGACGTGGGGACGTTTGTCGTCGAGCACCCGCAACGGGTTGATCTCGGCGCGGGTCCTGGTCACATCGTCGAGGTCGAGGCCGAACAGGAACCGCTGCAACAACTCCCGGTACCGCGGGCGGCAGCTGTCGTCGCCCAGCGAGGTGATCTCCAACCGGAAGCCGTCCAGACCCAGGGACCGGAATCCGGCGTCGGCGATCGCGATCACCTCGGCGTCCAGCGCCGGGTCGTCGACGCCGATCGCCTCCACCCCGACCTGCTGAAGCTGGCGGTAGCGGCCGGCCTGCGGCCGCTCGTAGCGGAAGAACGGCCCGGAGTAACAGAGTTTGACCGGCAGCGCCCCGCGGTCCAGACCGTGCTCGATGACCGCTCGCATCACCCCGGCGGTGCCCTCCGGGCGCAGGGTCACCGAGCGGTCCCCACGGTCGGCGAACGTGTACATCTCCTTGGACACCACATCGGTGGATTCGCCGACACCACGGGCGAACAGGGCGGTGTCCTCGAAGATGGGCAGTTCGACGTCGCCGTAGCCGGCCAGTCGGGCGGTGGCCAGCAGGCCGTCGCGCACGGCGACGAACTCGGCCGACTGCGGCGGCAGGTAGTCGGGAACGCCTTTGGGGGCCTGGAATTCGGTCACAGGGTCAGGCCTTCCAGGAACGGGTTGGTCCGGCGCTCCAGGCCCATCGTGCTCGACGGGCCGTGCCCGGGCAGGACGAGCGTGTCGTCGCCGAGGACCAGCAGCTTGTTGACGATCGAGCCCATCAGGTCGCGTCCGCTGCCTCCGGGCAGGTCGGTGCGGCCCACCGACAGCTTGAACAGGGTGTCGCCGGTGAACACCAACTCCCCGTCTTCGGGGCCGGGCGCACGGAAACACACCGATCCCGGCGTGTGCCCCGGCGTGTGGTCGACCTCGACGGCGAACTTGCCGAAGTCGAGGATCTCGCCGTCGCGGCCCAGCTCGACCACCTGCCGTGGCTCACGGAACAACGCCCCGAGAGCGATCTGCCCGATGCGCGGGCCGAATCCCCGGATCGGGTCTTTGAGCATGAACCGGTCGGCGGGGTGAATGAACACCGGACAGCCGTAGCTGTCGGCCACCTTCTGGGCCGACCAGAGGTGGTCGATGTGGCCGTGGGTCAGCAGCACCGCGGCCGGGGTGAGCCGGTGCTCGTCGAGAATCCGGCGCAGCGGGCCGGCGGCGCGCTGACCGGGGTCGACGACGATCGCGTCCGCCCCGGCGTGCGGAGCCAGGACGTAGCAGTTACAGGCCAACATGCCGGCCGGAAATCCGGTGAGCAACACGCAGACCAGTCTCGCACCGCCCGGGGTTCGGGCGGGTCGTGACCCCCGCTCACATGTTCGGCTGGCAGACTCGTCTGCGCGATCGCCCGACCAGATCGACCCGGATCACGGAGGACCACGCCAGTGCCCACCAACGAAGAACGCCGCGAAGAAGCCAAGCGCAAACTCGAGGAGCAACTGGCGCAGCGCGCTGAACAAGCCAAGAAACGCCGCATGCTGGCGATCGGCGCCGCGGCGCTGACGGTCTTCGCCGTCGCCGCCGCAGTCGGCTGGTTCGCTTTCGGCGACAAGAAGCCGTCGACCACCGCGGCGCCCACCACCTCGGCGGCGCCCCCCACTCCGCCGCAGCGCGGCGCTCAGGACCAGTTGCCCGCCTTCCGGGCACCGGCCGAGCTGGGGGCAAACTGCCAGTACCCGGCGACTCCGGAGAAAGCCAGCAAGAACGTCGACGCCCCCAAGACCGGCAAGGTGCCCACCGACCCGGCGACGGTCAGCGTGAGCATGTCCACCGATCAGGGCAACATCGGCCTGGTGCTCAACAACGCCGAGGCGCCGTGCACCGTCAACAGCTTCGCCAGCCTGGCCCAGAAGGGCTTCTTCGACGACACCATCTGCCACCGGCTGACCACCGCGGCCAGCCTCGGCGTGCTGCAGTGTGGCGACCCGACCGGCAGCGGCTCGGGCGGCCCGGGCTACGCCTTCGGGAACGAGTACCCCACCAACCAGTACCCCAAGGACGACCCGGCGTTGCAGAAGGCGGTGCTCTACCCGCGCGGAACGCTGGCTATGGCCAATGCCGGCCCCGACACCAACGGCAGCCAGTTCTTCCTCGTCTACAAGGACTCGAAGTTGCCGCCGAACTACACCGTGTTCGGGACCATCGACGCGACGGGACTGGCCACCCTGGACAAGATCGCCCAGGCGGGCGTCGCCGGTGGCGGGGAGGACGGCAAGCCCGCCACCGAGGTCAAGGTGAAGTCGGTGTTGCTGGACTGATCAAGCGATCCCGGCCGCCGTCTCGGCCGGAATCCCTGCGTGCAGGACAGCGACCGGGCAGGCGGCGTGGGCCAGGACCTTCTGGCTCACCGAACCCATGATCAGCCCGGCGAAGCCGCCCGTCCCCCGGCTGCCAACCACGAGCAGCTCGGCTCCGGCGGCCTCGGCCAGCAGGACCTCGGCGGGCCGGCCGGTTCCGGCGACGTAGGTCACCGGAACATCGGGGAAGGACGTCGCGGTCACGATCACCGGTGAGTGGAACGCACTGGTGTCGGAGCCCGGCGTGGCGTTCTCCGGGTCGATCTCCTCGGTTTCCGGCTCGCCGCGGGACGCTTCGACGCTCACCGCCACCACTCCGCAGCCGATCGCCTCGGCATGCCGGAACGCGAAGGCGGCCGCGCGATTGGACGCCGGCGAGCCGTCGTAGCCCAGCACCACCTGGCCGGGGTTCCCCTCGTAGTCCTCATAACCCTCGAACGGGACACCGCCCTCGGCCCCGGAATGCACCACCACCACCGGGCACGCCGCATAGGGCGCCACATGCATCGTGGTCGAGCCCAGCAGGAGACCCCGGAATCCCTCGATGCCCCGCGATCCGAGCACGACGACGTCGGCGTTCTCGCCCACCGCGAGCAGCGACTGGACCGGCGAATCAGGCATCTGCAGGGCCCGCACCTCCAGACCCGGATGCGCGGCGGTCGCCAGCGCCACGGCATCGCCGAGCACGCCGGTCGGTTCTCCCAACAGCGTCGGCTCGGCGATCGCGTCGGGGCGCGCGTGCAGGACGGTCAGCGGCAGCCCGTAGGCGATGGCGGTGTCGGCCGCCCAGCGCAGGGCCGCGATCCCGTGGTCGGACCCGTCGGCCCCGACCACGATGCCGCTTTCGGCTGCGGCAACGTCCACCGTCATGTGTCCTCCGTCCGCCCACGCTCTGTCATGCAAAGCAAACACCGAACTATGGGCTGCTGTCAGCGGTACGGTACTTCCGCAGCGTCAGTTCGGCATTATCGGTTCGCACGGGATCCCGGTGGGGGGCGGTATGGCAGAGACACACGAGATCCATCACGCTGTCGAGGCCGACCTCCAGGAGAAGGGTCTCTCCCGCAACTCCCTGGGCGTCTTCGGCAGCGTCGTACTCGGCATTTCCTGTGTCGCCCCGGCCTACACGCTGTCGGCCACCATCGGAATCCTGGTCACCCAGGCCGGCTACAAGACGGCGGTGGTGATCATCGCCGGATTCCTTCCGATGTTCTTCGCCGCGTACGCCTACCGGGAACTGAACAAGGTCATGCCGGACTGCGGTACGTCCTTCACATGGACCAGTAAGGCGTTCGGGCCCTACGTCGGCTGGATCGGCGGGTGGGCGGCCATCCTCGCGACCGCCATCGTGCTGTCGAACCTGGCAGGTGTCGCGGTGGAGTTCTTCTACCAACTACTCGGCGAGCTCCTGCACAATCCGACCCTGGGTGCGCTGTGGGAGAACCACGCGGTCAATGTGGGAACCTGCATCGTCTTCCTGGCGATCGCGACCTGGGTCGCCTACCGAGGCATCACCACCACGGAGAAGGTGCAGTTCCTGCTGGTCGGCTTCCAGCTGACGATGCTGCTGGTGTTCTCGGTGGTGGCGGTCATCAAGGCGAATTCCAGTGGCGGCTTCAACTGGCGCACCGCGATGTCGGACACCCCGGATCTGCCGATGCCGGTGGAACACCTTGCCGGTCTGTGGTTCAGCCCCGCCGGCCTGACGCTGTCGGCCTTCATCGCCGGCCTGTCCGGTTCGATCTTCGCGTTCTGGGGATGGGACACCTGCCTGACCGTCAACGAGGAATCCAAGGGGTCGACGAAGACTCCGGGCAGGGCGGCCCTGCTGACCGTCGTGTCGATCCTGCTGACCTACCTGATCGTGTCGATGGCCTCGGTGATGTACGCCGGGATCGGAACCGAGGGCATCGGGCTGGGCAACGAAAAGATTGCCCACAACGTGTTCGGTGCGCTGGCCGAACCTGTTCTCGGCAACCCATGGCACATCCTGCTGTATCTGGCGGTGCTCGCCTCCTCCGTGGCGAGCCTGATCACGACGTTCCTGCCGTCGTCGCGGACCATGCTCGGCATGGCCACCTACAAGGCCCTGCCCAAGAGGTTCGGGGCGATCCACCCGCGCTACCTCACGCCGTCGTACGCCACCGTGGTGGCCGGTGTCTTCGCCGGCGGCTTCTACGCGGTGATGATGACGCTGAGCGAGAACGCGTTGACCGACACCATCTACTCGCTGGGCATCATGATCTGCTTCTACTACGGACTGACGGCATTCGGCTGCATCTGGTTCTTCCGCCACGAACTCTTCGCCAGCGCCTCGAATTTCGTCTTCAAGTTGCTGTTCCCGCTGCTGGGCGGCCTCGGATTGTTCGCGGTGCTGATCGTGACGCTGCACGACAGCGCTTCACCGGAATACGGCAGCGGTGCCAGCGTTTTCGGGGTGGGTCTGGTGCTGGTACTCGGCCTGGGACTGATCGTGCTGGGCGTGGTGCTGATGTTGATCTGGCGCGCGGTGTCGCCGGCCTTCTTCCGGGGCGAGACGCTGCGCCACGACACTCCTGTCGTCATCGAGGACTGACCCGGCGGCCGATTGCCGCCCTCCTCCCCATGACATCCCGCCGAGTGTGAAGTTGTCTTCACGCAGGTAACCGAGTGTGAAGATAACTTCACGCGAGGCGCGAGGCGCGAGGCTCGTACCTCGGCGGCATCATCGACTCGGCGGTCAGGCGGCGGACGTCACCCGGTAGACGTCGTAGACACCCTCGACGTTGCGGACCGCGTTGAGCACATGGCCGAGATGCTTGGGATCGCCCATCTCAAAGGTGAAGCGGCTGACGGCAACCCGGTCATCGGAGGTGTGCACGGAGGCCGACAGGATGTTCACCCGCTCGTCGGCAAGCACCCGGGTGACGTCGGAGAGCAGGCGGTGCCGGTCGAGGGCCTCGACCTGGATGGCCACCAGGAACACCGACGTCGGCGACGGCGCCCAGAGCACTTCGATGATGCGCTCGGACTGCTCACGCAGCGAATCGGCGTTCGTGCAGTCGGTACGGTGCACGCTGACTCCGCCGCCGCGCGTGACGAAGCCCATGATGTTGTCGCCGGGCACCGGCGTGCAGCACTTGGCCAGCTTCGTGACCGTGCCGGGTGCACCGGGCACGGCTACCCCGCTGTCCTCGGTGTTGCGCATGCGCAGCGACATTTTGGCCGGGGTCGAGCGTTCGGCCAGTTCGTCTTCCGCGCCGTCGGCTCCACCGAGTTGAGCCAGCAGCCGCTGCACGACGTGGCGGGCCGAGACGTGACCCTCCCCCACTGCGGTGTAGAGCGCTGACACATCCGCGTAGCGCAGTTCCTGCGCCAGCGCGGAGATCGCCTCGCCGTTGATGATCCGCTGCAGGGGAAGACCTCCGCGCCGCACCTCGCGGACGATCGCATCCTTACCGGCCTCCAAAGCCTCTTCGCGCCGCTCCTTGGCGAACCACTGCCGGATCTTGGCCTTGGCCCGAGGAGAGACCACGAACCCCTGCCAGTCGCGCGACGGACCGGCGTTAGGCGCTTTCGAGGTGAAAACCTCGACCAGTTCACCGTTTTCGAGCTTCCGCTCCAGCGCGACGAGCCGACCGTTGACCCGGGCGCCGATGCAGCGGTGACCCACCTCGGTATGCACCGCGTAGGCGAAGTCCACCGGGGTCGAGCCGGCCGGCAGGGTGATGACATCGCCTTTGGGGGTGAACACGAAGATCTCTTTGACGGCCAAGTCGTAGCGCAGCGACTCGAGGAACTCGCCGGGATCTGCGGCTTCCCGCTGCCAGTCGAGCAATTGGCGCATCCAGGCCATGTCGTCGATTTCGGCTGCACCGTGCGTGTGCGGAACCCCGTTGCGGCCCTTGGCTTCCTTGTAACGCCAATGTGCCGCGATACCGTACTCAGCGGTGCGGTGCATGTCGCGGGTGCGGATCTGCACCTCGAGTGGCTTGCCCTCCGGGCCGACGACGGTGGTGTGCAGCGATTGGTAGACCCCGAACCGCGGCTGGGCGATGTAGTCCTTGAACCGACCCGGCATCGGCTGCCAGAGCGAATGCACAACGCCCACAGCCGCATAGCAGTCGCGGATCTCGTCGCACAGGATCCGCACACCGACCAGATCGTGGATGTCGTCGAAGTCGCGGCCCTTGACGATCATCTTCTGGTAGATCGACCAGTAGTGCTTGGGCCGGCCTTCGACGACCGCATGGATCTTCATCCCGCTCAGCGCGGCCCCGATGTCGGCCCGCACTTTCGCCAGGTAGGTGTCGCGCGAGGGCGCACGGTCGGCGACCAGGCGGACGATCTCCTCGTAGCGCTTGGGATGCAGAATCGCGAACGAAAGATCCTCGAGTTCCCACTTCACCGTCGCCATGCCGAGCCGATGGGCAAGTGGCGCAATGACTTCCAGGGTCTCGCGAGCCTTGCGGGCCTGCTTCTCCGGCGGCAGGAACCGCATGGTTCGCATGTTGTGCAGCCGGTCGGCAACCTTGATCACCAAAACACGCGGGTCGCGTGCCATGGCGATGACCATCTTGCGGATGGTCTCGCCTTCGGCGGCGCTGCCCAGTACCACCTTGTCGAGTTTGGTGACCCCGTCGACGAGGTGGCCTACCTCATCGCCGAATTCGGCGGTCAGTTCCTGCAGGGTGTAGCCGGTGTCCTCGACGGTGTCGTGCAGGAGCGCGGCCACCAGCGTGATGGTGTCCATCCCCAACTCGGCGAGGATGTTCGACACTGCCAGCGGGTGTGTGATGTAAGGGTCACCGGAGCGGCGCATCTGGGTGGCGTGGCGTTCCTCCGCCACCTCGTATGCCCGTTGCAGGATCGCCAGGTCGGCCTTCGGATAGAACTCGCGGTGCACCGCGACCAGCGGCTCGAGCACCGGGTTGAGGGCGCTGCGCTGTGCGGTGATCCGCCGGGCCAGCCGGGCGCGCACCCGCCGGGAGGCGCTGGTCTTCTGTTCCGGCCGCGGATCGGTGGGCGTGTCGGCGTGCTGGGCGGGCGCAACTCCCAGGTCTTCCGTCATGCTCACCTCCGATCCTGCTGCGAGGATAACGCCTGCGACGCCCGCTAGAGGCGTTGGAGGCTGTGCACCGGCAGCGGGGCGAGAAGATCCCGTCCGCTCAGGGCGGTCAGCTCCGTCACCACGGCGGCCACCGTCACCTCGGCGCCGGCCGTGCTGAGCAGGTCCCGGGCTGCGGCCAGCGTGCCACCGGTGGCCAGGACGTCGTCGACGACGGCGACGCGCCGGCCCGCCAAATCCACGCCCGCCGCGGGGATCTCGAGCGTCGCGGTGCCGTACTCCAGGGAGTAGCTGCGGCTGTGCACCGGCGGCGGGAGCTTGCCGCCCTTGCGGATTGCCAGCACTCCGACCCCCAGCCGATGGGCCACCGCTCCCCCGATCAGGAAACCGCGGGCGTCGATCCCGGCGATCAGGTCGGCGCCTTCGACCAGGCGCGCGAGCGCCTCGGTGACCACCGCGAAGGCCCGATCGTCGGCCAGGACCGGTGTGAGGTCGCGGAACAAGATGCCCGGCTGCGGAAAGTCCGGCACCTCACGGGTCAGCGCGGCTATGACGGCAGCCGGCTCGTCGCCCCCGGTCGCCGTCACGGCTCCGTCGCCCCCGGTCGCCGTCACGGCGCGTATCCCCCGGTCGCCGTCGTCACGGCTCCAGCGCCCCCGGTCGCCGTCGTCACGGCTCCAGCGCCCAGCGGTCCATATTCCAGCCGGCGCCCCACTTCGTCGGGTTGGCCTGGACGCCGAACATCTTCTTGGTCGAGATGACGGTGCGCTGCTGGCGGTAGAGCGGCAGGGTGGGCACGTCGGTCCACAGGATGGGGGCGGCGTCCCCGAGCAGGCGGACCCGCTCCTTGGGATCGGTCGTGATGATCAGCGCCGAGATGATGCCGTCGACCTGCGGGTTGGAGTACGCGGGCAGATTGTCGCCGTTGCCGGTGTGCAGCGTGTAGGCATCCATCGGCGAGGACCCGGTCGAGCCACTGCCCGCCGCGCCTCCGTTGCTGGCCAGCAACACGTCGATCTGACCGTCCCGCAGGGTCTGCGGACCGGTGGAGTCGGTCGTCACGTCCTGCACGGTAATGCCGGCGTCCGCGCACGCCTTGGTGATCGCCGCGATCGCCGAGGCCAGCCGCGGGTTGGGCGACTGGTAGCCGATCCGCACCGTCAGCGGCTGGCCCTGCAGCAGCATCCGCGACGCGTCGGGGTTGGCGACGTTGTACCCGTCGGGCAGCGGGCCCGACTCCAGTGCGCTGTAGGAGTCGTCGGCGACCGTGCTCAGGCGGGCGTTGGCGATCGGCATCGCCGCGTTGCGGGCGATCAGGTCGCGGGGTGTGCACTGCGACACCGCACGCCGGGCGGGCGGTGCGGCCAGCGGCCCGCTCGGCGCGAAGATCAGCTGTTCGATTCCACCGGAGAGGATTTCGCTGCGCTGGTAGTCGTCCGGAGTGGTCAGGGTGCCCGACGACCCGGTAGCGACGTCGACGACGTGGAATGTCCCGTTGTTCATCCGGTCCTGGACGTCGATGCCGCGCGGCCAGACCGTGACCCGTTTGGTCACCGGCTTGGCTCCCCACCACCGGTCGTTGGAGATCAGAACCACAGCCCCCTCCGGAAGCACCGAGTCGATCTTGTACGGGCCCGACGAGGGGAAGCGCTTGAGATCCAGATCCGGTTTGAGCGCCCAGATGGTGTTCCAGGAGTCGGCGATCCGCGCCGAGGCCGGGTCGCGGTTGATCAGTGCCGCGGTGACGTCGATCCCCAACTCGTCGGCGATGACGTGGGCGGGCATCAGCGATGTGGCCGTGAACAACTGGTTGTAGTCGGCCACCGCGCGACCCGGGAAGAAGTTCACCCGGGCCTTCTTCTGGCCCGCCTGGCAGTCGATGCCAGCGATGTCGATGTACCCGGCCTGGCTCGCGGCGTCGAACCCGGGATAGCGGCCCGACTGGGAAGCCCAGGCCAGCACCATGTCGTCGCAGGTGATCGGCTTGCCGTCGGACCACACCGCATCGTCGTTGATCTGGTAGTCCAGCATCAGCGGCTCACCGCCGGCCACGGTCACCGTGCCGTAATCGTGGTCGGCGAGTGCCTGACCGTCCGGGCCGTGGTAGCTGAAACCGGTCAGCACCCGCGCCAGCGCCTGCGGGCCGGCCGAGGCGGCACCGTTGACGGTGTTGGTGTTGTAGGTGCTCAGCACTCCGTCGACGGCGAAGTTGACCGACTCCGCGGCCTTGGGTGCGCACCCGACGGGCGCCAGCAGCATGAGTGCGGCCGCGATCGAACCCGCCGCCCGACGGCGCCTGTCAGCCACTCCCGGCCCTAACCGCGCGAAGCGCGCTTGCCAGAGGGACGGCGCGGCCGGATCGGCTCGGGTGCGGAGTCGGAGGCCGACACCGTGGCCGCGACGACGTCCTCCCCGCTGCTCTCCACCTCGCCGGCGGCCGCCGCGCGGCGGCGAAGCACCCGACGGGTGTGCGTCCGAACGAGTTCGGTGCGCTCACGCATGCTCACCATCAGCGGCGTGGCGAAGAAGATCGACGAATAAGTGCCGACCACGATGCCGATGAGGAGCACCAGCGCGAGGTCCTTGAGGGTGCCGACGCCCAACAGCCACACCGCGACGATCATCAGCGATGCCACCGGCATGATCGAGATCAAGCTGGTGTTGATCGACCGCATCAAGGTCTGGTTGACGGCCAGGTTGGCCTGTTCGGCGAAGGTCCGACGGGTGGTGTGCTCGAACCCCTTGGTGTTCTCCTCGACCTTGTCGAACACGATGACCGTGTCGTAGAGCGAGTAACCCAGGATGGTCAGCAGGCCGATGACGGTCGCCGGGGTGACTTCGAAGCCCACCAGCGAGTAGATGCCCGCGGTGGTGATCAGGTCGAGGAACAACGAGCCCAGGGCCGCCATGGCCATGAACTTCTCGTAGCGGATCGTGATGTAGATGCCGACGAGCACGAGGAACACGCCGAGCGCGATGAGCGCCTTCTTGGTGATCTGACCGCCCCAGGTCTCGGACACCGCCGAGTCGCTGATGGCCTCCCGGCTGGGTTTGCCGTCGTCACCCTTGGTCTGGAACTTCTCGAAGAGGGCGTCGCGCAACTTGTTCGCCTGCTCGTTGCTCAGCGTCTCCGAGCGGATCTGAACAGTGGCCGAGTCGCCGTTGCCGACCACGACCACCGACTCGGG
Organism: uncultured Mycobacterium sp.; assembly: GCA_964439315.1. GTDB lineage: Bacteria > Actinomycetota > Actinomycetes > Mycobacteriales > Mycobacteriaceae > Mycobacterium. The sequence goes on along the minus strand of CAYTOD010000064.1, from coordinate 1,531 downwards.
GGCTTGTCCGATGGTCTGGCTGAACACCTCCTGGACCTGGCTCACGGTCGCGTTTCCACGGGGGAATCCGATCTTGGTTCCACCCTGGAAGTCGATTCCGAACGTGAAGCCCTTCAGCAGGATGCTCGCGAGGCCGATGGCGACCAGCATGGCGGTGATGGCGAACAGGAGCTTCCGCCGGCCCATGATGTCGAAGCCGCCGGTGCCGGTGTAGAGCCGGTTGAAGAAGCCGTGGTGGGGCTGTTCGGCAGCTGGTGCCGGCGTGGACTCGACTTGGGCCGCCGCCGTCTCGATGTCGGTGGTCTCGACTTCGGTCGCTTCGATACCGGTCGCTTCGATATCGGTGCTGTTGTCAGCCATCGAGCTATCCCCGTCCCGTCGATGCCGCCGCGGCGGCGCGTCTCTCACGTGCGATCTGCTGGACCGCACCAAGGCCGTTCAACGCGGGCTTGGCCAGCGCCGAGGACTTGGAGGCCAGGTAGACCAGCGGCCAGGTGACCAGGAACACCACCACGACGTCGAGAATCGTGGTCAGCCCCAGGGTGAAGGCGAAGCCCTTCACCTGGCCGACCGCGAGGAAGTACAGCACCGCGGCGGCGAGGAAGCTCACCGCGGAACCGGAAAGAATCGTCTTTCGGGCCCGCACCCAGCCGCGCGGAACAGCCGACCGGAACGAACGCCCTTCCCGGATCTCGTCCTTGATGCGTTCGAAGAAGACCACGAAGGAGTCCGCGGTGGTACCGATACCGATGATCAGACCGGCGATACCGGCCAAGTCGAGGGTGTAGCCGATATACCGCCCCAACAGCACCAGGATGCCGTACACCATGGCACCGGAGGCCACCAGCGACAACAGGGTGAGCAATCCCAGCACGCGGTAGTACGCCAACGAGTACAGCAGCACCAGCCCAAGGCCGATGGCGCCGGCGATCAAGCCGGCCCGCAGCGAGGTCAATCCCAGGGTGGCCGAGACGGTTTCGGCCTCCGACGACTCGAAGGACAGCGGCAGCGAGCCGTACTTGAGGACGTTGGCCAGCGTCTTGGCGCTGTCGACGGTGAACGGCGGGTCGCCACCGGAGATCTGAGTGCGGCCACCCGGAATGGCCTCCCGGATCTGCGGCGCACTGACCACCTCGGAGTCCAGCGTGAAGGCCGTCTGGGTGCCGATGTTGGCGGCGGTGAAATCGGCCCAGGTCTTGGAGGCCTCTTCCTTGAACTCCAGATCCACCACGTAGGCGCCGCTCTGCTGGTCGAAGCCGGAGGTGGCGTCCTTGATCTGGTCGCCGGCGATGATCGACTTGTCCAGGATGTAGACGTACTTCTTGTCCTGCGAGCAGGTGACCAGCGGCAGTTCGGGATCGTCGTTGCCGGCCAGGGCATCCTCTTCGCCGCAGCGGCTGGCCATGTACTGAACGGCGAAGACCAGCAGCGTCTGGTTGTTGCTCTGGCGCAGTTCCTTCTCGAACTTGATCCGCGCGGCGCGGTCGGCGCCGGGCCCGGGCGGCCCGGCGGGTCCCGGCTCACCGGGGGC
>CAYTOD010000063.1:0-24530 GCA_964439315.1 uncultured Mycobacterium sp. | reverse complement strand
CGCCCCGCTGAACAGCTGGCCGGACAACGCCAACCTCGACAAGGCCCGCCGCCTGCTGTGGCCGGTCAAGAAGAAGTACGGCAAGAAGCTGTCCTGGGCGGACCTGCTGGTGTTCGCCGGCAACGTGGCCCTGGACGACATGGGATTCAAGACCTTCGGCTTCGCCTTCGGCCGTGAGGACGAGTGGGAGCCCGAGGAGGTCTACTGGGGCCCGGAGCACACCTGGCTGGCCGGCGACAAGCGCTACACCGGCAAGCGCGATCTGGAGAACCCGCTCGCCGCGGTACAGATGGGCCTGATCTACGTCAACCCCGAGGGCCCGAACGGCCACCCCGACCCGCTGGCGTCGGCGCCCGACATCCGCGAGACGTTCGGCCGGATGGCGATGAACGACGTCGAGACCGCGGCCCTGATCGTGGGCGGCCACACCTTCGGCAAGACCCACGGCGTCGGCAACCCCGCCCTGGTGGGCCGCGAGCCGGAGGCCGCCCCGATGGAGCAGCAGGACCTGGGCTGGAAGAACCTCAACGGGACCGGCGTCGGCAAGGACGCCGCCACCTCCGGCCTGGAGGTCATCTGGACGCACACCCCGACCAAGTGGGACAACAGCTTCCTGGAAATCCTCTACGGCAACGAGTGGGAGCTGACCACCAGTCCGGCCGGGGCGCACCAGTTCAAGCCCAAGGACGACGGCTGGGCCAACTCGGTGCCCGAGGCGTTCGGGACCGGCAAGACCCACCCGTCGATGCTGACCACCGACCTGGCCATGCGGTTCGACCCGATCTACGGCGAGATCACCAAGCGCTGGCTCGACCATCCCGAGGAGCTGGCCGACGCCTTCGCCCGGGCGTGGTTCAAGCTGATCCACCGCGACATGGGCCCGGTGACCCGCTACCGCGGGCCGCTGGTTCCCAAGGAGAACCTGCTGTGGCAGGACGTCGTCCCGACCGGCCAGAGCAAGCTCAGCGATTCCGACGTCGAGGCGCTCAAGAAGGAGATCCTGGCGTCGGGTCTGACTGTGCAGCAACTGGTTTCGACGGCGTGGAAGTCGGCCTCGTCCTACCGCGGCAGCGACAAGCGCGGCGGCGCCAACGGCGGGCGCATCCGGCTGCAGCCGCAGTCCGGGTGGGAGTCCAACGAGCCCGACGAGCTGGCCGTGGTGATCCGCAAGCTCGAGGAGATCCAGAAGAACTCCACCACCGGGGTGTCCTTCGCCGACCTCGTGGTGCTCGGCGGCGCCGCCGCCGTCGAGAAGGCCGCCAAGGATGCCGGTTTCGCCGTCACCGTGCCCTTCACCCCGGGGCGCGGGGATGCCACCGCAGAGATGACCGACGTCGAGTCCTTCGCCCATCTGGAGCCGGTGGCCGACGGCTTCCGCAACTACCTGGGCAAGGGCGCCCAACTGCCGGCGGAGTTCCAGCTGATCGACCGGGCAAATCTGCTGACCCTGTCGGCTCCGGAGATGACGGTGCTGGTCGGTGGACTGCGGGTGCTGGGAGCCAACTTCAAGGACTCCAAGCTCGGTGTGCTCACCGACAAGCCGGGCGCGTTGACCAACGACTTCTTCGTCAATCTGCTCGACATGGGCACGGAGTGGTCGAAGGCACCGGAGGACGACGGCACCTTCGTCGGCAAGGACCGCGCCACCGGCAAGGACAAGTGGACCGGCAGCCGGGTGGACCTGGTGTTCGGGTCGAACTCCCAGTTGCGTGCTCTCGCCGAGGTGTACGCCGAGGACGACGCCAAGGAGAAGTTCGTCAACGATTTCGTCGCGGCGTGGGCCAAGGTGATGGACCTCGACCGGTTCGACGTGGCTCGCTAACGAACCACACAGACGTGCGCCCCCCCGCCCCCGATGGCGGGGGGGCGCCCAACCCACCCACAACGCCGCCCCCCCCGCAACCGGGTTTGGCGGGGCGGACGTTTTTAAATCAGCGGGCGCTTTTAAATCAGCGTGCGAAATTCGCGGCGGTGGAACACGATCGGGGCCACCTGGCTGTGCACCCGGACGTCGCGGATACGCAGGATGACGATTGTGTGGTCGCCCGCGGGCACCAGGTGTTCGACGGCACTCTCCAACCACAGGCAGGTGCCCTCGATGAAGACCGCCCCGGCGTCGGAGGACACGGTGGACAGGCCGTGGAACCGGTCGCCGTCCTTGGCGGCCAGCCTGCGCACCGCGGCATCGTGGCCCTCCCCCATCACGGAAATGCCCAGCGCCGGAAGCTGCTGCAACCGGGGCCAGGTCTCCGAGGTGTTCTGCACACAGAAGGAGACCAGCGGCGGATCCAGCGAGACCGGCACGAACGTGCTGGCGGCCATCCCCAGCCGGACTCCGCCGGACTCCGCGGCGATCGCGACGACCGCGGTCGGCAAGTAGCTGAAGGCGTCCCGCAGCGAAGTTGACGTCAGATCTGCACCGGTGTTCATCGTGTGTCCCAACGTACACGTTTCCACCAGCACGTATGTGTCGCCGACCAGCGGAAAGGGGACCGCGAATCGGCGTTTTCGGGGTGCGGGCGGTAGCCTACGGCGGTGTCTGAGGCATCTGTTCTTTCCACTTTGCAGGAGCGCGCCGGCCTGCAACCCGATGACGTCGCATTCACCTACGTCGACTATGACAACGACTGGGACGGCAAAGCGGAAGCGGTCACCTGGGGGCAGCTGTTCCGGCGTACCCAGAACCTCGCCCGGGAGGTCGCGCGGCACGGCACGACCGGTGACCGCGCCATCATCCTGGCCCCGCAGGGCATGGAGTACATCGTCGCCTTCCTCGGCTCGATGCTGGCCGGGTTCATCGCGGTCCCGCTCCCACTGCCGTTTGCCGGCTCCCATGACGAGCGGGTCAGCGCGGTCATCGAGGACACCGCCCCGACCGTGGTCCTGACGACATCGTCGAGTGCGGCGATCGTCAAGGAATACGTCGGCAATGCCAGCGGTGCCGAGGGCGCCACCATCATCGAAGTGGACTCCCTGGATCTTGACGCCCGCGGCGGCGGACGGATGCGCACGGAGGGCCTGCCCCCGGTGGCCTACCTGCAGTACACCTCGGGATCCACCCGGACCCCGGCCGGCGTGGAGATCACTCACGGCAATCTCGAATCCAACTTCCGCCAGCTGATGGCCAGCTACTTCCCGACGACCGGGGGCATGGCCCCGCCGAACATGACGCTGGTGTCGTGGCTGCCCTTCTATCACGACATGGGCCTGGTGCTCGGCGTCGTCGCGCCCATCCTGGGCGGCTTCCACGGTTACCTCACCAACCCGATGGCCTTCCTGCAACGACCCGCCCGGTGGGTTCAGGCGCTGGCGGATCACCCGTGCTCCTGGTCGGCGGTCCCCAACTTCGCGCTCGAACTCGCCGCCGCCAAGGTGACCGACGAGGACCTGGCCGGCCGCGACCTGAGCGGGGTACTGGGCATCATCGGCGGCGCCGAGCGCATCCACCCGGCCACGCTGAAGCGCTTCGCCGACCGTTTCGCCAAGTTCAACTTCTCATCCGATGCGTTCCGGCCGTCCTACGGACTGGCCGAAGCCACGGTGTTCGTCGCCTGCCGCACGGTGCTCGGGCCGCCCAAGGTGGTCAACTTCGACAGCGAACAACTGGCGAGCGACCGGGCCGTGCGCTGCGACGCCCCGGCCGGGATTCCCCTGCTGAGCTACGGCGTGCCGGCGTCGCCCACGCTGCGCATCGTGGACGCCGAGACGCTGATCGAGTGTCCTGAGGGCGTGGTGGGCGAGATCTGGGTCGAGGGACCCAACGTCGCCCCCGGCTACTGGCACAAGCCCGAGCTGACCGAGAAGACCTTCGGCGGCATGCTCCCGAGCCCGTCCGCCGGCACGCCCGTGGGTCCGTGGCTGCGCACCGGGGACCTCGGCTTCATCGACGACGGCGAGATGTACATCGTGGGCCGGATGAAGGACATCCTGATCGTCCGGGGCCGCAATCACTACCCGGAGGACATCGAGTCGACCGTCACCGAGATCTCCCGCGGCCGGGTCGCCGCCATCTCGGTCAGCGCGGGCGAGTCCGAGAAGCTGGTCCTGATCATCGAGTACAAGAAGCGGCCGGATGCCGGCGGTGACGCACTCGAGGCGGTCAAGAACGACATCACCGCCGCGATCGCGCGGGCGCACGGCCTGACCGCCGCGGACCTGCTTCTGGTGGCTCCGGGGTCAATTCCGACGACGACGAGCGGCAAGATCCGCCGGGCGGCGTGCGGCGATCTGTACCTGGCGCAGCAGTTCACCCGCCTGGACGGCTAGCCGGTATAAAACCCCAAGAAGTAAACCCATGTGGCTGACGGTCTTCATCATGGCGCTGGCCGTCAGCACCGAGCCGTTCCGGCTGGGGATGACCGTGGTGATGCTCAACCGCCGCCGGCCCGTCGTCGATCTGCTGGCCTTTCTTTGCGGCGGGTTCCTGATGGGGATCTCAGTCGGCCTGCTCGTGCTGTTCGGTCTGCGTTCGGTGCTCGATTCGGGGTCCGGGTCGGCACACCTCACCTTGCCGAAGGTCCAGATCGCCATGGGCGTGATCGCCCTGGCCGCGGCGGCCGTGCTGGCCCTGCGCCCTGCGGCGGCCACTACGGACAGCGACCCGCCGAACGCCGGCCCACCCGGGCGGCTGGCCCGTCAGGCGCGGCGGCTCCTCGACGCGCAGAGCCCCTGGGTCGCCGGGGTCGCGGGGTTGGGCATCGCACTGCCGTCCGTCGACTATCTGGCCGCGCTGACGGTGATGCTGGCCTCCGATGCGCCGCCGGCGCAGCAGATCGGCGCGCTGGTGATGTTCAACACGGTGGCCTTCGCCTTGGTGGAGATCCCGTTGATCGCCTACCTGTTCGCCCCCGTGCCGACCCGGGCCGCCATGGCCCGGCTCAACGGCTGGTTCGCCGCGAATCGTCGCCGCGCACTGGCGATCACCCTGGCCGTGATCGGTTCGGTGCTGCTCGCCGTGGGTCTTGTCGCGCTGTGACGGTCCGGTCGGCGTGCGGTAGCGTGGTTTGCCGGAGGAGCGTGAGATGAGAAAACTGATCGCGGGATTGCTCTCGGTGGGCCTGGTGGGCACCACCGGCGGGTTCGGTACCGGCACGGCGATGGCGCAGACCTGGACGCCGTGGGTCCCCGCGCCCCAGCCGGGCGCACCCCGGTACGCCGCCGAAGCGGCGTGGCCCTCCCCCGATCCCCAGGTCCACGGCTCGGACGCGCAGACCGTCTATGCCCTCGGCGGCGCCCGCGCCCCCGGCATCCCGTGGGTCGACTACACCATGCGCGCCGGTCTGGGCTGGTTCCCGGATTCCAGCCGGGTGCTCGTCGACTACCCGGCCGGAGCGCCCTTCAGCTGGATGCCGCAGGGTCTGCTGCCGCCGGGTCCGCGGGACAACGTCACGATCGGCGAAGCGGCGACCACAGCCACCGACAACCTCACCAGAGCCCTCTGGGCCGGCCGCAGCGGCGGCAGCCAGGCGGCGGTCGGCCTGTCGCAGGGCACACTCGCACTCGACCAGATGCAGGTCCGCCTGGCCAACGACCCGAACGCACCGGCCCGTGACAAGCTCACGTTCACCACGATCGGCGACCCGACCACCGAGAGCGGCTGGGGCAAAAGCTTCCTGGCCGGCGTTTTCGGGCCCGGGGAGTACATCCCGCTGATCGACTACACGATGCCCAAGAAGGTCGACAGCCAGTACGACGCCAACCGCGTCGTGGCCGCCTATGACGGGCTGGCCGACTTCCCGGACCGCCCGGAGAACATGTTCTCCGTCGCGAACGCGATCGCCGGATCGATGATCACGCACACCCCCGCAGCGTTCACCAGCCCGGAGGTCGTCCCGCAGGAGAACATCAAGAGCGAGGTCAACTCGCGGGGCGCGACCACGACGTCGTTCCTGATCCCGGTCACCAACCTGCCGCTGACCCTGCCGTTGCGCTACCTCGGCGTGCCCCCCGGCGTCATGGACATGGTCGACGGCACCCTGCAACCGATCATCGACGCCGGGTATTCGCGCAACGACGACCCCAATCACCCGATTACGGTGAGCTCGACGGGCATGGATCCGGTGGGCGCCCTGGACCCTGCGTCTCGGGCGCAGGTGGAGGACGGTTTCGCGCAGGCGCGCACATTGTTGTCCGCATTCACCGGTTGAGCGCCGGCTGATTCAGACCTGCTCGAACACCGTCGGCTGAGGTTCCTCTGGGATTTCGACGGGCTTGGGCCCCACCTGTGACGGCCACCAGCTGAACGGCCCCATCAGCGTGGCGATCGCCGGGACAGTGATGGACCGCACCACAATGGTGTCCAGCAGGATACCCAGCCCGATGACGGCGCCCGCCTGCACGATCGTGGTGATGCTGGAGAACAGCAGACCGAACATCGATGCGGCGAAGATGAAGCCGGCCGCGGTGATGACGCCGCCGGTCGACCGCACCGTCCGGATCACGCCCAGACGCAGGCCGTTCACCGACTCGTCGCGCAGTCGCGAGGCGAGCAGCATGTTGTAGTCGGCGCCCACGGCGACGAGCACGACGAACGTCAAACCCGGGACGCTCCAATGCATTTCCTGGTGCAGCAGGTACTGGAAGATCAGCACGCCGAGGCCCAGCGCCGAGAGGTAGGACAGGATGACCGACCCGACCAGATACAGCGGTGCCACCGCAGCCCGGAGCAGGACCATGAGCACCAGCATCACCACGCCGATGGTGAGTCCGATGATCAACCGCAGGTCCCGGTTGTAGTAGTCGCGGGTGTCGCGCAGGGTCACCGGGTAGCCCGACACCGACACCGTCGCATCGCTGAGCGAGGTGTCGGGCAGGGCGCCGCGGGCGGCCGCGACGATGGCGTTCACCTGGTCCATCGCGGCGGTGCTGAACGGGTTGAGATCCGTCTGGATCAGGTAGCGCACCGCGTGTCCGTCCGGCGACAGGAAAAACTTTGCAGCCTTGCGGAAGTCGTCCGATTCGAGAATCTGCGGCGGGATGTTGAAACCGGACATGGCCGGCGTGTTGGCGTTCTGGCTCAACCCCAGCAAGAACGACGACGCCGCGTCCAGGCCGGTACCGACGAGTTTGGTCTGGCCGACCAGTTGTTCGACGCCGTCGGCGATCTGGCGGCTGGCGCTGGCCAACTGGTCGGCGCCGCTCTGCACCGAGTACAGCTGCCGACGCGCGGTCCCCGCGTCGTAAACCCCAATGGCGCGAAGGGAACTCACCACGGTCTGCAATGCCGCGCTGAGGTTGCGGATGGTGGAGACGAGGGACTGCTCGGGCCGGGTGGCGCTGAGCTGCGCCCCCAGGTTGAAGATCCCGTCGAGCAGTCCGGCGTTGCGGGCGTCCTGCAGGCGGTGGAACTGGCCGCGGGCAGTGGCGCACAACGGGTTCACGTTGCAGTACTGGCTGGTGTCGAGCGCGATCACCACCGGGTCGATCCAGTCGAGTTTGTAGGTGTACCCGGCGAACTTGACCTGGAGGATCTCACCGAGCATCCGGAGCCCGTCGACCAGGCGGGCCGCCTTGTCGAGATCCTCGAAGGTCTGCTCTCCGCCGGCCAGGCCCTGGATATAGGCCAGCGCGTCGATGATGTTGGAGACGTTGCCGACTGCCTGGTTCACCTGTCCCTTGACGTCGCCGAGGCTGGTGGCCATCTGCTCGGCGCCGGAGGACAGCCGGTTGAGGTCCGACGAGCGCTGCGTGATCATCCCGGCGGCGGCGGCCAAGCGCTGGCCGACCTCACCTGCCTGGTAGGTGGCCCGCGCCTCCGGAAGCGTCTGACCGGACGGGCGGGTGACTCCGCGGATCGCATGGATTCCCGGAATCTGGCTCACCCGCTGGGCGAGCTGGTCGAGGTCGGCGAGAGCCTTCGGATTGCGAAGATCGCTGGGCGACTGGATGACCAGATACAGCGGGATGGTGTTGTTGGCGTCGAAGTGGCGGTTCAGGGTGTCGTAGCCGATCGAACTCTCCATGGCCGCCGGCAGGACCTTGCGGTCGTCGTAGTTGTAGCGCACCAGGCTGGCACACGCCGCCAGCGCGAGCAGCAGCGCGAGGCTGGCGGCCAGGTAGGTACGGGGACGGCGCACCACGCGGATGCCCATCCGGCGCCAGAAGTGCGACGCGATCTCCGCGCGCGGGTTGATCCAGCCCCGCCGGCCGGCCAGAACCATGACGGCGGGCAGCAGGGTGACCGCACCCAGGAACGCCGTCGCGATACCCATGGACAGCGCGACACCGGTGGTGGAGAAAAGCCCGAGCTTGGCGAACCCCATCCCCAGGAAGGTGACACCGACGGTCGCCGCCGAGGCCGCGATGACCTTGCCGATCGAGGCCAGCGACCGCTGCACGGCCTGATCGCTCGAGTCGCCGCGGCGCAGATAGTCGTGGTACCGGCTGATCAGGAAGACGGCGTAGTCGGTTCCGGCACCGGCGATCATCGCCGTCAGCAGGACGATGGCCTGGTTGGAGATCGGCAGACCGGTCTTCCACGACACCAGCGAGATCAGGCCCTGGGCCGTCACCAGCGAGGCGCCGATGGCCAGCAACGGCAGCATCATGGTGACCGGCCTGCGGTAGATGATCGCCAGGATCACCAGCAGCAGCACCGCGATCGCCAACTCGATGGGAGTCCTGTCGCGCGCGCCGGCATCGGTGAGATCGGCCACCGTCGCCGCCGGTCCCGTCATCCGAGCCGACAGCGAGGTTCCCTGCAGGGTGTCTTCGACCAGGTCCGAAACATGGGTATAGGCGTTGTAGGCCTTGGGAGTTCCCAGTTCGCCGGACAGACCGACCGGCAGAACCCAGGCCTTGCCGTCCTTGCTCGCCAGGGTGTCGCGCAACGGCGGGGCGGTGATGAAGTCCTGCAGCATGACCACATTGGTGGTGTCCTGCCGGAGCCGATCGACCAGCCGCCGGTAGACGGTTTCGTCGGCCTTACTCAGGCCCTTGTCGTCGGTGAGCAGCACGACGAGGACGTTCTCCGCCCCGGAATCCTGGAAGGCCTCGTTCATGTTCCGGGTGGCCACGTTGGAGGGGGCGTCGGCGGGCAACAGCGCCACCGGATTGCGCTGCGACATCTCGGCCAGCGGCGGCACCTGGGTGGATACCCCGACTGCCAGCAGAATCCACACCGCAATGACCGCCCACGGCCAGCGGACGGCAAGGCGTCCCAGCCGGCCGAAAATGCCGGCGCCGCCGCGTTCGGTCACAACTGGTCAGGCAACATCGCGCCAGTGCCCGCGCTCGGCAACGAGTTCGAACACCGACTTCAGCGCGGCGAGGTAGCGATCCACCGACGCGCGGGCCTCAGGATTGTCGGGGTACATCACCGACACGGCGGTCTGCTCCTCGACCCGGGCGATGTAGATGGACAACTGGTAGGAGTAGCGACCGTCGCTGTAGACCCCGACATTCAGGTCGCCCAGCTCGGCGGTCAACAACGCCGACAGCGGAGCGGTACCGGCGTCGAGGAAGTTGATCACCGGGAAGTTGGGCGGCGGCGGGTTCAGGGTCGGATCGAGTTCGACGATGCGGTCGTAGGGAAGTTCGGCCATCGAGCGCGCGTTGTCGAACGAGATCTGGGCGGTGCGGGCGGCGTCGGCGAAGGACTCCCCCCGGATCGGCACGGTGACCGGGATCAGTCCGGTGAACCAGCCCTGAGTCATCGAGTCCGTGAAATCCTTGCGGGTGTCCTTCGGCGTGACGGCGTAGTAGCAGTCCGCGCCGGTCAGCTCGTGTTCGGTCAGCGCGATGCAGGCGAACACCCCACCGATGAACCGTGCACCGGCCTCGGTGCAGGCGGTCTCGAACCGGACCATCTGGTCCTGGTCCATCACCGTCATGGTCTCGATCGCCGAACCCCAGCGGATCTTCGGGTCGCCGAGGGGAAGAGGGAACTCGGGCAGCGTGTTGTGGTTGGCCTTGGCGAAGTCGACCCATTCACGTACCTCGGGCGACTCGGTGGTCAACGCCGAGGTGTAGGCGAACTGCCGCTCACAGAAGTCCGCGTACTTGCCGGCGGGCGGGAGCTCCAGCGGAGCACCACCTGACACCAGCGAGGAGTACATCATGAAGAACTCCATCAGCGTGACGCCGACGATCATCGCGTCGACGTGCACGTGGTCGATGGCGGCGAAGAAGGTGAAGCTCTCCGGCCCCTGAACGATCCCGTACCGGAAGCAGTCCCAGTGCAACGGATCCGGGATGTTGACGAGCATGTCGCGGAGCTTGTCGATCTCCATCTCGCCGTGCTCGACGGGAGCGAACTCGATGTCCCGGGGGTTCTCGATCGCGTGGCGCACGATCTCGCCCTCGCCGTCGTACTCGAACCAGCTCCGGTAGGTGTCGTGCCGGCGCAGGTGCGAGTTGACCACGTAGGTCATCGCCCGGACGTCACAGACTCCCGGGGCGTCGCAACTGACCAGCATCAGCCTCGAGTAGTCCAGCCCCTTCGCCCGCTGCGAGCAGTAGCCCCGGATGTGCTGGGCCTGCATGTAGCCCATGGGCACCGAACTAACCGGCGCCTGCGCGGCCTTCCCCAGGGACCTCGCGGTGGGCTCCCAGATCACGACGGGGCCGTCGACCGGCGTCCAGTCGGTGATCGAGCCGATTTCCAGTGGCCCTACTCGCATTGCCTTCTCCTCGGTGACAAAGCTTGCCCGGTGCAGGGTATCGCTTAGCCGGCAGGTGCCGGTACTGCCTCACGTTGCTGGAGTTCCTCGCAGAGGTGATCTGCGAGGCCCCGAACAGTGGTGATCTGGGTGGGTCCGATCCGGACGCCGGTCTCGGTCTCGATCCGCGTCCGCAACTCGAGGTTGCCGAGCGAGTCCAGGCCGTAGTCCGACAGCGGACGGTCCGGGTCGATGCTGCGCCGCAGCAGCAGGCTGAGCTGCTCGGACACCAGCTTGCGGATCATGCCCGGCCACTCGTCGGGGGACACCGCCCGCAACTCGGAGAGGAACTTCCCGCTGTCGCTCTGAGCCGCATTCGCCGACTGGAACGCCTCGGCGAACTTGCTCCGCTTCCCGAATGCGGTCAACCACGGCGTACCGATGATCGGCGCATAACCGCTGTAGGGACGGTCGTAGCGCAGCAGCGTCTCGAAGGCCTGCATGCCCTCCGAGGGCTCGATGGCCATGCCGGTCCCCTCGGCCAGCGCCATACCGCGGCCGACCTGGGACCATGCGCCCCAGGCGATGGCGGTCGCGGGCAGGCCCTGCGCGTGGCGCCAGCGCGAGAACGCGTCGAGCCAGCTGTTTGCTGCGGAGTACGCGCCCTGGCCGGGCGAACCCACCAGCGCGGCCGCCGACGAGAAGGAGCAGAACCAGTCCAGGTCCTGAGCGGCGGTCGCCACATGCAGGTTCCATGCGCCGGCGACCTTGGGCTCCCAGCAGTGGTCCAGCAGCTCGTCGGTGATGTTGGTCAGCGTCGCGTCCTCGACCACCGCCGCGCCGTGCAGCACGCCGCGGAGCGGAAGACCGGTCTCGGTCGCAACCGCCACCAGCGTGTCGGCGACCGTCGGGTCGGAGATGTCGCCACTGACCGCCTGGACGTCCGCGCCACCGGCCCGCAGCTTGTCGATGGCCTCCTGCGCCTCCGGCCCGGGAGCCGAGCGAGAGTTCAGGATGATCCGGCCGCAACCGGCTGCCGCCATCTCGCCGGCCAGGAACAACCCGAGACCGCCGAGACCGCCGGTGATGATGTAGGACCCGTCGGTCCGGAACACCGGGACGTCGGCCGGGGCCAGCACGGCCGGAAGCTCGCCGTGGTGGGCGATGTCGAGCAGCACCTTGCCGGTGTGCCCCGCCCCACCCACGAGACGAACGGCCGTCGCGGCCTCGGTGATCGGGAAGTGCGTGGTGGGCGGCATCGGCAGCACGCCCTCGGCGGTCTTCTCGTACACCGTGGTCAGCAGTCGCTGAACCGTCGCGGGGTGGCTGTGCGTCAGCAGCGCCAGGTCGACGGCGTAGAACGACAGGTTGCGGCGGAACGGGAACAGCCCCAGGCGGGTATCGCCGTAGATGTCCCGCTTGCCGATCTCGACGAACCGACCGCCGAAGGCCAGCAGTTCCACGCCCGCCCGCTGGGCGGCACCGGGCAGGGAGTTGAGCACGACGTCCACACCGTAACCATCAGTGTCCCGGCGGATCTCGTCGGCGAAGTCCAGGCTGCGGGAGTCGTAGACGTGCTCGATTCCCATGTCGCGCAGAACTTTTCGCCGAGCTTCACTGCCCGCGGTCGCGAAGATCTCACAGCCCGCGGCCCGCGCGATGGCGATGGCGGCCTGGCCGACACCGCCGGTGCCGGAATGGATCAGGACCTTGTCGTCGCTCGTGATGCGGGCGAGGTCGTGCAGGCTGTACCAGGCCGTCGCCGAGGCGGTCGGGATCGCGGCCGCGTCGCTGAGTGGGACGGCGGCGGGCACGGTGACGGCGTGGCGGGCGTCGCAGAGGACGAACGTCGACCAGCAGCCGTTCGGGGACATGCCACCGACGTGGTCACCGACCTTGTGCTCGGTGACTCCCGGACCGACGGCGGTCACGACGCCGGCGAAGTCGATGCCGAGCAGCTGCTTGTAGCCGTCAAAGGTCGGGTAGCGGCCGAAGGCCACCAGGACGTCGGCGAAGTTGATGCTCGACGCGGTGACCGCGACCTCGATCTCACCGGGACCCGGCTCGACGCGCTCCACCTCCCAGAACTCCAGGGACTCGACGTCGCCGGGGGTCCGGACCTCCAGACGAAGCCGGTCGCTCGCGCAGTCGCCGACGGTGGTGCGACGGTCGCCGGCCCGCAGCGGTCCGCGCAGCAACCGGGCGGTGTGCCACCGTCCGTCACGCCAGGCCGTCTCGTCCTCGTCCGAGCCGCTCAACAGCTGACGGGCGATCATCTCCGGATCCGTGTCGGCATCGGTGTCGATACCGGTGGTCTTGAGGTGCGGATGCTCGGAGTCGATGACGCGCATCAACCCACGCAGGCCGGCCTGCTCGAGATTGGCCAGCTCCTCCTCGGACACCGTGACGGCGCCGCGGGTCACGACGAACAGCCGGGGCGGTTCGCCGGACATCTCGGCGAGCTCGCGGGCCGACTTGATCAGCAGCGCCACCTGCTCGCGCCCACGGCGCGCCGTGGCCTCGCTAGCCGGACCGGCTGCGGGCGGCATCACCAGGACGATTCCGGTGCACGGGTCGGCGACGGTGAACGACGACAACTCGGTGCGGACCTGAGCCGGTTCGGTGAGCCGCTCCCAGCGCGCGCCACTGTTCGAACCGGCATCCACCGCAACGGAATTCACCGCGTCAGCGATCTGGCGGGCCAGCGGGTCGGCGGCCTCGGCGGTGCTGAACACCAGCCAGCGGCCGTCCTGCTGGCTGTCGGGAAGTTCGCGAGCATCCCACTCGATGGTGAGCAGACGCTCGTTCAGCGTGCGGTTGGCCTGCTCGGCCTCGGAGACGCCGGCCGACATGCGCAGACCCTCGACGGAGAGCAGCACCGCACCGGACTGGTCCAGAACCTCGATGTCGGCTTCGCACTCACCGGGGCGGGTCTGGCTGACCCGGGTCAGGCAGTAGTGCGCGTTGCGCGCCGACTGGTGCAGCCGCAACCGGCGGACGCCCACCGGCAGGAGCAGCCCGCCGGATCCGGCGTTCTGCACCGTCGGATGGACGACGACGGACTGGAAGCAGGCGTCGAGCAGCGCGGGGTGAACCCCGTAGACCGACTGCTGCGAACGGATCAGGCTGGGCAGGGCCACCTCGGCGAAGACGGTGTCGACCTCGCCCTCGCCGACGTAGGTGGCCGTGAGCCCGGAGAAGGCCGGGCCGTACTGGATGCCGACCGCGTCGAACGCCTGACGCAGATCGGCGCCGTCGGCGCGGACCGGATGCGCGGCGACCAGTGCCTCGATGTCACGAGTCGGCGCCTCGGCCGGCGACTCGATCGAGCGCAGCACCGCGCTGGCCCGACCGATCCGCTCGCCCTCGTCGACGGTGGTGACCGCGAAGCTCAGGACACCCGGCACCCGCTGGGTGGCCGCGGCCGAGATCTCCGTCTCGTCGTCGAGGAGCAGGGTCTGCTCGAAACGGATGTCGTTGACCTCGGAGTCCTCGCCGAGCACCGCCCGCCCGGCTGCCAGCGCCATCTCGCAGTAGGCGGCACCGGGCAGAGCGGCGATGTTGTGGATCATGTGGTCGGCCAGCCAGGGATGGGCTTCGGTGCCGACCTCGCCCTGCCAGACGTCGCGGACCGGCTCCTCCTCGAGGTGCACGTGCGCTCCGAGCAGCGGGTGAACCGGGACGACGGCACTGCCGTGGCCGGGGTGGTCCTGGTCTTCCCGGCTGAGCATCAGCTCGTGGTGGGTCCAGGTCGGCAGCGGGGCGTCGACCAGGTCGCCCTGCGGGTACAGGGTCGCGAAATCGATTGCTGCACCGGCACTGTGCAGGTCGGCGACGAATCCGCGCAGACCCACCGGCAGCTCCTGCTCGCGACGCATCGACGCCAGCGCGGCAATCGGCATGTCGAGGCTGGCGGCGTTCTGATCGACGGCATGGGTGAGCAGGGGGTGCGGGGCGAGTTCGCCGAACACCCGGAAACCGTCGTTGAGGGCGGCCTGCACCGCGGAGGCGAAGCGCACCGTGTAGCGCAGGTTCTCCGACCAGTAGTCGGCGGCGAAGCTCGGCCGGTCGCGCGGGTCCCACAGCGTGGAGGAGTAGTAGGGCACCTCCGGGTCCCGCGGCTCCAGGTCGGCCAGCGCCTCCATGAGGTCGTCGAGGATCGGCTCCACCTGCGGCGAGTGCGAGGCGACGTCGACGGCGACCTCGCGGGCCATCACGCCGTTGCTCTCCCAGTGCTCGACCAGTTCCCGGACGGCTGCGGTGTCGCCACCGATCACCGTCGACGTCGGCGAGGCGGCCACCGCCAGCACGACGTTCTTGATACCGCGAACGGAGAGTTCCGAAAGCACCTGCGGGCCGGGCAGTTCCACGGCGGCCATGGCGCCGCTGCCGGAAATGCGCTTCATCAGCTTGGACCGGCGGCAGATCACCTTCAGCCCGTCCTCCAGCGAGAGGGCGCCGGCGACGACGGCGGCGGCGGACTCGCCCAGCGAGTGGCCGATCACCGCGCCCGGGCGCACTCCGTAGGACTTCAGCGCCTCGGCCATGGCGACCTGCATCGCGAAGATCGTGGGCTGGACCCTGTCGATCCCGGTGACCTTTTCCGGCGCGGTCATCGCCTCGGTGACCGAGAAGCCCGACTCACGGGCGATGATCGGCTCGATCTCGGCGATGGTGGCGGCGAAGACCGGTTCGGAGGCGAGGAGGTCCGCGCCCATCCGCGCCCACTGCGAGCCCTGGCCGGAGAACACCCAGACCGGGCCGCGGTCGCCGCGTCCGACGGCGGCCGGGTACGGCAGATCACCCTCGGCGACCTCGCGCAGTGCGGCGACGAGTTCGTCCGTGCTGCGGGCGGTCACCGCGGTGCGCACCGGACGGTGTGCCCGCCGGCGGGCCAGCGTGTAAGCCAGGTCGCCGAGCGCGGCCGGCGCCGACCCGTTGGTGG
The DNA here is from genome assembly GCA_964439315.1 of uncultured Mycobacterium sp. Classification (GTDB taxonomy): domain Bacteria; phylum Actinomycetota; class Actinomycetes; order Mycobacteriales; family Mycobacteriaceae; genus Mycobacterium. The sequence continues at coordinate 8,987 of CAYTOD010000063.1, read as the reverse complement.
CCGCCCCGTCCGTGTTCACCAACCAGTCGGCGAGCCGTGCCGCGGTGACCCGCAGCTGCTCTTCGGAGGTCGACGAGATCGGGAAGAGCAGCGGCCCCTCGACGGCAGCCGTGGTGCGCGTCTTCGCGGCGGCCGGAGCCTGCTCGACGACCGCGTGCGCATTGGTGCCCGACATGCCGTAGGAGGACACCGCGGCACGCCGCGGCTCCGATCCCCGGCTCGGGAAGGGGATGTTGGCCTGCGGCACGAAGAGTCCGGACTCGATGGCGGCCATCTGGTCCGGCATCCGGGTGAAGTGCAGGTTCTGCGGGACCACGCCGTGCTCCAGGGCGAGGATGGTCTTCATCAGACCGAGCGTTCCCGACGCGGACTGGCAGTGGCCGAAGTTCGCCTTGATCGAGGCCAGAACGGTCGGGCCGGAATGGCCGTAGACCGTGGCGAGGCTGGCGAATTCGATCGGGTCGCCGACCGGGGTGCCGGTGCCGTGGGCCTCGACCAGTCCCACCGTGGCGGGGTCGACGTCGGCCGCGGCCAGGGCATCGCGGTAGACCTCGATCTGGGCTTCCTCGGAGGGCGTCGCGATGTTGACCGTGCGGCCGTCCTGGTTGGAGGCGGTGCCTCGCACGACGGCGAGAATCCGGTCGCCGTCGCGGACGGCATCCGGCAGGCGCTTGAACAGCAGAACGACCGAGGCCTCGCCGGAGACGAACCCGTCGGCGGCCACGTCGAACGCGTGGCAGTGCCCGGTCGGGGACAGCATGCCCTGCAACGACCCCGAGACCGACTTGCGTGGCTCCAGGGTCACCGAGACACCGCCGGCCAGGGCGAGATCGCTCTCGCCCTCGTGCAGGCTGCGGCACGCCTGGTGGATGGCGACGAGGCCCGACGAGCACGCCGTATCCACCGTCACGGCCGGGCCGTGCAGGCCCAGCGCGTAGGAGATGCGTCCGGAGGCGAAGCTGTTACTGGTGCCGGTGAAGCCGTAGGGCCCCTCGGCCGCCCCGCAGTCGGCGGAGAGCAGTTCGTAGTCGCTGTGGGTCAGGCCGACGAAGACGCCGGTGCGCGTGCCGGACAGCGCGGCCGGATCGATGCCGGCATATTCGATGGCTTCCCACGCGGTTTCGAGCAACAGGCGGTGCTGCGGGTCGATCGCCGTCGCCTCGCGCTCGGTCATCCCGAAGAAATCCGAGTCGAAACCGCCGACATCGTCGAGGAAGGCGCCCCACCGCGTGACCGAACGCCCGGGGACACCGGGTTCCGGGTCGTAGTAGGCCTCGACGTCCCAGCGGTCCTCGGGGATTTCGGTGACGAAGTCCTGGCCCTGCAGCAAAGCCTCCCAGAGGCCTTCCGGGGAATCGATCCCGCCGGGCAGGCGGCAGGCCATGCCTATGACAGCAACAGGTGTAGCAGCAGCGACGCGCAAAGTACTTACCTCAGTTTCGCGAGCACAGGGGCGGTTCCCGGTGCCGTGGGCGGGAGTGGACAGCTCCCCGGCAATAACCGTCGCAGACAAGGGTAACCACTGATCGCGACAACTCAGAATCGGATGCCCGCGACCTCGACGCGAGCAGCAAGCAAAGTCCCGTGCAACCGGTCGGCGGCGGCTTGCGGAGCGGTCGCCTTCCGGTATATCTTTGTAATGTTACTGGTGGGTAACTTATTGACGAGTACCCAACCGATTGGTGGCATTCTCATCCGAGGAGGAAACTTTAGTGAGCCACTACAAGAGCAACGTCCGCGACCAGGTTTTCAACCTGTTCGAGGTGTTTGGCCTGGATAAAGCCCTCGGCACCGGCGCATTCGCCGATCTCGACGCCGACACCGCGACCGAGATGATCGGCGAGATGGCCCGGCTGTGCGAGGGCCCGGTGGCCGCGTCCTTCGTCGAGGGTGACCGCAATCCCCCGGTCTTCAACCCCGAGACCCACACGGTGACCTTGCCCACATCCTTCAAGTCCTCGGTCAAGGCCTTCATCGACGCCGACTGGGACAAGGTCGGCCTGGTCGAGGAACTCGGCGGCATGCCGATGCCGAAGGCACTCATGTGGGCTGTGCACGAGCATGTTCTCGGCGCCAACCCCGCGGTCTGGATGTACGCAGGCGGCGCCGGCTTCGCCCAGATCTTCTGGCACAACGGCACCGAGGAGCAGAAGAAGTGGGCTGTCCTGGCCGCCGAGCGCGGCTGGGGCGCCACGATGGTGCTCACCGAGCCCGACGCGGGTTCCGACGTCGGCGCCGGACGCACCAAGGCGGTCAAGCAGGAGGACGGCTCCTGGCACATCGACGGCGTGAAGCGCTTCATCACCTCGGCCGACTCCGACGATCTGTTCGAGAACATCCTGCACCTGGTGCTCGCCCGTCCCGAGGGCGCCGGCCCGGGCACCAAGGGCCTGTCGCTGTTCTTCGTGCCGAAGTTCCTCTTCGACCCCGAGACCGGTGAGCCCCGCGAGCGGAACGGTGCGTTCGTCACCAACGTCGAGCACAAGATGGGCCTCAAGGTGTCGGCGACGTGCGAGCTGACCTTCGGCCAGCACGGCGTCCCCGCCAAGGGCTGGCTGGTCGGCGAGGTGCACGAGGGCATCGCGCAGATGTTCGACGTCATCGAGCAGGCTCGCATGATGGTGGGCACCAAGGCCATTGCCACGCTGTCCACCGGCTACCTCAACGCGCTGGAGTACGCCAAGCAGCGCGTCCAGGGTGCCGACCTGACCCAGATGATGGACAAGACCGCGCCGCGCGTGACCATCACGCACCACCCGGATGTCCGTCGCAGCCTGATGACCCAGAAGGCTTACGCCGAGGGTCTGCGCGCGCTGTACCTGTTCACCGCGACCTACCAGGATGCGGAGGTCGCCAAGTTGCTCAACGGCGTCGATGCCGATCTGGCGCTGAAGGTCAACGATCTGATGCTGCCGATCGTCAAGGGTGTCGGCTCCGAGCAGGCCTACGCCAAGCTCACCGAAAGCCTGCAGACCCTCGGGGGCTCCGGCTTCCTGCAGGACTACCCGCTCGAGCAGTACATCCGCGACGCCAAGATCGACTCCCTGTACGAGGGCACCACCGCGATCCAGGCGCAGGACTTCTTCTTCCGCAAGATCATCCGGGACAAGGGTCAGGCGCTGGCGCACGTCGCCGGGCAGATCGACGCGTTCATCAAGAACGAGGACGGCAACGGTCGGCTCAAGACCGAACGGGCTCTGCTGAAGACCGCCCTGGAGGATGTCCAGGGCATGGCGGCCTCGCTGACCGGCTTCCTGATGGCCGCGCAGGAAGACCCGAAGAGCATCTACAAGGTGGGCACCGGGTCGGTGCGCTTCCTGATGAGCGTCGGCGATCTGGTCATCGGCTGGCTGCTGCTGCGCCAGTCCGCGGTGGCGATGGCGGCGCTGGACGCCGGCGCATCGGGTGCCGACCGCTCCTTCTACGAGGGCAAGGTGGCCGTCGCCTCGTTCTTCGCCAAGAACTTCCTGCCGCTGCTGAGCGGCACGCGACAGGTCGTCGAGGCGCTGGACAACGACATCATGGAGCTCGACGAAGCGGCCTTCTGACCCCTTCCGAAAACACGCTCTACCTGGGAGCCCCGAGATCCGTCTCGGGGCTCCCGGCTTTTCCGGCGGTCCCGCGCGGCAGGGCCTGCCACTTTTCCTGCCACTTTTCCTGCAACGCCGATGACCTTGGTCCCTTTTCAACGGGGTAAAAGTTGCTACCGTGCTTGGCTGTGACGGTGCAGCAGAGCGACAGCGCGACGGCCGCGTCGGCGGTTGCGCCGGGGGCAGGACCGGGCGCAGGACCAGGGGCAGGAAAAGCCTCGAACAACAACCGCAGCCCGCTCACGAACATCGTCGGCTCGTTCACCAAGGCTGGCAGCTACTACGCCCGGTCGTGGAGCGCCTACCTCGGCGGCGCCGGCGACCAGAACGAGCTTCCGGTGGCCCGCCCGACCATCGCCCTGGCCACCCACGCGCTCCGCGATGAGCTGGTGCTGGTCGGGCTGCTCTGGCGCCGTCCGCTGAGCGACCCGGCCGCCTACGAGGCGATCAACGGCGAAGTTCTTGCCGCCCTCGACTTCTACGGCAGGCAAGGCTGGCTGGACAAGCCACAGGAGTTCTTCCCGGAACCGCCTGCGCCCACCGACGTGTCGATCCGTACGTTCAGCGTCCGGGGCCGCACCCACCAGCGGATCTCCTTCGAGAGCGGCTACGCGCCGCACCCCGACGAACCGGGCGCGCAGCGCTATATGAGCTACACCGGGAACGACCGCGAGTACGCCCTGATGCTGCGCCACCCCGAGCCGCGCCCCTGGCTGGTGTGCATCCACGGCACCGAGATGGGCCGTGCCGCGCTGGACATGACGCTGTTCCGCGCCTGGCACATGCATGAGGATCTGGGCCTCAACGTCATCCTGCCGGTGCTGCCGATGCACGGTCCCCGCGCGAAGGGACTGCCCAAGGGCGCGGTGTTCCCGGGCGAGAACGTCATGGACGACGTGCACGCCACCGCCCAGTCGGTATGGGACGTCCGCCGGTTGATCGCCTGGATCCGCGCTCAGCAGCCGGGCGCCCAGATCGGCCTGAACAGCATCTCGCTGGGCGGCTACGTCGCCTCCCTGGTCGGCAGCCTGGACGACGACCTGACCTGCGCCATCCTCGGGGTGCCGCCGTCGAACCTCGTCGAACTGCTGGGCAAGCATTCCGGACTACCCAAGGGCGATCCCCGCCGGATGACGCTGGACCTGGCCAAGCCGATCGGGCGGATGGTCTCGCCGCTGTCGTTGACGCCGCGAATCCCGGCGAAGGGCCGGTTCATCTACGCCGGCGTCGCCGACCGCATCGTGCATCCCCGGCAGCAGGTCATGCAGCTCTGGGAGCACTGGGGCCGGCCCGACATCGGCTGGTACCACGGCGGGCACACCGGCTTCTTCCAGGCGAAACCCGTGCAACGCTTCGTGGACGCGGCCCTGGTCCATTCCGGGCTGATCAACAGCGCTCCCGGCGAGTAACAGGCCGTCGCTGGAGTCCCCTCCACCCCAGCGGCGGCCGGACCCCCCCGGGGGGGCGGGCGAAATGGGCGCCGGCAGAAATACGAGGGCAAAAAATAATGGACGCTCCGTGTTACCGCCGGGTCGGGGGTTCGAACGGCAACACGGAGCGTTCCACAGTTTTAGATTCCCGCCCGCCCGGGTTCCTAAACACACGCGCGGAAAATTTTTTCGGAATTTTTTTCCAGCCCGATTCCGGGCCCCGCCGCTAGGCCCTCCCGGGCCCCGCGCTAAGCCTCCCGCGCCCCGCGCTAAGCCTCGAGGATCGCGGCGACACCCTGGCCACCGGCCGCGCAGATCGAGATCAAGCCCCGCACCGGAGCTCCGGTGCGGGCCTTCTTCTCGGCAAGCTGCTTGGCGAGCTGGGCCACGATCCGGCCGCCGGTCGCCGCGAACGGGTGCCCCGCGGCCAGCGACGAGCCGTTGACGTTGAGCTTGGCCCGGTCCACGGCTCCCAGCGCTGAGTCGAGTCCGAGGCGTTCCTTGCAGTAGTCCTCGGACTCCCAGGCCTGGAGGTGGGCCAGCACCACCGAGGCGAACGCCTCGTGGATCTCGTAGAAGTCGAAATCCTGAAGGGTCAGCCCGTTACGCGCCAGGAGCCGTGGCACCGCGTAGGTCGGGGCCATCAGGAGCCCGTCGTTGCCGTTGACGTAGTCGACGGCTGCCATTTCGGCATCGGCGAAGTAGGCCAGCGGGGTCAGCCCGCGGGCGTCCGCCCACTCCTCGCTCGACAGCAGCGCCACTGACGCGCCGTCGGTCAGCGGGGTGGAGTTGCCCGCAGTCATGGTCGCGTCGCCGGCCCGGACTCCGAACACCGGCCGCAGGGTGGCCAGTTTCTCCGCCGTCGAGTCAGGCCGAAGGTTGTTGTCCCGGTAGAGCCCGAGGAACGGCGTGACGAGGTCGTCGAAGAAGCCGCGGTCGTAGGCAGCGGCCATCTTGTGGTGGCTGGCCGCGGCGAGAGCGTCCTGGTCGACCCGCTTGATCCCCATCTTCTTGGCGGTGATGGCGGCGTGCTCACCCATCGACAGACCGGTTCGGGGTTCGCCGTTGGTGGGGATCTGGACGCCCACCGCGGCGGGCAGTTGACCGACCAGCTTGAGTCGGTCGAGGTTCGACTTAGAGCGCCGGATCGAGAGAAGCGAGCGACGCAAGTTGTCGCCCAATGCGATTGGGGCGTCGGAGGTGGTGTCGACCCCGCCGGCAGCGGCCACTTCGTACCGGCCGCGGGCGATCCCGTCGGCTGCGGCGATGGCGGCCTGCAGACCGGTGCCGCACGCCTGCTGGACGTCGAACGCCGGGGTGTAGGGCGACAGCGGACTGCCCAACACGCACTCGCGCATCAGGTTGAAGTCCTTGCTGTGCTTGAGAACCGCACCGCCGATCACCGCGTCGAGCCGTTCGCCGTCGAGACCGAACCGGTCGGCCAGGCCGGCCAGAACAGCGGTGAACATGTCCTGGTTCGAAGCCTCGGCATAGGGGCCGTCCGACCGGGAGAATGGGATGCGGTTTCCGCCCAGGACAGCGACTCTGCGATCCTTCTGCGGGCTCTTCTGCGCCATGGGCCCATCCTACGCATCGTTCTTACTCTGGAGTAAGTTCGATGTCGTCGATCCAGCGTCATCGTGAAAGGCACACCGTGGCTTCCGACCTGCTGTCCAGTGTCATCAATTCCGGCCCCGCCGCATTCCTGGCCAAGCAACTGGGGATCCCCGCGCCGGAGCCTCTGCGCCGCTACCAACCCGGTGATCCGCCCCTGGCGGGGTCGCTGCTGATCGGCGGTAGCGGCCGCCTCGTCGAACCGATCCGCGCGGCGCTGTCCGACGACTACGACATCGTCGGGAACAATCTCGGCGGCCGGTGGGCGGATACGTTCGGCGGCCTGGTGTTCGACGCCACCGGCATTTCGGAGCCGGCCCAGTTGCGCCGCCTCCACGACTTCTTCACCCCACTGCTGCGCAACCTCGGGCCGTGCGGCCGCGTCGTCGTCCTGGGCAGCACTCCCGACGAGGTCGACGACGCTCACGAGCGGATCTGCCAGCGATCCCTTGAGGGCTTCACCCGCTCACTCGGCAAGGAGTTGCGTCGCGCAGCCACCGTCGGACTGGTCTACGTGTCACCGGCCGCCAAGCCCGGTGCCACCGGAGTGGAGTCGACCCTGCGGTTTCTGTTGTCCGGCAGGTCGGCCTACGTCGACGGGCAGGTATTCGTGGTCGGCGCCGCGGATTCGTCGCGGCCGGCCGACTGGAACAAACCACTGGCCGGCAAGGTCGGGATCGTCACCGGTGCGGCCCGCGGGATCGGCGCCACCATCGCCGAGGTGTTCGCCCGCGACGGCGCACGGGTGGTGGCGATCGACGTCGAACACGCCGCCGAGGCGCTGGACGAGACCGCGGCCCGGGTCGGCGGCACCGCGCTGGCCCTCGACGTCACGGCCGCCGATGCGGTCGAGCGGATCGTCGCGCACCTGAAGGAACATCACGGCGGGCGGGCGGACATCCTGGTCAACAACGCCGGAATCACGCGCGACAAGCTGCTGGCCAACATGGACGACGCCCGATGGGATTCGGTGATCGCCGTGAATCTCGTTGCGCCCCTTGCCTTGACCGAGGGCCTGGTGGCGAGCGGCGGCATCGGCGACGGCGGCCGGATCATCGGGCTTTCCTCAATGGCCGGCATTGCCGGAAACCGCGGTCAGACCAACTACGCCACCACCAAGGCCGGGATGATCGGGATCACCCGGGCCCTGGCCCCGTCGCTGGCCGAGAAGGGAATCACCATCAACGCGGTCGCGCCGGGGTTCATCGAGACTGCGATGACGGCCGCGATCCCGCTTGCCACCCGAGAGGTGGGCCGGCGACTGAACTCGCTGTACCAGGGCGGCGAGCCGGTCGACGTTGCCGAGGCCATCGCCTACTTCGCCAGTCCGGCATCGAATGCAGTGACCGGCAACGTGATCCGGGTCTGCGGCCAGGCACTGCTGGGGGCCTGAGGCCATGGCTTTAAACAACATGGCACTGAACAACATGGCACTGAACAACATGGCACTGACCAACATGGTGCGGGCCGCTCTCGGCGCCCTGCCGGTGATTCCCCGCAGCGACCATCTCCCCGCGAGGGCCGTCACCGTCGACGAGTTGCCGATCGATCGCGGCAACGTGGCCGCCTACGCCGCCGAGACGGGCCTTCGCTACGGCGAGAATGTGCCGTTGACCTATCCGTTCGCACTGACATTCCCCACCGTCATGGGGGTACTGACCGGGTTTGATTTCCCTTTCCCGGCAATGGGTTCCGTTCACGTCGAGAACCAGATCACCGCGTACCGGCCTATCGCGGTCACGGATACGGTGCGGGTGAAGGTGCATGCGGAGAATCTGCGCGAGCACCGCAAGGGCCTACTGGTCGACCTGGTCACCGAGGTCGGCATCGGCAACGAGCCGGCCTGGCACCAGGTCGCGACCTTTCTGCACCAGCAGCGCACCAGCCTGTCCGATGAACCCAAGCCGGAGCCGCCACCTAAGCGGAAGCTGCCGCCGCCCAATGCCATCCTGCGAATCACACCCGCCCAGATCCGTCGCTATGCGGCGATCAGCGGGGACCGCAACCCTATCCACACCAGCGTGATCGGCGCCCGGCTGTTCGGTTTTCCCACCGTGATTGCACACGGGATGTTCAGCGCCGCAGCGGTATTGGCCAACATCGAGGGTCAGTTGCCCGAACAGGTCAGATATTCGGTCAAATTCGGCAAGCCCGTCATACTGCCCGCCAGCCCGGGGCTGTACGTCGACAAGACCGAATCGGGCTGGGACATCGCGTTGCGCAACATGAGCAAGGGCTATCCGCATCTCACCGCGACGGTTCGAGCACTCTAGCCCGTGCCGCCGTCACTCCCGGGGTAGGAATTGTTCGGGGTGGTGGAAGGTGTTGGTGGCGGGCTTGAGTGGCAGGTGTG
>CAYTOD010000062.1:0-25195 GCA_964439315.1 uncultured Mycobacterium sp. | reverse complement strand
GGCCGGAGGCGGCGGTTTCCGCGGTCGCCCGGGTGGCGGTGGCGGTAACCGTGGTCGCGGCGGTGCCGCGGGTGCGTTCGGTCGCCCCGGCGGCGCGCCCCGCAGGGGCCGCAAGTCCAAGCGGCAGAAGCGTCAGGAATATGACTCGATGCGGGCCCCCGAGGTCGGCGGCGTCCGGCTCCCCGACGGTCGCGGGCAGGTCCTGCGGCTGGCGCAGGGCGCCTCGCTGAGCGACTTCGCGGACAAGATCGACGTCAACCCGTCCCAGCTGGTCCAGGCGCTGTTCAACCTGGGGGAGATGGTCACCGCGACGCAGTCCGTCACCCCGGAGACGCTGCAGCTCCTCGGCGAGGAGATGGGCTTCAAGGTCCAGGTCGTCAGCCCCGAGGACGAGGACCGCGAGCTGCTCGAAAGCTTCGACCTCACCTACGGAGAGGACGAGGGCGGCGAAGAGGATCTCGAACAGCGCCCGCCGGTGGTGACCGTCATGGGTCACGTCGACCACGGTAAGACCCGACTGCTCGACACGATCCGCAAGGCCAACGTCCGTGAGGGCGAGGCCGGTGGCATCACCCAGCACATCGGCGCCTACCAGGTGAACACCCACCTCAACGGCGAGGACCGGCTCATCACCTTCATCGACACCCCGGGTCACGAGGCGTTCACCGCCATGCGTGCCCGCGGTGCCAAGGCCACTGACATCGCGATCCTGGTCGTGGCCGCCGACGACGGCGTGATGCCGCAGACGGTGGAGGCCATCAACCACGCACAGGCGGCCGACGTGCCGATCGTGGTGGCGGTCAACAAGATCGACAAGGAAGGTGCGGACCCGCAGAAGATCCGGGCCCAGCTCACCGAGTACGGCCTGGTCGCCGAGGACTTCGGCGGCGAGACGATGTTCGTCGACATCTCGGCCAAGAACGGCACCAACATCAAGGCGCTGGAAGAGGCCGTGCTGCTGACCGCGGATGCCTCGCTGGACCTGCGGGCCAACCCCGACATGGAGGCCCAGGGTGTGGCTATCGAGGCGCACCTGGACCGCGGTCGCGGCCCGGTGGCCACCGTGCTCATCCAGCGCGGCACGCTGCGGGTCGGCGACTCGGTGGTGGCCGGCGATGCCTATGGCCGCGTGCGCCGCATGGTCGACGAGCACGGCGAGGACGTCGAGGAGGCTTACCCGTCGCGGCCCGTCCAGGTCATTGGTTTCACCTCGGTGCCCGGCGCCGGCGACAACTTCCTCGTCGTCGACGAAGACCGCATCGCCCGCCAGATCGCCGACCGCCGCAGCGCGCGCAAGCGCAACGCGCTGGCGGCCAAGGCGCGTAAGCGGATCAGCCTCGAGGATCTCGAGTCTGCGTTGAAGGAAACCAGCCAGCTCAACCTCATCCTCAAGGGCGACAACTCCGGCACGGTGGAGGCGCTCGAGGAGGCCCTGCTGGGCATCCCGATCGACGACGAGGTCGAACTGCGGGTCATCGACCGCGGTGTCGGTGGCATCACCGAGACCAACGTCAACCTGGCCTCAGCCTCCGATGCGATCATCATCGGCTTCAACGTCCGTGCCGAGGGCAAGGCCACCGAACTGGCCAACCGCGAGGGTGTCGAGATCCGCTACTACTCGGTGATCTACCAGGCGATCGACGAGATCGAGAAGGCCCTCAAGGGCATGCTCAAGCCGATCTACGAGGAGAAGGAACTCGGCCGGGCCGAGATCCGCGCGATCTTCCGCTCCTCGAAGGTGGGCAACATCGCGGGCTGCCTCGTGCAGTCGGGCATCATGCGCCGCAACGCCAAGGCGCGGTTGCTCCGCGACAATGTCGTCATCGCCGAGAACCTCACCATCTCCTCGCTCAAGCGGGAGAAGGACGACGTCACCGAGGTCCGCGACGGCTACGAATGCGGCCTGACGCTGACCTACAACGACATCAAGGAGGGCGACGTCATCGAGACGTACGAACTCGTCGAGAAGGCGCGCGTCTGATGAGCGAAGCGAAGACGACCGGAGGGCGGCGTTAGTGGCGGATCCCGCACGGGCAAAGCGGCTGGCCAAGCGGATCTCCACCATCGTCGCCTCCGTGATCGAGTACGAGATCAAGGATCCGCGACTTGCCGGGGTGACGATCACCGACTCCAAGGTGACCGGGGACCTGCACGACGCCACGCTGTACTACACGGTGATCGGACGTTCGCTCACCGAGGAGCCGGACTATGCCGGCGTCGCGGCAGCGCTGGAGAGTGCAAAAGGCTTGTTGCGCACCAAGGTCGGTGAAGGCACCGGGGTTCGGTTCACCCCGACGCTGAGCTTCGTCCGCGACACCGTTCCCGACGCCGCGCACCACATGGAGGAGTTGCTGGCTCGCGCCCGGGCTGCCGACGCCGACGTTGCGCGGATCCGGGTGGACGCCAAGCCGGCCGGGGACGCCCAGCCGTACCGGCTCGCCGACGATGACGGCGACGACGACGGCGACGACGAGGGCGACGAGGGCGACGACGACTGAGGCTGGGTCGGTGATCCCACCCTCACCGGGGCGAGGGGCTACTGTCTGAAGACATGGCAGTCAACGATTCCAGGGAAGTGGTCATCGAGGCGACACCGGAGGAGATTCTCGACGTCATCGCCGACGTCGAGACCGCCCCGTCGTGGTCGTCGCAGTACCAGAGCACCGAGGTGGTGGACCGCTACGACGACGGTCGGCCGAAGACAGTCAAGGCCAAGGTCAAGGCCGCCGGCCTGACCGATGAGCAGACCGTCGAATACACCTGGGGTGACAACACGGTCGGTTGGTCTCTGATCAAGGCGAGCCAAATGCGTTCCCAGGAAGCCAAATACACGCTGACGCCGGCCGGGGACAAGACCAAGGTGCGTTTCGACCTCTCCGTCGACCCGACGGTGCCGTTGCCGGGCTTCATCGTCAAGAAGACCCTGAAGGGCGCCATGGAGACCGCCACCGATGGACTGCGCAAGCAGGTCCTCAAGGTCAAGAAGGGCTGAGCCCCAGCCTCCACTCGATGAGTCGTGTGATCGCCTCGTCGAGGGTTTCCTCGCGCTTGCAGAACGCGAAGCGCACCAAGTGATTCCACGACTCCGCCGTGCCGTGATTCCACGATTCCGTCCCGCCGGCCGGATCGCAGAACGCCGACATCGGGATCGCGGCGACTCCGGCCCGATGGGGGAGCGCTTCGCAGAACGCTGTGCTGTCGGCGAATCCCAGTGGGCGCGGATCGGCGCACAGGAAGTAGGTGCCGGCGCTGTCGTGCACCTCGAAACCGATCCCGGTCAGCGCCTCGCCCAGCTTGTCGCGCCTGGCCTGCAGTGAGTCCCGCAACCCGTCCACCCAGGCGTCCTCGTGATCCAGTGCGTAGGCGACGGCCGGCTGGAACGGCGCACCGCCGACATAGCTCAGATACTGCTTGGCCGCGCGCACCCCGGCCACCAGATGCGGAGCCCCGCAAGCCCAGCCGATCTTCCACCCCGTGCAGTTGAACATCTTGGCGGCGCTGGAGATCGTGACGGTGCGCTCGGCCATGCCGGGATAGGTGGCCAGCGGAATGTGCCGGCGTCCGTCGAAGGTCAGCCTCTCGTAGACCTCGTCGGAGATCACCAGCAGATCAGCCTCGACGGCCATGGCCGCCAGGGCGCGCAGATCGTCGTCGGACAGCACGACACCGGTCGGGTTGTGCGGGGAATTGACGATGATGGCCCTGGTGCGGGGTGTGATCGCGGCCCGCAGTGCGTCGACGTCCAGGGCGAATCCCCGGCCGGCGGGCGTGAGGGACACGGTCACCCGCTGGGCGCCGGCCATCGCGATGACGGGGGCGTAGGTGTCGAAATGCGGTTCGATCAGCAGGACCTCCGAACCGGGTTCGACCAGGCCGAGCACCGCGGCGGCGATCGCCTCGGAGGCACCGACGGTGACCAGCACCTGGGTCTCGGGATCGAACTCCTGCCCGTAGCGTCGGTGCCGCTGAGCGGCGATCGCCGTGCGTAATTCCAGGATCCCCAGGCCGGGCGGGTACTGGTTGATCCCGTCGGAGATCGCCCGGCGAGCCGCCTCCAGCATCGCCGGCGGGCCGTCCTCGTCGGGGAAGCCCTGCCCGAGGTTCACCGCGCCCACCTGGGCTGCCAGGGCGGACATCTTGGCGAAGATGTTCACCGCGAAGGGTTGAAGGCGCTCGACGGTCACCGGGAGAGCCTATTCGCCACTACCTGGCGGAACTTGCCGCTGGTCGAACTGCGTTGTGGCGCCTCGGGAGCCCGGACGACGTCGATGCCGGTGGCTTCCTGCTCGGTGAGGTACGCCGTCAGCGCTGCGAGCGTCCATCAGCTGCTGCTTGGTCACCGGCGGAAGATCGCTCAATGCCGGAGTGCCCGATGGCAATGAGGCGTAAAGCCGTTGGTAGTAGAGCGATTTCGCCCGGGCGTGGGACAGCAGTGCGTCCAGGCGTTCCTGTCGGCGGCGCTCGATCCCAGCTGGCCCCTGCCGGCGAGCGCGCAGGACGTCCAGCGTGATCGCAAGCAGTCCGGGCTCGGCTCGCATGGGATCTAATGCCGAGCCTGCGCCCGGCCCCGTTCCATCACCGAGGCCCTGCTGGCCGCGATGTCGTCGCCGGTCGCCCGTTGCATCCAGGCTTTGGCCGACATAGCCTCGATCCACAGGCCCGCGGCGGTCTGCTCCTCGTCGATGCGGTGGTAGGACTCCAGCAGTGCGCGCACCGCCTTCTGGTTGTTGCCGACGATCGAGGCGGCCACCGCGCGGGCGGTCGGCATGAGGTCGTCGTGAGCGACCACCTCGGTGACGAGACCGGCCCGCAGTGCCTCGGTGGCCGACAGATAGTCGCCGGTCATGCTCATCCGACGAGCCATCCCGATCCCGACCTTCTGCGGCAGCCGGACGCTGAGCCCCCAGGTGGGCAGCAGGCCGACCCGGGCGTGGGTGTCGGCGAAGCGGGCGCGTTCCGAGGCGATCAGGATGTCGCAGTACAACGCCAATTCCAGGCCGCCGGTCACGGCGGCGCCGTTGATGGCGCCGATCACCGGCGTGGTCATCGACGGCCACTTGGGGGAGATGTCGGGCAATTCGGTGGTATTGCCCAGTTCCTTGAGGTCCAGGCCGGCGCAGAACACCGGGTCGGCGCCGGTGACTATCACCACGTCGACGTCATCGTCGGCCTCGGCGTCGCGCAGTGCCGCGAAGAACCGGTTGCGCAGGGCCGACGACAGCGCGTTGCGAGACTCCGGCCGGTTGAACGTCAGGGTTCGGACCCGGTCGGTGGTCTCGATCAGAAGGATGTCCTGTGCGGTCTCCGAAGTCATGAGTCCCACGGTAACCGGGGCGCAGATCGACCGGTGTGCGAGGCTGCACCACATCGACCGGTGTGCGAGGCTGCACCACATCTACCTGTGTGCGAGGCTGCACCACATGGAACCCATCACTGAAACCGGCGGGGAACCTCGGCGGGCGATCAATCCCAAAGTGCTGATGGCCATCGCCGCCGCTGTTCTGGCGATCTCCACGGCCATCGCCATTTTCATGGCGGTCTCCTACACTCCGGAGTCCCGCGACGGCCGCACGACCACGACCGTGACGACGACCACGACATCGGCCTCGATTCCGGCCAATCGTTAACGGCGGCTAGCGGATTGGGCCGACGGGCAGGATCAGTTTCGATGCCGCCCCGTGCCGTACGGTGTGCGTGGACGGCGCCATCTGCCGACCGCTGATCACCGGTTCGCCGGTGCCCAGATTCCGCGCGAAACGGGGATGGCAGCCGCCCGCCACCAGCAGTCGCACTCTCGATCCCGCGCCGAACGTGTGCGCTATGGCGTCCAGTTCCACGCGGATCGGTGCGTCGGGCCGCCGGTCGAACCGGCGGAAGCCGTCGGTGACGTTGCGCGACCGGCCACGGGCGTCGACCTCGCTGATCCTGACGAACAGGTCGAAATGCGGGTTGTCCGAGTCATAGTCGAGTTCGACGACCGGATTGCCCGCCACCTGGAGGTCGGCCGCCAACGGCGCGGTGAGAAAGCTCACCACATCGCCACGGCCGGCCAGGTCGGTGTCATCGCGGTAACCCGCGCTCTGGGCGAGCAGACGGCCGCCGACGGTGGGGGTGGGCGCGCCCGGGTCGTGCCGGAACCGCGACACGCCGGACTCCGGCGGCGCCGCAGCCAGGACACCTCCCGGGCCCGGGTACATCAGGTGCTCACCGGCGGCGGGCGGCCAATCCGGCAGGTCCGCCCAGCCGGGCCGGTGGCGGCCGGTGACGTACACCCGGACCGGGTCGGCTCGTCGCTTCTCCAGGGCCGGCGCGGGCGGATGGCCGGCCAGGTGGGCGTCCAGCCAGGCCAGCGTCTCGGTCGCAGTCAGGCTCGCGCCCTTGGTGACGATGTCGGCGTGACTCCACGGCCCCACCGTCATCGCCACCTCGACGCCCCTGCGAGCCAGGTGCCGGAACTGTGCGATGGTCTGCTCCAGAAAGATGTCCTGCCAGCCGGTGAGCAACAGAACCGGAACCTCGCAGCGGTCCAGGGCGGCCGTCATCCGCATCGGGTCCCAGAACGGGTCTTCGGCGTCGGGATGTTCGATCCAGGACTCGTACCAGGGCGAGCCCTCGCCGAGGAGGGAGCGGCCCGCCTCGCCGACCGGGACTCTGTCGAGTGCGGCGGCCACCCGGCGGGGTGAGCCGAAGTGCAGCGCGACACGCTGCAAGCCGCCCACTTCCTGGTGGGCTACCATCTCCGACCAGCCGAGGAAGTCGTTCAGTGTGAAAGCGCCTGTTCCCCAGCATGTTTCGTGGAAGTCGTGGGGGCCCACCGTGATGACGGCAGCGGCCAGCTCCGGGGGTGGATCCGACAGCAGTGCCCACTGGGTGAAGCCGAGGTAGGACAGTCCGATGGTGGCGAAGGTGCCGGTGAACCAGGGTTGTTCGCGCAGCCAGGCGACGGTGTCCGCACCGTCGTCGGCCTCGGTGACCATCGGCACGAAGTCGCCGCCCGAACCGAAGGTGCCCCGCACGCTCTGGAACACCACGTGGTAGCCCCGGGCGGCGTAGATCTGGGCGTAGATCAACGAGAACGGGAAGGCGCGGCCGTAGGGTCCGCGGACTAGGAGCGTGCCCAGCGGCTGGTCGGTGACTGGCTCGTAGTGGTCGGCGAGCAACCGCACTCCGTCGCGCATCGGCACCGGCAGTTCGCGGTGCACCCGATAGGCCGTGCTGGCGGGGGGCAGGCGAAGTGCGCGGGTGAGCACCCGATCGGTGATCCTGGTGCGCGTCACTGCACCAGGATAGGGAGCGCCAGTAGGCTGACCTGCTGTGGCACCCACGCTCTGGGCGATCAGCGACCTGCACACCGGGCACACCGGCAACAAGCCGGTGACCGAGTCGCTGTACCCGGCGACCCCGGAGGACTGGCTGATCGTCGCCGGGGACGTCGCCGAGCGCACCGACGACATCCGCTGGGCGCTGGAGGTGCTCAAGGACCGGTTCGCCACCGTGATCTGGGTGCCCGGCAACCACGAGCTGTGGACCACCGGCAAGGACCCGATGCAGGTGTTCGGCCGGGCGCGCTACGACTACCTCGTGCAGGTGTGCGACGAGTTGGGGATCCTGACCCCCGAGCATCCGTTTCCGGTGTGGACCGGGCCGGGCGGCCCCGCCACCGTCGTGCCGATGTTCCTGCTCTACGACTACACGTTCCTGCCCGAGGGCGCGCGGACCAAAGCCGAGGGTCTGGCGATCGCGAAGGCGCGCAGCGTGGTCGCCACCGACGAGTTCCTGCTGTCGTCGGAGCCCTACGCCACCCGCGAGGCGTGGTGCCGGGATCGGCTGGCCTACACCAGGACCCGGCTGGAGGAGTTGGACACGACGGTGCCGACGGTGCTGGTCAACCACTTCCCGCTGCGCCGCGAACCGTGCGATGTGCTGTTCTTTCCGGAGTTCTCGCTGTGGTGCGGCACCGTCGAGACCGCCGACTGGCACACCCGCTACAACGCGGCCTGTGCGGTCTACGGCCATCTGCACATCCCGCGTACCACGTGGTACGACGGTGTGCGGTTCGAGGAGGTGTCGGTGGGCTACCCGCGCGAGTGGCGGCGGCGCAAGCCGTATCGGTGGCTGCGGCAGATCCTGCCCGACCCCGAGTATGCGCCGGGTTATCTCAACGAGTTCGGCGGCCACTTCACCATCAGCCCGGAGATGCGCGCTCAGGCTGAGGCGTTCCGGGACAAGATCCAGGCGCGGCGCGGATGAGCGACTTCATGCGCGGCGTGCTGCCCGACGACTTTTTCCGTTCCGGACCAGCCGATCTGGTGTTCGCCGAACTCTACGAGGACCCGCCGGGCCTGGCGCCGATGCCGGAGGAGGAGGCGCTGATATCGCGCGCCGTGGAGAAGAGGCGCAACGAGTTCGTCACCGCCCGGCACTGCGCGCGGGTGGCGCTCGAGCAGCTCGGACTGCCGCCCGCACCGATTCTCAAGGGGGAGAAGGGCGAACCGCAGTGGCCCGAGGGAGTGGTGGGAAGCCTCACCCACTGCCAGGGCTACCGTGGCGCGGTGGTCGGCCGCAGTCCTGTGGTGCGCTCGGTCGGTATCGACGCCGAACCGCATGACGTGCTGCCCGACGGCGTGCTGGGCGCCATCAGCCTGCCCGCCGAGCGCGCGGCCTTCGTAGCCCTGCCCGGCGGGCTGCACTGGGACCGAATCCTGTTCTGCGCCAAGGAAGCCACATACAAGGCCTGGTTCCCGCTGACCGAACGGTGGCTGGGATTCGAGGATGCCCACATCTCCTTCCAGGTGGATTCCTCCGGTGCCGCAGGCCGTTTCGTCTCCCGGATCCTCATCGACCCGGCCGCCCGGTCCGGCCCGCCGTTGACCGAATTGTCCGGTCGGTGGTCGGTGGCCGGCGGTCTGGCCCTGACGGCGATCGTGCTGTGAATTCAGGCCCAAGGACACCGCCGCAACCCGGCATCGTCGTCGTCGACAAACCGCCGGGCATGACCAGCCACGACGTGGTCGGCCGGTGCCGGCGGATCTTCGGCACCCGCAAGGTCGGCCACGCGGGGACGCTGGATCCGATGGCCACCGGGGTTCTGGTGATCGGCATCGAACGCGCCACCAAGATCCTCGGTCTGCTGACCGCCACCTCGAAGTCCTACACCGCCACCATCAGGCTGGGACGTTCCACCAGCACCGATGACGCCGAAGGCGAAGTGCTGCAGGATGTTTCGGCCGGACACATCTCCGATGACGCCATCGAGGCCGGAATCGCCGGGCTGCGTGGCGACATCGCTCAGCGGCCCTCGACGGTCAGCGCGGTGAAGATCGGCGGCAAGCGGGCTTACCAGCTGGCCCGGGAGGGGCAGGAGGTGGAGCTCGCCGCGCGCCACGTCCGCATCGACCGCTTCGACGTGCTGGCGTTGCGCCGGGAGGGCCCCTTCGTCGACCTCGATGTCGTAGTCGACTGCTCCTCGGGCACCTACATCCGGGCACTGGCCCGCGATCTCGGCGACACATTGGGTGTGGGCGGGCACCTGACGGCACTGCGGCGCACCCGGGTCGGCGGCTACGGTCTGGATCACGCCAGAACCCTGGAGCAACTGGCCGACCACCCGTCGCTCAGTTACGACCTCGACGACGCGTGCCTGGCGGCCTTCCCGCGTCACGACATCACCGTCGAGCAGGCCGAGGATGCCCGCCACGGACGGCCGCTGCCTGCGGCCGGTATCAGCGGCGTCTGGGCCGCAACGGATCCCGAGGGCCGGGTGATCGCACTGCTGGAAGACCGGGGCGGGCGTACCAAGTCCGTCGTGGTGATCCGCCCGGCGACACTCGATTAGGTGTTCCGCCCGCGCTTTTCGAGTGGTTCTCCACTCTATTGATCTTGCGGTCGCCGTCCGACGCTGTTCATCACACACGGATGACCAGGAGGAATGTGACATGGCTACTCGACATGACCAGGCCGTCGTGGTCGGAGCGAGTATGGGTGGCCTGCTGGCGGCCCGGGTGCTTGCCGACGTCTACCGGAGCGTCGTCATCGTGGAACGCGACGTCTTGCCGGCTGAGCCGGAGAATCGCCGCGGCGTGCCGCAGGGTCGCCAACCGCACATCCTGCTCGCGCGCGCGGCGCAGATTCTCGACGAACTATTTCCCGGCATCCTCGTCGAACTTGTGGCCGCCGGAGCGCCGGTCTGGAACGACGGCGACCTGTCGAAGCTGGTCCTCTCGTTCGGCGGGCACCGGATGGCGAGTGCCGAGCCGATACCGGACCCGCTGGCCTTGGTGAACTACTACCCGAGTCGGGCATTGCTGGAATGCACTGTGCGACAGCGCGTTCTCTCGGATCGGCCGAACGTGAGCATTCTGCAGGGGATGGATCTGGTCGAGTTCACGGCGACGGCCGACTCGACTGCGGTCACCGGTGTGCGGATCGCCGACCGCGCCGACGCCACGCAGTCCGTGGTACCGGCGGATCTGGTTGTTGACGCCAGTGGCCGCGCGTCTCGAACGCCGCTGTTCCTCGACACGCTCGGGTATGGCCGGCCTCGGGAGGACGAACTGACCGTCAACACCGCGTATGCCAGCCAGGTCGTCCATCTGGCAGACGGCACTCTCCACGAGAATCTGGTCCTGATCATGCCGGACGCCAGTCACTCCAGCGGGTTCTTCATGTTCCGAGCCGAGAACGACTCCTGGCGTATCGGGGTCGGGGCGATCGCGGGCGCAGAGCCGCCCAAAGATCGCGCCGGAATACTGGCCGCAGCAGATGGGCTCGTACCGCCGCACATCGCCGCGGCCGCCCGGGCCAGCGAGCCGCTTGCAGAGGTGGCTCAGTACCGGGTTCCGTCCAACCGCTGGCGCCGTTACGACATGATGGCCGCCGTCCCCGATGGGCTGGTCGTGCTCGGTGACGCGGTGTGCAGCTTCAATCCGATCTACGGGCAGGGCATGACCGTGGCGGCGATCGAGTCGACCGTTCTTCGGGACTGCCTGCGAGGGGGCGACGACGATCTGCCCCGGCGCTTCTTCCGATCGTCAGCCCGGCGGGTCAAGGTTGCGTGGCAGACCGCGGTCGGCTCCGATCTGGCGCTGCCGCAGATCCAGGGTCCCCGCCCGATGTCGATAAGGGCGACCAACGCCTTCATCGACTGGGTGCTCAGGGCGGCGGAGGTCGACTCGGCCGTGGCCCAGCAGTTCCTGCGGGTCACCGGCATGCTCGACTCGCCCGCGACGCTGCTGGGCCCGTCGTTCGTGGCACGGGTGCGGCGCAGTGCCGCGAAGGCGGTCCGGGAGTCGCGGCGGATTCAACCGCGGATGAGTGCGGCCAGTTCGTCGCGGTGAGTCACATTGAGTCTCTGGAAGATACGGTAAAGATGTCCCTCGACGGTTCGCAGCGAGACCGTCAGGCGCTCGGCGATTTCACGGTTGGTGAGCCCGTGGGAGACCAGCTCTGCGACTTCCCGTTCCCGGCCGCTGAGCGGAAGCGGCCTGGCGGCGGTCCGCAGGGCGGGGGTTTGCAGTCCGCCGCACGCGCTGGCCAGCCGGGCGGCGCTGGCCGCGGCTTCCACGGCCTGCCTGCGCATTCCGGCGGACTCGAACAGGGCGGCCGCCTGCGCGGCGGCGTCGGCAGCCGACACTGCCGCGCCGATGCGTTCGAACTCACGCGACGCAGAGAACACCATCGCTGCGTCGCGATTGAGCAGGCCGGCCGCGTGACAGCGATCGGCCACGGCGAGCTGACCGCCGATCCGCTCGGCGACCGCGATCAGCCGTGGCAGGCAGTCCTGGTCGCCGAATCGGGCGGCCGCGTGCAGTGCCATCAACTCGATGGCACCCTGCCCGGTATCGGCGGCACGCCCGGCGGCATCCCCGGCGGCCTTGATCGCTCTGCTGAGATTGCCTTCGGCGGCGGCCAGCCACGCCTCGGCCAACCGAACCGCGGGCCCGAACATCGTGATCCCGCTGTCGACGTGCTTTCGGAGTTGAGCGATCAGGGGAGCGGCGGAATCCGGCCGCCCGAGGCCGCAGAGCGCCTGCGCGAGCAGTAGCCGCGCGGGCAGAGTCCACGGCGCTGCGGTCTCGTCGCCGAGTGCGGCCAACGTCTCCTCAAGTCTGGTGACGGCGTCCTGCAATCTGCCCCGGCCGAGCTCGACCGTGGCGGCCACAACGTTGGCCATGACGCGGGCCCGGTACTGCTCGGGGCTGGTGATCCGGACGATGTCTCCGGAGCGGGCCTCGGCGGCGGCGAAGTCGCCGGCGAGCGCCAGCGCCCGCACCTCTCCCAACGTGAGCAGGAACCGAAGCAGGCTGTCCACCCGGTCGCCGACCTCGTTGCCGCGCATAACCCAACGGGCTACGTCGGCGGTGCGACCCATCATGGCCGCCGCCATGGTCGCGGCGAACGCCGCCCAGCCGATCGCGACCGGAGGTGCATCCGGGTGCTCGGCGACGACGCGGGCACAGGCCAACGCCTCATCGAGGCGTCCCTTCAGCACGAGCAGGGCCGCGGCCAGGCTGTCGATCATCAGCCGCAGCCCGGGCCGGGTGATCCGCCGGTCGAGCATGGCCAGGATCTCTTCGGCGGCGGCTGGATCACCAAGCCCCCATTGCAGATTCGCGACACGGGCGATGCCCCAGCGGGCCAGTTCGAACTCAGTTAGGGTGGCGGGGTCAAAGCGGTCGAGGATCGCGTCGGCCTCGGCGGCTCTTCCCTGCCAGACCAGGGCGCGGGCCAGGACCTCGCTGGCCACCAGTCCGCCGCCTCGTTCGACGGCGGCCCGGGCGAGGCGTTCGGCGAGGGTGATGTTGGTGGCCGCGAGAGCGTCCTCCGTGGCGACCAGCAGAACGCCGGCATCGGTGGGGCTACCGCAATAGAGGACCAGTTCGGCATAGCGCAAACGTCCGGCTGGGGAGTCCCGTGGCCGATCATTCAGTACCGCAACGATTTCGGTGGTCAGGCGACGGCGGGCGAACTCGCCCATGGCCTGGTCGACCACCTCGCGCACAAGGCCATGTGTGAAGCGGGCTTCGGTGTTCCCGTCGTTGTCGGTGACCACGATCAGGCCGCGCCGCTCGGCGCGTTCGACAGCCCGGTCGTCGGCCAGCAGGCACAGGTCCGCCAACGTGAGCGGCTCGCCGACGGCGAGCACGTGCAGCACCCGTTTCTCGTCGTCGGGGAGGGCGTCGATGCGGTCGCCGAGCAGGCTCGCCAGCTGCGGGGTGATCGCCGTGGGACCGCGCCACTGCCAGACCCCGCCCACCTCCCGCAGGGAGCCGGCTTCCACGGCGCCATCGGTCATGTGCCTGATGAACAAGGGGTTCCCGCCGGAGGCCTGCCAGATGTGGTCGGCAGAGAGTCTTTCCAGACGGCCGCCGAGCGCGGACTCGATGGCGCGGACGGTGCCGCTCCTGCTGAACGGAGCAATGTCCAACCGCGTCACATAGCCGTCCTTGCACAGCGCGGCAATGGCTTCCGGAAGCGGCTCACCCCTGCGCGCGGTCAGGAGCAACCGCACTCGCCGCTCGATGGCGAGTTGATGAAGCAGGGTCGCCGACAGGTGATCGGCGAGATGAACATCATCCATACCGACGGCCGTGAACTTCTCCCGGTGGACGGCGTCAATGGCTGCGGACAGTGCGGCGAGTGGGTCGCTCGGTGCCGAAGGTTGCAAGAGCGCCGCGAACGGAGCCAGCGGGATTTCCCGCGCCGACTCAGTGGCTGCGGTCCAGAGCACCCTGTTCGCCATGGCTGCGACGTGGCGGGCCAGTGTCGACTTTCCGACGCCCGGGTCCCCGCACAGCAGGACACCGCCTTCCCGCATTCCGGCAGAGATGTCGTCGATCTCGCGGTCGCGGCCCACGAAGGGCCACTGTGTCGTGCTCATCGCAGTGATCGAGCGCAGGCGAAGGCGGCGTCTTCGTGGTCGGCGTCGAAATCGTGGATGGAGCTGAGCAAGCCGTCTCGGTATTGGATGACCAGTAGGCGTACCCATGCGTAATCTTCGCCGTCATGGCCGCGGCCCTCGCGTTCCAGGCGGCCGACGGCAACGTCGGGGGACATCCAGCGCAGCGCTGCGAACCACGATCGAACCGACGTCAGCATCGCTCCCAAAGCCTCCAGGCTGGCTCGAAGTTCGGCGGCGGACCGGTCGGGAAATCCTGAGCGGGAATGGTTCTCGACCAGCAGATCCTGGGTGGTCATGGTGCCGAACATCGTGTCTAAGTCACCACTGTTCATCGCGGCAACGAAATTCGCGGCCGGGATACCCGATCGTGCGAACGCCTTCCCCTCGCCGGCGTAGTAGCGACGCTCGAGTTCTGCGTAGGCGGATCCGAAGTCGCCCTCATCGAAGCGGCCGTCGAAGATGATGTGGCCGCCCGCGTCGGTCTCCAGCACGTGCAGGTGTGCGGATTGGTTGTCGAGTTCATCGGACCATCGGCTCCAGCCCATCGAACAGGACTGGCCCCGAACCGCCACGACGCCCCAGCTGAAGTGGGCGTACTGCCGAAGGATGCCCTCGATCGCAGCCCGCATTGCGTGCTTCCCGCGCAGTGGATCTCCGCTCAGAGGGCGTGAGTCCTGGAATCGGTAGTCGTCTCGGTATCTTTCGACAGCATCGTCTGCCTCACCGGCGCAGAGGTGCCGCATCAGCCTGTCGGCGGCCTCGCTGGTTCGATTGGTCGTGACCAGGCGGGACGGCGCGGACTTCGCCCGATGTTCCGCATAGGCGAACGCGGCATCCTCGTCGGCGAACTGGTGAAAGGACACCACGAGACCGTCGCGAAGCTCGATCACATAGATCCGTGCCCACGTGTAGTGCTCCCCGTCGCACCCGCTGGCGCGGACGTCTCCCCGGGCGACCAGAAAGTTCGGTGACACCCAGCGGTAGACGGGGGAGAAGTTCCTGACCGATGCCACCTGGGACGCGCGCTCGCGAAGCCAGTCGAAGAATTCCTCTAGCGTTCGTTCCTGAAGCGTGAAAGTGCCTGGTGGAGAGAACACCCGAAAATCCCGATGGCAGTAGCGGCGGGCTGTGTCGACGTCGAGGCTGTCGAACGTCGACACGAAGGCACTGACGGTCCGGCCGCTCTCGGCGAGTCCGGCCGCTTCGCCTTCGTAGTAGCGCTCGTCGAGTTCCCGATGAGCCCTGGCGAAGTCGTCCTCGTCGAACCGGCATTCGTAGATGATCTGCCCATGCTCGTCGATTTCGCCGAGCAGCAGTCCGGTCGTCTCGTTGCCGGCGTCGTCGCCGCACCGGTACCAGCCCAGACCCAGTCGTTCACCGCGCACCGCGAGGACGTTGCCGTCAAAGTGGTTGTAGTCCTGGCACATACGCTCATAGGCCGCCCGTATCCCGGGCCTGCTGTTGATCGCATCGCCGCTGAACAGGCGGCGATCACCGTATTCGAATTCCATCGAGTACGGCCTTACGGCTTCATCGAGATTGCCGCACTGAAGTGCCGAAAGCACCCCGTACCGGACCGCCGCGGCACGGTTGGCGATTTCCAGACGAGCGGAGTGCAGACACATTCGCGACTCGGCTTCGGCGAACGCCGCGTCCTCATCCCCGGCGTCGAACTCGCGGAGCGAGGTGATCTGGCCATCGTGGATCCCGCAGACACAGATTCGCGTCGGCGAATACCTCTCTCCGTTCGGTCCGGTGCCCTCGCGTTCCTGTCGCGCGATCACCCAGTGCTCGGAGAGCCAGTGCACGGCTGAGAACCAGGTCCGCAAGGACGAGGTCATGGTCCTGAGTTGCTCCGCCAGCGTGGCGCCGCCGGGCGCGAATCCGAGGCCCTCGCCCGCGTAGTAGCGCTTCTCCAACTCGCAGTAGGCCGAGCTGAAATCGTCCTGCTCGAACCGCGCCTCGTAGGTGACGAGATCGGCCTCGCCAACCTCGATCACATGCAGATAAGCCGCCTGGTTCCCGGCGTCGTCGGACCAGTCGGTTCGGAACAGAGTGAGTTGCTCGCCGCGCACCGCCAGCGTCCGGACCTCGAAATGCGGATATTGCGACATCATCCGTTCGGTATTGGCGAGACGCTGTGCACGGTCTCCGATGGGGGCTCCGGGCATGAGGCGGCGATCGTCGAAGGTCAAGGCGTCGGCATAGAGATCGACGACGGCGTGTGCATCCCGGGCGCGGGCTGACCGGTAGATCGCGGCGACGGTCCGGTCGGCACGGTTGGACACCGGCAGCCTGCCGGCGGTGGCCTTCGCGAGCAGTGCCTCGGCGTACGCGAACGCCTCCTGCTCGGTCTCGAACTGGTGAACCGACATGGGCAGGCCACGGTCGATCGTCGTCACACAGAACCGCGTCCACCGATAGTCCTCGCAGTCGGGCCCGAGCGCTGAGATCTCATTGCGGGAGACCGCGCACTCCGGCGACAGCCAGCGGATGACGGGAATCCAGTAGCGCTGCGAGGTGACCTGCTCGCCGCGTTCCTTCATCCACTGGTACACCTCCTGGATCGACCGTTCGCGGGCTGTCAGCGCGGCGGCGGGCGCATACCAGCGGAAGCCGGGCGCGCAATACTGTTGGGCGGCAGCGAGATTGCCCCGGTTGAAGCCCTCGATCACTCGTGCGGCGGCGAGACCGCCGGTCGCGAACTCAGCGCCCTCGCCGGCGTAGTAGCGCTGTTCGAGTTCGGCGTAGGCACTCAGGAAGTCGTCCTCATCGAACCTCGCGTGGTAGCTGATGCGACCCTCGGCATTGATCTCGGCGAGTTCAATGTTCGATACCGCGTTTCCTGATTCGTCCCACTGGCGGCCGACACCCAGGAACAAAGTGTCGCCGCGTACAGCGACCGGTTCGAGCGCGAAATGGTTGTAGTGACGGAGGACTCGCTCAACTCCCATCCGGATGCTGGGGGGTCCGTCGATGGGATCGCCACTGAGGCGGCGCCGATCGTCATAGACACGATGCGCCGACAGCAGTGCGACGGCGCCGTTCAGATCACTCTTGTTCAGAGCACGGACTAGGTCGTGCGAAACCAGGCTGGCGCGATTGGTATACGGCAACCGACTGTTCTGCGAATCCACAACAGCTTCGGCGTAGTCGAACGCGGCCCGTTCGTCATCGATGTCGAACTCGCGAACGGACTCGACCAGGCCGTCCCGGAGTTGCGCGACATAGGCGAACGCCCACCGGTAATCCTCGCCGTCCCGCCCGGTCCCGCGGATCTCGCCCCGCCCCACCGCACAGTCCGCTGCCAGCCACCGCTGCACCGACACCCAGTGGCGTTGTTCGGCGAGTTGCTGACCACGCTCCTCTCGCCATCGGAACATGTCCGCGACGGTGCGCTCCTCAGGTTTGAACCAGTTCGGTGCAGCGTGCCAACGAAACTGCGGAGTCGACGTTCTGTTGACCGTCTCGATGTCACCCTGTGAGATAGCCCGAATCCACAGGCTTTGAATACGACCGTTGGCGGCGAAAGCAGCGCCCTCGCCGGCGAAGTAGCGTCGGTCCAACTCGCTGTAGGCACCCCAGAAGTCGTCCTCGTCGAAGCGGCCGTGATAGACGGTGAGCCCATCGTCGTCGACCTCGACCACTTCGTAGTTCGACGCCCAGTTTCCGTACTCGTCCCACCGGCGGCCGTTGCCGAGGCACATGGTCTCCCCACGGACCGCGACAGTTTCGAACTCGAAGTGGCTGTAGTTCTTCATCAGTCGTTCGACTCCGGCGCGCATGTCGGCGATCCCGTCGATCGGATCGCCGCTGAGCCGGCGGTGGTCCTCATAGACGACATGTGGCGAGTACAGGGCGACCACCCCGTCGGCATCCCGCTCCGCGGCTCGGCGGCTGACAGCGTGGGACACCACGCTGGCCCGATTGACGGCGACCAGTTCGGCCGCTCCCAGCGCTGCCTCCGCGGCCTCGAAATCGCGGAGGCGCGTCGCGTCGGCTACCGGCGCTCCCTCGCCGGCGTAGTACCGCCGCTCGAGTTCCGCGTGGGCGCCGCGGAGGTCGTCCTCGTCGAAGCGTGCTAAATATCTGATGGCACCGTCGTCGCCGACGTCGTAGAGGTCCACCGACCCTGTTTCGTTGCCTGCATCGTCCCACCAGCGCATTCGGGCCATAGCGAGTGTTTCGCCCCGTAAGGCCAAGGGGTAGATGTCGAGATGCGGATATTGCTCGTATTTGCGGTGCACTGCGGCCGCGAATCCGGCGCTGCCGATGATCGGCTCGCCGCCGAGCTTTCGCCGGTCCTCGTAGCCGCAGTCGTCCGCGAAAGTCAGCCGGTGAGCCTCGGTGGCGACGATGAGTGTCCGGCTGGCACGGTTGCCGGTGGCAAGAAGTGACTGCCTGAGGGGCGGAACAGTTTCCGCCGAGGCCGGGACACCGACGGGAGGTTGAGCTGCCGCAAGAAATGGCGCTTCCTTGGCTGCGTACAGCGCTTGCCCCTGGCTGCGTGCCTCGGCCGCCCGAAGGTGATCGCCGGCGGCCCCCAGTACCCGGCTCAAAGCCAGGCAGGCGTCGGCATGGTCGAGAACCAGGTCTGTTCCCTCGGCAAGTGTCACGGCTTCATCAGCCACACCGATCGCAGAGTCGTAATGGCCCTGCGCGGCAAGTATTTCCGCACGCACCGCGCGCCACAGAATGGCCGTCTTGAGGTTGCGCCCCGCTAGTTGCTCGCTTTCTGCAGCAAACGGCTCGGCCTCGTCGATGCGGCCCTGCGCGAGAAGGGAGCGGGCCAGCAGTGCCGCCGCCTGCCCGGCGTCGACGCCCAGTCCGAGTGCGTCGAGCCCGTCGAGGGCCGTCCGGAAGTACGGCTCGGCGGCTATCGGGTCACCCGCCAGAAGTTCGATGATCCCGGCGAACAGTTCGGTTTCCATCAGCGCATGGCGCACACCGAGATCGGCGACGATCTGCCGGGCGTCGGCCAGCATGGTCCGGGCTTTGTCCGGCCGGCCGCGCAGCAATTCCAGCACTGCGAGGCAGCGCAGCGACGTGGCTTCCAGCGAGGGCGCCGCGGTCGTCATCCGTTGCATGCGTACGACATCCAGGCAGCGCCCGCCCGCCTTCGGTGCGGGGCTGGGGCCCCACAGGGCGGCATTCGGTGCCTCGACGAGCGCTGCGGTGATCTGCCGGTGATCGGCGCTACGCCGGGCGGCGATCAGTGCCTCGAACAGGTCGGCCTCGGCATCGCCGATCCTGCCCATCCGGGCGCGAGCGCTGGCCCGCACCCGGTGCGCCTTGGCCAGTCCGGATGCGTCACCGCGGCGGGTGAACTCGTCGATCACCCCTCGCAGCAGGTCGTCGGCCTCGGGTAGCCGCGCCGGGTCCGTGTAAGCCAGATACTGGCACCGATAGCAGGTCGCCCACGGGGCCAGTGCGTCGCTCGCTGTCCGTTCCAGATCGTCGACAAGTGGTGCGGCGGCCGCGACGTCTCTGGCCGACAACAGGGCCTCGCAGCCCACCAGCAGCAACTCTCCACGCAGCTCGCCGTCGTCTGCCGCCAGTACCGAACCCCGCGTGGCCTGTTTTCCCGCCGACACCAATTCGTCACGGTCGAGGGCGCGTCGTGCCGACGCCAGATAGCCTCGGGCGGAACGCAATGCGAGCTCTGCGGTGACGGCGTCATGGACGCCGAGATCACAGCGGTAGCCGTAGGCCGCCTCTAGGTGCCGCGCTACCTCAGTGTCGACGGCGCTCCCCGCGGCGCGGTCGAGTAGCCAATTCACCAGCCGCTCATGCAGATCGGCGCGGTCGGACTTCAGCAGCCGGCGGTAGGCGACATCGCGGACCAGAACGTGGTGGAACCGCCACAGCGGTTCATCGGCGTTGTAGGTGCCACTCGGCTGCGCAAGCTCCAAGCGGCGCAGGCGGTCCAGCGATGCCCGGACCTCGACGGGCGGGAGCCCGGCCAGCGTCGCCAGAGCGGCGGGGGAGAACTCCGTCCCGATGACCGAAGCGACCTCCAGCGTGCGCCTGTCGATGGTGTCGATGCGTTCCAGCCGAGAGGCCAGCAGAGCCTGAATCGTCGGTGGCACTGAAATGGCGTCGACGTCGATGGTGAGCCGCCAGCCGTCGTGCTGCCCCACCAGGACTCCGTCGTGGACGAGCATCCCGACCAGTTCCCGAACGAAGAGCGGATTTCCTCCGGTCGATATCGGCAGACGGCTCAGCAGATCGGGTGGGAGCCGGTCAGCGCCGAGCACCTGAGCGGCCAGCTCGGCCGTCGCATCGGGCTCCAGACCGTGCAGGCGGATCGCGTCGCTGACCCAGCCGCCCACCGCCACCAGATCGGGCCTACTCTCCCGGAGTTCGCCGCGGGTCAGGGCCAGCATCAGCAGCGGTGCCTCCCGCGCCCACTCGGCGAGATGCTCGACGAGGTCCAGGAGCAGGGCATCGGCCCACTGGATGTCGTCGAGGATCAGGATCAGCCCGTCGTCGCCCGCCAGGGTCTCGATGTACCGCCGCAGCGCCCAGAACGTCTCTTCCACCGAGCCCGCCAGGCCCGTGGTGATGCCTCGGAGGCCGCGCAGGATGCGATCGCGGTCGGCGAGTCCGTCGGGCAGCTCGGCATCGAGGTCGCGCGTCCGCAACATCTCGATGAACGGCCCGAGGGCGACGGTTCCCTCCGCGGAACAACGGACGCGCAGCAGACCGGCGCTGGATCGGGAGGCGAACTCCTCCGACAATCGACTCTTGCCGACCCCGGGTTCGCCGATCACAGTGACCAGCCGGGCGCATCGGTTGTCAATGGCCTGGGCCAAAGCCGTTTGCAGACGGTGTAATTCGTCGCTTCTGCCGACGAAGGGGGCGGACTCCGAGACTTCGGTGGGGTAGCCGAGCCACTGGTAAACCGCGACCGGGGCGGCCCGTCCTTTCACCTGGACGCGACCCAGCGGCTCGAAACGGTAGCCGCCGCGGGTGCTGCGCCAGGTCTCTTCGCCGACCACCACCTGGCCGTGCGGGCATTCGGATTCTAGGCGAGCGCAGACATTGAGGGCATCGCCGACCAGGTCGGCGTCGCCGCTGCCCACGACCAATTCGCCGGTGTTCACCGCGACCCGGAGCGCAAGGGTTGCGCCGTGCGCTCTGGCGATCCGGTCGGCGAACCCGGCGAAGCCGTTCTGCAGTTCGACCGCGGCCTCCACCGCGCGTACCGCGTCGTCGGCCCCGACCTCCGGGACTCCCCAGACCGCCATGAAGCCGTCGCCGATGTATTTGGTCACCCCGGCGCGATGACGTTCCGCGGTAGAGCGCAGCAGATCGTGGTAGCGGCCGAGCACTTCCCGGGCGGTCTCGGCGTCGACACGCTCCTCGAATCCCGTCGAACCGGCCAGATCGGCGAACATCACCGTCACCGTCTTGCGGACCGGACTCTCGGCCGTCCGGTCGATCGGACCTTCCAGCGGCGCGCCGCACGCCCGGCAGAACCGAGCCGAGGCGCTGGCCGCAGTGCCGCACCCCGCACAGGAGCGCTCGAGCGGCGTTCCGCACCCCTCACAGAAGCGGGCATCTGCTTCGTTGGCGGTTCCGCAGGACAGGCAGTCGCGAGCCGTCATCTCAATCGGGTCTTACCGCGAGGGCGTCGTTGTCGTCGATGGCGCTCGCAGCGCCGTGCAGCATGGTGCGCAATAACTCCCGTTGCCGATCGTTGACGATGTCGATCCCGCCGGCGGCTATGACCGGGTAGATGAAGCACGCGGCTACGGTCAGCCGGTAGTCGCGCCTGAGTTCGTCTGCCGGATAATCGATTCCGCGCTCGGCAAGGCGGCCGCGGTAGCGCTCCATCAGCGGCGCTTCGCAGCAGCGTCGGGTCGTCGTGTCGAGACTCTGGCTCAGGAAATAGCCGAGGTCGTAGGCGCCCCGGCCGAACAAGGTCAGCTGCCAGTCCACCGCCCGTACCGGGAAGTCATCGGGACCGACGCCGAAGAATAACTGATCGAGGCGCAGATCGCCGTGCAGGAACGTGTGCGGATGCCGACTGACCTGGTCGAGGTACCACGGCAAAAGCGCGGGAATCCGTTCGCCGAAGTCCAGCAGGTCCGGGGACAACTCGTCACCGAGGCACTCCAGGAATCGCGGCCATGCCCTCTCGAAGTTGCCGATCAAGGTGTTCCGGAAGTGCGGGCGGCTGTAGTTCTTCAGCCACGGCAGCGTCGCCAGCCGACCGCTCTCCCACCAGTGGGCGTGGTGGGAGGCGAGCGCATCGATCACCGCCGCAGCGTCGGACGGTGCGCAGCCGGTGTTCTGGTCGGTCACGCGGAGCCGTCCGAGATCCTCGAGTACGAGGATGAAGTCGTGGGTCGCCTCATCGATAGCGGCGTAGTACGGCCGGGCGGGTGGTAGCGGGGTGTCCATCCCCACGTCCTGATAGAAGCGAACCTCGCTGAGGTAGAACTCCAAGTTCTCGGCGAGGGCCGAGCGGGCCTGTTGATCCAGCGTCGGCATCTTGACGACCACCGACTCCGGAATGCCCGGACCGCCGGTCAGATGGGCCCGGTACAGCCGTCCGAGCAGGCCGACTCCGACCCCGATCTGTTCCAGATAGCAGGCGCGTACCTCTGCGCCCAAGACGCCGCTCAGCCACTCCGCGGTCACGTCATGGGGATCGACGGGAAACCAGGTCATGCGCAACCCCGCACTCCCCGACGTAGGGGTGATTTTACGAGACCGAGTGCCGTCAGGGAATGCTATTGCGGCCGGAAAGTCTGTTACGGCCAGCACAGTGGGTAGCGCTGTGGCCGCTACCCGGCAAGTGCGGCTTTGACGTGCACTTTTAGCGGCAGCTCACGAGCTTCCGTACCCTCGGGCTGGCAAATCCGTCCGCGTCAGCGAAGAGATCCGGGGAAGAGATCCAGTGAAGCAATCGCTCCGTCTGTCGACCGTCGCCGTGGGCGTCGCCCTCGCCGCTAATTTTGGCGTCGCCTCCGCCATGTCCGGTGTCGCCTCCGCCGATCCGGGTTCTTCCGGAGTCTCGGCGATCAGCCCGGCCGACGTCGCTGCCTCGGTGCAGCATCAGGCGCCGTCCGTCGGTGCCAGTCAGGCTCGTGCCCAAGCCGGTCAGGCCGGGAGCCCGCGTCCGGCTGCCGCGAGCGACAGCCAGCAGGTCGCGGCAGCCCTGGGTGAGAAGCCGCGCGCGGCCGCCCGGCCGGTTCGCGACGCCATCGCGAAGCTGCAGAAGCAGGCCGAGGTGCTCAACCAGGTGACGACCGCGTTGGCCAAGCTGTTCGGGCGGTAGCGCTTGGGGCGCTGCACGGTTCGACCGTAGGCTTGCGGACGTGCAGCGCTGGCGCGGGCAGGACGAAATCCCCACCGACTGGGGCCGATGTGTGCTGACCATCGGCGTGTTCGACGGCGTCCACCGCGGCCATGCCGAACTCATCGCCCGCGCGGTCAAGGCGGGCCGGTCGAGGGGCGTGCCCACGGTGTTGATGACCTTCGACCCGCACCCGATGGAAGTGGTGTTCCCCGGCAGCCACCCGGCTCAGCTGACCACCCTGGCCCGTCGCGCCGAACTTGCCGAAGAGCTGGGCGTCGACGTCTTTCTGGTGATGCCCTTCACCACCGACTTCATGAAACTCACCCCCGACCGCTACATCCACGAACTTCTGGTCGAGCGCCTGCACGTGGTCGAGGTGGTAGTGGGGGAGAACTTCACCTTCGGCAAGAAGGCCGCCGGCAACGTCGGCTCCCTGCGCAAAGCCGGCGAGCGGTTCGGCTTCGCCGTGGACACCGTCTCGCTGGTCGCCGAACACCACCAGAGCGAGACCGTCACCTTCTCGTCTACCTACATTCGGTCCTGTGTCGACGCCGGTGACGTGGTGGCCGCCGCGGAGGCTCTCGGTCGCCCGCACCGGGTCGAGGGCGTGGTGGTCCGGGGCGACGGGCGGGGCCGCGGGCTGGGCTACCCGACCGCCAACGTTGCTCCGCCGATGCACTCGGCCATCCCCGCCGACGGCGTCTACGCGGGGTGGTTCACGGTGCTGGGCCGCCAGTCGGGGGCGGGCCCCGGGGTGGGGACGGTGGTGCCCGGAGAGCGCTATGCGGCCGCGGTGTCCATCGGGACCAATCCCACCTTCTCCGGACGCACCCGGACGGTGGAGGCCTTCGTCCTCGACACCTCCGCCGACCTGTACGGACAGCACGTCGCCGTGGACTTCGTGGCGAGGCTGCGGGGCCAGAAGAAGTTCGCCTCGGTCGACGATCTGATCGCGGCGATGGGTCGCGACACCGACAAGGCCCGCGCGATCCTGGCCGCCCAGAACCCCTCGGGGGACTGACCCGCGATTCGCGATTCAGCCATCGGCGCTGCTAGAGTCGTCGCGGCGTGCGCTGCAGTCCGCGGCGGCCACGGCAGTTTCTTTCCACGCGGTACCGAATGTATGGAGTGTTCTCATGGCGTTGACCACTGAGCAGAAGAAGGAAATCCTGGGCGCCTACGGCCTGCACGAGACCGACACCGGCTCTCCCGAGGCCCAGGTCGCGATGCTGACCAAGCGGATTTCCGATCTCACCGAGCATCTCAAGAAGCACAAGCACGACCACCACTCGCGTCGCGGCCTGTTGTTGCTGGTCGGCCGTCGTCGCCGGCTGCTCAAGTACGTCGCCCAGGTCGACGTCGAGCGCTACCGTTCGCTGATCGAGCGGTTGGGTCTGCGTCGCTGACGCCGGGGCCGTCCCGGCCCCGCACCACGGGAGTCATGTCGGCCCTGTTCCATGGGAGCCCATCGGTCTCCGGTAGCATTCGAGCATCGGGTGCGGTTCGCGCACACCCGCGCGTTTCGTTCCTGCGTCTCCCAGTGAGGCGAGGCTTCCTGATCGGGCGGTCTTCGGTAGTGGCTGCCGGGCTCGAGATTTCCAGCCCGGCCGCTTCGATCGACGGCCGTAGCCGTATCGGGATCACCGACGCCTCTACTAGTGAGGCGCAAAAACAATGATTCCCAGAAAGGCTGCACGGACGTATGTCTGTCGCTGAAATCGACGAAGGCGTGTTCGAATCGACCGCCACCATTGACAACGGGAGCTTCGGCACCCGGACCATTCGTTTCGAGACGGGCCGGCTGGCCCAGCAGGCCGCCGGTGCGGTCGTTGCCTATCTCGACGACGAGACCATGCTGCTGAGCGCGACGACCGCCAGCAAGACCCCCAAAGACCATTTCGACTTCTTCCCGTTGACCATCGACGTCGAAGAGCGGATGTATGCGGCGGGCCGGATCCCCGGTTCGTTCTTCCGCCGTGAGGGAC
>CAYTOD010000061.1:0-25910 GCA_964439315.1 uncultured Mycobacterium sp. | reverse complement strand
GCGGGCACCGGAACCGGCGCTGGCGGCACGGGCGGTACGGGCGGCGCCGGTGGCGACGCCGGTACCGGTGTGGCCGGTGCGGGTGGCGCGGGCGGCAACGGTGGCGACGGCGCCACCGGTGGCGACGGTGGCACGGGTGGCGCCGGCGGCAAGGTGACCAACGTCGGTGGTACGGCTGGCGCCGGTGGCGCCGGTGGTGTCGGTGCCAACGCCGGGGCTGTGGTCGACGCCTCGGGTAACGGCGGCAAGGGCGGTGCCGGCGGCGACGGTGGCACCGGTGGTGCTACGGAGATCGCTGGCTCGAACGGTGCCCTCGGCGGTAAGGGCGGCGCTGGCGGCAACGGCTTCCAGGGTGGTATCTCTGCCGGTAGCAAGGCCGCTGGCGGCGTCGGTGGTGGCGGTGGCAAGGGTGGTGCCGGCGGCGTCGGCGGCGCGCTCAACACCAACGTCGCTGCCACTGCAGGCAAGGGCGGCGCCGGCGGCGCCGGCGGCAACGGTGCCGATGGTGGCGCCGGGACCGGCGGTCTGTCGGACGGCGGCGCTGCTGGCGCCGGTGGCCAGGGTGGCGCGGGCGGTAAGGGCGGCGCTGGCAAGGCTGCTGGTACAGCTGGTAACGGCGGCGACGGCGCGACCGGCGGTAACGCCGGAACCGGCGGCGTCGGCGGTACCGGTGACTCCACCAACACCACAGGTGGCAAGGGTGGTGCGGGTGCGTCCCGTGGCGCCCTCGGCGGCAAGGGTGTGGCTGGCACGGCTAACGGTGGCGGTGCGGGAACCGATGGCGCCAACGGCACGCTCGGCGTCTCCGGTGGTAACGGCGGAGCCGGCGGTAACGGCTACGACAACGCCAGCGGCAGCGGCGGCCTCGGTGGCAACGGCGGCGACGCCGGTGCCAACGGCGACGGCGGCAAGGGCGGTCGGGGCGGCACTGCCACGAGCAACCTGGTCACCGTCACGGCCGGCCAGGGTGGCGACGGCGGCAAGGGCGGTACCGCTTCGGGTAGCGGTGGTGCCGGCGGCGCTGGCGGCGACGCCAGCGTGAACGGCTCCGGCATCTTCGCCACCGGTGGCAAGGGTGGCGCGGGTGGTCTCGCTCAGATCGGTGGTGCCGGCAACAACGCTGGTAACGGCGGTACAGGTGGCAAGGGCACCGCTAACGGCACCAATGCCCGGGCAACCGGCGGCAAGGGTGGCGTCGGTGGACAGTCCGGCGGCGCCGGGAGCAAGGCCGGTAACGGTGGTGATGGCGGTACCGCCACCATGACCGGTAGCCAGTCGCCTGTGCTGATCGCTCCGGACTACAACGCCCAGGGCGGTAACAAGGGCCTTGCCGGTGCGACCAACGGTGGTACTGCAGGCTCGGACGGTGCCGTGGGCAGCGGAACGGCGACCGTAACGGGGACCGCTCACAACACCGGCGTCTACCCGGGAAAACGGAGGCGGCCCCCTCCTTGGGGTGGGGGCCGCTTTCGTATTTGTGGGGTTCGATGAGTGGAATGTTCCAGAAGGGCTCATCGGCTCAGGCTGGGCTCCTGACTGGAAGGAGTCAGATGGCTGAACGTGTTCGGAGTGAGAAGCACCTAGTCAAACGTGCGAACCGGCTCCTGGCGAGGCGGTGCGCAGATCAGACCGACAACGGTGCCGGTTTCAGTTCGGCTGGTTCTGGCAGGTCCTGAGCGGGGCATTGGGACAAGCGACCTACGAGGGACTGCTACAAAAGTGCAGAGCCCAAGCCGAGGTGGCATCCGAGCAGTCAGTGTGGCGCGGGCGGTCCGGTTCGCTCGTAGGCGGAGTCCGTGCCAGAACGCTGAACGGGCCGGGCGGCCCAAAACTCCCGGGTCCGTCGTCGTACACCGGAAGAGGCGGACGCCCCCGGGCTGTGGGATCCAAGCAGGCGACAGAATGTTGTCGACGCAGTGGTTTGCGCCTAATTGCCCCGGGATTGCAGGCTTGAAAGGTCGACCGCCAGGAAGTCGGAACCCCACAGCTGCTCGAACAGCCCCAGAGCGATCCGTTCTAGGTCGGCCTGGCCGGCCCCCTTGATCACTCCGGACTGCAGGACCGCTGCGACGATATCCCGGATCGAACGCTGACCGTCCACCTCTCGGGCGAAGACAAAGTGCGTTGGCTCGGGCGCGAAGGTCCAGCCGTGGCGGAAGATCTCTCCGCCGTCGATTCCGGCCTGAGCCCGCCACAGCGGGACGTAGTCGAGCGCAGCAGGAGCCGAGAAGTCGATCCGATAAGTGTCGACGTCGCGATCGGGCCGACAGGCCGTGAAGAAGTGGCAGCCATTGAGGGTGTTCAGCCGTTCCATCACCGACCACATCTGCCGATCGGGCAGCGCGTTGATCGCCTGAAGGAACTCGTTGCCGGGTTCCGCCAGCATGGGCGGGTAGACGGCACACTTCAGGAACCAGTCCTGGAACACCAGGCCTGCCCCCTCCACCAGCTTCACGCAGTCGTCGACGGTGAAGCTGACATCGCGGCCGTGAAGGAAGGTGTCGACCATCCCGGCGTCGTAACTGACGTCGGTGGCCACCGACATGTACGAGAGCGCCGGGTGCCTGCTATCCAGGGAGTCCAATCCGGTACGGACCAGGCGCAGCGACTGCTCATCCTGCCGCAGACCCAGATCGCGGAACACGCCTTGCATAATCTCCACGCCGATCCGCCCGTACCGGGCGTAGAGCATGATCGCCGCGACGCCTTCCGGTCGCAGCACATCGGCCAGAGCCTTCATGCCCGTCGCCGGAGATGCCATGTGGTGCAGCACTCCCGTGCACACGATCAGATCGAAACTCTGGTCGAGGCTGGAGACCTCCTCGATCGGCAATAGCCGCAGCTCGAGGTTGTTCAGACTGTACTTGTCCTTCAGGTAGAGCCCGTGATCCAGGGATTCCTGGCTGACGTCGATTGCGACGACCTTCGAAGCCGGGTTGCAGTAGGCGAGCACGGGTGCCTGGTTGGTGCCACACCCGGCACTGAGGATGTCCATACCCGGCCGATAGGGCCGGTCCGGCCACAGCACCCGATGGGCATGGGAGGGGTCGAACCACTCCCAGTTGTTGGCCACCCACCGCTCAAGGTTCTGGATCGGCTCGGGGTACTGCCACTTCTTGTACTGCTGAGCCACCAAGTCCGCCCGCGGACTGTCCTCCGTCACTGCGAACGCCCTTCCCCGGTGGAACGCTGGTTAGCTGATGGCGCTGAGGTCGATCGCGATGAAGTCGGTCCGCCACAGCCCCTCGAACAGCTCCAGGCCGATGGCCTCGAGGTCGGCCTGGTCCACGCGACCCAGCACGCCACTGCGGGCCACCAGGTTCGCGATCTCGCGGATGCTGCGCTCGCCGTCGAGGTGCTGCATGAACGCCAGATGGGTCGGGTCGAGACGGATACCCCAGCCCGGACGGTAGATCTCCTGGCCGTTGACCCCGCAGCGCAGCCGGTACATCGGGACGTAATCCAGCGCGTTGTCGGCTCCGAAATCGATCTGGTAAGCGGACTTGTTGCGTTCCGGCCGGGTGGCGATGAAGAAGTGGCAGGCGTTGAGGGTGTTGATGCGCTCCATCGTCGACCACAGCTGCTCGCGGGGCATCTCGTTCACCGCCGAGAAGAACCGGTTGTCCGGGTCGGTCAGACGCTGGGGGTAGTACGGCGTCTTGAGGAACCAGTCTTGGAACACCAGGCCGGCGGACTCTACGAGGTCGATGCAGTCGTCGACGGTGTACGAGCGGTCCCGGCCGTGCAGGAAGGTGTCGACCACACCGGCGTCGAAGTTCAGATCCGGTGCGATCGACATGTAGCTGCGCAGCGGATGGCTCGCGCCAAGCGAGGCGATTGCGTCCTTGACCATGTCCAGCGAGGCGTCGTCCTGCTGAAGTCCCATCTCGCGGAACACCGCCTGCATCAGCTCGACGCCGGCGCGACCGTAGCGGGCGTAGAGCATGATCGCGGCCACAGCGTCGGGGCGCATGACGTCGGCCAGCGCCTTCATCCCGACCTTCGGCTTGTCCATGTGGTGCAGCACGCCGGTCGAGACGACCAGGTCGAACTCCTGGTTCAGCGACGGCGCCTCTTCGATGGGCAGCAGTTTCAGCTCGAGGTTCTTCAGCGAGTACTTGTCCTTCAGGTACTTCGTGTGATCGAGCGAGGGCTGGCTGACGTCGATGGCCACGACCTTCGAGGCGCGGTTCGTATAGGCGAACACCGCGGCCTGGTTGGTGCCGCAGCCGGCGATGAGAATGTCCTGGTCGGCCTGGCGCGGACGATCGGGCCACAGAATGCGGTGGGCGTGGCTCGGGTCAAACCACTGCCAGTTGTTGGTCAGCCAGGTCTCGAGGTTCTGGATCGGCTCCGGGTACTGCCACTTCTGGTACTGCTGTGCCACCACATCGGCGCGCGGGCTCTCGGTCATCGGTCAGTGCTCCTTGTTGCGAACTGCGAGAATTACGAGGGGCTGTTCTGCAGCAACGGGTTGCGGCGCAGAACGGGAAGCGGGAACAGGATGTCGGACTCGGTGTCGTCGAGGCTCTCGTAGAGGCCGATGGTGTAGACACCTGCCGACTCGGCGCGCATCGGGAGGTACTGGGAGAACACCCGGTACTTGATGGGCGACGGCGGGTTGTCGTGCCAGTGCCAGGCGAACTCGAGGCTGCCCACGCGCTCACCCTCGGGCGACGTCGCCACGATGTAGCGGACCGGGTCGTAGTCGGCTCCGCCCAGGGCGCACACGGCTACCACCATCGGGACGGTGATCTGCGCCGGGAAGTTATCGACGTAGCAGCTCGTCATGGGGAAGCCCTTGATGTCGACGCCGCCGGCGTCCTCCTCGACAGCGCTCAATGATGGCGCAAACGCGACGACGCGCAATGCTCTCTCCTTACGGCTCTTCGCGAAGCTTCTCCGGCCCCGGAACGGTCGGGATCACAGTAGTCGGCGAATGCGGTTTCAGCACGGGCGGGGTGGCGTTTGCTGGCCGTTACTGGCGTTAGGATTGCCTAAGTTGGCAGATCGGGGCCTTACTGCCTATCGTCAGTCATATCTCGACCTGGAAACAATCCGGGACGAATTCAGGGCCCACCGTTCACCGGCGCACGGCGGCCAGCGTGACATGGCCTGCATGAACGTGGCCTGCATGAACATGGTGTGAAGGGTCAGGTGTGTAATGCCCACCTTTGGAATGACACAAGCAGTGAGGCCGGCAAGCGGTCTGTACGACCCCGTCTACGAGCACGACGCGTGCGGCGTGGCGATGGTCGTCGACGTTCACGGCCGGCGCAGCCGCGACATCGTCGACAAGGCGATCACCGCGCTGATCAATCTCGAGCACCGCGGCGCCGCCGGCGCCGAACCGAACAGCGGCGACGGCGCGGGCATCATGCTGCAGGTCCCCGATAAGTTCTTCCGGGCCGTCTGCGACTTCGAGTTGCCCGAGGAGGGCTCCTACGCCACCGGCATGGCGTTCCTGCCGCAGTCCACTCGCGACGCGAAACTGGCCGTCGAGGGCGTCGAGAAGATCGTCGAGGCCGAGGGCCTGACGGTGCTCGGCTGGCGCGAGGTGCCGACGGACGAATCGTCGCTGGGGGCGCTCGCCCGCGACGCGATGCCGACGTTCAAGCAGCTCTTCATCGGCGGCGCGTCGGGCATGGACCTGGAGCGCAAGGCGTACGTGATCCGCAAGCGCGCCGAGCACGAATTGGGCACCAAGGGCCCCGGCCAGGACGGCCCGGGCCGGGAGACGGTCTACTTCCCGAGCCTGTCCGGGCGCACCTTCATCTACAAGGGCATGCTCACCACGCCGCAGTTGAAGGCGTTCTATCCCGACCTGCAGGACGCGCGGATGGAGAGCGCGCTGGGGATCGTGCATTCCCGGTTCTCCACCAACACCTTCCCGTCCTGGCCGCTGGCTCACCCGTTCCGGCGCATCGCCCACAACGGCGAGATCAACACCGTCACCGGCAACGAGAACTGGATGCGGGCGCGCGAGTCGATGATCCGCAGCGACGTGTTCGGCACCGACGTGGAGAAGGTCTTCCCGGTCTGCACCCCCGGCGCCTCGGACAGCGCGCGCTTCGACGAGGTGCTCGAACTGCTGCACCTGGCCGGCCGCAGCCTGCCCCACGCGGTCCTGATGATGATCCCCGAGGCTTGGGAGCGCAACGAGGACATGGACCCCGCCCGGCGGGCGTTCTACGCCTACCACGCGGCCCTGATGGAGCCGTGGGACGGACCGGCGTCGGTGTGCTTCACCGACGGCACCGTGGTGGGCGCGGTGCTCGACCGCAACGGCCTGCGCCCGTCCCGGATCTGGGTGACCGACGACGGTCTGGTGGTGATGGCGTCGGAGGCCGGCGTGCTCGACCTCGACCCGTCCACCGTCGTGCAGAAGACCCGCCTGCAGCCCGGCCGGATGTTCCTGGTGGACACCGCCCAGGGCCGGATCATCTCCGACGAGGAGGTCAAGGCCGAACTCGCCGCCGAGCACCCCTACCAGGAGTGGCTCGACGCCGAGCAGTTCCACCTCGACGACCTGCCCCAGGGCCCCTACATCCGGATGCCGCACCACCGCGTGGTGGCCCGGCAGCAGGCCTTCGGCTACACCTCCGAGGAGCTCAACCTGCTGGTGGCGCCGATGGCGAAAACCGGTCTGGAGCCGCTGGGGTCGATGGGCACCGACACCCCGATCGCGGTGCTCTCGTCGCGTCCTCGGATGCTCTTCGACTACTTCCAGCAGTTGTTCGCCCAGGTGACCAACCCGCCGCTGGACGCCATCCGCGAAGAGGTGGTCACCAGCCTGGAGGCCACCCTGGGCCCGGAGGGCGACCTGCTGCACCCCACCCCGGAGTCCTGCCACCAGATCCTGTTGCCGCAGCCGATCCTGCGCAACCACGAGCTGGCCAAGCTGGTCAACCTGGACCCCGAGGACGAGGTGCACGGCCACCGGCACGGCATGCGCTCGGCGGTGATCAGCTGCCTGTACCCGGTGGCCAAGGGCGGGGCCGGGCTGGCCCGCGCGCTCGACGACATCCGGGCCGAGGCGTCCGCGGCGATCGCCGGCGGCGCCCGGATCATCATCCTGAGCGACCGCGAGTCGAACATGACGATGGCCCCCATCCCGTCGCTGCTCAGCATCGCGGCGGTGCACCACCACCTGGTCCGGGAACGCACCCGCACCCAGGTGGGCCTGGTCGTCGAGTCCGGTGACGCCCGCGAGGTGCACCACATGGCGATGCTGGTCGGGTTCGGCGCCGGGGCGATCAACCCCTACATCGCGTTCGAGTCCATCAGCGAC
The DNA here is from genome assembly GCA_964439315.1 of uncultured Mycobacterium sp. Taxonomy (GTDB): domain Bacteria; phylum Actinomycetota; class Actinomycetes; order Mycobacteriales; family Mycobacteriaceae; genus Mycobacterium. Next base: position 18,619 of record CAYTOD010000061.1, on the reverse strand, counting down.
ATGGTGGACCGCGGCGTGCTGGGCGATATCGACCGCGAGAAGGCGCTCAAGAACTACATCAAGGCCGCCGGCAAGGGCGTGCTGAAGGTGATGTCCAAGATGGGCATCTCCACCGTCGCGTCCTACACCGGCGCGCAGCTGTTCCAGGCCATCGGCATCTCCCAGGGCGTGCTCGACGAGTACTTTTCGGGGCTGCGCTGCCCGGTCGGCGGGATCGACCTCGACGACATCGCCGCCGACGTTGCCGCTCGCCACCAGCTGGCCTACCTGGACCGGCCCGACGAGCGCGCGCACCGCGAACTCGAGGTGGGCGGCGAGTACCAGTGGCGTCGGGAGGGTGAGTACCACCTGTTCAACCCCGACACGGTGTTCAAGCTGCAGCATTCAACTCGTACCGGGCAGTACGAGGTGTTCAAGGAGTACACCAAGCTGGTCGACGACCAGAGCGAGCGGATCGCCTCGCTGCGCGGCCTGCTGAAGTTCAAAGAGGGCCTGCGTCCGTCCATCCCGATCGACCAGGTCGAGCCGGCCAGCGAGATCGTCAAGCGGTTCTCCACCGGCGCGATGAGCTACGGCTCGATCTCCGCCGAGGCCCACGAGACCCTGGCGATCGCGATGAACCGCCTTGGCGCGCGGTCGAATTCGGGCGAGGGCGGCGAGGCGGTCAGCCGCTTCGAGCCGGATTCCAACGGCGACTGGCGGCGCAGCGCCATCAAGCAGGTGGCCTCGGGTCGTTTCGGCGTCACCAGCCACTACCTGACCAACTGCACCGACATCCAGATCAAGATGGCCCAGGGCGCCAAACCCGGTGAGGGCGGGCAGCTTCCGGGGCACAAGGTGTACCCGTGGGTGGCAGAGGTCCGGCACTCCACGCCCGGCGTCGGGCTGATCTCGCCGCCGCCGCACCATGACATCTACTCGATCGAGGACCTGGCGCAGCTGATCTACGACCTCAAGAACGCCAACCCCGAGGCCCGCATCCATGTGAAGCTGGTCTCCGAAAATGGGGTGGGAACGGTCGCGGCCGGCGTGTCCAAGGCGCACGCCGACGTGGTGCTGATCTCCGGGCACGACGGTGGCACCGGCGCCTCGCCGCTGACATCGCTCAAGCACGCGGGCGCGCCGTGGGAGCTCGGCCTGGCCGAGACCCAGCAGACGTTGCTGCTCAACGGACTTCGCGACCGGATTGTGGTGCAGGTCGACGGCCAGCTCAAGACCGGCCGCGACGTGGTGATCGCCGCGCTGCTCGGCGCAGAGGAGTTCGGCTTCGCCACCGCGCCGCTGGTGGTGTCCGGCTGCATCATGATGCGGGTCTGCCACCTGGACACCTGCCCGGTCGGCGTGGCCACCCAGAACCCGGTGCTGCGCGAACGCTTCACCGGCACACCGGAATTCGTGGAGAACTTCTTCCTGTTCATCGCCGAAGAGGTCCGCGAGCTGATGGCCCAGCTGGGGTTCCGCACCGTCAACGAGATGGTCGGACAGGTCAGCGCGCTGGACACCACCAAGGCGTCGGCGCACTGGAAGGCGCACAAGCTGGATCTGAGTCCGGTTCTGCACGAGGCCGACTCGGCGTTCATGAACCAGGACCTGTACTGCAGCTCGCGCCAGGACCACGGTCTGGACAAGGCCCTGGACCAGGAGCTCATCTCCCGCTGCCGCGAAGCGCTGGACTCCGGCACGCCGGTGTGCTTCTCGATGCCGATCTCCAACACCAACCGCACGGTCGGCACGATGCTGGGCCACGAGGTGACGAAAGCCTATGGCGGGGATGGCCTTCCGGACGGAACCATCGACATCACGTTCACCGGGTCGGCGGGCAACAGCTTCGGGGCGTTCGTCCCGCGCGGCATCACCCTGCGGGTGCACGGCGACGCCAACGACTACGTGGGCAAGGGTCTGTCCGGCGGGCGGATCGTGCTGCGGCCCTCCGATGACGCTCCGGCCGGGTATGTGGCCGAGGAGAACATCATCGGCGGCAACGTGATCCTGTTCGGCGCAACCAGCGGCCAGGCGTTCCTGCGCGGCCGGGTGGGCGAGCGGTTCGCCGTGCGCAACTCGGGCGCGCACGCGGTGGTCGAGGGCGTGGGCGACCACGGCTGCGAGTACATGACCGGCGGCCGGGTGGTGATCCTCGGACCCACCGGCCGCAACTTCGCGGCGGGCATGTCCGGCGGCATCGCCTACGTCTACGACCCGCAGCGGCGTTTCCCGGAGAACCTCAACGCCGAGATGGTGGACCTCGAGCAACTCGACGACACCGACACCGAATGGCTGCACGACATGCTTGTCGGGCACCGCGACGCCACCGACTCCGCGGTGGCGACCCGGATTCTGGCCGACTGGCCACAGCAGGTAGGGGATTTCGTGAAGGTCATGCCACGCGACTACAAGCGGGTGCTGTCGGCCATCGCCGAGGCCGAGCGCACCGGCGCCGACGTCGACGACGCGATCATGGCGGCCTCCCGTGGCTGATCCGAGCGGCTTCCTCAAGCACACCGCCCGCCAGACCCCGGTGCGGCGGCCGGTTCCGCTGCGGCTGCGGGACTGGAAAGAGGTCTACGAGGACTTCGAACACGAGACCCTGCAGGTCCAGGCGTCGCGCTGCATGGACTGCGGAATCCCGTTCTGCCACAACGGCTGCCCGCTGGGCAACCTGATCCCGGAGTGGAACGACCTGGTCTACCGCGACCGCTGGCAGGACGCCATCGAACGCCTGCACGCCACCAACAACTTCCCGGAGTTCACCGGGCGGCTGTGCCCGGCGCCGTGCGAGGCGTCCTGCGTGCTGGGGATCAACTCCGATCCGGTGACCATCAAGCAGGTCGAGGTCGAGATCATCGACAACGCCTTCGAGGAGGGCTGGGTCCGTCCGCACCCGCCGCACCTGGTGACCGGCAAGTCCGTCGCCGTCGTCGGCTCCGGGCCGGCCGGCCTGGCCGCGGCCCAGCAGCTGACCCGCGCCGGGCACGACGTGACGGTGTTCGAGCGCGCCGACCGCATCGGCGGCCTGCTGCGCTACGGCATCCCCGAGTTCAAAATGGAGAAGCACCACATCGACCGCCGTCTGGAGCAGATGGAGGCCGAGGGCACCAAGTTCCGCGCCGGGGTTAACGTCGGCGTCGACGTCACCGCCGAGCAGCTTCGGGCTGACTTCGACGCCGTCGTGCTGGCGGGCGGCGCCACCGACTGGCGCGACCTGCCGGTGCCGGGCCGCGAGCTGGCCGGCATCCACCAGGCGATGGAATACCTGCCCTGGGGCAACAAGTTCGCCGTGGGCGACCCCGTGGCGGGCCCCGACGGCGAACCGCCCATCACCGCCAAGGGCAAGCGGGTGGTCATCATCGGCGGCGGCGACACCGGCGCCGACTGCCTGGGCACCGCACACCGCCAGGGCGCGGTGAGCGTGCACCAGTTCGAGATCATGCCGCGCCCGCCGGAGGAGCGCGCCTCGTCGACGCCGTGGCCGACCTACCCGCTGATGTTCCGGGTGTCCTCGGCCCACGAGGAGGGCGGCGAACGGGTGTTCTCGGTGAACACCGAACGCTTCCTCGGCGAGGACGGCAAGGTCACCGGACTGCGCGCCCACGAGGTCGAGTTCAAGGGCGGCCGGTTCGAGAAGGTCGAGGGCTCCGACTTCGACCTCGACGCCGACATCGTCTTCCTGGCAATGGGTTTCGTCGGCCCGGAGAAGCCCGGTCTGCTGACCGACCTCGGCGTCGACCTCACCGACCGCGGCAACGTGGCCCGCAACGCCGACTTCGAAACCTCGGTGCCCGGGGTGTTCGTCGCCGGAGACATGGGCCGCGGGCAGTCGCTGATCGTGTGGGCGATCGCCGAGGGCCGGGCCGCCGCAGCCGGGGTCGACCGCTATCTGATGGGGCACACGGCTTTGCCGGCGCCGATCCCGCCGACGGCCGCGCCGCAACGTTAGTCACATCTGTAACACGAGCAACACGCCAACTGGGCTGATGCGCCAAAGGCGTTTTGGCAGGTAAAGTCGGCCGAGGTTGCCAAAGTCGTCGACCCCGGAGGAAAATCGTGAGCCAAAGCCTGATTCCCCGTCGATCACGAGTCGGCCGTATCGCGTGGTCGCGCCTGCGCCACCCGGTCAAGAGCCGTGGATTTCCCGCTCACCACGAACGCCTGATCACCGCCGACGAGTTGTTAGCCTTCGGTTTTTCGGGCTAAATCCCTAACGCCACAGCCCCGAGTCGCGGATCGTCTCGGCCAGGGGTTCGAGCACCCGCGGATCGTGCGGCGGTGGCAGATAGACGATCGCCAGATCCAATCCCTCGGCGCCCAGGGCGATGGCGTCCTCGATGACGCCCCGGTGGCCGCGGTCCGCGGTCAGCCAGATATGTGCGGACAGCAGAATGTCTTTCGGGTTGCGGCCGACGTCCGCGCAGTGCGCCTTGAGCACGTCGCGCTTGCGGGCGAACTCCTGCGGGGTCCCGCCCGGGAAGTTCCAGTGCTGGGCGTACTTCGCCGTGATGCGCAACGTCCGCTTCTCGCCCGTGCCGCCGATGCAGATCGGCGGGTGCGGACGCTGCGGCCCCTTGGGCTCGTTGCGGGCGCCCTTCAACTGGTAGAAGCGGCCGTCGAAATCCGTTGTCTCCCGGCTCAATAGACCGATCAGCACCTGACAGGCCTCCTCGAACCGGTCGAAACGGTCGGTGAGGCTGCCCAACTCGATGCCGTAGGCGCCGGACTCCTCCTCGTTCCAGCCCGCGCCGATGCCCAGTTCCAGCCGTCCGCCGGAGATGACGTCCAGTGCGGCAGCCATATTGGCCAGCACGGCCGGATGCCGGTAGTGGATTCCGGTGACCAGAGTCCCCACTCGCAGCCGGCTGGTGGCCTGCGCCAGGGCGGTCAACGTCGTCCACCCCTCCAGGCACGGCCCGGCCGGGTCGGAGAAGATCGGGTAGAAGTGGTCGAAGTTCCAGCCGGAGTCGAACACGTCGATGTCGTCGGCCGCCTGCCACACCGCCAGCATGTCCGCCCATGTGGTGTTCTGCGGCGACGTCTTGAAGGCGAAGCGCATCAGGCCGGGGGGGCGTCGGGCGCCGGCGGCGGCGGTGGTGGTGGCTCGAAGACCGGCGGCGGTGGCGGTGGGGCTTCCGGTGCCGGTGCCGGTGCCGGCCAGGCCGGTGCCCCCGGGATCACGATCGGCGGCAGTCCTGGAATCTCGATGATGTTGTTGCCACCCTCGGGCGGAGGCGCCATCTCCGGTGGCGGCCCGGCCGGAGGCTCGTAGTAGCCACCGCCACCGTTGTCGTTGTAGTTGTTGTTCGGGTTGTAGCGCGGGCTGGGGGCTTGGTAGGCCGGTCCCTGCGCCACCGGTGGCGGCGGCGGTGCCACCGGTGGCGGCGCCATGCCATTGCTGGTGTTGATGGTGATGATCGATCCGGGCAGCACCTGGCCGGTGGGCGTGGTGCCCACGACGGTGTCCTTCGAGGCCATGCTGAACACGGCGGTAGGCAGTTTCGCCACCTCGAAGCCGGCGTCGGTCAGCTTCTTCCTCGCCGCATCCAGGCCGAGGCCCATGACGTCGGGGACTCCGATACCGGGAGCGCCGTTGACATAGCGTGGATCGGTCGGCGGCATGGTGACAGGGCCGAAACTGGTGGCGATCGGACTCATCGCCAGGAACCAGGTCTGCGCGGGCGACGTACCGCCGTAGAGGTTGCCGCTGCCGCCGCACTTGCGCAACGGGAAGGCGCACAGCGCGCCCGGCTTCGGGGAGTCGTCGAAAACGTAACTGGCCGCGGCGAGTTGGTTGGTGTAGCCGAGGAAGCCCGACGAGCGGTGCGACTCGGTGGTGCCGGTCTTGCCCGCCATCGGCAGCCCCCAGCCCACCGACCCGGCTGCCGCCGCCGCGGTACCCATGGTGGTGTCCTTGGCCAGCGCGTTGGTCAGTGTGTTGGCCAGGCCCTCCGGGACCACCTGCTCGCACTTGGCCTGCGGCACCGCGATCTCCTTGCCGCGGCGGTCGAGCACCTTGTCGATCGGTGAAGGAGGACACCACATTCCACCCGAGGCCAGCGTCGCGGCCACGTTGGAGAGCTCGACCGGGTTGGTCTCGAACGGGCCGAGGGTGAACGAGCCGATGTTCTCCCGCTTGATGTAGTCGGCCAGGCTCTCGTCGCTCTTGGGGTTGTAGGACCGGGCCGAGCCGGGCTCGGCGTAGGAGCGCAGGCCGAGCTTCACGGCGAGGTCCACCGTGCGGCCGACGCCGACCTGCTGGATGAGTTTGGCGAACGCGGTGTTCGGCGACAGCGCCAGCGCGTCGGTCATGGTCAGCGGGCTGCGATAGCCGCCGGCGTTCTTCACGCACCACGTCTTGGGCGGGCAGCCCGGGGTGTTGCTCTCGCCCAGGCCGGTGCCCTGGAAGGTCGGCGGGACGTCGAGCAGGGCGTTGATGCCCATGCCCATCTGAAGTGCCGCCGCGCTGGTGAAGATCTTGAAGATCGACCCGGCGCCATCGCCGACCTGGGTGTACGGCTGTGGCTGAACAGTCTGTCCGGCTTCGAGTTTCAGCCCGTAGCCGCGGTTGTCGCCCATCGCGATCACCCGGTGGGCGTCCTTGCCGGGCCGGATCACGCTCATGACGCTGGCGACGCTGTCCAGGTTCGGACTCGCCACCGCGTCGATCGCCTGCTTGACGTCGTTCTGGACCTTCGGGTCCAGCGTCGTCTTGATGACGTAGCCGTTGCGGGCGACGTCCTGCTTGCTGATGCCCGCCTTCGCCAGGTACTCCAGGGCGTAGTCGCAGAAGAACGCGCGATCGCCCGCCGCGATACAGCCCTGCGGAATCGAATTCGGTTGCGGCAGAATGCCCAGCGGCTGGTCCCTGGCCGTGCGAAGCTCGTCGGCGTACTGCGGCAGGTTCTGGATCATGGTGTCCAGCACCAGGTTCCGACGATCGAGCGCGCCCTTGGGATTGGTGTAGGGGTTCAGTGCCGAGGTGGACTGCACCATGCCGGCCAGCAAGGCGGACTGCTGCCAGTTCAGGTCCGCGGCGTCGACGCCGAAGTAGGTCTTGGCGGCATCCTGAATCCCGTAGGCGCCGTTGCCGAACGGCACCAGGTTGAGGTACCGGGTGAGGATCTCCGGCTTGGTCAGCGCCTTGTCCAGCGCCAGCGCCATCTTGATTTCGCGCAGTTTGCGAGTGGGGGTGGTCTCCACCGCTGCTTCGCGTTCGGCGTCGGACTCGGCGTTGACCAGGAGGTTGAAGTTCTTGATGTACTGCTGCTCGATGGTCGACCCGCCCCGGGCGTCGCTGGCGCCCTTTAGGAATCCGGCCAGGCCGGTCAGCGTGCCCTGAAGGTCGACGCCGTTGTGCGCGGCGAAGCGCTTGTCCTCGATCGAGACGATCGCCAGTTTCATGGTGTCGGAGATACGGTCCGACGGCACCTCGAAGCGCCGTTGGACGTACAGCCAGGCGATCGGGGTGCCCGCTGCGTCGACCATCGTCGATACCGCCGGGATTTCGCCGTCGAGGACGTTCGCCGAACCCTGGGTGACCGACTCCGACGCGTGGTTACTGGTCAGGCCAACGCCCGCGGCCACCGGGAAGAGCATGGCGGCGGCGAGGATCCCGGCCAAAACGCAGAACAGTGCCATCCTGGCAAGCGCCTGCTTGGGTGGCGGGTACTGCTCTGACATGCGCACAGACTAGGCCGAAAGCCGGTTCCGGCCGAATGCGGGTCGCGGGATAGCAGTCACAGCAAAGGGTGGCGTCTCAGTGGGGCGTGACGACGACGATCCCGTCGTCGTCGCTGTAGGCCACGTCGCCCGGAGCGAACTCGACCCCGCCGATGGCGACGACGACGTCGCGGTCACCTGCCCCGGTCTTGCCGCTCTTGCGGGGGTTGGTGCCCAGCGCCTTGATCCCGATGTCGAGGGTGGACAGCGTGGCGGCGTCGCGCACGGCGCCGTTGAGGATCAGCCCGGCCCAGCCGTTCGAGCGCCCCAGTTCGGCGATGACGTCGCCGACCAGCGCGGTGTGTAGGGAGGCGTCACCGTCGACCACCAGGACGCGGCCGTCGCCGGGTTCGGACAGGACCGACTTGAGCAGAGCGTTGTCCTGGAAGCAGCGGACCGTGGTGATCGCACCGGCGAACTGCGACCGGCCGCCGAACTGGCGGAACTGGACGTCGCAGCTGCGGACGTCGGGTCCGATGCCGTCGACCAGATCGGCTGTCGGGCGGAACGGGACGGTCATCGGCCAGGCCGGCGCAGGCGCCGGATCAGCATCGCCAGGCCGGCCGCTCCCACGCCCAGGACGACGCGCAGTCGGGTCCCGCGGCCCCCGCGCGCCGGCGCCGTGGGCTCCGGGGTCGCGGTTCGCGGAGCCGCCCCCGGTGTGGGGCGTTCGGCGGAGGCCTCCAGCGCGGGGCGTTCGGCGGGGGCGGTCAGGGCGGCCGGCGGCTTGGGTGCCGACGGGGCAGCCGCCGCCTTACGCGCCGGAGCCTTCTTGGCCGGCGGGGTTGTCGCCTTCTTGGCGGCCGGTTGCTTGGCCACGGCCTTCTTGGCGGCCGGCTTGGCCAGCGCCTTGCCCGGTGCGTTGTCGGCCGACGCCTTCTTGGCCGGTGTCGGGGTGGCCGCTGTCGGGGTGGCCGGTGTCTTGCTCGCGGGAGTCTTGCTCGCCGGCGCCTTCTTGGCGGCAGCCTTGCGCGGTGGGGGACCGTCGGGTTGATCCGCCATGTGAGCGCTCCTTGATGTTGTCTGAGCCGGGGTCGTCTGGGCCGGGTGCCCCATCATGCCAGCAGGGAGATCAGGCCCGGCGGCGCATCCCCCATGCCACCGCACCGCCGAGGATGGCGACGGCCCCGATGATGAACGGCCACAATGGAATTCGCCCACCGGAATCGCCGCCGGACACGGCGGGGCCGGGTGTCCCGGTGCTCGGCACCGTCACGGTGAAGGACCAGGAACCCGAGACGACGTGCCCGTCGTCGGAGGTCACCCGGTAGTTGACCGTGTACTTCCCCGACGGCCCCAGCGGACGCACCCCGACGCTGACCACCGGCCCCTTGACCACCGGATCGCCCGAGGACCACTGATTGCCGTCCGGCCCCACGACGGTCATGGCGGCGAAGGTCGGTTGGACGTCCTCGTTGAAGGTTGCGCTGACCCGGGTCGGGCCCGCGGTCAAGGTGGCGTCGGCCGCCGGGTCGGAGGCGGTCAGCACGGTGTGGGCGCCGGCCGGTGCCGCACCGGCTGTGGCGAAGGCCGCTAGCACAAGCATTGCCGCGACCGCGCGCACCAGCGCGGCGAGGGTTCGGATCACAGGACGCCCAGGCGGGCCATCAGGTCGGACTCGATGCCGTCGAGTTGCTCGCCGATCGAGGTGTGCACGGCACGCCTCCGCGGGCCGGGCATGTTCTCGGCGGCCGTGATGCCGGCCTCCAGCGCGGCCAGTCGGTCGGTGATCGCGGCGGCGAACCGCGCGGTCTCGGGGTCGTTGGGATGGCTCGACGTGACCAGACGCAGCGAGCGCTCGGCGCCGGATACCCGCGCCGACAGCCGGCCGCCCTCGCCGGAGAACTGACCGAGTTGCGTCAGCGGAACCCCGAGACGATCGGCCCGCCGCTCGTCGATGGCGCCGCGGGCGGCGATCGCCGCACGGTAGGCGACCGGAACGATCACCGGCGCCAGCAACCGCGACACCGTCAACGTCCGCTTGATCCTGCTGGGCGAGAGCACCTTGCCCTCGCGGGCGGTGCGCAACTGCCGGTCGGCGACTTTCACCGCGGCGCGGTCGGTGCTGCGCTGGGCCTTGACCTGGGCCTTGACGGCCCGGCCCTCGGATCGGGCGGCGGTCTTGATGCGCTTGGCCTCGTTCTTCGCGGCGAGCTTCGCGTCCAGCTTGGCCCGGGCCTTGAGCGCGCGGGCCTCCGCCCGCCGGGTGGCGCGACTCTTCCGCTTTCTGAACAGGCCCATCCCTACCGCCTTCCGGGTCATTCGGGGGGTGCGCTAAACCCTAACGCCTGGGTTACATCCTGTCTCAGGCCCTATGTGTTCGACCTGCGGATATGCGAGAATGTCAGAGTGCCGCACAGTGGGGTGCCGAAGTGGTTCCCTCAAGGTTGAGGACGGGTGGAATGAAACGGTCGCGTCAGCGTGCCGTGGCGGTCAGCGGAGCTGTCGCCGCAGGCGTGCTCAGCGCTGGGTTGGGGCTGTTCACAGCCGCCCCGGCCGGTGCCGCGCCCGGCGGACACAACCTCCCCGGGCACGATCGCAACATCTCCGGACCCGGCGGTCCCCCCCCGGTGGGTACCCGGCAGAGCCGCCCGGTGGCCACCGTGTCGGCCTTTGCGTCTCCCAAGCTCTGGCCGACGGCGGCGACAGCCGACGGCGTGGACGCCGCGGCCGGCAGTCCCCGAAGGACGCGCTACACCGCACCGTTCGTGACGCCCGCTGACCGGGTTCCCACCGGTGTGGTCAGTGCCGCCCCCACTGCCGCGCCGGTGGACGCGCCCGCCGACGCCGCGCCGGTCCTGGCTCCGGAATCGGTGCCGCAGCCTGTCGCGGCGGCCGTCGTCGCGCCCCCGGCCGAACGACCCGCGGTGCAGCCCGCCGTCGTCCCGAACCGCAGCGCTCAGCTCTCGGTGCCGTTGGTCGAGCCCTCCCGATCCTGGGTCGGCATCCCCCTGGCGCTGGGCGAGGCCAACCTTCCCGCACTTCTGCCCGAACTTTCGCCCCTGGCACTGCCCGGTCTTTTCGCGCTCCTCGGCCTGACGGCTCTCGGCGCCTTCCTGGGATACCGCCAGGCCAGGGCAGGCATGCTCCTCCAGACCGCGGGAGCCGCACGTTTTCATCAGATGACCCGATACCGAGGAGGACGGTGACATGTCTGCCGGCCGTCGCGTAACCAAAGCAGTGAACGACGTCCTTGCGCTGGCCCCCCGCCACGGTGAGGTGTCGCTGGGACGTTTGGTGGTCGCCGTCGGTGAGGACCGCCGGCGCCCGATCGATGTGAGCATGGCCGATCTGCCGCCGGGGGTCTCCGGGCAGTGGCGTCAGTTCGCCGACCACGACGAATTCCTGATCCAGCACGGCCTGCCCACCGCAGACCGGACCCTGGCACACGAACTGGGGCATCTGGTGCTGGGCCACGACGGCACCCCGGTCACCGAGGTGGCCAGGGACGTCACCAGTTTCGCCAGTGACGACCTGATCAGCTACATGCTCAGCCAGCGCACCGGCTGCATGGGCCCGGGCGGAGAGGACATCGAGCAGGAGGCGGAGGACTTCGCCGCCCTGCTGCTCTACCGCCTCGGCCGGCTGCGCAGCGACCGGGCCTCGATCACACAAGTGCGGCTCGGAGAGGCATTTGGTTGATCGTCTGGGTGATTGCCGGTCTACTCGGACTGGCCACCGGACTGCGTATCGGCTGGGCGCTGGTTAACCAGCAATCGGTGGTCAGTAGTGGGATGATCGTGGCGCTCGGCAGCCTGGGTGTGGTGGCGGCGCTGAACTGGTCCCCGCTGACGGTTCTCGTCGACAGGGCGCTGCATTGGCCCAACGTCTCTATCGCGATCAGCGAGGTGGCGCTGATCGCCTCGGCCGCCGGCAGTTGCGTGATGATCACCTCCGTGTCCTCCGGCCATCGGCCGGAGCGGACCCGGCGGCTGGCGATGGTGCAGTACTCGATCGCCGCGGTGATCGCCGTCGTCGCGCTCGTGCTGTTCTTCTCCGGTCCGCGGCAGCGTGAGATGAGCCCCCGGGACTACCTGGAGCACAATCTCGCGACGAATACGTCGTTCCCGTGGCTGGTGCCGGTGCTCTACATGCTGCTGGCGCTCACCCTGGCCGGCTGGGTCGGTCTGCGGCTGTCCAACGCGAGCCGCCGCGGCCGGGCGCTGTTCCTGTTCACCGCCGGTATCGCCCTGATCGTCGCGGCGGTGGTGTTCATCCTCTTGCGGGCGGTCGTGCTGTCGGTGGGCTCCTCGCCGCTGGTCGGTGTGGGCACCGCGGCGACCCTGCTGGTGGCAGCCATGGCGATCGTCGCGGCCGGGTCACTGCTGCCGTCCGGAGAGGACTGGGTGGGCGCCCGCCGGGAACTGCGGCTGATCCGTCCGCTGCAGCGGGAGATGGCCCGGCGTCAGCCGGACGTCGGCATCGGCGTGCGACCGCGCGGTCCGCTGGTGTTCCGGGTTGCCGAGCGGCTGTCGCTGATCTCCGATTCGCTGTACATGGAAGCCATCGACGTCGACCCCGGCGACCCGGACGACGACGAGCCCGAGGCGCCTGCGCATGTCGGTGTGCGCGACCAGGCCATCGCCGTCGCGCGCTGGATTCGCGCGGGCGAGGGTTCCCGAGACGGCCGTGAGGCCGAGTCGGCGGCGGCTTTTCCGGGCCGGGGCTGGTTGCGCCAGCCGGAGGAGTGCTCGGACCGCGAGTGGATTCTGGAGATCGCCCGGCAGTACCGGTATCTCGAGGAGGATCCCGCTCAGGCCGCCGCGGCTGCCAGGGCCGCCCACGAGGAGCATGCCGCCAAGTACCCGGACGGCGCGCTGAACCTGGACGAATTGGATGGTGCGGACGACGAGGACCTTGATGACGAGGACATCGTCGATGACCTTGATGACCTTGATGACCTTGAGGTCCTAGCCGAGGATGCGCCCGCCGAAGACCCCACAAACGACAACGTTGCCGGCGTGGAACACGCCGGCAACGTTATCTATTTAAAGGATCGAGCCAAAGGCTAGGCGTCGAGGTGCTCTTCGCGGCGCAGCTCGTCGACCTTCTCGACGACGGACTGCTGAGCCTCGGGGGAGAGGCCGACGGTCCGAGCTGCGATGCGGCGGACGCCCTCGTCACGCATGTTGGCCAGCCAGGTGAGCTCCCGGTCCAACTTGGCGTAGTAGGCGTCGTCGGTGAAGTACTCCGGACGGATCCGGAAGAAGTTCGCCAGCGCCGTCATCGTGGTGGAAGACGGGTTGGTGCGGTTGCCCGAACGCAGCTGCGAGAGATACGGAGCCGACATCGTGACGCCCTCGGCCTTCAGAGCCGAGATGACCTCAGCGGAGGTGTGCGGTCCGCGGCCCGGCGGGTAGACCGTCTCGAAGAGGCGGTTGAGCCGTGCAGAGAACGTTGTGCTCATTAGTTATTAACCTCCAGTACGAACACCAACTTCACCACCCACTAAGCGTGGTTTGCTACCGATAGTAGCGCCAGTTATGGAAACTACCAAGTGCAAACTTGCAACGGAAGTCACTTCGGCAAGATTTCACAGCGCCGGGCAAACGTTTTCTCTCGATGATCGTCGAGTCGCGGGCGCGACGACCTGCTGCGAAGCGCTGGAAACGGGAGCGAAACCCCGAATTCGAGTCACATGCGGCGCAATCGTCCCAGCAGTGTGGCTGTGGATACGTGAATTGGCGCTTGGCTACTTTGCTGCGATGAGGGGGCCTGCGGAACTGGATTTGCTGTCGGGCCTTGCGGGCGGGCCCTGCTAGGCGGCTAGGAGCATTGCCAGGATGGCCGTGTCCGGATGGCTGATCGGGTCGACGCCCACCCGGCTGACCATGCTGGTGACCGTGCCGTCGGCCTCCGCCTCCACCCAGGCCGCGCGGTGTTCCAGCCCCAGGTGCGGCAGACCGGGCAGCAGTACGCAGCCGGAGGCCGCCCCGGAGCACTCCGGCAGCGAGGGCACGGTCTCCGAGGGTGGATGCAGCATCAGCAGGGCCGGCGGCTGCCGGTCGGCGAAATGGCCGGGGGCGATTGCCGTTTCGCCCACCACGGTGCCTTCGGCAAGGACCAGGCCCACCGTTCCGGGTGCGGGATGCTCGGGAAGCTCCTCGCGAACACCGAAAATGGTTGTGGTGGAGAGCAGTCCGGGCAGAGACGCGACGCGGACCGCGACCATGAGTACTTGTGCCCACTCCTTGGTCGAGTTGGGCCAACGGCCGGAGACGACGAAGCCCTTCAGGCAACCGCGTGAATGAAAGGGCGCGATCTCGACCGAACGCGCTGAGTGGCTGTCCATCTCGCCTCCCGTCTCCCGGTCCGCACAGCATGGGGCACACCCGGTCTGGCACACAATAGGACGGGAGTGCTAATCGGCCGGCGCTTGGCCGACGGCCGTCCGGTGCTCCGCCGACGACGAAGGGCGCCGCGCTGATGCGCGACGCCCTTTGCCGTACTGAGGATCTCAGCGGATCTCAGCCGAAGATGAGCCCCTTGGTCTTCGAGATCGCTGCGGCATAGCGGTTTTGGACGTCCTCCCAATTGACCACATTCCAGAATGCCTTCACGTAGTCGGCCTTGACGTTCTTGTACTGCAGATAGAAGGCGTGCTCCCACATGTCGACCTGCAGCAGCGGGATGATGCCCAGCGGAACGTTGGCCTGCTGGTCGTAGAGCTGGAAGGTGAGCAGCTTGTTGCCGAGGCTGTCGTAGCCCAGCACCGCCCAGCCCGAGCCCTGCAAGCCGTTGGCCGCCGCGGTGAACTGCGCGCGGAACTTGTCGAACGACCCGAACGCGTCGTCGATGGCGGCGGCCAGATCGCCGGTCGGCTTGTCACCGCCGTTGGGGGACAGGTTCTTCCACCAGATCGAGTGGTTGACGTGGCCGCCCAGGTGGAAGGCGAGGTTCTTCTCGTTCAGGAAGATCGCAGCGTGGTCGTCGTTGGCACGGGCTTCTTCCAGTTTGGCGACCGCGGCGTTCACCCCCGCGACGTAGGCGGCGTGGTGCTTGCTGTGGTGCAGTTCGTTGATCTCGCCAGAGATGTGCGGCTCCAGAGCGCCGTAGTCCCAATCCAAATCCGGCAAGGTGTAGTCGGCCACGAAAAAGGTCCTCTCCAATGGTGCGCTGTCAGTGGTTACTTCGCTTGGTCAACACTGCTCCAAGACCGCCGACACCGCAAGACCGGCAGCCCCGGTGGGCGTCGGCGCCGCCTGCGTCAGAACACGACCACCAGGACGAGGATGCCGAGCAGGACGACGGAGATGACCGCCGCTCGCGCCGCGGCGATCAGATAGGACCGGCTGCAGGTCGACGAGTGCTCGTACCACGCCGCGACCGGCGACGCCGATCCCTGGTCGAGTGGGTAGGGCGACGTCATAGGGACGTTCCTGCCTGCGTCGTCAACTACCTTCCTCCGTCAAGTCCAGTGAAATAGGTCGTCGATCTTTTATCGCGCGCCGAGTGAAATGGGTCACAGCGATGGCCACGCTGGCGATCATATCGCGGCGTTATGGGGCAGTTCAAAAAAAGTCGCCAAGGTCCGGGCCGGACTCCCGGGGCGGCGATTCGGCGTGTCTCTCGGCGCGCCGTAACCGCACTGTTAGTCTTCCGCGCCTCTCGGGAATTCGCTCCGGCCGGGTCTCCATCGCGTGCCTGGGCATTGATCGCCCACTTTTATCCACAGGTTTCGAGGGGAATTGGCCAATCATGGGCAGGTGGGGTGGGCAGTTAGCGGCCATCCCTGTGGATAAAGCTGTGGAAAGTGTGGATAGATCAACCATTGCTGGGTTCATCCCGTCTTCAAACTGGCACCGGATGCCTAAATGGGTGCCGCCTCCCACGCCGAACCTTCTATGTCGCACCTCCTATTAGGCTGGTCGCCGTGATGCAGGTGTGTTCCCGATGCGGGACACGGTGGAATGTGCGCGACCAGCGACGGGTGTGGTGCCCCCGCTGCAACGGTGCGCTGCTGGCGCCGTCCGCGGTTCAGGTGCCGGTGCGGCCTGCCGACCAGGGCTCTCGGGGCCGGTTGCCGGCCGGTTTCCGGTGGATCGCTGTCCGGCCCGGGCCCCCGCCCCCGCCGCGCCGCATTCGCCGCCCACTCGGCCCTACCCCGCGCTACCAGACCGTTCCGCGCTGGGGACTGCGGGACCAGATCGCGCCGCCGGAGGCGGCAGGCGACGCGCGGACGGCAAAACCCCCGTCGCCGACGACGGTGCGTGCCGGCCTGCTGGCGGCATCGGCTGTCTTCGCGGGCGCTGCCGCCGCGTATGCGCTGCGCTACGTGCTTCTCCTCATCAACAGGACCACGCTGCTGCCGCCGTGGTTGGCCGCCCCTGCATTCGTGATGGGCGGGCTGGCCACCCTGGCGGCGTTCGTCGCTGTCGCGGCCATCGCCGTCGTGATGACCTCGTGGCTCATCGGGCGACGGGCGGAGGCCTACCAGCTGTACGGCCAGGACGACCCGCGGCCGCGATGGGCGCTGTGGGCCGGATGCCTGACCCCGGTGGTCAACCTGGCGTGGGCGCCGGTGCTGGTGCTGGAACTGGCCCACGTCGAGGGGGTGGTCGACCGCGTCCGTAGGCCGGTGGTTCTCTGGTGGATCACCTGGGTGTTCGCTACGGGCCTGGCGGCCTGGGCGACCTGGACGAGCGGCGCCGGCGAGCCCCAGGGGGTCGCCGACAACACCGTCACCGAAGTGCTGACCTACCTCGCCGGGTTCGCCACCCTGCTGCTGTTGTGGCGGGTGTTCGACGGTTTCGAGGGCAAGCCGCTGCAGCAGCCGCGACACCGCTGGGTGGTGGTCGAGGAGGTTCCCGCGGAGCCCGAAGCGGCCGTCGCGGAGTTCCCGGAGGAGGCGGAGGGCGAGGCGGAGGACGAGGCGGCTGGGGAGCCCGGGGCCGAATCCCCCGAGCAATCGGTGGTTGAGTCCAGGGACCGGGAACCGGCAGCATAGTCCTATGTCGCCGCCCGACGGCGCCCCTGCGGCGCACCCGTTCGTGGTCGCCCATCGGGGCGCGTCGGCTGAGCGGCCCGAGCACACGTTGGCCGCCTACGAACTGGCCCTGCACGAGGGGGCCGACGGCGTCGAGTGCGACGTGCGGCTTACTCGCGACGGTCACCTCGTCTGCGTTCACGACCGCCGGGTCGACCGGACGTCCACCGGTACCGGACTGGTGAGCGACCTGACGCTGGCTCAGCTCAGGGAATTCGACTGGGGTGCTTGGCATTCCGGGGGCATCCGGCCCGATGGCGAGGCTGTGGGCACCGCACTGCTCACCCTGGACGACCTGGTGCGACTGGTCCTCGATTGGAACCGCCCGGTCAAAGTCTTCATCGAGACCAAGCACCCGGTCCGCTACGGCGCACTGGTGGAGAGCAAGGTGCTGGCGCTGCTGAACCGCTACGGGATCGCCTCGCCGGCGTCGGCGGACCGCTCCCGCGCGGTGGTGATGTCGTTCTCGGCGGCGGCGGTGTGGCGGGTACGCCGCGCGGCGCCGATGCTGCCCACCGTGTTGCTCGGTGAGACCTCCCGCTACCTGGGGGGCGGCGCGGCCACCACGGTCGGGGCCACCGCCGTCGGACCGTCGATCGCCACTCTGCGCGAGCATCCCGAACTCGTCGACCGCGCCGCGGCACAGGGTCGGGCCATGTACTGCTGGACCGTCGACCACTACGAGGATGTCAAGTTCTGCCACGACCTGGGTGTTGGCTGGATCGCCACGAACTATCCGGGCCGGACCAAGGCATGGCTGCAGAACGGGCTGACCGGCGCCGGCCGGGACTGACCTGGCGCTCAGGGCTGCGAGTCGAACACCTCTTGGGGGATCGCGCCTCCGGTGCGCAGTGCGTCGAACAATGCCGGTGCCGCATTGACGTCCCACATCACCACCGACCCCGATTCGTTTTCGGTGATCTCCCCGACCGGCACGGTCAACCGGGTGTCCGATGCGGCGAGTGACAGTCCGAGCCGGGCCAGATCCCACACGTGGGCGCCGGTGTCGACCGACAGCGCGCCGACGGCTGCGTGCGGTACGGCGTACCACCGCCATGGATTCAGCCAGACGGCGGGACTGGCGGCGCGATGCAACAGCGAAGCCATGAACGCACGCTGGTTGAGCATCCGGTCCAGGTCCGCGCGCGGGGTGGCACGGCTGCGCACGTAGCCCAGTGCGGTGGGGCCGTCGACGGTCTGGCAGCCGGCCGGAAGATCGATGCCGGCCAACGGGTCCTCGATCGGATCGGCGGGGCAGACCTGGACTCCGCCGAGTGCGTCGACCACGGCGCCGAAGCCGGCGAAACCGATTTCGGCGTAGTGGTCCAGGCGCAGCCCGGTGGCCTCTTCCACGGTCTGGGCCAGCAGTTCGGGGCCACCGTGGGCGAAGGCCGCGTTGACCTTGTCCATGCCGAATCCCGGGATGTCCAGATACGAGTCCCGAGGGATCGACACCAGCGCGGTCGGCTGTGAGGAGCCCAGCGCGGGGATGTGCACCAGCAGGATCGTGTCGGTCCTGCTGCTGCCGAGATCGCCGCCGGTGGAAAGTTCAGACTGCTGCTCGGGCGTCAGGTCGGCCCGGCTGTCGGAGCCGACCAGCAGCCAGTTGGTACCGCTTCCGGAGGCCGGCCGCCCGTCATAGTTGCTGAACACCGGTACCCGCCGCAGGGCGGACTCGGCCCAGATCGCGTTTCCCAGCGTCGCGGTCACCACGACGAGGACTGCGAGCGTCGCCACCACCGTTATTCGCTTGCGCCAGTTGGCTTTTCGCTTCGGCGGTGAGGGTGGCGTCGCGCGGGAGGGCGTCGGTTGCCGCAGTGGCTTCGCCGGCTTCGGGGGCTTCCGCCGGCGGGGCGGCTTGGCCGGCGCCGAGCGTGGCGGCGGCGCGGCGAGAGGCGGTTCCGGGTGCCGGGTTCGCGCCGGAGG
>CAYTOD010000060.1:5820-26271 GCA_964439315.1 uncultured Mycobacterium sp. | reverse complement strand
TCCAAGCCGCGCACGTGCTGGTCAACTACGACATTCCATGGTCCCTGGTGCGCCTGGAGCAGCGCATGGGCCGCATTCACCGTGTCGGCCAGACTCGCGATGTCTTCCTCTACAACCTGATTTCCACGAACACTCGAGAAGGCGACACTCTCCTGCGCCTCCTCGACAACTTCGTCACCGCGGCCAATGAGTTACGCGGGCAGATGTTCGATAGCCTTTCGGCCGTCGCGGAAATCACCGGGGTGGACTATGACCGATGGCTGACCGATCTCTACGGCAACGACGAAGCCAAGCGACAGAAGGCCATTGAGGCGGCCAACGCCGTCCGCGCCCAGGAACTCACCCGAGTCGCCCGTCAGGTGCGAGACAGCGAACGACGCCTCGCAAGCCAAGTCGATGCGGTCGCCGCACTGACGCTGCTGCAACGCGACCTGTTCGCCCGAATCAACCCAGCCATCGTTGAGGCCTATCTGGACCGGCTGGCAGCCGCACAGGTCCTTAACGTCGCCCCGACCGCCGCCGGAGCCGGATTCCGACAGCTGTCCCTCGTCCACGGTGACTTCCCGAACTCCCTCGGCGGCGCGCGGGGCGCACATATCGCTACCAGCGGCGAGGCTGTCCTCGCAGCCGAACACAGCATCGACGTCGGTGACACAGTCGTCCTCGGCCCCGGGGAGCAAGCATTCACCGACCTGATCGACCTCGCCGAACATGATCTCGCGCAAGACCTCTACCAGTCCGGCGCCGCCGCGGACCCGACCAGCCTGACCCCCTACGACCTCTACGTCTACGAGGCGACCATGACCGAGAGCGACGGCCGGCGCTCCAGCGCCTGGGCGAGCCTGGTCAAGGTCGATGACAGTGGCAGCGCCCGGGCGGTCCGGTGGGAGACGCTAGCGAACCTGATTCCCACCGACTCCCCCGGCACGGCACCACATCCCGCCCGCGAATCCAGAGCCGCAGAGGCGGCCGGAATCGTCGCGGAGCAGACCGTGACAGCTCATCGCCAGGTGATGTCGGACTGGTTCGCCCAAGCTCGGCGCGACTTGATGAATCTCCCATTGACCATCACCGACGAGATCGAGAACCGCGACACACGGCTCGAGTTGCGCCGACAACTACAAGTCCAGACCGATGCCCGCATTTCTGAGTTGGAGCGGCTGTCCGAAGTCGAACTCAGCACTCCTCGCCTCGTGGGCCGAATCCGCGTCCTTGCTGACGCAGATGCCAGCCGCCAGAACGAAATCGACTCTGAGTTGGTGTCCATGCGCCACATCCAGAACCTGCTCACCGACGATGGCTGGGTCGTCGAAGACGTCCACACCGAAGGCCGAGGGTACGACCTCGAGGCCCGGAGAGCGAACAGGACTCGGCTCATCGAGGTCAAGGGCGTTCTCGACAGCGCCGCCAGTGATGGCATCCGCATGACAGGCGAGGAGGTTCTCATCGCCACCCAGCACCGACGCGACTACTGGCTCTATGTCGTCGACCAATGCGCCGACGGTGTGGGGCGGTTCTTCGGCGCCTATGAAGACCCTGCAACACTGTTCTCCACAGACATGTCGGGCTCCGCGATCTTCCGCGTCCCCGGCAGCAGCCTCAAGAGCGCACCAGGTTCCAACCTGTGACGCGCATGATCGAACGCTGGTTTCCCAGCGCAGAAGTGTCCAACAACAGTGACCGCGGCTGGGGATCAGGGAACAGCGAGATATCGCTGTTCATGTGGTTTGCGAAACGCCCTACGGCCCAAGCTAAAGCCGCCACCATCTGTTCCCTGCTGCGCTGGCCCGAGGACCGCGGCGAACAACAGCGCCTCCAAGACCTCGTCCGGTCTGCGATGACCGGGCGCTACGCCGCCTGGGCCCAACTTCGCGCCGAAATTGAGAAGGCTAACCCCGGGGGGGCATCGACACTCGACCCGTTCTCGGGCCGCGGGATGATTCCGCTGGAATCAGCACGTCTGGGTGTCACAGCATCCGCGCTCGACTACAGCCCCGTCGCCGTTCTGGCCAGTCACCTTCTTACGTCAGCACCCTTCGTTGACCGGAGCCATGAGCCGGCTCTGCCCTTTGGGGCCGGGACCAACACTCTGGTGACATCGCCCACCGACCGCCTGCTGCACGATCTAGAAACCATGTTCGCCGAAATCGGCAATCGTCACGACAAGGCCATGTCTGAGTTCTATCCGCGCTACAAGGGCAAGCAGCCCTGGGGATACCTCTGGTCGGTAACGATCCCCTGCCAAGAATGCGGCAACCGGTTCCCGCTGATCGGCTCCTATGAGCTGGTGCCAGCGCGCGGCAGCGATACAGGGACGTCCTTCCATATCGACGCTGACAGATCTTCAGGTGAATGGCGCGCCGTCGTAGCCTCAGGCAAGGCCACCCGGTCTCCCACGCTGGTTAACGCGGTGGTCAACGGAAAGAAAGTCGCTGGGAAAAGCGCCATCTGCGTATTCTGCGGGCACGTCCATCCACTGGCTGTCCACCGTCGCCTCCTTGAGGAGGGCAAGGGGGTGGACGCCCTTGTTTTAGCGTCCGACATCGACGATAAATCGCGAAAGGCTTTCCGGTCGCCGACATTAGAGGAACGTGCCGCGGCAAAGTCCGCCGCTGCGGCACTGGCGCACGAGTCGCCGTTTGGGCCTTTTCTCCCAGCCATTCCGGACGAACGCATCGCGGCTGGAAACAACAACATCATCGGGCCCAGCATCTATGGCGCTAAGACCTATGGCGACTTCATGGTCGATCGCCAAACCCTTTCCTACATTCGGCTGTCTCGGATCATCGCCGGTCTCTCCGACGAACTCGGGGCCGCTGGGTTGTCTGCGGACTACGTTAAAGCCCTGACCGGCTACGCCACCGCTGTTGTGGTGAAGAAGCTGCGTCGCTCCACCCGTGGTGCCCGGTTTCAGACCTCCGGTGGAGCGCGCGTGGGTGACCTGTTCGTCAACGAAGGCTCGATCACGTTCTCCCACGACTTCTTTGAGGCGGGGACCGGTGAGGGGCCCGGAACGTGGGCGTCCATCTCCGATAACGTGCTGGCCGCCTGCCGGAATCTTTTCACTGATCTTCACGGCACGCCGGCCTCTGTGCAGCGAGGCAGCGCCACAGCACTTCCATTCACAGCCGGGGCCTTCAGCGCCGTGGTCACCGATCCTCCCTATGACCAAATGATCGCCTACGCCGATGCCTCGGATCTGTTCTATGTCTGGATGAAGCGGTGCCTGAACACCACTTGGCCCGAATTAGTCATCACTGCTGATCCGGACGGCTGCCAGGAGAAGTCCGAAGAAATCATCGTCAAAAGGGTGCGCGGGGAGGCCCCGAACGAGCACCGCACCCGCGAACACTACGACTCGCTGATCAGCGAGGCGTTCGCGCAGATGCGCAAGGTAGTGCGGGACGACGGTGTGGTCACCATCGTCTTCGGCCACGGCGAACCTGAAGTCTGGCAACGCCTTCTGCACTCCATGGACCGGGCCGGCCTGGTCATGACCGCATCCTGGCCCGCTAACACTGAATCGGGTGGGCAACAGGGCAAGGCCAACATCGAGACGACGCTCACGATGGCGTGCCGCCCCGCACCCACAGGTCGACCCCGCGGCAACAAGGGGTCGGTTGAAGCTGAAATTAAGGCCGAGATCAAGAGCAGATACCCGGACTGGGAACGGTGGGGCCTAGCCCCCGCTGACATGCTCATGGCCGCCTCCGGGCCGGCCATGGAAGTGGTCGGCCGCTATAGCGAGGTTCTTGACGCCAAAGGCGATCCCGTTGACATCTTCACCTTCCTGCCATTGGCGAGAAGCGCCACACAGGAGATTATGGCCGTCGAAGTAAATCACCAGCCGCTCGAAAACTTCGACGCACGAACACGTTTCGCACTTTGGTGGGTCCGCATCTACGGCCGACAAGCCCAGTCCAAAGGTGAACTTCGCTGGCAGGCACTGGCTTCCTCACTGGAATTGGAAGCTGTCAAAGACCTCGTATCCGACGCAGACAAGGGGATTCGCTTCGTCATGGCCCGAGAATTCAGCGGCCGGATCGGCGCCGAGTCCGCCGTGATCGACGTGGCACTGGCGCTGGCGGCCGCATCGAACGACGGCGCCGAGGCGATGGGCCAAGTGCTGTTGGACGCCAACCGAGCCTCGGACGACACCCAACTCTGGGCGGCCATCCAGTTCCTCGCCGACCGCCTACCCGACACCGACTCCGATGGGGTCGCATTTACGCGGGTCCTGCGAACGCGAGCCGCGATCGGTACCGCTGCCACCGCGGTTGCTGAGAACCGGGCTGAGACCGTCAGCCGACAGAAGGCCGCCGACGACCAGCTCAGGCTGCTGTGATGGCCGCCGCGAAATCCAGCCCACCACAGAGACACCAGGAGGACAGCCATGAACGCTAAGGTGACGCCCTGGTGGAAGGCGCTCAAGCTGCGCCCGGAAATCCTCAATGCTGCAGGACAAATCGACGATGTGCAGATGTCTCTGTTCGCGGCGGTCCATGGTTCCGGCAATTCCCGCCCGCCCTACGCCGAAGCCGCCTACTACGGCGAAATAACTCACCCCACAGAACGTCTCATCGACCTGCTGTCGGAAGTAGCCATCCGAATTGGCGGCGGGGATGCTTATCTCAAAGCCCGCGCCGTCACCCGCCTCGACCAGGGTATGGGCGGCGGCAAGTCGCACGCCTGTATCGGCGCCTATCACCTGGCCGCTCACCCCGCAGCATTGTTCAGCACCGAACTCGGCCAGGGTGTTGCTCAACGCATTCAGTCCCGCATCGGAACCCAGATCGCGAAGGACCTGCACACGCCACACGTGGTCGTCCTGCCGTGCGACAACATGACCCCCGGTGCGCCCGTCCAAGAACTCGACGGGCCGGCCGTCAACCTCTACGAGCGATTCCTCTGGCGGCTCTTTTCGAAGGACTACACGCTTTTCGAGCGCTATCAGCCCTACTGGAGTGACAAACACAAGATCGCGGAGGCGATCAAGGCGGTTAACCGGCCCGTCCTGATCATCGTCGATGAGGTCCTGGACTACGTCGGCAACGGGCTCGAAGGGAGTGGCAAGCCTGACCTGGCGGCACAGGACATGGCCTTCCTGCGGGCACTGCTCGATGTGGTCAATGACATTCCCCACGTCGCACTGATTGTTGTCATGATCGCCTCCGATGCCGACAAGACCGCTCTGTCAAAAGCCGCCCAGGACCGGCGCGAAGACCTCAACTCACTACTCGAACGTAACGGCACCCCCGCGACTGTCACGGAAGTCGGCGACTTCGCCGACATCCTGCGCCGGCGACTGTTCGACGCCGCCCCCGCAACTGAGGTCGTCGCGGCCACCGCCGCACTCTACGAATCGACCTTCCGCGACAAAGGATGGACCAGGACAGTCTGGGACACGATCGGTGCCACCTGGCGTGCAAAGTGGCAAGACGAAGTCGCCGACTGCTATCCCTTCCACCCCATGCTGATGGCCCTGGCCAAAGACGAGTGGAGCAAGGTCACCGGCTTCCAACGAGTGCGATCGACCATCCGCATCTTCGCAGCCACGGTCTACGCCCAACAAGAACGAGGCAAGGCCGGTCAATGGGTGCCCGCACTCATCGGCCCCGGCGACCTACCACTGTCCGACAGCACCGTGCGCGAAGCGCTCCTCGGCAGCGGGCTTGTCGAAGACGAACGCACCATCGCCAACTACCGAAGTCTCGCTGAAATCGAGGTCGTTAACAACGACGACACCGCAGGTACCGCCCGCCGCCAAGACCTCGCCCGCGAACCCCAACTATGGACCGAGGCGAATCCCCGCGCCGCCGAGCGGGCCGCCACCTACATCTTCCTATCCAGCATCGTCGGCACACTGCGGCCAGGACGCGGCCGCGGCGCCAGCGCACCCGAAGTTAAAGCCGCGACCAGCGTGGCCGACATCGGTTACACCATCAGCGACGCTGACGTTGTCATCGACGAATTAGTCCACCCCGACCGGGGGATGAGTGCGCTCGACGTCATCCCCGGCCAAGGCAACAACAAACCTGCCCGCTACTTCCTGTCGACACGACTCACCCACCGCATGCTGGTGAACAACATCCGGCGCACCATCACCGAAGCCGAACGCGACGAGCTCCTAGCCGAGTTCATCGAGCGCCTATCAACCACCGGCCCCTTCCGCGAACACCGCTTCATCCGCGCCGACACCCAACGAAGCAGCACAGACGTTCTCACCACTGCCGGCATTGACACCGCCTACACAACACGACTGGTCATCCTCGACCCCGCCCAATTCAGCCTCCGAAACGGCGCCGAAGCCGAAACCCTGGCGGCGTTGAGCGCGGCCATGGGGCTCGGCCAAGGAACCCAACAATTGCCCGTCCAATGGGCAAGCAGCGTCGCCTACGCAGTAATGAACACCCAACGCCGTGCCCTCGCCCGGGGTCTCGCCGCCGAATACCTCGCCCGCCGAAAAGCCCTTGCTGCACCCGAGGTCCAGGCCGACGAGGAACTCAAAGCCATCGGCAACAAAGAACTAGCCAGCGCCCGAGAACAACTAGAAAAGGCCATCAAGCGCGGCTACCAACACGTCGTTTACCTCGCTCAGCCCGACCCTGACGGCGAGCGCTATCTAGATCAGCTGACCTTCGACGACGACACCTTGACAGCGCTCAACGGAACGATGGTCTGGAAGGGCCTCGTCGGGCGCGAGAAGGCCTTTGATGCTGGCCAATTCGGCGCCAAGGCCCTCCTTCATAACCTGCGGGACACCGATTACGGAAAGACCCTCTCCGATCTTCGGGCCGCGTTCTACAGCGCCCCACGACTTCCCCTGCTCTACGGCGGCGACGGGGACCTCCAACAAGCCATCTACACCGCCGTCACCGACGGTGATCTGACCGTGGTTGACGCCGCGGGAACCGCGGTCACCGTCACCGCCCCGAACCAAGTCAATCTCGCTAGCACCGGACTTCGGCTAGGGCTGCCCGCCACAAAGCCGACCGCAAACTGTTCAGCCTGCGGCGGCCCAAGCCACACTGGGACCTGCCCGCAAGGCGGAACAACGAACCACCCCGGGCCCGAGAAGCCCGGCGATCCTCACACCCCTGGGGTAACGACCCCTACCAACCCACCAACGTCCCGAGAGAAACAACTTGCGTTCTCGTTCAATGCCAGCCTTCTAGCCGGATCAGAAGCTACCGCTGATGGATTCGCCGCCCTCTTTCGCGCGCTGTACCTCGCCCTCGATGAGCGGCAGGTGAGCTATCTACAAGGCACGCTTCAACTTCTGCTCCGCGACGAGACCGCGCAGAAGATCCAGGAGAAGCTCGCCGAACTCGGCATCAACGCCACTGTGAAGGACCTATGAAGCCCGCGCCCACCTGCGCCTGCTTAAACTCGGCGAACTATGCGAGCTGGTCACCGCCTGTCGGCAGCTGAACTAACGAGAAACAGTTCTCGCGGCGGGGCTGCTCTGGATCTCACAATGGACACCAGCGTCTGTCTTGGAGCCTCGGGCGCCGGTGACGAGGCGACTTCGCGGCCACGCGATAGCAAAAGGGGCGCTGCTGCCGCCGATCACCGCGGCACCGAACCCAGGGGTTTT
Organism: uncultured Mycobacterium sp.; assembly: GCA_964439315.1. Lineage (GTDB taxonomy): Bacteria > Actinomycetota > Actinomycetes > Mycobacteriales > Mycobacteriaceae > Mycobacterium. Next base: position 18,674 of record CAYTOD010000060.1, on the reverse strand, counting down.
GCCCACGGTTCAGCGGTCGTGTCGTCTCCGATGAATTGGAACTGGCACTCGTAGCAACGCGCTTGGCGGCGCGGTCGGCTAATCCAGTAGCCGAAGTGTCGGTGTGGCTGCGGGGCAGCCGTTTCCGTATCGCTCATGCGGCGCTTACCGCGCGGCGCCACTGCAACTTTTCGATGCGACGCATCCTGCGGCGCTCATCAACGCGCCTCTTGCGGCATTGCGGGCGACCGCAACCGCAGGTCTCATATCCCTGCCGTGCGTGCCACGCCTTGCTGATCATGCGTTCAGTTCCCATGCCCTACTCACCTTTTCGGTCAGAACCGGGCCTCGCGGACCCGGCCGGTTGTGTGGGCAAGCTCAACACCCGCCTTGCCCAATTCTAAAGAAAGGCACCGACAAGACTGATCACCCGACCATGGGACGCACGATGGCTGATACTGGCGCTGTGGTGCGAATAGCGACGTGGAACTGCCGTTCTGCCCTCGACAAGAAAATGGCCGTCGTTGAGGCAATCGACGCCGATGTGCTGATCGTCCAAGAGTGCACATCGGCAACCGCTCTGAGCCGCCGAGAGGACACCACCGCGCTATGGTCCTCGCCGTACCCCTCAGCCACCAAAGGTGTCGGCGTTTTCTGTCGGGCGCCCTGGACTGCCCAACCCGACAATGTCGAACCATCTCTGCCGTGGGTACTGCCCGTATCGGTAAGCAACCCCGACACCGGCCATCAGTTCACACTGCTGGCGATCTGGACAAACAAGAAACAGGGGCCGTCGTATGCCTCTCAGTTCACCGCGGTCCTCGACCACTACGCCGCCACGTTGCGCGCAGGGCAGTGTGTGATTGCCGGCGATCTGAACGCCTCAGTTCAGGGACCATCACGGGTGGCCCATCGCCACAATCTGTTTCGCGCCAAGGAACTCGACATGGTGTCGGCCTACCACCACGCCAACAGTTGCGAGCACGGCAGTGAGCAGGACATGACGTTGCGCTGGATCGCTCCCGGTGGCACGGCGCGTTTCTACCACTGCGACTTCATCTTTCTCCCCCGCCGCATGTCCGTTGGTGCGAAGTGCTCGGTCCTCACGCTCTTTGATGCGGAACGGCCAGCATCCGACCACCAGCCAGTCATCGCCGACGTCCCCCTGGGGTGATGCCGCACTGAGGACTGCCGGCGTTCCGGTGTGGTGCCCTGTCCGGGGCGGGAACTGGCCCTCGTGGCTCGTGTGCCCGCGATACAAAGCGTTCTTGCTCAACGCTTTGGCGGTCGTTTCACCTTCTGCGCCCGTATGAACCGATGCAATGATTCGAGCGGATCCGAATTGCGTCCGTACTCGGTGGATCTGAGGTCTGCTAGCAGCGTCTCTTGCTGCCCTGCGTCCAGCGATGCCCAGATCGACTTGGCGATGATGTCGTTCGGGATGCCGGCCGCCTTCTGTTCACGGATCTGCTGCTGGACTGAGTCCAGCAGCAGTTGGTATTTGACTTTGCGGGGTTTGATGACCTTCGCGGGAGGGGCGGTTTTAGGGGAGGCGTTCGTGCGGGATTGCCGATAGCTTTCCGTCGCACTGCGGAACTCATGTGCGGGGCACTGGAGGAGTTTGATGACTTTGGCCGCCATCGCCTGGTACGGGTCGCCATCATCGGAACGGCTGGTGAAAAGCAGCTTTCGTGCGCCACGCAGTCGCGCCTCAAACTTCGGATGCGCGAACAGGACAGCCCAGTCCTCTTCAGCGCATTCACGCCGAACCACATAGGTTGCGTGCCTGCCTGCCAGTGGGCTGACTGCGACAGCGTCCTGACCTTCTCTGCCCGGAGTGTTGATGGCAAGGACGAGGTACCGGCTACCGATGCCGCCGCCGGCCTCAACTCCTCGATGCCACGTGCAGCGGGCTGCACCGAAATGCTTCTGAAGCTCCTCCAGGACAGTGAGGCGGCGTTCGTCGACGGTGTATCCCCGGTATTTCTTCGACGTGCGAATCTCCCCGAGGAAGGCGCGCAACTGCTCACCCTGCGGCAAGATCTCGAACGCGAGGTGGCCGGTGATGCGAGGTTTGGGGGCCACGAATGCGGCCGCACTGTCACGGAACGGGCGCAGGAAGTCGTACCTCTTCAACTGCAGTGCCACCAGGTGGGCGCGAGAACGAAGGAAGAACTTCGCCAGATCCGCTTTCTCCGTGCTGAGCAACCGTTCGACGTTGGCGATGAAGTCGGTCAGTCGCCGCCGGGCGCGCTGGAGTTGAGGACTGGCTGCTGTGAGGTCCTTGCCCTTCGGGGGCTTTATCGCATCAAGGATGTTCCACAGCCGCTTGCCGTCGTCGGAGCCTGCGATTGCCAGGATCAGTGCGCAGCGCAGGAAGTCGAAAGCTGCTCTCGCGCGCCGCAATTCATCGGCTTCCGTACGGCCCTTCCCATGCGAGCTGGTGAGTTGGCGGAACTCCTTGTCCACGCCGGCCGCAGCGAGGGCTGGCTTGGTCAGAATCCGGCCGTGGGCGCGGACCAGCGCGTCGAGAAGCCTTCTTTCGTTGTCGATGACATTCGCGAGGGCCACGAGGTCCTCATGCCCCGGCCTCAGGCCGGACTCGGCCCGGGCGGCGCGGGTGGATGCATACCGCCATGTCAGGTAGCCGTATCCGCCGTCTGCGTCGAGCGCCAACTCCTGCAGGCAGGCCAGGATCGTGGTCTGATCGGGGCTTGCCGTTTTGGCGTGGATGATGTCCGCGACGGCGTGGATATCCATCGTGGCGCCCAGGGGCGGCAGCTGGCCTGCCCGTGGGCGGGGACGACCGGTGGCGACAGCACTGTCGCCGGACGGCGTCGATGGGGGTGGAGAGGTGCCGGCAGTTTTCGGGCTGGCCGGCTTCGTCGATCTGGCTTGTCGGGGATTTATAACGCCGGTCTTGATACTTCGCTTCTGTTGCACAGCAGCGGATTTCAGCGATTCACGCCGTTCCTCGTCGGCGACCTTCCTGCGAAGGTTGTCACTGGTGACGACACTGTTGAAGAGTTTGCGCTTGATACCGAAACGGGCCTCGCACTCTCGGGCGAGTTCCGCGACGGCGCGATCAGGGTCGTCCGAGGCCGCGGCGGTTCGATAGCGCCGATAGATGTAGCGGACATTCTCGGAGTTCAGCATGATTGATTTGGGGCGCTGTTCTCCAGAGGCGGTGTGCGGCGGTGCGATCGGCGTGCTGGCTGCTCGGGGTGGGATCGGCGGAGCGACTGCCTTTCGGAGTGGCGCAGTCGACCCGAAGGATTCCCGTATTCGAAGCGCAGTGGGGGCGCTGATCCTTGCCGACGCGGACTTGACGTTCTCCCCGTCCGCACTTAACCGCGCCAGTACCTCTCTGCTGGTTACACCCAACTCTTTAGCAAGCTCGTGCACTCGTACGCTGCGGCCCATTCCCCGACTCCCCCATCAGACCCGACCTGTCCGGCCAGAACGCGACGTCACAAACCTAAACGGTCGGGCAGACATCATCGTCGGTCGTCGTCGGATCCGCTCTGGCCGAGATGGGTCAACGACGCCAAACACTCACCCGCTCCGACAACTCAGCCTCGGGGTCGCCCTTGATGTAGGGCGAAATCCAGACCGGGCGGCGCAAAGAGCGTTTCGGGCCTACACGGGCGTCCCGCCAATGCCCGGTTACCCACCACCGCTTGTCGGAGCGGCGGGCAGCCCGCCCGGGCGCAGCATCATCGCTCCCACCGCGGGCGGCGCGACGCAACTCGATGAGGCTCACCGCACCGCCGGCATCCCCAGTCGCCGGTTGACCTGCGCCAGGCACGGCGATGGTACGAGTCTCCACAATGCGCACCTGGCCCATCAGTAACCAGGCCGATCCAAGGACGCTCATCGGGGAGACCGCCCCACCGTCGAGGCGGTGGCTGACGGGGTCTTCGAGGTCCCACATCCCAATGGGATGCGAAATCAACGGGTAGCGCGCTAGTGGGCCGAGTTGCTTCGCGAAGCGGTCTGTACGAAAGGCGCACCCGACCCCCACGCTGGATCCGCGGATTCCCCACGACATCAGATCAACAGGCATTCGCTGCCGCTGGGTGCTGCCGGGCACCGGCCAGTCGAAGGTGCCGACGGGCTTGGCCCAGGCGATCAGCCCGAACTCCTCGGGGATCGCCGCAGCCGGCGACCACTCCGGCAGCGACGCCGCCGCGGAGACCGCCAGGTCAGTCATGTCCCGAGACACCCAGTACATGGAGCTGTTTTCCAGTCCAGAAAGGTCGTCGTCGGCTTGGGGCACTAGGCCCGACATCGCCGGCTGGTCGCGCAGCCGCTCCAGTCCCTCGCTCAGCAACTCGCACCATTGCCGACGCATCGGCGGCAGCGATGTCGGCGCCCACGGGAAGCCTGGTTTACGTGCCATCGGCTGAGCTTGCCTGACCGGCCGCCTCGGCGGCGTCGACCATAACGGCGATCTTGTTGATCGACACCGGCGCCAAACCCCAGGCATCCAGCCCGACGTGGATGCAGTGGTCACCGAGCTGGCGGCTGCTGTGGATATGGCCGTGGAGCAGCCAGGATCCCAGGTCGGGCAGACGCCACTGCTCGAAGCGGCTGTGGGTGTCGTCGCTGGCCCGCGATTCCCGATAGGGGAAGTGCGACATCAACAGGTCGCGGCCGGCCAACCGCCGACGGGCGGACTGCTGCACGGAGGCGAAGACCTCCAGGTAAGCGGGCATCATCTTGTGCGCTTCCGGGTTCATCGGGTGTACGCCGTCGTGGTTGCCGGCGACGAGGTGCTTGATCCCGGGGCGCGCGGCCAGCCAGTCCAGGGCGCGCTGCTGACTCCCGCGGCCGCCGCCGGAGATGTCGCCGAGCACCCACACCGTATCTGCGGGGGCAACCGTCACGTCCCAATGCATCGCCAGGACAGCATCGTGAGCGGCCGAATCGGGAAGGTTCCGTTTCTCCGCGATGAGCTTGTGTCCGATGTGCAGGTCGGCGGTAAACCAAGTCTCCGAACGCATTCCACTCCCCTTCAGCGCGACTATCGGCCGTCGAGGCTGCGAGACCGGCACTGCTCTCCAGCCGGCGGGGTCAACGTCACATGCCCGCAGGGCCCCTGGTGGGACCTGTGCATGTTCACCTCACAGGCGCAGTGCTGGATCCCGACGATCACCTGGCCGGGCTGGAAGTCCGCCCCGCAGGACTCACACCGCGGCGGCGGCACTTCCTCGTATCCGCGGTGTGTTCTGCGCAGCTCCGCCATCGGAAGATCACCACCTCTCGTCAGACCACCCGGCGCGGGCCTTGTTAAGCACGGTAGCCGGGTGGCCTGACGGATTGGTTGTCAGTATTCGGCCAGGCTGATACTGGATCGGTCGATGCCGAATTTCTTCGCGGCAGCGGCATAGATGTCGCTGAGGTGGACCCAGACCTGTTCACCGTCGCTATTCACGGCCACCGAATTTCCGCCGAGATAACGAAGCTTCTCGTTACCAATCGACTGGAACACAACCACTTCGCCCGGCAGAAGATGCTGCGCAATGACGTCGGGCAGGTAGATGTCGTCCTCGCAGTCCTCGCTGGAGATCATCCAATCGGTACCCTCCATGTCGAGCAACACCACCTGGTTCTCGCCCTCCTGCTGGTGGAGTTCGATACCGGTGCCGACCACAAGGCCTTTCAGCTTCTGCAAATCACGGACAGAGAAATGATTAGTGCGTCCCATAGAGGTGTACGTCGCCATGTGAATTTTCCTTCCGATAGAGGACCAGGTCTCGCGGGCCCGGCCGGATCACCCCGATCTGTCGTTGAACCTCGGCCGATCGGATGCCTCCATCGTATCGGCGCCCTCTGACACTTTTGGGCGCCTAGTCCCTGCCTGAATGTGTTCTTTACCTTCGGTTTTGACGGTTCTGCGTTGCTGCGGCGCGACATGTCTGAGCGACAGGGCTTGAATGACCAACTTCATCAACCGCCGGGGAGGCAGGCACCTTGGCCACGGAGGCCAGGTCGAGTAGCTTTTGCCCGTCGTGGTTTCGCGAGTGTGTTTGTCCAGACAGCGCGTCCCGGACGCGAATCGCGAACACGGGGACCATTCGCAACAGTGCAGTGTCGAGGTCCAGCCAACGGACTTCACTGCTCTCCGAGGAGGGAGTAGGGGAACCGCCAACGGCTTCGCATCGGTAGACCAAGGCCACTACGTCGCGCACAACATGGTGGTAGACGCCGGTGAGAGTGTGCACCCGAACGGTGATCCCGGTCTCCTCCCAAACCTCACGCCGCACCCCGGCCTCGAGGGGCTCTCCCTGTTCCAGTACGCCGCCGGGGATCTGCCACTGACCGTTGTCGACGCGGCGGATGACCAAGATCTGACCAGCCTGGTTCACCACTACTGCAGCGACACTTATTGAATGGGTCATGACGCCTCCTCGTTCTTGTAGATCCGCCGCTGATCCCGCGCCGCGTTCACAGGCTTCCCGATTCGGTCACCGCGCGTTCGCGCCCGGACTCCAAGGGCATATCGAAAAGTGTGTCCATCTGGGCCATCAGCGCGTATTGAACGGTCCGACGACGCGATTGGGCGTGGTGGTCGCGGTCGTAGTGAAGGTGACAGCCCTGGCACATGGCCTTGAGGTTGGTGTCGGCGCAGTCCTCGGGGGCGTGGTTGAGGTGTGCGGTGGTAAGCACGGTTTTCGCCCCCGTGCCGTATGCGGGTTGTCCGTGGCGGTTGGGGCACCGGCCGGCGTGGGTGCCGCGGCCGCATTCCCCTCCGCATTCGCAGCGGCCCTGGGCTCTCTCGAATTTGATGCGAAACGCGATTTGTCGCCATTGCGGCGGGTACCGGTGTCGGTTCTCCGGCTTGATCGGCATAGTCGGCTAGTCCGCAAGTAGCGCTTGCGCTTCGGCGCCAGTGAGCCCGCCTGCCCGAACGATGTTGCGCAGGATCTGTTCGGCTTCCTCCTGGGCTACCTCGGTGCCCAATTTCAACAGCTCTTTGCGGCGGCGCATAGCGAGAAGGTTGGGAGTGGGTTTGTGCGCCAGCATCTTTGCTTGTTCGCGGCGCTCGTTGCCGGCGGCGACTTCGTCTTCGGTGGGCCGGCATGTATAGCCCCACAGGGTGTAGACCTCGAGATTGGTCAGCCCGCCGGAGCGTTCGACAGCTTCGGCGATGTCGTCGGCTTTCTGTAGCGCCTCGGCGGTACCAAGGCGTACGAGTTCTTTGCGCCGGATCATGGCTTTGAGGTTTTCGGAGCTCATGGCAGTTCCTCCAGTTCTCGTAGGTAGTCCTGGGCGATGGTGTCGCGTTGTTCGTGGGCGGCTTTCGAGACGCCTTTGATGTCTCTGTAGCGGGTGAGGTGTTTGTTGACCAGTTGGATGTAGGGGTCGTCGGCTAGCTCGTCGTTGCCCCAATTGGCCAGGCAGGCAATCTTGTTCAAATCATGCACTGCCCGGACGGGACGCTCACTGAGCGGACCGGCAGACCCGTAGTCGACCAGTTTGACATCATCGCCGTCGACGAGCACTTGGCGAACGTGCATGTCCCCGTGGGCGTATCCCATCAGGTGAAGGTCTTTGAGGGCGGCGGCGAGCTTGCGGGTCTGCGCGGCGTTCATGACCGACTCGTCCTCGGCCGGCTTGTAGCTGGCCCACAACGGCCCACCAGAAAAGAAGTCCATCTCCATGTGTGTGTCAAGGGCACGGTAGATCCGCGGCGAATGACCGAGTTCGCCCATCGTGATCGCGAGTGCGACTTCGTAGGACCCGAACTGGCCGGGCTCTCCATCGGGCCCGGGCAGGATTTCTTTGACGGCCCGGGTGCCGTCCGGGGAGACCCGGATGCATCCGTAGCTGCCCTCGTTGAACTCGACCCACTGGTGATAGTCAGGCACTGCATCGACGCCGGACGGCGCAGCACTCGGCGAGCTGGCCGGTTGCACGTCGATCCCCGGCTGCGCTGAGGGCGACAGCGTGACCGGGGCGGCGGCGCCGGCGACGGGTGCCTGAAGCGCCATGATGTTGGACTCGCGGTGTTCGAGCAGGGCGACGGCAGCCTGGGCGCGAGCGAGGGCAGCGCGCCCATCACTGGAGCATCGGCGCGGCCCGCCCTGGTCAGCGTTGGCGAGGCACATCACGAGCTCCCTGGGTCAGCGCCGCCAACCGCACCGCGTACGCGGTTGCGGGGGCGACCGGCCGCGGGTGTGGGGTGCATCAGCGGCGGATCAGCCAGCGCAGACCGGCGCCGAGGGCGATGCCCACCACCAGCAGGGTGATCAGGCCAGGGGCGGCGGCGAACAGGGAGTTCGCAGCGTCGGTCCCGGTACGCCAGAACAGTCCGCGCAGCAGCGTGTCGAGGAGTCCGCCGCCGCTGTGGGTGTGTTCGTGGTGCTCGGTGCCCGAGAGCATCAGATCCAGCATGGGCAGCGTCCTTTCCGAGGTGGTCACTGGGAAGTACCTCCGCCGGCCGGTTTTTCCGTCACCGCGGTGTCCTGGGCGTCGCCGGCCAGCGACCCCGCTGGCGCTGAGCGGGTCACGGCCGGCCATCGCCATCAGTCGCGGTCGCACCGGAAGCCGACGCGTGGTGCGGGTCGTCATCAGAAGCCGCGCTCGCCGAACTCGCGGGCCGATTGCTCTTCACGCTGCGGTCCTTCTCTGCGGTCCGGCGGGCGTGTGCGGTGCAGGACTGCTGGGCGGCCCGCAGGGTGCGGCGGTCCCCGATCCAGGGCACCCGCTCCACTTGTTGTGCCACGCCGGGGTAGCCGGGGACGGGCACGAAGTGGATCAGCCACTGGTCGTCCCAGCGGTGAATCATGTAGCGGCCGCCGCCGGCGCCGCGGTGGGTGCTGCCGATACGCCCGCCGCGAGTCCAACAGATGCGCGGGGCCGGTGACTCCTCGCGTGGTGTGCCCATGCGATCAGCCCGCCATCAGATCTGGCTCCGGGCACAGCCACGCTGGCACCTCGGCGCCGCCGATCTGCGGTGCGACGAAATCCCCGCACCAGCCGCCGCCGAATCCGGCGCACCATTCACCGTGCCGTGAGCACCAGGCTCCGCCGACGATGTTGCGCCGCCACCGTAGCGCCCACTTCATGCAGTTGTTGCACGACGCATGCTGGCACTCCGGCAGCTTCGGATTACGTCGGGCGTTATACGACCAACCCAGACTATCGACACTGGCCGCCCTGTGCCCGTAAAGCTTTAGGCCCAGCGTCTTGACTCCAAAGAGATGAAGCGGGAGTCCCGGGTCGGTGTCGAGGATCGCGTCGATGACATCACCGATGGCTTCGGTGTGCTGACGGCGGCACACCGTTCCCACACCCACCAGGGGCACCCGGGAGAGTTCAACGCCTGCCTCGCCGTACATGTCGATGCAGCGCAAATAATCCTCTTTTTCGTACCCCTGCAGAACCGCAATAAAGGGGCACTCTTCGGCACTGCGCTGACCCCACAGTTTGTGCTGTAGGTTCCGCTTCTCGATGGCGAATGCGCTTGTCCTTGAGCTGCACTTTGGCAACTTTTCCGGCCACGGTGGCGAGAAGGTTTTTCCGCTTTTCTTGGCGAATCCGAGAACCGGACGGTTGTGCAGGTTCGCAACTCGGTTGAGTGGGCCTGTGAAACGAGGTCCTTGCCTGCGCATTGCGGCAGCTCGCCTCGGCGGCCGAAGTGGCGGATCAGGGGAAAGCTCGAATACCGTTTCACGCCAATGGTTCCCGTGGCTGGGCCGGGCCGGCTTACGGACGGCAAGATGGCGCAGGAGGCTATCGACCCGGCCGGCTGCAACGGATCGGGCCTATCAACCGTGCTGACGGAAGATCCGGATCAACTCACTCGGAGGGTCCAGGATCGACTGCGGTAGTGCAGGGTTGTACGGCTGGCCGGCAGGATGTCGATGCGCCAGAATGCTTGCGGTGGCGCGTCGAGTGCGGTCACGATTGCTGCGCGGATGACTGCGGGATGGGTCGCCGCCACCGTGCGCCCGGGCTGTTCGCTGATGGCGTGAAGCCAGTTCGATGTCCGCTCGAGCAGGGCGATGATGGACTGGCCACCATGGGGTGCGCTGGTGGGGTCGGTCATCCATTGGCTCAGTTCGCCGGGGTCGACGCTGCTGAGAGTCCGGCCCTGCCAGCGGCCGCAGTCCAGGTCCGCGAGGCGCTGATCGGTGTGGGACTGGCCACCGAGGCGCTCTGCGGTCTGGCGGGTCCGCGTTTCCGGGCCGACAAGCATGCGGTCGACAGTTCCGAGGTCACCGATCGCATCGACTTGCCGCAAACCGAGGTCATTGAGTGGTTCGTCGACGGGGAATCGTCGGGCTGACATCGCTTCGGTCAGACCGTGGGCCAGCAATGTCAGCCGAACGACCTGACTCACGCCGGGATATGTTGTCGTCGTTGGCCTTCCAGCAGCCGCGACGTCAACGTCGCGAAGACCAGACCAATGATCGCCCAGATGACGACCTGGGTACCGACCGCGTAGAGCCGGAAGTGGTAGAGGTCATCAGCGGGGAAGCCGGGATAGCGGATCGTCCCCGAGGCGTCGGTCAGGGGCTGCGGGGTCTGGGCCACCGTCGGCAGTGCCCCCATCACCACCCCGACCGCCACCAGGTAGCCGCCCATCGCCAACAGCGTTGCCCCCCAGGTTCCGAATCGGGGAACCAGTCGGCGTCCCAGCCACAGGGCGACCAGTGCGAGTGCCACCGAGGTCAGGATCATCACGAGGTAGAGCCCGGTGCGTTCCCTGATGGTGTCGGCCACACCGATCGCCGGCGGGTTGGCCGGGTACTTCACCGACGGCACCAGATAGACCGTCACGAACGCCCCCGTGGCCAACAGCACCGACAGCATCCGCACCGACACGCCGGGAGACCGGGTGTAGGCCACAACGAACGCCACCGCGAACAGTCCACCCATCGCCACGCTGAAAGCCAGCACTCCGAAACCCAAGCCGGCCCAGGACTGCACGTCACGGGTGAACAACTCCATGCTGTGTTCGTGCATGTCGCCGCTCATCGCGGCGCGCATCTCACCGCGACCTTCTTCGTAGTCGATCGCCCGGCTGATGACCGGTTCGACGAAGACGCGGGCGAAGAGGAATGCGCAGACCCCGGCTAGGGCGCCGGCGAGAAGGCCCCGCCCGATGATTCTGGCTTCCACGCCTCAGTGGCAGGGGAAGCCGAGCAGATGCCGGGCGTCGTGGAGGAACTCGTGGGCATACATGTTATCGCCGAACACCGCGTTCGCTCCCTGGTCGATGCCGACGAAATACAGCACAACCAAGGCCAGCAGCACCGTCGTCGCCAGCCAGGCTGCGGCCTTGGCCGCCGAGAGTTCACCAGCGGGGGCCTTGGCCCCGTGGGATGTCGTCATGGCAGTAACCCTTCCCCGGGATGGTCGCGTCCGGATCAGATGGTGACGGGCTTGGGGTCTGACTGTGACAGTGGCGCGACCGCCCGGAGTTTCACCGGATTCCTCCACCCGTCGGGGTGAGGCCTCTGAGCATAAGCCCAGGGGTGCGGTGTCGAGTCCGTTTCCCGCTTACCTCCGGGGAACTTGGAGGGCCGCCTTGTTCGTCGGAATGGCGAGTGGCCGTTGAGCCACCAGTCCCAGTAGGAGCGATCAGACGCGCCAAGCGCAACCCCCGAAGACCCCGGCCCGGATGTGACGGCCGCTCTGTCGCCGCGCGTGGGGGACGCAGGTGGTGACCGCATTGGGCATCGGTCTCTGTGTCCTCGTCGTCCTTGCCATTACCGCAGTCACCTGGAGGACGTCGCCCCACACTGCCGGGGCCGCGCGGGCTGCCGTTGCGCAGCGCCTCGCAATTGTCGATTCTGTTGGCCGGCTCCCAACTCGGCATCACCGTGTGCACCCTGGCGCTAGGCGGGTGACCAGGCCAGCGGTGCACCACTGGCTGACTCCCGCTTTCCAGGGTTGTGGGGCGCCGGTCTGGCTAGCCGACCTCACGGGATTCATTGCTGCACTAGCGATCGTGACGTTCCTGCACTTGGTCGTTGGGGAGATGGCCCCGAAGTCCTGGGCCATCGCCCACCCGGAGAATTCGGCGAACATCCACCCGAGGCCACCGCTGTTGATTTCTCGGTCCGGCGTACGAGGCGGTGAGGACGATGCGGGAGAAGCGCAGCCACCTGTGCGGGCTGATCACCGTCAACGATGTGCTTGAGCATCTACTCCAATCTGGCACCGCGGCAGCCTGATCCGGTCACTCACGCGGCGATCGCCCGGGCGAATCGTCTCGATGATGCGCGCCCGGGCCGACGTTGTCGGCGGGATAGGCGTGGATCATCGCGGTGGTCAGTTTGGGGACGGCGTGGGTGAGCTCGTGTTCGGCGTCGTGGGCGATGCGGTGCGCTTCGGCCAGGCTCAGGGTGGGGTCGATGTCGAGTTCGGCGTCGGCTTGTAGCCGATGGCCCAGCCACCGCAACCGGACGCTGCGTACTGACCGCACCCCGGGCCGGGCGGCCAGGGCTGCTTCGGCGGCGTCGACGAACGTCGGGTCGACTCCGTCCATCAGGCGGCGGAACACATCGCGGGCTGCGGTGCGCAGCACGGCCAGGATGGCCACGGTGATGAGCAGGCCCACGATCGGGTCGGCGAGGGAGAACCCGAGAGCCACCCCTGCCGCGCCGAAGAGCACGGCCAGGGAAGTGAATCCGTCGGTACGGGCGTGCAGGCCATCAGCGACCAGGGCCGCCGACCCGATCCGACGCCCGATTCGGATGCGGTAAAGGGCCACCCATTCGTTGCCGATGAACCCCACCAGACCGGCCAGCGCCACCCACGCAACGTGCTGGATCGGTTGGGGGTGGAGCAGCCGCTGGATGGCCTGGTAGCCGGGGGGGGGGGGGGGCCGCGCGGGGGGCGCCCCCCCCCCCCCCCCC
>CAYTOD010000060.1:0-5810 GCA_964439315.1 uncultured Mycobacterium sp. | reverse complement strand
CGATGATCGCCGACAGGGTGATCATCGCGATCACGAACAGCCCGGCCAGGTCCTCGGCCCGGTTGAAGCCGTAGGTGTAGCGGCGCGTCGCCGCTTTGGTGCTCAACGCGAACGCGATCCACAACGGCACCGCGGTCAGCGCGTCGGAGAAGTTGTGAATCGTGTCGGCCGCCAGGGCGATCGAGCCCGAGAAGAACACGATCACCAACTGGGCGATCGCGGTGATGCCGAGCACCGCCAGGCTGATCTTGACCGCCCGGATCCCCGCCGCGCTGGACTCCAACGCACTGTCGATGCTGTCGGCGGCGTCGTGGGAATGCGGAGCGAAGACCTCGGCGATCACTCCCCGCAGACCGCCAGCGTGCCCATGCCCATGCCCATGCTCATGGCGGGGATGGTCACCGGGGTCGTGGAAATGACCGTGATCGGCGCCGCTGTCGGTGTGGGTCATCGCTGGACCGCCGCTCGCGATCGTTCGGTGCTCACGGCCCGCAGCGGGCGATCGTCGCGGTGATGCTGGGGCACTCCAGGCCCGGCGTGCTCGGCGTTGAACACCGCATCGACCACTAGCTGACGCACATGGTCGTTCTCCAAGCTGTAGTAGATCGTCGTTCCTGCCCGGCGGGTCCGCACCAACCGCGCCATCCGCAACTTGGCCAAATGCTGAGACACCGACGGCGCCGGCTTATCCACCCGCTCGGCGAGCTCAGTGACTGACAACTCGTCCCCCGACAACGCCCACAACACCTGAACGCGCGTGACATCGGCCAACATTCGGAACACCTCCACAATCAAACTGACCTGATCGTCAGCCAACGGCAGCGAAGGACCCCTATCTGCATTCATACGTAGATAATAGCGGATGTTCGAACCAGTGGGACCTGGGGAAAGATTTGTTCGCGAACCAGCAGCACTGCGGTGAGACAACCACCGCTGACCTCAGCGTGGCACTACAGCCACGCCCACCGCCAACCGCCTGACTACCCGATGAGTGCAATTCATGTACTCGACGACCACTCAAGTCCACTCGCAAAGCGAGTGTATCCTGTTGTTGCTCATGGGTTCTCGCCGGACTAAGTCGACGATGAATCCGCCGTTTTCTATCATGGTGTCTCCGTGCTCGGTACCGGCTCGGTAGCGAGCATCGCCGATGTGGCGGACGGTGTAGACGTGCAATCCTCCGGGGCGCAGCACGCAGTGAATCTCGGCCTGAGAGCCGCTCCAACTGGAGGGTGCTCAGGGCCATGTTGAACAGCATGTGGCTGTAGACGGCGTCCACGTCGCTGACGATCGTGGTCAGCCTGTCCTCCAGCGCCTGCTGCTGCGGCGGATTCGCGGAGTTCGGCGAGTCCTTCGTCGGCGTAATCGAATGCCGTGACACTCATTCCGGCTTGCAGGAATGCGAGGGTGTCGCGGCCCTGCCCGGCGCCGAGCTCGACGACATCGCGAACCCCCTCGGCCCGAAGCAACTCCACCGCATAACGGCCTGCCGCACTGGGCTGGGTTCCGTACATGGTGGGGTTGCCCTCGAACGTGGATCGCCAATGCCGGCGCTGGCCGTCGATCCCATCACGATCACTTGCCATATAGGGCGCCGCCTTCTGCGGTCAGTCGCAGCATTGGGTTGAACCGCAGGACGATTCGGTCACTGGCATTGGGCCGCAGCAGTTCCGGCCTTTCCAGGCTTCGCGTCCTTCGCGGACGGCGACGGCGGCGATGACCAGGCCGGCGATCGGGTCGGCCCACGACCATCCGAAGAGGCTGTTGAGTCCGAGGCCGACGAGCAGGACTGCGGACAGGTAGGTGCACAGCAGGGTTTGTTTGGAATCGGCCACCGCTGAGCGTGATCCCAGTTCGCGTCCGGTGCGGCGCTGGGCGTAGGACAGCAGCGGCATCACCAGCAGGCTGAAGGCTGCCAGCACGATGCCGACGATCGAGGGCCGTGGTTCAGAGTACCCGAACAGGGCCCGTACCGATTCGACGGTGACGTAGGCGGCCAGGGCGAAGAACGACAGGGCGATGATCCGTAGGGCGGCTTTCTCCCGGGCCTCGTGGTCGGGCTTGGAGAACTGCCAGGCCACCGCCGCGGCCGAGGTCACCTCGATGACCGAGTCCAGGCCGAACCCGATCAGCGCGGTCGAGGACGCCTGCGCCCCGGCGGTGAGCGCGACCGCAGCCTCGATCACGTTGTAGCCGATCGTCCCCGCCACCAGAAACCGGATGCGGCGGGTCAGGACCTGTCGCCGACCGGCGTCAGCCCCGACAGCGGCGGGGTGGTCAACGCTCATCGGAATCCTCGGTGCAGCTGTCGATTCCGTAGGACGGGCACAGAGCCACGGCTTGTCCGCCTGCCTGCAGCACCGTCTCGGCGCTGGCCAGCAGGTCGACCAGGGCCGGCTGGGACAGCCGGAACACCGACGCCCGGCCCACCGGCTCGGAGTCGACCAGACCGCACTCTTTGAGGCAGGCCAGGTGCTTGGACACCGTGGACTGGGCCAGCCCGACTTCCTCGACGAGCTCGCCGACCCGGGCCTCCCCAGTGGCCAGGCGGCGCAGGATCGCCAGCCGGGTGGGATCACCGAGCGAGCGGAACAGGGCGGCCGCCGGCGCCAGCTCGACCTTCGTCACCGCACCGGACACCCCAGGAATCGCCATCCAGCGATGTTATCGGCATTTAGTGACATTCGGGTGGAACGGGCGCATGCTGGGGAGATCGGGGGTTACCCCCCGGGGTTTACTCGCGAAGGGGGTTTGGTGATGTGCGGTAACGGCGGCATGTGGCACCACGGCTACGGCGGCTGGGGGTGGGGTAGTTGGATTCTGACCGCAATGGTCCTGACTCTGTTCTTCGCTTTGGTGATCACGGCGATCGTGGCGGCGGTGCGCTACCTGGGCGGTCCCGGACACCACCACGGAGCGGCCGCACACGGCCCACAGCCTGGGCGCAGACCCGAAGAGCTTCTCGCTGAACGCTTCGCCCGCGGGGACATCGACGACAAGGAATACCGTCGCCGCGTCGCACTGCTGCGGGAACACCAGTGAAGCCGCGCCTGCGCACCGGCCTACTGATCGGTGCGGCCTCACTGGTCCTCGGAATCGGCACCACCGCCGCGATGGCCGGCGCCGGAGCCGGACCCGGCTTCGCCCCGATGGCCGGGCCTCCCGGCTTCAGCGGACCCCTGCCCGCCCAACCCCCGCCCTGCACCCCACCCGCACTGGCCGGAGCGATCGTGGACGTCACCACCTCCGACATGGGCGGCATGATGGGCCCCGGCATGAACGGCGGACCCATGATGGGCCCCGGCATGATGGGGCCAGGTATGAACGGTGGACCCATGATGGGCCCACAAGGAGCGTGGCCCAATAGCCCCGGGATGGGGATGGGCATGATGCGCCTAACCATCAACCCGACCTCGGTACCCGCCGGACAGGTCTCCCTGCGGGTCGCCAACAACGGCATGCTCGCCCATGAAGTCATGGTCATGCCGCTGGGTCCGGGCCAGAACCCCGGCCAACGGTTAATCGGCAACGACTGGAAAGTCGACGAAACCGGCAGCCTCGGCGAAGCCGCCCGAACCTGCGGTGCCGGAGAAGGCGACGGCATCGCACCCGGCGCCATGGGATGGACCACCCTCAGCCTTACGCCTGGACGCTATGAACTGTTCTGCAACATCGCCGGCCACTACGGCTCAGGGATGTACACCGAACTCGACGTGACACCAGCGCGGTAGGTCCAAATTCCGGGCACGAAGGACCAGCGCTGCTCACTCGAAGTCGTAGTAGAGAGGCTGGCCGGGCCGAGCTTTCGCGCTGAGCAACCTGTCTACTCGCCGCCACAGGCCCCATGCGAGCTGGCTAAGTTAGCCTATGCTAACTGCGGTGGTTCGGGAAGATTGAGGAGTAGTTCGTGGGCACTTTCGAGATCGCCGCCCTGGGTACGGTCGCGGGATTCACCATCTTTCTTGGCCTGCCGGTGGGACGCGTGCGGAGCCTCCCGTCGGGGATGCGGACGTTTCTCAATGCGACGGCCACCGGTGTGTTGCTGTTCCTGTTGTGGGATGTGCTGACCCACGCTGTCGAACCGATCGAGACGGCACTGACTGCCCTGACGCGGGACGGAACGGGCAGCTGGGCGAAGTTCAGCGCCCTGGCTGCGGTTTTCGTCGCCGGCCTAGCACTGGGACTGATGAGCCTCGTCTACTACGAGCAGTGGATGGCGGGATCGAAACCCTCGGGATCGGTTACGTCTCGCGGGCCGGGTGCGGCCAGTGTGGCTGAGTTCACCCGGGCTCGCGGAGGCGACAACACCTTAACGGCCGGTCGCCGCCTGGCACTGTTGATCGCCGTAGGCATTGGGCTGCATAACTTTTCGGAGGGTTTAGCGATCGGGCAGTCCGCAGCCGCCGGTCAGATCAGTCTCGCAATCCCGCTGGTCATCGGATTCGCGCTACACAACGCGACCGAGGGTTTCGGCATCGTCGGCCCGATGGCCGGCGAGGCGAAACGGCCCACGTGGGGGTTCTTGGCGATCCTTGGATTCATCGGAGGCGGACCCACGTTGGTCGGCACCCTCCTCGGGCAGTCTTTCGTCAACGACACCGTTTCCGTTGCCTTCCTCGCCCTCGCCGCAGGGTCAATTCTTTACGTCGTCGTCCAGCTACTGCGAGTCGCGCAGAACCTCGGTCACCGCACGCTCATGTACTGGGGCCTGCTGGCAGGCCTGATGCTCGGCTTCGGCACCGATTTCGTTATCGCTGCGGCTGGGGCCTGACCCAGGCCGGGTTAGTCGCTGAACGACCCACAACGAAACGCGTACGCAACCACCATGGGGATATCGGTGGGCCCAGCACACCGCTGTGGTCAGCGCGACCGGAAACCGTTCAGCGGGCCCGCCGACCAGAACAACGCAGGGAACCCGCCTACGAGGACCGGCCTTTAGACGGGGGGCCTTCGGGTGATGAAGCGGGTACTAGAAGAGAGCGCCACTTCACCATCGGAGGCCGTCACCTGTCACCCACGCTCACGGCGCGCACTCACGCTTCGCCCGCGTCGATGGCCGGCCAGTCGCTCCTTCGCGGCCGCGTGGTCCTAGCGTTGTCCGGCTGGCGGGGACATCGGGGGTGTTGAGCTCGGAGTCGGGCCTCTCATACCGCCCGGTCCCATGCCCCCGGGCATCATCCCGGGACCCATGCCGCCTTGCCCCATGCCGCCGGGCATACCGCCTTGTCCCATGCCTCCGGGCTGCATCTGCATCATCGGACAGCCGCCGCCCATGCCGCCGCCGGGTTGCATCTGGCCGCTCTGGGCGCCTCGGTGCCACCCGTAGCCGTCTGTGGTTCTGCCGGCGAGGAATCCGGAGAAGAAGACCGCCGCGACGATGAACAGGATGCCTGCGACGATGCCCACCCAGGCCAGAACCTGGTACAGCCGTGTGTTCCGGTGAGCGACCTCAGACGCCGCGGCCGGTGCAAAGGTCGTGTCAGTCGTGCCCTCTGTTGAATCGGTCATTGCGGTGATTCCTCCTTGTGAACTTAGGTCACGTCGTGCAACCCAGTGGGTGGGGTCAGTTGGAGTTGCCCAACTGTTTGCTTCGCCCACACCGCCCTGTTTGGCGGACTTCCTTCTACTGTGCGTCGTTCTACCGGGGGGTTCGGTGTTGGTTGTGTGAAGATTCGCTCAAGAAACTGAAGGCTGATCAGGTGCAGAGGAATCACGCGCCGGGGGTGACGGGTGAAACCATTGGCTCCCTGTGCTCTTAGCGGTCATTGACGGGTAGTCGTTGCGCTGCCTGACTCCATGCTTCGGCGGAC
>CAYTOD010000059.1:0-27924 GCA_964439315.1 uncultured Mycobacterium sp. | reverse complement strand
AGGATCATGTCCTTCTTGCGGTCGACGATGAAGATGTGGCCGTCCTCGTCGAGGACGGCGATGTCCCCGGTCGACAGCCAGCCGTCGATGAAGTTCTTCGCGGTCTCCTCGGGGTTGTTCCAGTACTCCCGCATGACGGTCGGACCCTTGCAGAGCAGCTCGCCGGGTTCGCCGAGCGGCATCTCCTTGGTGGGATCGTCGAGGTCGACGATGCGAACATCGTTGTCCGGGAACGGAATACCGACACCGCCCGGCTTGCGCAGGGTGTGCAGCGGGTTGGCGGTGACGATGTTGGAGGTCTCCGACATGCCGTAGCCCTCGGTGATCACCGCCCCGGACAGTTCCTCGAAGGTCTTCATCGCCTCGACCGGCAGCGGGGCGGAACCCGAGACCACTGCCCGCACCGATCCGATCTTCGAGCTCTTGATGTCGGGATGCTGGTTGAGGCCGATGATCATGGTGGGCACCGCGGGGAACAGATTCGGCTCGTGGGCGTTGATCGCCGCCAAGACATTGTCGGTGCTGGGTTGGGGAACCAGGATGATCGTCCCGCCGAACACGTGGTTGACGTTGACGTTCATGTTGAAGCCGTAGATGTGGTACATCGGCACCGCCGCCAGGCAGCGCAGGTGATCGGTCTTCTCGAACACCGGCGCCATCCAGTAGCTCTCCTGGTAGGCGATCGAGACCAGGTTCCCATTGGTCAGCACACAGCCCTTGGACAGGCCGGTGGTGCCGCCGGTGTACTGCAGCATCAGAACGTCGTCGAACCCGACGTCCACCGACGGCTCGGTGTCGGCGGCCGCACCGACGATCTCATTGAAATCGAGTACCCCGGGAGCGGATTCCACCTCGACGGCGCCGGAGGGGACCTGGAAGGTGATGACATTGCGCAACGGGGTGTCGCCGGCCTTCAGGACGTCGATCGGCCCCTGGGCGAACGCGGCCATCACGATCAGCGTCTCGGCACCGCTGTCACGGACGTAGTGATGCACCTCCGGCGTGGGAGCGAGCGGGTTGACCTGCACGACGATGGCGCCGATCTTGGCGCACGCCTGGTAGCCGATGACGTACTGCGGCACGTTCGGCGACATGAGCGCGACGCGGTCGCCCTTCTTGACCCCGAGCGCAGTGAGCGCGTTGGCCGCCTTGCGGGCCATCATGTTGACCAGGCCGTAGGGCAGTTTGGTGTCGCCGACGATCAGGTAGTCGCGCTCGGGGAACTTCTCCGCGCAGGCGTTGAACATCTGCTTGATCGACAGCGGGGGGTATATGCAGGAGTACGGGACCCCCTTGTCGTAGATCTTGAACCAGGGCTTGTTCTTGTCGACCATATTTTTCCTCCCGACGAAATATTTAAGCCGCGCTTACTCTTGCACCACGGCCTCGTCCGCGGAGGAAAATCACCAATCAGCCGAGCAGCAATGCGGGGTCACCGCGGCGGCGGAACACCGAACCGAACCGTGCGTCGATGCGCAACCATCCCGGCAGCGCCCGAACCCGCACCACTTCTCCCGGCGCATCCGGCATGAAACCCATTGCCGTCAAAGCCATTACGCACCGCATGGGAACAGCCGCCTCGTGCGACCCCGCACTGACATGGAGAACCTCTTGATCCAGCAAGGACGCCGGCGGCCCGTGCGGACCGGCGTTCTCCCGGGCCAGTTCCGCCCCTCGCCGGGCCAGCGAGGCCACCACATCGACCGGCACGTCATCGAGATGAACGAAGCCCGATTCCGGCGGAAGCGCCCCGCGCCATGCGGAATCCATCGGCAGCCCGGCCTCGATGCTCCCCGACTCGTCCGGCGAAAGGTCGCATTCCATCAGACCGCGCCGCAGCTGGTCGGCGGCACAGGTGACGTCACCAGGATCCATCCGGCCGGCCACCACCCGTACCGCCAGGACGTCGAAAACCGTTGCAACCCAGGCGCCCAGCAAACCGTCGGCCCGCATCCGCAGCCGGATCACGGCGGCTTCGTCCAGCCGGAGCGCCCGCTCGACGAAGACGCCCAGATCCGCGCGCTGCGCGGCCTCGGGGATCCGCAGGGTCGTCATCGCTGGTAGCGCTGCAGGTACTCCCGATGCGTGGGCGACAACCGGACCAACCGCTGCTCCTCGATGTGCACGGCCGCCAGCTGGGTCTCGGCGATTACCGCCGGCTTGGAGTCAGGTGCGGCACTCACCGACCGAACCTCGTAGCCCAGGGTGAAGTCGACAGCGCGAAGCCGCTTGGTCCACATCGTCACCTGCAACGGCGAATCGACAAGGCGCAGTTGCCCTTTGTAGAGCACCCGCACTTCGTGGATCAGCAAACCTATGGTCTCGATGTCCTCGGTGAACGGCTCCCTGAGGAAGTCGACACGGGCCTCTTCCAGGATCGTCACCATGGTGGCGTGGTTGATGTGCTGGTACATGTCGATGTCCGACCAGCGCACCCGGACACCGGTGGTGAAACCCGCATCACCCACCAGTTCAGCCACTCGCCTTTGCCGTTCCCGTCGTCCGCATCATGCTGCGAATCTGCCGAGCCGCCACCGAGAGGGTAGCCAGATCCCGCGCGTCGCCGGCGTAAATCTCGGCCAAAGTCCGTCGGGCACGGCTCACCCGCGAACCATTGCACTGTTCCCACTCGGCGAGCTTCTGTTCCGCGGTCTCGTCGGGCTCACCGACTTCGAGGATGTCCAGACAGAGCGCCCGAAGGGAACCGTAGATGTCGTCGCGAACGGCCAAGCGGGCCAGCGCATGCCAGCGGTCGTCACGCGGCAGGCCCGACACCGCGGTCAACAGACCGTCGGTGCCCAGGGTGTCCATCAGGGCGAAGTAGGTGTCGGCCACCTCGGCGGGATCACGATCGGCGATGTCGGCGATATCGATCACGTCGAGCAGGCTGTAGCGGTACAGACCGTCGGCCACCGTCTCTGCCAGATCCCGTTCGACACCGCCGGCAACGAATTCCGCGGCCTCCCTGGTGACGATCTCGTGGTCGGCCCCGCGCAGCCAGCCCGGCACCCGCGGGCTGAGTTCGGAGACGATCGCGGCGAATCGGTTGATCTCCGCCCCGACCGCCAGCGGCTGCGGACGGTAGTTAAGCAACCACCGGGAAGCGCGGTCGAGCAGCCGTCGGAGATCCAGCGTCATCCGGTCGGTGACGCCCACCGCGACGCCGTCGTCACCGGCGGCACGAATCCGGCGCCAGGTCTTACCGATCCCGAAGATGGCATCGGCCGCAGCGAAAGCCCGGATGGCGTCGACGTAGCTCACCCCGGCGTCCTCGGTCACCCGGTAGGCGTAGGTAATGCCCCCGGTGTTGACGACGTCGTTGACGAGCATCGTGGTGACGATCTCGCGGCGCAGTTGGTGGGAGCGGATCTCGGCGGTGAACTTGTCCCGCAGCTGGGCCGGGAAGTAGTCCGGCAGCCGGGATGCGAACACCTCCTGGTCGGGCAGGTCGCCGGCCAGCACCTCGTCCTTCAGCGCCAGCTTCACGTGCGCCATCAGGGTGGCCAGCTCCGGTGAGGTCAACCCGATGCCGATCTCCGAACGGCGGGCGATCTCCTTCTCGCTCGGCAACGCCTCCAGAGCACGGTTGAGACCCCGCGTCTCCTCCAGTTGCGCGATCTGCCGGGCGTGCACATTGAGCAGCGACGGAGCGTTGGCCCGGCTGGTGCCCATCAGATCGTTCTGGTCGAGGTTGTCGGTGAGGACAAGCCGGGACACCTCGTCGGTCATCGACGCGAGCAGTTCGGTGCGCGCGCCCGCATCGAGCCTGCCAGAGCTCACCAGGGAGTCGACCAGGATCTTGATGTTGACCTCGTGGTCGGAGCAGTCGACGCCCGCGGAGTTGTCCATGGCGTCGGTGTTGATCCGCCCGCCGCAGAGGTCGAACTCAATCCGGCCCAGAGCCGTCACGCCGAGGTTGCCGCCCTCGCCGATCACTTTGGCGCGCAGTTGATTTCCGTTCACCCGGACCGTGTCGTTGGCGCGGTCCCCGACCGCAGCATCGGACTCGGCCTCAGCCTTGATGTACGTGCCGATGCCGCCGTTGAACAACAGATCGACCGGCGCGCGAAGGATCGCGCGGATCAGTTCGGGCGGGGTGGTCTCGGTGACGCCGTCCTCGATGCCCAATGCCGCCCGCATCTGCGGCGTGACTTCGATGGACTTCTGCTGGCGGCTGAACACTCCCCCGCCGGCGCTGATCAGACTCGTGTCGTAGTCCGCCCAGCTCGAACGGGGCAGGTTGAACAGCCGCTGACGCTCCGGGAAAGTGCGGGCCGAATCCGGGTCGGGATCGATGAAGATGTGCCGGTGGTCGAACGCCGCGACGAGCCGAATGTGTTCGGAGAGAAGCATTCCGTTGCCGAACACGTCGCCGCTCATGTCGCCGACACCGGCGGCGGTGAAGTCCTCGGCCTGGGTGTCGATCCCCATCTCCCGGAAGTGCCGCTGGACCGCGACCCACGCCCCCTTGGCCGTGATGCCCATTGCCTTGTGGTCATAGCCGACGGACCCACCCGAGGCGAACGCGTCACCAAGCCAGAAGCCATAGGAGTTGGCGACCTCGTTGGCGATGTCGGAGAACGTGGCGGTGCCCTTGTCGGCCGCGACCACGAGGTAGGGATCGTCACCATCACGACGCACCACCCGCGGCGGCGGGATGATGGCTCCGGCGGCCCGCTCCCCGCCGCCGGCCCGTTCAACGTTGTCGGTGATGTCGAGCAGGCCGGAGACGAACAGCCGGTAGCAGGCGACGCCCTCGGCAGCCCGGTCTTCGGCCGGCTGCTTGAGCACGAATCCGCCCTTGGCGCCGACGGGCACGATGACGGCGTTCTTCACGGCCTGGGCCTTGACCAGGCCCAGAATCTCGGTGCGGAAGTCCTCCCGGCGGTCCGACCAGCGCAACCCGCCGCGGGCCACCGGACCGAACCGTAGGTGAACGCCCTCGACCCGAGGCGAATAGACGAAGATCTCGAACTTCGGCCGGGGCAAGGGCAATTCGGTGATGAGCTCGGGATTGAGCTTGAAGGACACCACATTCTTGGCCCGGGCCGACGCCGAATCGGTGATGTAGAAGTTGGTCCGCAGGGTCGACTGGATCAACGAGGCGAACGCCCGCAACACCCGGTCGGTGTCCAGACTGGTGAGGGCGTCGATGTCGGTGGCGACCGCTTGGGCCGCGGCCTTGGCATCGAGTCCCTTGGCCGCCGAGTCGGGGTCGAAGACCGCCTCGAACAGCGTGACGAGCGCCCGCGCCGTCCCGGTGTTGTCGAGGAGCACCGACTCGATGTGCGACTGGCTGTAGGGGAAGCCCGCCTGGCGAAGGTATTTCGCATAGGCACGCAGCACGGTGACCTGCTGCCAGGTCAGCCCGGCCTGCAGGACCAACGCGTTGAACCGGTCGACCTCCACCCGGCCCTGCCAGATCGCGGTCACCGCGTCGGTGAAACGCGCCGCGACGGCGTTCCACTCCTCCGGGGTGGCCGGCGCCGCGACGGCGGCGTCGAAGCGCAGGGTGAACTGGTAGATCGTCACGACCAGGCCGTCACGCCGGGCGACCTTGAAGGGGCGTTCCTCGAGGACCTCGACCCCCATGCACTGCAGCATCGGCAGCAGTTGGCTCAGTGATGCCGTCCCGCCGCCCAGATACCAGGTGAGGAAGGCCTCGTGGTCTCGATCGCCGGGTTCCATCTGCAGCATGACCGAGTCCTCGGCCACGCCTTCGATCAGTCCGATGTCGGTGATCGCCTCATGGGGTTTGACCGCTTGCTTGAACTCCTCGGGAAGGGCCTCGGCGTAGTGCTCGGCCACCGCGCTGTCGATGACGCCGGTCTGCGCCGAACCCACCAGCCGGTCCGCCCAGGTGCGGGTCGCCTCGGTGAGCATCTCCTGGATGCGGACGGTGTTGGACTCGGAAGTGTCGACCGCCCGGGCCGCGCCGTTCGGCTCGTCGGGCAACCTGACCGTGAAATGAACCGTGGCCCAGGGGGACTCACTCACCCGAGCGGCATAGTCGATGCTCTCTCCGCCGAACTCCCGGACCAGGATGTCCTGCATGGACAACCGGACAGCCGTGGTGTAGCGGTCGCGGGGCAGGTACACCAGTCCGGAGACGAAGTGCCCGAGCCGGCCGGCACGCAGGAACAGCAGGGTGCGCCGCCGTGAGCCGAGGTCGATCACCGCCTCTGCCATGGACAGCAATTCTTGGGAATTCAGCGTGAACAGCTCCGAGCGCGGGACGGTCTGCATGATGTCGAGCATCAGCTGACCGGGATGGCTCGGGTCGTCCTGGGACTTCGCCAACGCTTCCTGAACCCGCCGGGAGATCAGGGGGATGTCGAGCACGTTGGCGTTCATCGCCGCGACGGTGAACAGTCCGACGAACCGGTGCTCGATCACGGTGCCCTCTCCGGACTCCTCCCGGACCGCGATCACATAGGGATAGGCGCCGTAACGCAGGAAGCTCGGCATGGTGGCCTGGGCCAGCATCACCAGTTCGCCGGGCTGGGTGAGTTCGGGCAGCGTTTCGGTGCGCAACCGCGCGACCCCCAGTCGGGTGGACTGGACGGCGGTCGCATGCCCGTCGCGGACGGTGCACTGCAGGGCGCCGAGCAGCACGAAATTGCCGTCGCCGAGCCAGCGGAGCAGGTAGGAGACATCCATCCGGTCCGGGCCGGCGAACCGGGTGCCGTCGTCGGCGGCGATCTCGGCAGCCAGCCCGCGCAATCCCGCGGACAGCGCCGGGGCGTCGTCGGCGACCTGGCGGGCGTCGGCGACGACCATCGGCAGTAGACGTACCGCTTCGGCGAGAGCCCGGTGGTTGACCGATCGCGACAGCTGGATGTGGATCCACGACTCCGGGATCGCCCCGTCGGCGCCGACCCCACCCGCAGTGGCGTCGAGCAGGGTGCCACTGGCATCGCGGCGCGCCTGCACTGTGGGGTGCATCAGCGAGACGTAGGCGACGCCCAGCCTGTGCAGGAGCACCGTGACCGAGTCCATCAGCATGGAGGCCTGGTCGGTGACGATCTGCAGGGCGGGGCCGAACCCACCCGGGTCGTCAGCTCCGTACACCTCGACGAGAGTCACTCCGGGCTCTCGACGAAGGGCCATCCGTTCCTGAGCGGCAACCACGGCGGGCAGGGTGGAACCTGCTCCGTCCGGAGTGTCCGCATCAGTGGGGACGGCGCCGCCGTGCGGGCCTCGATAGGTGGCTGCGTATGCCTCAGTGATCGTCATACCGTGGCCGCTCCTCGGTTCAGCATTCGTACCGACGCTGGTACGAATGCCGACATTAGTCCCGAGTGAGCCTGCGGTGGGTCACTCTGTGAGGACGCGCCGCTTCTGCTCCCAGTCGTTCGAGCTTGTTCTCCTCATATGCGCCGAAATTGCCCTCGAACCAGAACCACTTGGCCTCGTTGGAGGAGTCGCCCTCCCAGGCCAGGATGTGGGTACAGGTGCGGTCGAGGAACCAGCGATCGTGGGAGATGACCACCGCGCAGCCGGGAAACTTCTCCAGCGCGTTCTCCAGGGAGCCGAGGGTCTCGACGTCGAGATCGTTGGTGGGCTCGTCGAGCAGCAGGAGGTTGCCGCCCTGCTTGAGGGTCAACGCGAGGTTGAGCCGGTTGCGCTCACCGCCGGAGAGCACGCCGGCCGGCTTCTGCTGGTCGGGTCCTTTGAAGCCGAACGCCGACACATACGCCCGCGAGGGGATCTCGGTCTGTCCGACCTCGATGTAGTCCAGGCCGTCCGAAACCACCTGCCAGACATTCTTTTTCGGGTCGATACCCGCCCGGGTCTGGTCGACGTAGCTGAGCTTGACGGTCTCACCGATCCGCACCGTGCCGCTGTCCGGCTTCTCCAGACCCACGATGGTTTTGAACAGCGTGGTCTTGCCCACGCCGTTGGGGCCGATGACGCCGACGATGCCGTTGCGCGGCAGGGTGAACGAGAGATCCTTGATCAGGATCCGGCCGTCATAGCCCTTGTCGAGGTGCTCGACCTCGACCACCACGTTGCCCAGCCTCGGCCCGACCGGGATCTGGATCTCCTCGAAGTCGAGCTTGCGGGTCTTCTCCGCCTCGATCGCCATCTCTTCGTAGCGCTGCAGGCGGGCCTTGTTCTTGGCCTGACGGGCCTTGGCGCCGGAGCGCACCCAGGCCAGCTCCTCCTTGAGGCGCTTCTGCAGCTTCTGATCCTTCTTGCCGGTCACCTCGAGCCGTTCGGCTTTCTTCTCCAGGTAGGTGGAGTAGTTGCCCTCGTACGGGTAGGCCCGGCCGCGGTCGAGTTCGAGGATCCACTCGGCGACGTTGTCCAGGAAGTAGCGGTCGTGGGTGACCGCGAGGATCGCGCCCTTGTAATCGGCGAGATGCTGCTCGAGCCACTGCACGCTCTCGGCATCCAGATGGTTGGTGGGCTCGTCGAGCAGGAGCAGGTCGGGCTTGCTCAGCAGCAGCTTGCACAGAGCGACGCGGCGGCGCTCGCCTCCGGAGAGGTTGGTGACCGGCTCGTCGGGCGGCGGGCAGCGCAATGCGTCCATGGCCTGCTCGAGCTGGGAGTCCATATCCCAGGCGTCCGCGTGGTCCAGCTCTTCCTGGAGCCGGCCCATCTCCTCCATGAGTTCGTCGGTGTAGTCGGTGGCCATCAGCTCGGCCACCTCGTTGAACCGGTCGAGCTTGACCTTGATGTCGCCGAGGCCCTCCTCGACGTTGCCGCGAACGGTCTTCTCCTCGTTCAGCGGCGGCTCCTGCAGCAGGATGCCGACAGTGGCACCCGGAGTCAGGAAGGCGTCGCCGTTGTTGGGCTGGTCGAGTCCGGCCATGATGCGCAGGACACTGGACTTGCCGGCGCCGTTGGGGCCGACGACACCGATCTTGGCTCCCGGCAGGAAGCTCAGCGTCACGTCGTCGAGGATGACCTTGTCGCCGTGGGCCTTGCGGACCTTGCGCATGGTGTAGATGAATTCAGCCACGCGGACCATCCTAGGTGTGGCCCGCGGCCCGTCATGACCGGCTCCGGCGGTCGGCTACGGGGATTCGGCGAGTTCCTTCACCCCGTGGGCCGACGGGCCGACCCGTCCTCCGACTCGCCGCGACCGCGGCGCGGGCGACGGCCTTGCGAACCTCCAGGTCGCTGACCACCGGCCTCCGATAGGGCTCGTCCGTGGACTCCTGACTCTCTCCGGCGTCTCGGTCACCGCCGTTCTCCTTTAGCCGGCGCGCGAACGGCACGGTGTTCCGCGATCACCTGCACGAAGTCGGAATCGTCCCTGGTCGCAAGTGCAGATTCCGACAACACACCCAGCAACGCGGTCACGATGACGCCGGCGGCCGCCAAGCCACCGACGGTCATCGTGACCCACGCCTGAGCGAGCACTCGGTCAGGCCGAGAGGGCCAACTCCTCGGGAAGGTCCCCGTCGGAGTCCTCACCCCCGACGACTTCAGGCTCATCAGCCGCACCGCGGGAACCGACCGTCCCGGCCGACTGCTGCGGGGGCTGCTCGATGCGCACGATCACGCGAGAAAGATCGGGGCCGACGGAGTTGGCCCGCATCTCGACGGAGGACCGCTTGATGCCGTCCTTGTCTTCGTATTCGCTCGTATACACAGTGCCGGTCGCGATGACCGGTGCACCCTTGTAGAGCGCGGCGCCGACCCCGGTCACGAGCCGGCCCCAGCAGTTGACGGTGATGTACAGCGTGTTGCCCGCCTCCCAGACACCCTCGGGGGTGCGGCGCCGGGAGTTGCAGGCCATGCGGAAGCTGATCACTTCCTGGCCGCCCACCACTCGGCGGCGGAGATCGGTGACGATGCGGCCCACTGCGGTCATCGGTGTCTCGAACATGTCGTTCCTCTCAATCGGTTCAGCTTGGTCTTGCCGCTCAAGTTGGCCGCACGACACCGACGAAAGGATTGCCCGCCGCCCCGACAAGGGCCGCGGCTGTGAACGGATCAGCAGCTGTGGATAACTCGATCAGTCCCGGCTCGGCCGGGACTCGTGACGCCGGGACATCTCGGCGAGCATCGCGTTGTAGGCGGCCAACTCGGCATCGTTGTCCCGGTCGGCCGCCCTGTCCAGCCGGGTGGCGGTGCGATTGTCACTGCGCCTCCACTGGATCAACAGCGCCACCAGCACCACGACCAGCGGTATCTCCCCCGCGGCCCAGGCGATCGAGCCGCCCAGGTGCTGGTCCGCCAAAAGGTCTGGCTGCCAGGGCAATTGGAGTGACCGATAGAACCGCTCCCCCAGAATGATGTCCATCCCCATGAGCACCACTCCGAAGAACGCATGCAACGGGATCGATGCGAAGACCATTCCTATCTTGGCCAGCGGCGGGACGGCCCGGGGCGTCGGGTCGATGCCGATCACCACCCAGTAGAACAGGTAGCCGCTCATCAGGAAGTGCAGGTTCATCAGCACATGCGCGGCGTGGTGGCTGGCCGCGGCGTCGTAGATTCCGCCGAAGTACAACGCGTAGAAGCCGGCCACGAACATCGCGGTGGCCACGACCGGATGGGTGAAGAACCGCGACCAAGTGCCGTGCAGGCCCGCCAGCAGCCATTCCCGTGGGCCCGGCGGGTTGCCCTTGCCCGCAGTCGGCAGCGCCCGCAGTGCCAGGGTGGTGGGGGCGCCGAGCACCACCAGGATCGGGATCAGCATCGACAGCAACATGTGACCGGTCATGTGCACGCTGAACATCGCCGGCATGTACCGGCCCAGACCCGACGAGGTGGTGAACAGCAACAGCGCGCACCCGAGCAGCCAGGCGATCGTCCGTCCGACCGGCCAGTCGTCGCCGCGACGCCGCAGCCGAATGACCCCGGCCACATACACGGCGGCGAACACGATTGCCGCCGTGCCGAATATCAGATCGAACCGCCAGTCCAGCAGGATGCGGGCCATTGTCGGAGGCCCGGAGAAGTCGTATCCCAGCGCGACCTCGGACGCCGAGGGGTTGACCGACACCGGCGGCGGGGGTGGCGTCCTGCTCAGACCCACCGCCACACCGAAGGTGAGCCCGAACACCAGCGCCTCGACGGTCGCGAGCCTGATCAGCGGTGCGCGCCGGGTCGGATCCGCCTGCAGTGCGACCAGTGCTCGACGCCGCTGCAGCCAACCGATGATCCCGAGAGTCCCCAGGGCGAGGGCCTTGGTCACCACGAGCCAGCCGTAAGGCGTAGTCGTCAACTCCGACAGACGGATTCGCACGACGGCGTTGACGGCACCGGAGAGCGCCATCGCGACGAAGCACCACAGCGCGACGGCCGAAAACCGTCGTGCGGCAAGTCCTGCGTAGTCGGCCGAACGCAGCACGTGAGCCAGCAGAGCCAACAATCCGCCCGCCCAGAGCGAGCCGGCCATCAGATGGATCAGCAGGCCGTTGGTCGCCAGATCATGGGAGCCGCCCGCGGAAGAATGTCCGGTCAGGCCCAACGGCACGAGGGTCAACAACGATCCGCCGAGCAGCACCGGCGTCCACGACCAGCGCAATACGGCGGCGGCGCTCACCGCGACGACAGCGGCGAGGAAAGCCGTCCATCGCCATGCCCCCGCGGTGTCGACCAGTCCGGCAACTCTCCACAGCTGCACGGGTTCCAACATGTCGCGCAACGGCTTTCCCGACACATCGGAGACCGTCAGCGGAACCAGCAGGGCGGCGCAGACCGCCCAGGCGCCGGAAGCGCGCATGGACATCCGCAGCGCGCGGTAGCCGGCGGCGTCGAGCACTCCGCTCTCCTGGGGTGGCACGAAGAAGGCCGCGAACAAGAAGCCACCGACAGCGATCACGGCCGCCACCTCGCCGGCCGCCCGTACGAAGGGAAGCCCGACGGTGGTAGTCGGCCCCGGGTTGGGAAGGCCGGTTGCGGTCAGGGCATCCGCGAGGGACAGGGCCCCGATTCCGGCGGCTACCAATCCGGCGAGCACAGCGACTGCGGTCAGGACCGGCCACACCCCGGCGCGGTGCATCGCCGGCGCGGTTGTCGAGGTCACCGCTCAAGGGTATGGGCTGTGACCTCAGTCGACGAAAGTCAGGGCTTGGCCTGGTAGTCGAAGTTCACGGTGTCGCCCTGGGCGTCGGTCACCGTGACGACGTACGCCTGGACCTGGCCGCCGGACGACGCCGTGCACTCGACCGTGCTGCCCGCCTTGGCGAGCACGTCGTCGATGCAGTCGACGGTCTCGACGGGAGTGCCGTCGGATCCGAGTTTCTGCATCAGGACTTCCGAAACCTTTTGCTTAGGCAGAACCTGGATCACATCGAGATCCATCGAAAGACCCTCGACCTTGTTCACCTCGACGGTGCGCTTGGACGGGGTGCCGTCCTTGACGACCTCGCACTTGGTCTTCGCGCCGACCTTGCCGTCCAGACCCGCATCGCATGTGACGTTCGACGACGAGGTCAGGCCGCTGACCGCCTTCTGCAGCTGGTCCTTGGTCAACTCCGGGGAGATCTCGTAGCTCACCGTGGTGCCCTCAACCTTGGTGGCGGTGAACACGGCCTCGACGCTGTTGGTATCGCTGTAGACGACCTCGCACTTCGCGGTCTTGCCCACCTCGCCGGTGAGATCGTCGTTGCAGGTCACCGACTTCGCCGGGTTGCCGGCCTTCGTCAGGCGATCGGAGAGGTCCTTCTGCAGGTCCGCAGCGCTCACAGCCGCCTTGCTGCTGGTCTCGACTTTCATC
The DNA here is from genome assembly GCA_964439315.1 of uncultured Mycobacterium sp. Lineage (GTDB taxonomy): Bacteria > Actinomycetota > Actinomycetes > Mycobacteriales > Mycobacteriaceae > Mycobacterium. Next base: position 15,242 of record CAYTOD010000059.1, on the reverse strand, counting down.
GAGCAGGAAGTCAGCCCGGAACTCAGCAATCCCGCTGCCGCGAGAACAGCCGCCCCGACTGCAAGGGTGTGCGTCTTTGCCACGAAAGTCCTCCGTCCAGAAGTCGAGACGAATCGGTTCTGATTCACCCCGACGTGGGCCTGTGCAACCGCAGCGACAATACAGCGCGACTCCGCCGTCGGGCGTGACCATTGCCGAAGTCGCGCAGGGCGGCCGACGGCCTACCCGTTAGCCCTTCGGCGTAACCCCGAAGTCGATGACATCGCCGTTGACGTTGGTCACGGTCAGCATGAACTGTTCGCTGGAGCCGCCGACGACAGCCGTGCAGTCCAGGGTGGCGCCTACTTTGCCCTGCAGATCGCCCAGGCACTCAACGCGTTCCGGGCGCGGACCGCTCTGCGCCAAGCGGTCGCCGAGCAGACCCTGGACCTGATCACGGGACAGCACCGGCAGGACCTCGTACGACATCAGCAGACCCTCGACATTGGTCACCTCGACGGTGCGGACCGCCCGCACGCCGTCCTTGGTCACGGTGCACTGCGCCTGTGCGCCGGTCTTTCCGTCCAGGCCGGACTGGCAGGTCACGTCCGAACCGGACAGCAGGCCCGCCACGGCGGTCGCGAGTTGTTCCCGGCTCACCGCCGCGGTGACGTCGTAGTTGAGCGGGTTCACCGACGTCAGCGTGACGATCGGCTGAATGCTGTTGGTATCGCTCAGGACAACGTCGCACCGGGTAGAGGCCCCGGTCTCGGCGGCCAGACCACCTTGGCAGGCCAACGATTTCGGAGCCTGTCCGGCGCGGGCCAGTCGGTCGGCAATGTCTTTCTGCAGATCGGCCGCACTGACGGCCTCGCCGCCGTCTCCCGATCTCAACAGCGAACAGCCGGTGGCGAACACGACCATCGCCACGCCCACACCGATAGCACCTACCGCGCGATGACTGCGCCTCATGGTCGTTGCCTCACAACTGGTTGAGCGGGCCTGCGCCACCTTGCAACTGGGCCTCCCGGACATAGAACTGTTCACGAGTGATCTCGTGCACCCGGTCCATGTCGCCGATGATGGCGTGCAACTCGGCGAGGAAGCCGCGCCGGCGATCGCGCAGATCGGGAGACGGTTCGAGCAACTTCTGATCGGCGGCCAGCTGCCGCGCCGTGGCGAAAAGCAGCGTCGACACCGACTCGTTGCTCGCCACCAGTCCCTGTGCGGCGTACTGGCTACCGACGCCCAGCGCCTGGGTGTTGAGTTCCTTGTCGCTGATGCCGGCCGGCGCGCTGCACAGCACATCGGCCACGATCTCGTAGGCCTCGAAGAACGGGCGCAGCATCGCGGCCGCCATCAGCGGGCGCTTCTCCCGGAGCACGGCATGAACTGCCTCCGGACCGGCGTCGAGTTGGTCCTCCCAGTCCGGAATCCAGTCAAGTTCCTCGGCGATGTTCGCCCGGAACGTGGCCGAGTCGGCGAAGTAGAAGTCGAACTTCAGCAGGGCACGCAATCGCATCGCCTGGGCCCAGAACGCATCGACCCGTTCACCTTTGGGCGCCCGCGCCGCGTGGACGAGCGACAGCTCCACGATGGAGGTTTCCAGGAAGGCATGGATCAGCGAGTTGCGGTAGAACGCCGCTTCAAGCTCCTGCTCGGGGGCGATCCGCCAGACAGGCTCGTGGCCGCCGTCGATCCTGGTCACCGGATGGCCGTTCGACAGCGCGTCCAACGCGGCGCGCACCCCATCCATCGAGTGAAGTCGCAACGCGCTGTTGGTGATCGGCGTTCGTTTGCGCTCCAGATAATCCAACGAGTCCTGCAAGCTGTGGTGCAGTTGGCGCAGCGTCAAGGCACGACCACGGGCGGCCAGCAACACCGCCGATACCAGGCTCGACGCGCTGATGGGCGTGGCCCGCAGGATTCGCCAGGACACCTCGATGGCCATCTTCTGCATGGCCAGGCGCTTGGCCGCTTCGTCGCGGGCGGTCGGCCCGCCAGGCTCACCGAGGTACTGGCGCATGGACACCGCCTCCGGGAAGCGGACGTAGATTTTGCCGTAGTTGCGCTCGCCCTGCGCCTTGATGAAGTTGTAGAGCCATTCGGCGCTCTCGGGGATCTTCTCCCCGCCACGGGCGTAGGCCGCGTACTCGGCGGTCTCGTGCAGTTGGTCGAAGCTGATCGAGGTCGGCTGCAGGAGGATGTCCTCACTGCGTCCGTCCAGATAGGCGTCGGCGACGTAGGACAGCAGACCGAGCTTGGGCGGCAACATCTTTCCGGTCCTCGACCGCGTGCCCTCGATGGACCAGCTCAGATTGAAGCGCTTTTCGACGATGTAGCCGACGAACTGCCGCAGCACGTACTTGTACAGCGGATCGTCGAGCTTACGACGCAGGAAGATCACGCCTGAGCGGCGCATCAGCGGACCCATGAAACCGAAGGACAGGTTGATGCCGGCGAACGTGCACGCCGGCGGTAACTTGTTCTCCTGCAGGGCCACCGGCACGATCACGCCGTCGAGGTAGGACCGGTGGGACCACAGGAACACCGCGGGGTGGTCTTCGAGAGCGCTCCGCATCGACTCGATCTGGGCATGGTCGTAGTCGATGCGAGGATCGAAACCCCGGCTGAAGATGGTGCGGCCGAGGTTGGGAATCAGGTCGACCGAGAATCGACTCCAGCCCGTGGCCAGCTCGTCGAGCATCACCTCGGCCTTCTCCGGCGTGGCACCGGGGATGGCCTCCAAGCCGTTCACGAACCGCGACGAGTTCAAAAGCTCATCGGTGATCAGCCGGGGCGACTTGTATTCCGGTCCGAGCAGGCGCAATTCCATCCGCTCGACCGCCAGCTCCGCGCGGCGCAGTACGAAGCGGGCGAAGTCCTGCGGGGTGCCCCCCACGGTGTTCTCGCTCCACTGCCGGCGCAGTTCACCCACCGTCGCCGGATCGCCGGCGACGATGCGGGCCCGCGACGAATCCTTGTGCAGGATGCCGCGTTGCAACAGCTTGGGCGGACGGTAGGTCTCCCGCCCCGAGATCAGGCCGGCCAGCTTGACCCGGGTCGGCAGACCACCGGGAACCCAGAACACCCGGACCGGGACGACACTGCGGTCGTCCCCGCACTCCAGCTCCGCGACGAGCTGGTTGACCAGCGCCGGCGGCGGGTCCGCGTGTGGAAGGCGCAGAACCTCGACCGTGGTGTCGGGATGATTGCGCCGCTGTGCCTGCAGCCAGTCCTCGAGCAGACCGAACTCGGCCTTGGACGATACCGAGGCAAGCACCAGCGCATCGTCGGTCGTGCTGAAGTCGGCGTGGAAATCGGCTGTCATCGGCGGCCTTTCGGTCTTGCGTGCTCAGTCGGTTCGGTCACGGCCGCGTCAGCGGCCGCCTTCTTGGCCGGCGCCGCCTTCTTGGCCGGCGCGGCCTTCTTGGCCGGCGCGGCCTTTTTGGCAGGGGCCTTTTTGACGACCGCCTTCGTAGCGACGGCCTTCTTCGCGGGAGCCTTCTTGGCGGGCGCCTTCTTGGCCGGCCATCGCGGCTTGTACAAGTCCGCTTCGGGAACCGCATCGACGGGCCAGTCCTTGAGCGTGTCGATGTAAAGCTGCCGGACCTCGGCGATCCGGTCGGTGATGTTGTCGACGGTCCAATCCGCCACCGAAAGCGGCGGGTAGACAACGACATCCACAGTCCCCGGATGCAGCGTCGTCGAATTCCGCGCCGCGATCTGCTCGGCGTTGCGGATCACGATCGGAACGATCGGCACACCCGCCGACATGGCCAGGCGGAACGGGCCCTTCTTGAACGGGCCCACCGACTTGGTGTCGAGGCGCGTCCCCTCCGGGGCGATCACCACCGACAGACCGGTCCTGATGGTGACGGCCGCCTCCTTGAGGGATTCGACGGCGGCCTTTGGATCGTCCCGGTCGATGAAGATGGTGTCGACGATCTTGCCGAGGGTTCCGACCACCGGATCGTTCTGAAGTTCCTTCTTGCCCACGCCGGTCCAGTTGTCCTTGACCAGCGAGCCGACCAGAACCGGGTCGAAGTTGTTGCGGTGGTTGAAGATGAACACCGCCGGGCGCTCCTTGGTCAGGTTCTCCTGACCGAGCACATGCGTGCGAACACCGTTGGCCGCCAACAACATCTGCGGGAACGCGGTGGTGAAGAAGCTCACCCCGCGACGTTTGCTGCGCGTGATCAGACCCCATCCGATGGCACCGGACGCCGCAGGCACGATCGAACCGACGCCGAGCAGAGTGCGCACCTGCCCCATCAGGCCGCCGCCGCCCCGGCTGCGGAACTCCAGGATCGGCCAGCCCCGCTTGCGGGCCACCTCGGCCATCTTGTCGCCGGGATTGGTGGGCCGCGGGTGACCGACGAGGTGCATCAGCGCGACGTCCTCGTCGCCGTCGGCGTAGAAGTAGCTCTGCGCAAGGTCGACGCCGTTCTCCCCGGCGAACTTCTGCACCGCAGCGGCTTTGCCCGGACCCCACACGATCGGCCGGATCACCTTCCCGGTCAACAGTCCGTCGAGATCCACTTCGAACCTGTTGGTCAACGTGTTGGCGATGCCCAGGAACCGCGCCACCGGTTCGACCTGGATGGTCAGCGCCGACGAACTGAGCACCACGGTGTGGCCCATCTCAAGATGGGCCTGCACGAGTTCGCGCATCTCCGGGTAGATCCGGCTCTCGATCTTCTCCATGAACAGCCGGTCGCCGATCTGCTGGAGGTCACTCAATGGGCGACCGCGCAGCATCTGGGTGGCCTTGTCGATCAGGGACTCGAACTCCATCCGGCCGAACTGGTGGGTGAGTCCGGCGGCGACCATGCTGATGAGTTCCCCGACCCCCATGTCGCGACGACGGAACCGCTCCCGGGTCAGGATCACCGCGGTGAACCCCGCGACCAGCGTGCCGTCGAGATCGAAGAACGCCCCGACCTCGGGACCCCGAGGACTGGCCATCACTTCGGCCACCGACCCCGGAAGGCGCATTTCCTTGGACCCTTCGTTGGACCCTGCGTTCGATTTTTCACTCATCAGTAGGCCACCGATCCGTTCTTATGCTGACTGGACTGATCCGGGGAATCTGGGAACGACACCGGGACGACGCGCGGCGCCGGACGGCCGGCCAGCGCCAAAACCTCGTCGAAACCCTGCCGCAGACACTGGGCGAACAACGCCGGGTCCTCGATGGCCGCCCGGTCGTAGCGGACGGTCATCGTCGCGAAGCCTCCGCGCGACAACAACACCGCCATGCACGCCACGCCGGGCAACGGGCCAAGACCGTACTGGCGCAACACCTTCGCGCCGGCGATGAACGTGTCGCCGGGGTAGAACGGGACATTGCTGGCCTGCACGTCCGAGGCGATCACCGAGCCGCTGAGCGCTTCGAGCACCGCATCGGGCAGCAGCGCGAGCATCGGCGCGACGACCCCCAGGATGTCGATCGCCGCCTCCTCACGGCGGGCGACCATCTGCTTGTGGATCTTCTGGATCCGCTTCGCCGGGTCGGCGATGCCGACCGGAGCCGCGAGGTTGACCCCGGCGAACCGGTTGCCGCCCGCCGGGTCGGCGTCAGCCCGCAGGTTGACCGGAACCGCCATCGGAAGTGTGCCGACCGGAACCCCGAGCTCCTCGTGATAGAGCCGGAGCGCACCGCACAGCCCGGCCAGGTAGGCGTCGTTGATCGAGCCCCCGGCGGCGTGCGCGGCGCGGTGCAGGTCCCCCACTTTCATCTCGATGGACTCACTGCGGGTGGACAGACTGCGGCGACGCAGAAGCGGTGACGGCGGGGCGGCGCGGCGCACCACGCGCATACCGGACCGCAGATAGTCGACGGCGTCGAGCACCGCTGTTCCCGGGTTGTTCACCACATGCCCCAGCAGCGCCAGACCGTCGGACACCACGGTCGTCACCCCCTCGAGGATCACGCTCGGGAGATGACCGATCCCCTCGCGCATGATGTCCGCGGGCGTGGTGTCCTCCGGCAGGGGCAGCGGCGGCTCGGGCCGGCGGGGTGGTTCGCGTTCCAGGTCGTAGATCTCGGCGAACAGCGCCGTCGCCCCGACCCCGTCGGTGACAGCGTGGCTCAGATGGAGCAGGCTGGCCGCCTTGCCGCCCTCGACCCCTTCGACCAGAGTCGCCGTCCACAGTGGACGCGAGATGTCGAGCGGCGACTGCAGAATCACCTCGGCCAGGTCGAGGACGTCACGCAGCGTCCCGGGATGCGGTACCCGGACCCGGCGCACGTGAAAGTCCAGGTTGAAGTCGGGGTCGACGACCCAGCGTGCGGGTGCGGTCGGCAGGGGCGGCATGACGACCTTCTGCCGTAGGCGAAGCGCCCGGCGTGAGGCGTTCTCGAAGCGCGTGCGGTACCGATCCCAGTTCGGCGCGGTGTCGAGGATCTCCAGCGTCATGATTCCCGACCGGGTGCGCGGATTGGCCTCGCCGCGGTGCATCAACAGATCGAAGGCGCCGAGTTCGGAAGGCAGCCCGGATGCGTCCACCCGGCCACTCATCGACTTCTCCGCACCGATCTGAACCTTTCCTGTGCCCACTAGCCCCGACGACCCGCCAGTCCCGACTGCCCACGCTAGTCCGAGCACCCCCGTCACGGAGTCGAGTTCGCGAAGCGGTGCTCGCGCGTCCAGTCCCGGGTGATCGGGCCAATCGACGCCCACCGCGCCGGATAGACTAGTTCGCGCTATGCCTCCGTAGCTCAGTTGGATAGAGCAAGGGCCTTCTAATCCCTAGGTCGCAGGTTCGATTCCTGCCGGGGGCGCCACCGGGACTGGTCAAAGATATGACTGCACAACATCACACGGTGACTGGCGTGAACCGCGCGGCGCCCGGAACGGGCGTTCGACGGCTGGTCGAAAAGTCTGTCGTGGTCAAGTCCACCACGTACGGCACAGGATCGCCGATCGTTCGGTAGCCGTACCGGCGGTCGGTGAGATTGCACACCGTCACCCAACTTGTGACCTCGTCAACCACCTGACCAGGCTTGAACTCCTCGGTGATAATGCCCGCCGGGATGTCGAAGCTGTTGATCACGTGCAGGCATGCCGATTCGGCAGACGCGGCATCGGCGGGCTCGTCGATGAGCAGCATCAGCGCGGCTGCACGTACGAACCGCGAGGGCGGGGTGTAGTCGCCGGGCAATCCCCGCAGTCCGCCGCCCTGCCCGAGCGGGTGAAGGGTGCTGTCGCCCACCGTGGTGGTGGGATTGGCCGACGAGATGCCCACGTAGTTGCGCAGGTTGGTGATGTGCCAGTCGAGGAACGGCCCGTTCGTGCCCACCCCAGTGGGGTTGTCGACGATGCTCACTCCCTCGGGGCGGAATTCGATGGCCGCCGAGCCCGTGGCGTCGTGCAGCAGGAAGTGCAGCGGCGGATTGAACCCCAAGCCCGGGTCGACGCCCACCACGTTCATGGTTGCCGCGGCGGCCTTGGCCTCCGCAACGTTCTTGCAGGTACCCAGTAGGTAGGCGATGACATCCATCTCGCCGATGTCGTTGCCCGCGCCTGTCGGCTCCGCGTAGTCGCAGAACCCGGCCATGTAGAGCGCGTGAGCACTCAGTCCCTCGATGTTCATGCCATCTGCGAGAAGCCCGTCACCCCAGGCACCCATGCCGAGGATGCCGTACTGCGGAGTCCAGGCGATGCCGTTCTTCACCCCGGTGGAAGTGCGCGTCAGCCCCGCCGCCACAACCTGGACCTCCCACGGAATGAGGTTGGGGAACTCCATGGTGCGCCCTACAACAACGGTGCCGTCCGCGGCCGGCTTGAGTTTGAAGTTGGTGCACATGCGACCACACTATGTTTCCCCCGCCCCTGTCCTCCAATGAATGCGGAGATAGCTACCGTGGGCGGAATGGGTTATCGCAGCGACGATGAGAGCCGGGAGCCGGATAGCTCCATTGACAACCCGCCACGGCTTAACGAGGTCGTCGTTCAAACGAGACTGGACGTCGAGGCTGCCGAGTACCTCATCGACAGTCCCGTCGTCCTGGGGCCGGGGTTGCCGCCCGAGGATGGCTCCTGCGGTCAGTTCGCCGTGCAGTTTCACGTCACCACGACGATGGTGATGGGGCTCAAACGCATCGCCGATGCCCGTGGGGTGAGTGTGCCGGAATTGTGCCGACAGGTCGTCGGTGTTTTCGTTGCACAGCAGGAAGGCGAGCTGGGCGCGCTGCTCGCCGCTGAGGCCGAGGCCGCTGACTACCGGCGCAGCCTCGGCCAGCCTTAGTGCCGGATGACGGTCAACTGTCGGAGAGTCATATCAACGTCGTGCTGAGTTCCGCCAGGCCGGCCAGGCGGAAGCCCGTGTCGTCGTCGGTGTAGTAGAGGTAGCCGGGAATCTGGTAGCCGTCGGGATAATCGCGGCGGGTGTAGTTCTGAGGGGCGATGATCCCCTGGCTCCATGACCCGCCTCGGATGATGCGCGAGTTCGGTTGTTGCTGTCCGGGCTGACGGTAGGTGGGGGCGTACACAATTCCATCCGTCCATTCCCACTGGTTGCCGGTCATGTCGAAGGCGCCGTAGTAGGAGTAGCTGTTCTTGTAGGCGCCGACCGGGGTGAGCTTGTAGCCCTTGTCTCGCTGGTTGTTGTAGTTGGCGGAGTCACTTCCGTTGATGTCGTAATTGGGCATGGTGTTGCTGCGCGTGGCGTAGGTCGAGTAGGTGCTGGTGGCCGGGTCGTAATAGGCACTCTTGTACCACTCGTCTTCGGAGGGCAGCCAGTACCGAGCACCCGGCTGAACGGGGAAGTCGCTGCCCGTCATGGCTCCGTTGAGGTTGTAGGCCCCGGTCTCGGTGCTTGCGCCGGACGTCCCGCCGTTGCTCATCCAGTTGGCGTACCGGGCGGCGGCGAACCAGTTGACGAATGCCACCGGGAGATCGGCGCGGGTTTTTCCGGGGAAAGCATCGGGGTCTGGATCGACCGCATCCGGCGACACCGTATAGGTGTATGTGCCGTCGAGGTTATCCGTCCGAAGAATGAGAGCCCCGATCTTTTCGGACTTGTCAGGGTCGGACATGGGCTTCTGCCACAACGCCTGGATGTAGTCCGGTGCGGTGGTACTGGTGGCGACGGTGTTGAGGAACGTCACGTAGTCGCCGACGGTGGTTTCGGTTGTGGCGATGCTGAATTCGTGATTGACCGCGCCAAACCCGGTTTGCGGGTCGGCGGGATTGTCCTTGTTGCCGACCCGCACCATCGGGATGGTCCGAGCACCCGGGACAGCGGCGATCGGTGTTGATCCCGATCCCTGTGATGGTGCCGCCTCGGCCACCGGCGTTGTCGTCGGGGTGGTTGCCGGGGTGTCGATCGGCGCGGCGGTGTCAGACACGGTGACGGCAGTCTGTCCGCCGGCGATACGGAAGCCGGTGTCGTCGTCGGTCTCGTCCGGGGTGTAGTCGCGGCGGACGGTGCTACTCGGATTGAGGATTCCCAGGCTCCACGAACCGCCGCGGATGATCATCGAATTGGGCTCGTCTTGATAGTTGGTGACGAAGGAGTCGGTCCACTCCCACAGGTTGCCCGCCTGGTTGAGCGTGCCGTAGTGGGAGGCACTGTTGGCGTACTCGGTTACATCGACCAGCTTCTGCTTTTCCGGAAAGACAACGGCGTTGTAGTTGGCGGCGTTGGTGCCGCTCAGGTCACGCGGATTGGGGTTGTTGGGCGCAGTGGCGGTCGGGGTGGAGTTGGATTTGGTCGGGTACTCCCAGTAGCCGACCGTGCCTGTCGCGGTACTGGGCAGGGGGTTGGTGGGGTCGTAGTAGGCGGCCTTGTACCACTCGTTCTCCGAGGGAAGGGTGTACTTCGCCCCGGCCGTCCTAGTGGTGATCACCGTGCTTTCGGTGCCGTTGAGCGTGTAGGCCCCGGTCTCGGTACCCGGATCGGGGTTGAACACGGTGGAGATGGGCTGACCGTTGTCCAGCCAGTTGACGAACCGCGCGGCGTTGTACCAGCTCACATTGGCGATGGGCAGATTCTCGGCACCGGGCGCTGCGGCGTAGACGTAATTCCCGGGGGTACCGTCGCGGAAGATCTGGTCGCCGATCACCGAGTGCGATTGGCCATACCTGCTGGGAGACATGTCTTTGTTCCACAGATCGGTCAGGTATTCGGCCTGGCCGGCCGGTACGTAGCGGGCGACCGCATTGAGGAACTGAACGTAGTCGGCGACCGTGGTCTCGGTGCGGGCGATGCTGTAGTCGTACTGGACCTTGCCGTAATTGCCTTGAAGCCCTTGATTATCGGCGGGGTTGTTCGGGTTGCCGACCTGAACCATCGCGATCACCAACGGATTGATGCCCGCGCTGCCCGCGGCACCGTTGTTCCCGCTGCCGGTGCCCGCTCCGCCGCCGCCGCCGGCGCCGCCGCTTCCGTTGGTGCTGCCGACTGCGCCGGCCCCGCCGTTGCCGCCGTTGCCGCCGTTGCCGTCGGCCGTCCCGCCCACTCCGCCGGGACCTCCGGTCCCGCCGTTACCGCCATCACCGTCGGCTCCTGCGATGACGCCCGTGCCACCGGGCCCGCCGATTCCCCCGTTGCCGCCGTTACCGCCGTTGCCGCCGGCCCCGTTCCCGGCAGCGCCCGTGGCTCCGGCCCCGCCTGCCCCACCGTCTCCACCCGCGCCGCCAACCCCGCCCGCGCCCTGCGAGCCCGCCGAGCCGCTGAGGGCAAGGACGACCAGGAACCGTCCGGTGCCCGCGGTACCGGGGGCACCGCCCAGACCACCGGCACCGCCCTTGCCGCCGCTCCCACCGATGCCGCCGTTGGTTCCGGGGAGTTCGGCATCGGCACCGACCGAGCCGACGCCGCCGGCCCCGCCGGTGCCGCCGGTACCGCCATCACCGGCAGCACCGCCCCGGCCGAACAGCCAGCTGCCGTTGCCGCCATCGCCGCCCGTGCCGCCTGCGCCGCCCTCTCCGCCGACCTGTCCGGGTTTCCCGGCGTCCGAACCGTTCTCACCTTCGGTGCCGGTGCGTCCTACGCCACCCTTGCCGCCGTTACCTCCGTTGCCGAGGAACAGGCCACCGTTTCCGCCGTTCCCTCCGGTCCCTGCGACAGTCAGGGCGTTTCCGCCGTTTCCGCCGTTGCCGAACCAGCGGGCGGCGCCGCCGTTGCCCCCGTTGTAGCCGTTGCCGCCGTTGCCGAGGAGCCCGGCGTTTCCGCCGTTGCACGACCCGGTCGGGCAGGAGGCCTGGTCATAGGAGTAGCCGTTGCCGATGATGAGGCCGCCGTCGGGATGGTCGGCGGTGCCGTTGCCGATGAACAGACTGAGCATGCCCCCGGTCGGGCCTGCGCTGCGCGAGGCGATGCGTCCGCCCAGTTCTCGTCTGCCGACTGCCAGCGCGGTCCACATCAAGGGGGCGGCCACCGGGGCATCGTCGCCGCCGTTCCGAAGCCACGACAACAATCCAGATCCCAGGGCGCGAAGCGGCGCCGCCGCTGCAGCCGGGGCCGCCATTCGGGCCGCCGTCACGGGACCGAGTCTCCTCGCGGACGAGGAACCTGCCGCCTCGGCGAGGTGACTGCCCACACCACGGGGAGCCGCGACACCCCGGGCGCCACGACTCGTCCGGGCGGCCGCCGCGCTGGAATCACCTGAGGCCAAGCGGGTGGCGGCCCGCGACGGCCTGCCCGCCGAGCGGGGCGTGGCCGTCTGGGCCGAGCCTGCCGACGTGCCGACGTCGGAGGTACCCGTCGACCCGAGACTCCCGGTCGTGTCGGCCCAGGCCGTCGCCGGCATCACCGCCGCAGCGCCGAAACCCAGCGCCAACGCCAGCGCGCCCACCCGACCGACGTGCCACGACTCCCGTATGGCCACCGGGGCTGCCGCCCCCGCATAGCGGCACGAGGTGGGTGACTTGCGATGAGTCGCAGCCATCGGGAGCTCCTTAGCAAAGACGTGAACAAGATCAGAAACAGCGCGGCCCGTTGAGCGAACAGTACGGCGGAAATCAGCCCTGAAAAGGGTTTACACGCTCATCCACCACGCGCGTCGCCGGCGCTGCCTCTCCGGAACGCGTCCCCTGGATCGACCACCCGCGCGCCGGGCCCAAGCCAATCAGCAGGGCATCCACAGCAGACTGACAGCGGCGAAGCCCCGAATCACGAGAGGCGGGCGGCCACGAAATCGGCCGCCTGGGCGGCCATGCCGTTCTCGGCATAGGAGAAGTGCGCGCCCAGGTTCAGGCCGGAAGAGCAGAACAGGTCGTCGGGTGCGCACAGGTCGATGGTCTTGGCGCCGTAGAGACTGCTGATCTCATTGAGCGGCCCCCCGCCGGGAACGTTGCGTAGCGGGTTGCCGAACACCGCAACCGCGGCAACATGATTGGCGAGTTCGGCCGGCATCGGGGTGGGAGTCCACTTGCCGTACTGGCGGGGGTCCGCGGTGATGAGGTCGATGACGCCCGCGCCCTGCGAAATGCCGCTCAGCACAAGCTTTGTCCCGGGGCAGTTGGTGGCCATGGACTGCACGTGGGCGGCCGCGTCTGACGCACCGGCGGGAGCGGACTTCTCGAAGTTGAAGCCTGCCGGGTAGTTCACCGAATACACCGCCAGCGAACGGCCGCCGATCTGGGACCGCAGGGCGTCGAGGAAGGCGCCGCCCGCTCTCCCCAGACCTTCGCCCCCGGTCCCCCGGGCGAAGATCACCTCGATGTCAGGGCACTGGTCAGCGGTCGCGGTGGGCACTGCGGAGGCGGCGGCAACAATCGCGGCGGGCGCGACCACCGCCGCGCCCAGGAAGCCGAGAGCGCGCCGAGCGAGCATGCTTCCATGCTGACACAAGTCAGAAGAAAGCCCACGAGGTCATCGGATGGTTGGGATGCTGGTGCGATGTTCAAGTTCCTGCTCGCCCCGCTGTCCATCGCCGTCACCGGCAGCGCCGCGGTGGTCGCCTCGATCGCGACGGTCGGAAGCATCGCGGTGGCCGGCTCCATCGCCACCGTCGGGAGCGCCGCCGTCGCCGGGTCAGCCGCCACCGTCGGCAGTGTGGGGGTCGCAGGATCCATCGGAACAGTCGCCAGCGCGGGGGTGGCGGGCAGTGCAGCCACCGCGCTATCGCTGTTCATGAGCGGATGTGCGGCGTGTGCGGGGTGCGTGTCCTGCCGTCGCTGCAAGGCCTGCATCGCCTGCGTCCGGTGCGAGGATTGCGTCGGATGCATCGGGTGTCACAACTGCTCGGGATTGACCAACGCGGTCGGACTCCGCGACGTCCGAGTCCCGGTGGCAGCCTGAACTTCGCCGCGCGAAGCGGACTACCCTGGAGTTGATCGCTACCGGGGGGGTAGATATGGCGGCTTCTTCTGGCGCGGCACTCGACGTCGCCCTGATCGACGAACACCATGTCGTGCGTGCCAGCCTGGAAGCGTGGTTCGCGGCGGAACCAGGCATTCGGACTGTCGGCAGTTTCCCACGTCCCGAACTGCTCCTCGCCTGGCTTCCCACCGCTCCGCCGGTCCACGCCGTGATCATCGAGATCCAGGAGGACGGGCACGCTCCGGACATGAATTCCATTCGCCTGCTTGACAGTTGCGTGCCGTCGGTCGTCATCTACTCACGTTTGACCTCCGACGAGATCATCCTGGCCGGCCTCGACGCGGGCGCACGCTGCTACGTAACCAAGGACGAGGACGCCGACCACCTCATCCGAGCCGTGCGTGCCACTGGATCAGGTGCGAACTACGTCGCACCGCACATGGCGGCAGCACTGCTACGGTGTGACGCCCACGGCCGAATCGCGCTCTCCGAACGCGAAAAGCAAGTTCTCACAGCATGGTTGAAGACCGACAGCAAGGACGATGTCGCGCGGTCGCTCCACCTCTCGCCGGCGACGGTGCGAACACATCTCCAGCGGATCCGGGCCAAGTACGCCGCGGCGGGACGCCCGGCCCACACCAAGGCCGCCCTGCTGGCCAGGGCTGTCGACGACGGCCTCGTCGGACTGACCGACATCAGCGGCGGGGAAAACGAACCCTGACCGAAGCCGCTCAATGTAGTCCGTTCGTACCAATGTGAAACGAACGCACAGCCCGAACTTGATCCTTGCAAGCCGAAGAGCCTTACAATTCAGTGTCTCCAACAGCGGGGGCCTCCGGGACCCGCTGTCAGGCTCCCGGGGCGTTGTTGTCAGCCAACCTGGGGGTTATTGGTGCCAATCCATTCGGAATCACAGTGGCGATATCGCGCCTACCGCAAGGGTCTGCGCCTGGTGAAGTACAAGGAAGCGTCGTCGGCCTACTCGAAGTACGGCCCGTACGCCCTGGTCGACCAGTCGACGAACCGCATCACCGCGGCGCACCTCGACGCCGACGCAGTCGAACGCGAGCTGTTTTCGGCGGAGCCGCAGAAGGTCTGACTCGGGCCCGGCTCGGTCCGGGCATTGCTGTTAGCGTGATGCGCCGTGGCCGAACTCGTTCTCTACGACGTCAAAGACCGTATCGCCGTCATCACGGTGAACGACCCGGACCGGCGCAACGCCGTCACCGACGCCATGTCCACCCAGTTGCGCGACGCGGTGACCCAAGCCGAGTCCGATCCGTCCGTCCATGCGGTCGTTCTCTCCGGGGCTGGTAAAGCTTTCTGCGCCGGAGCGGACCTGTCGGCCCTGGGCGCCGCGGCGCGCGATGGATTGGAACGCATCTACGCCGGCTTCATGGCTGTCGGGCGATGCACGCTGCCGACGATCGCTGCGGTCAACGGGGCCGCGGTGGGGGCCGGCATGAACCTGGCGCTCGCCGCCGACGTCCGCATCGCCGGACCTGACGCCCTGTTCGACCCTCGCTTCCAGAAATTGGGGATCCACCCCGGCGGCGGCGCGACCTGGATGCTGCAACGCGCGGTGGGCCCCCAGGTGGCGCGCGCAGCCCTGCTGTTCGGCATGCGCTTCGACGCCGAGGCCGCGGTGCGCCACGGCCTGGCCCTGTGTGTGGCCGAAGATCCCCTCTCCGCCGCACTGGAATTGGCGTCCGGGCCGGCGGCTGCACCACGGGAAGTGGTCATCGCCACCAAGGCCTCGATGCGAGCCACCGCGATCCCCGGCTTCCTCGACACCGATCACCACACCGCGGCCAAGGACATCGAACTCGGACCGCAGGCGGCCTCGATCGAGTCACCGGAGTTCAAGGCCCGCCTGGCAGCAGCTCAGCGTCGCTGAGGCTCCGTACAGCTGATATGTAGGCACTCTTTGTCAAGAGGCAGGTGAAAGCCGCCCCGGTTTTGGTGCCGGGGCGGCTTTCGTTTGATCG
>CAYTOD010000058.1:1766-28008 GCA_964439315.1 uncultured Mycobacterium sp. | reverse complement strand
GCCCATCACCTCGCCGGTGGACTTCATCTCCGGACCGAGCAGCGAGTCGACACCGGATCCGTCCACCCGGCGGAAGCGCCGGAACGGCAACACGGCCTCCTTGACCGCGATCGGTGCATTCGGGTCGGGGTTGGTGCCGTCCCCGGTGGCCGCCAGCACACCTTCGGCCCGCAGTTGAGAGATGCTGGCGCCCAGCATGATTCGGGCACAGGCCTTGGCCAGCGGCACCGCCGTCGCCTTGGAGACGAACGGGACCGTACGGCTGGCGCGCGGATTGGCCTCCAGGACGTAGAGCACGTCGTCCTTCAGGGCGTACTGAACGTTGAGCAGGCCGACCACACCCACCCCGTGCGCGATCGCCTCGGTGGCACGTCGGACGGCCTCGATATCGCTGCGGCCCAGGGTCACCGGCGGCAGCGCACAGGCCGAGTCGCCGGAGTGGATTCCGGCCTCCTCGATGTGCTCCATCACCCCGCCGATGTAGACCTCGGTTCCGTCGCACAGCGCATCGACGTCGATCTCGATGGCGTCCTCGAGAAACCGATCCACCAGAACCGGGTGCTCGGGCGAGAGTTGGGTGGCGCGGGTGATGTAGCCGTGCAGGGTCTTCTCGTCGTAGACGATCTCCATGCCGCGGCCACCGAGCACATACGAAGGGCGCACCAAGACCGGATAGCCGATCCGGGAGGCGATCTCGCGGGCCTCCTCGAAACTGGTGGCGGTCCCGAACTTGGGCGCCGGCAGGCCGGCCTTGACCAGCACCTGTCCGAACCGGCCGCGGTCCTCGGCAAGGTCGATGGCTTCCGGACGGGTTCCGACGATCGGCACCCCGGCCTCCTCGAGCCGGTGCGCCAGACCCAGCGGGGTCTGCCCTCCCAGTTGGACGATCACACCCACCACCCCGGGACCGCCCTGCCCGGACTCGGATTCGGCCCGGTAGACCTCCAGGACGTCCTCGAAGGTCAACGGTTCGAAGTACAAACGATCGGCGGTGTCGTAGTCGGTGGACACCGTCTCGGGGTTGCAGTTGACCATGACGGTCTCAAAACCGGCCTCGGTCAGCGTTGTGGCGGCATGCACGCAGCTGTAGTCGAACTCGATGCCCTGGCCGATTCGGTTGGGGCCGGAACCGAGGATGAGAACCTTCGGCTTGTCGGTCTGTGGGGCGACTTCACTCTCGGCGCCCGGGTCGAGTTCGTAGCTGGAGTAGTGGTAGGGCGTCTTGGCCTCGAATTCCGCCGCACAGGTGTCGACGGTCTTGTACACCGGATGGATGCCGAGCCGCTGACGCAGCGATCGAACGCCCTTCTCGCCGGCCAGTTCCGGCCGCAGCGCGGCGATCTGGCGGTCCGACAGTCCGCTGTGTTTGGCGCGGCGCAGCAGGTCGGTGTCGAGAACGGCGGCGGAGAGCAACTCGGCGCGCAGCGCCACCAAGCCGTTGATCTGCTCGACGAACCATGGATCCACCCCGGACGCTTCGGCCACCTGCTCCACACTGGCCCCGAGTCTCAGCGCCAGTTCGATGTCGTACAGCCTGCCCTCGGTCGGAGTGCGCAGCCGGGCCAGCACGTCCTCGACCCAGCCGTCGTCGTCGGGGGTGGTCCAGAACCCTGCCTTGGTGGTCTCCAGCGAGCGCATCACCTTGCCGAGCGCCTCGACGAAGTTGCGGCCCAACGACATCGCCTCCCCCACCGACTTCATCGTCGTGGTCAGCGTCGGGTCGGCGCCCGGGAACTTCTCGAAGGCGAACCTAGGCGCCTTGACCACCACGTAGTCCAGCGTCGGCTCGAAGCAGGCCGGGGTTTCCTTGGTGATGTCGTTGAGGATCTCGTCGAGCGTGTAGCCGATGGCCAGTTTGGCGGCCATCTTGGCGATCGGGAAACCGGTGGCCTTCGACGCCAGCGCACTGGACCGCGACACCCGCGGATTCATCTCGATGACGATGAGCCGGCCGTCCCTGGGGTCGACCGCGAACTGGATGTTGCAGCCGCCGGTGTCCACCCCGACCTCGCGCAGGATCGCGATGCCCAGGTCACGCATGACCTGGTATTCGCGGTCGGTGAGCGTCATCGCGGGGGCGACGGTCACCGAGTCGCCGGTGTGCACGCCCATCGGGTCGACGTTCTCGATCGAGCAGACCACCACGACGTTGTCGTGGAGGTCGCGCATCAGCTCAAGCTCGTATTCCTTCCAGCCGTAGATCGACTCCTCGATCAGCACGTTGGCACTCGGCGATGCCGCCAGGCCCTCCCCGGCCATCCGCTCGACGTCCTCGGCCGTGTAAGCCATTCCCGAGCCGAGGCCGCCCATCGTGAAAGAGGGCCGTACGACGACCGGCAGACCGAGTTCGGCGACGGTGTCGCGGACCTCGGCCATGGTGAAGCACACGCGGGACCGCGCCGACTCCCCGCCCACCTTGGCCACGATGTCCTTGAACTTCTGACGGTCCTCGCCGCGCTGGATCGCGTCGAAGTCGGCTCCGATCAGTTCGACGTTGTAACGCTCAAGTGCACCGTTCTCATGCAGCGCGACGGCGGTGTTCAGCGCGGTCTGGCCGCCGAGGGTCGGTAGGATCGCGTCGATCGGGTTGCCGCGCGCGGCCTGCTGGGCGATCACCTTCTCGACGAACGCCGGGGTGATCGGCTCGACGTAGGTGTAGTCGGCGTACTCCGGGTCGGTCATGATCGTGGCCGGGTTGGAGTTGACCAGGCTCACCGTCAGGCCCTCGGAGCGCAACACCCGGCACGCCTGGGTGCCCGAGTAGTCGAACTCGCAGGCCTGGCCGATGACGATCGGCCCGGATCCGATGACCAGAACGTGCTTGAGGTCGGTGCGACGTGGCATCAGCGATCACTCTCCATCAGGTCGACGAACTGGTCGAACAGGTAGTTCGCATCGTGCGGCCCGGCGGCGGCCTCCGGGTGGTACTGCACCGAGAACGCTCTGCCGTCAACGAGTTTCACGCCCTCGACCACACCATCGTTGGCGCAGGTGTGACTGACCGTCGCCGGGCCGAAGTCGGTGTCGAACACCTCCCCCGCCTCGCCTTCGAGGGCGAAGCCGTGGTTCTGCGCGGTGATGGCCACCCGGCCCGTCGCATGGTCGATCACCGGGATGTTGATGCCCCGGTGCCCGAACACCATCTTGTAGGTCGCGCGGCCGAGCGCGCGCCCGAGAATCTGGTTGCCGAAACAGATTCCGAACAGCGGGATTCCGGCGCCGAGCACCTCTCGGGTGACCGCGACCACCCGGTCTGCGGTGGCGGGGTCGCCGGGGCCGTTGGACAGGAAAACCCCGTCGGGCTTGAGGTCGGCGATCTGAGCGAAAGTCGCCGACGACGGAAGGACGTGCGTGCGGATCCCCCGCAGCGCGAAGTTGCGCGGCGTGTTGGTCTTGATTCCGAGGTCCAGCGCAGCGACCGTGAACCGTTGCGGACCTTCGGGTTCCACCACGTAGCCGTCAGGGGTGCTCACTTCGCCGCACAGGTCGGCGCCCAGCATCGACGGCTGGCTGCGAACCCGTCGCAGCAGTTCATCGTCGTCGGCAAGGGCCGCACCAGAGAACACGCCGGCCTTCATCGACCCGCGGTCGCGGAGGTGGCGCACCACCGCGCGGGTGTCCACTCCGGCGATCCCGACGATGCCCTGGCGCACCAGTTCGTCGTCCAGGGTCCCGGTCGCCCGCCAGTTCGACGCGCGCGGGGAGGGATCGCGGACGACGTAGCCGGCCACCCATATCTTGTCCGCGCGGCTCTCGCCGTCATCGTGGTTCCAGCCGGTGTTGCCGATCTGCGGGGCGGTGGCCACCACGATCTGGCGGTGATAGCTGGGGTCGGTCAAGGTCTCCTGGTAGCCCGACATTCCGGTCGAGAACACCGCCTCGCCGAGTGTCTGACCTCCGGCGCCGAACGCGGTGCCGGTGTAGATACGCCCGTCCTCAAGCACCAGGACGGCCTTCTGCTGAGTCACGTTCTAGTCTCCAATCGTTCTGTTGCCGCCGGCAGTCCATCGGGCATAGTCCGCAGTGTCGGCGCGGAATCCGGTGTCGATCTCGGTCCCCGACGGCAGCCGCCATCGGATCACCAGGATTCCCGCCGCGGCCTGGTCGTTGCCCCGGTGCCCGGGGATCGTCTCTCCCGGCATGCCCCGCTCGGTGCGTAAGCCGAGAATCCTGCGTTGGGGAATCCAGATCGGCGCGGCGTCCAGCCGCTCCAGCAGGATTCCCTCGGGATAGCGGGTCAGCACGGCCTTGCACCGCAGCCCGAGGTCGTCGACGGTCACCCGGTCCAGCCAGTCGGGGGCGACTGCGCTTCCGACGTAGCGCCCCGGCGCCGGGGCGATGACGGCGGGCCCGAATTCGTCGGGAACATCCGGCAGTTCGCCGATCAGGTCTGCCTCCAGCTCCGTCTCGTCCCGCCAGCCTCGGAGCACCCGGCGGATCACCACGCCGATCAGAAGCACGACCACGACACCTACTACGAGGGTGGCTGCGGCCATCGCGGTGCTCATGATCGGGCGGCATTCATCGAGGGGGAAACACCTTGCCGTCGCGGGCGGTGATCCGGCCCCGCAGCAGTGTCGCGGTCACGGTGGCGGGCAGTGACATCGCCTGGTAGGGAGTGTTCGCCGACCGGCTGGCCAACTCCGAACCCTCTACCGTCCACCGGGATTCGGGGTCGACGACCACCAGGTTGGCCGGCTCGCCCACCTCCAGTGGGCGGCCCTGATGGTCGAGTCCGACGATGCGGGCCGGGTTCTCGCTCATCACCCGAGCCACCCCGCGCCAGTCGAGCAGGCCCGGCTCGACCATCGTCGCCGCCACCACCGACAGCGCGGTCTGCAGGCCGAGCATGCCCGGGCGGGCCACCGAGAACTCGCAGCACTTCTCCTGCGCGGCGTGCGGGGCGTGGTCGGTGGCCACGCAGTCGATCACGCCCTCGGCCAGCGCACGACGCAGCGCCTCTGCATCGGAGGCTTCGCGCAACGGCGGATTGACCCGGTTGACCCCGTCGTAGCTGTCCAGCCGGCTGTCGTCGAGCATCAGGTGGTGCGGGGTGACCTCAGCAGTGATCGAAATGCCCTGCTGTTTAGCCCATTTCAGGATCTCGACGGTCCCGGAGGTCGAGGCATGGCAGATGTGCACTCGCGCTCCGGCGTCGCGGGCCAGGAGCGCATCGCGAGCCACGATCGACTCCTCGGCCGCTCGTGGCCAGCCGGCGAGGCCCAGACGCGCAGCGGTGGGGCCCTCATGCGCGACGGCACCCGCTGCGAGTCGGGGCTCCTCGGCGTGCTGAGCGATGAGCACACCGAGGCCCGAGGCATATTCCAGGGCGCGGCGCATCACCAGTGGGTCATGGACACACATCCCGTCGTCGGAGAACAGGCGCACCCCGGCGACACCGTCGGCCATCAGGCCCATCTCGGTGAGTTGCCTGCCCTCCAGACCGACCGTCACCGCACCGACCGGGTGGACGTCGACGAGACCGACCTGCCGGCCCCGCCGCCACACATGGTCGGTCACCACCGGACTGTCGGCGACAGGGTCGGTGTTCGCCATCGCGAACACCGCGGTGTAACCACCCAGAGCCGCTGCTGCAGAACCGGTTTCGATGTCCTCCGCGTACTCCCGGCCGGGTTCGCGAAGGTGGGTGTGCAGGTCGACCAGACCGGGCAGCAGCACCTGGCCCGGCGCATCGATCACCTCTGCGCCGGCCGGCGCCTTCAGACCGGGCCCGATTCCGGCGATCTGGCCGTCGGCTACCAGGACATCAACCGGGTCGCCCTCGCCGTAGAGTCGCACACCCCTGATCAGGACCGTCGCCACGCCGCTCATACGCTCACCGTCTCGTCCGTGCCGACCAGCAGATGGAAGAGCACCGCCATCCGGACGTGCACACCGTTGGAAACCTGTTGCAGCACTGCCGATTGCGGCGAGTCCGGCACCGCGAATGCCAACTCCATTCCGCGCAGCATCGGGCCCGGGTGCAGGACGACAGCATGCTCGGGCAACATCGCCTGGCGCCGCTCGGAGAGACCGTAGCGGATCGAGTACTCGCGCTCGGACGGGAAGAATCCACCGTTCATCCGCTCGGCCTGGACCCGGAGCATCATCACCGCGTCGGCGGCCGACAGTTCGGCGTCGAGGTCGTGGGTCACCGTGGCACCGCTCCAGTCGGCCACCCCCGTCGGTAACAGGGTCGGCGGCGCCACCAGCACCACCTCCGCGCCGAGGGTGTTCAGCAGTGCGACGTTGGACCGCGCCACCCGGCTGTGCAGGATGTCGCCGACGATCACCACCCGACGGCCCTCGATGTCGCCGAGACGCTGACGGATGGTCAGCGCGTCCAGCAGGGCCTGGGTCGGATGCTCGTGGGTGCCGTCGCCGGCATTGACCACCGATGGACCGGTGGCGGGACCATCGCCGTCGTCCTCCCGGGTCCACTCCGCCAACTGCTGGGCGGCACCGGAGGCGGGGTGCCGGATGATCAGCATGTCCGCGCCTGCGGCCCGCAGGGTGAGCGCGGTGTCGCGCAGCGACTCTCCCTTGGCCACCGACGATCCCGAAGCACTGACGTTGATCACGTCCGCGCTCATCCACTTGCCGGCCACTTCGAACGACACCCGGGTTCGGGTGGAGTTCTCGTAGAACATCGTGATGATCGTCCGGCCGCGCAGAGTGGGCAGTTTCTTCACTTCGCGGCCCAGCAGCGCCTGCCGGAAGCGGTCGGCGTTGTCGAGGATGGCGACCGCCTCGTCGCGGGACAAGTCCGAGGCGGACAGCAGATGCCTGGTGCTCATCGGCCCGGTTTCCTCTTCGCGCAAGCGCTCATCGGCGCAGTCTCCTCTTCGCGCAAGCGCTCATCGGGCCGGCCCGCCTTCGGGTGCGATCCAGATGCCTTCGAGCTCGTCGTCCTCCGCCAGGCGCACCTTCACGTTCTCGCTGCGCGACGTGGGCACGTTCTTGCCGACGTAGTCCGCCCGCAGCGGCAGCTCGCGATGACCACGATCGACGAGCACCGCAAGCTGCACCGCCCGGGGCCTGCCGATGTCACGCAGAGCGTCCAGCGCCGACCGGACCGAACGCCCCGTGTAGAGCACGTCGTCGACCAGGATGACCAGGGCGCCGTCGATACCGCCGGTCGGAATCGAGGTCTCCTCCAGCGCGCGGGGCGGCTTGAAGTCCAGATCGTCGCGGTACAGGGTGATGTCGAGGCCGCCGCGCTCGACGGCGACTCCGGAGAATTCGTCGATCTTCTCGGCCAGCCGATTGGCCAGTGTGACGCCGCGGGTCGGAATGCCCAGCAGCACCACCCGCGGCGCTTCGGCGCCGTCGAGGGCGGTCTTCTCGATGATTTGGTGGGCCATCCGGGAAATGGTTCGACCGACGTCCTGTTCGGACATCAGTTCCCGGTCCGCAGTAGCCATGAGGCGACCTGACCTCCTTCTCCGCCTCTCGGGACGGATCGTTAAAGGATGTCGACGCCCGCAGCGTAGCACCTCCCCGCACAGCCCCGGCCGCCGAACCGACCGTAGACTCGCGCCGGTGAGCCTCGCCGACAACCGCGCTTCGGTGCTTCAGGCGGTCGAGTCCGGTTTGCTCGCGGGGGCGGTCACGATGGTCTGGCAGCACGGGAAAGTGCTGCAGGTCAACGAGATCGGACACCTCGACGTCGAGGCCCAGCTGCCGATGCGACGCGACACCATCTTCCGGATCGCATCGATGACCAAACCGGTGACCGTGGCGGCCGCGTTGGCGCTGGCCGAGGAGGGCAAGCTCGCGCTGTCCGATCCGATCACCAGGTGGGTGCCCGAACTGGCGGACATGCGGGTGCTGACGAACCCCGCCGGACCGCTGGACGACACGGTGCCGGCCCGTCGCGACATCACCGTCGACGATCTGATGACCCATCGCAGCGGCCTGGCCTACTCGTTCTCCGTGGGCGGCCCACTGGGCCGGGCGTACGGCCAGGTATCGCTGCGCCAGGATCAGGACCACTGGCTGGCCGAGATCGCGGCACTACCGCTGGTACACCAGCCCGGCGAGCGGCTCACCTACAGCCAGGCCACCGAGGTGCTCGGCATCGCACTGTCCCGGATCGAGGGCAAGCCGCTCCATCGGGTGCTGGCCGAGCGGATCTTCGAACCATTGGGCATGGCCGACACCGGGTTCTTCATCTCCCCCGAGAAGCGCCCGCGCGCGGCGACGATGTACCGGCTTGACGAGCAGACCGGTCTGCAGCACGACGCGCTCGGGCCGATTCCGGTCCGGGAACCGCGCTTCTGCCAGGGCGGTGCAGGTCTGGTCTCGACCGTCGACGATTACCTGCGGTTCGCCCGGATGCTGCTCGGCAGCGGGACGGTCGATGGCGTGCGCGTGCTCTCGGAGGAGTCGGTCACGGCCATGCGCACCGACCGACTGACGGCCGAGCAGAAGCAGGACCTGTTTCTCGGCGCGCCCTTCTGGATCGGGCGCGGCTTCGGCCTGAACCTTTCGGTGGTCACCGATCCGGCGAAGTCGGCTCAATTCTTCGGCCCCGGCGGGACGGGCACATTCGGGTGGCCCGGCGCCTACGGAACCTGGTGGCAGGCCGACCCGGCCAACGACCTGATCCTGATCTATCTGATCCAGAACTACCCCGACCTCACCGCCGCGGCGGCGGCTGTGGCCGGCAACAGCGCGTTCGCCCGGCTGCAGTCCACCCAGCCGAAGTTCGTCCGGCGGACCTACACGGCGCTGGGTCTCTAACGGCCCTGGGGCTCTAGTCCAGAAGTCCGTAGGTGGCGTTGAGTACGAAGCCGTTGGCTCCGGTGACGCAGCGCAGCGTTCCCTGTTCGGACAGGCTGCACCACGCATTGCCGTTGACCAGCCGGTACCCGGTGGGTAGGACGCCGACGTCGCGGGTGAAGGTCTGTGCATCTGAGCGGACGTACTCGGCGGGCGCTTGCGCGGTCACGACGGTCTGGGTGACCCCGGCCGGAGGAAGCGGACAACGCCGCCCCTCACAACTGTAGAAACCCGGCGGTCCGGGTTGGCCCTCCTGGACCGGGGTCCCGTCGGGCCACCGTCCCGGGACGATGTCGCATCCGACCGTGCCATCCGGTGAAATCGCGCACCCGTGACCGCCGAATCCCTGCGGCTTGAAGAAGATCCAACCCGGCTCACCCGCAGTGGTGAAGTTTCCCTGGGCAATCGGCCGGTTGCCGGGGTCAACCGGGTCGGCGACGGCGGTGACGCCGTTGAATGACACGGCGGCGAACGCCAACCCGGCCGCGGAGAGCGAACGAAGCGAAGGTCTCATGCCCGCCCATTCAACGCCGGAATCACTCTTCCCGCAGTGGATCGGGTCAGGGCCGCCGCGCGGTGATGCACCAGGAGGCGGCCGGCACCACAAACCCGTCGTCGACGCGGTGATGGCCGAGGGCCTCCACCACCCCGGCGATCACAGCGCGCCGGCGGTTCTCGTCGGCGGACAGGAAGGCCGCGCCCAACGGTCCGGCACTGAGCACCCGGGTGGCGGCCGCGGTGCCGTCGCCCTCGAAGAGGAACGGCGACTCGATGGACTCGAACGAGACGTCGGTGAACCCGGCACCGGCGAACAACGCCGCCGTCGCGTCCGGGTCGGCGAGCGAGAACGGGCCGGGGCCGCCGGGGGCGGGGAGCGGAGGTCGGTCGATGCCGAGAATCTGCACCGCGGTGGCGGTGGTCAACGCCATCCACGGGTTGCGGTCGAGGTGCTGCCAGACTGACGCGGCCAGCCGCCCGCCAGGTCGCAGTGCGCGAAAAACGTTGGTAAAGGCCCGCTTCGGTTCGGGAAAGAACATCAGCCCGAACCTGGAGTGCGCGGCATCGAAGGGCCGTCCTCGGCCGGCTATAGCGACCAAATCTGCTGCGGCCACGTCAGCCGCGAAACCCTCGCCGTGAACTCCGGCGGCCGACAGCCGGCGTGCAGCGGCGGCGGCCAATTGCGGCACCACATCGACGGCGGCGACCCAGCCCGCCGGTCCGACGGCACGGCCCAGCTCGACCGCCGACAGCCCGGGGCCGCACCCCAGGTCGGCGATCCGCTCCCCCGCCGAGGCGGCAAGGGCCCGTCGGGCGGCGGTGCCGTGCTCGCCCATCGAGGCGTCCAGCTGCTCGGCCTGGGAATCCCACACCTGGGCCAGCGCGGTGAAATGCTCGGCTTGCACGGTGGTTATCCGTTCTCGGCAGCGCTCGTGTTCTCGACAGCGCTCGTGTTCTCGACAGCGCTCGTGTTCTCGGAAGCGCTGCCGCCGAGCGCATTTCGGACCGCCTCGGCTGCCGCACGGATCTGCGGGGTCACCAGCATGACCTGCCCCAGCACCCCGTTGACGAAGGCCGGCGACTCGTCGGTGGACAGTTCCTTGGCCAGCTCGACCGCCTCGTCGACGGCCACCGGCCCGGGAACGTCATCGGCGTGCAGCAGTTCCCAGACCGCCACGCGCAGGACAGCCCGATCCACGGCGGGGAGCCGTTCCAGCGTCCACCCCTGCAGGTGCGCGCTGATCAACTCGTCGATGTGCGCGCCGTGATCGGTGACGCCGCGGGCCACCGTGACCGTGTACGGATTCAGCGGCGAGACATCGGAATTCGACTCGGCCAACGCGATCCGCGCCTCGGCCGCCTCAGCCGGTGAAAGCCCTCTGGCCTCTGCCTCGAAGAGCAGATCCACCGCACGCTTCCGCGCCTGGTGGCGCCCCTTCTCGGGCTTGCGGTCGGTCACTCGGTGACGCGGCCGCTCAAAGCACTACCCGCGGCCCCGCTCGCGTTGCTAGGCATTGACCCGACCCACGTAGCTGCCGTCACGGGTGTCCACCTTGAGCTTGTCGCCGGTGTTGATGAACAGCGGAACCTGGATCTCGGCGCCGGTCTCAAGGGTGGCCGGCTTGGTGCCGGCGTTCGACCGGTCGCCCTGCAAGCCAGGCTCGGTGGAGGCGACGAGCACCTCCACGGTCACCGGCAACTCCAGGTACAGCGGCGCGCCCTCGTTGAACGCGATCTGGACCGGCATGCTCTCAAGCAGGAAGTTCGCGGCATCGCCCACCAGCGACTCCGGCAGCGGGTGCTGCTCGAAATCCTCGGAGTCCATGAACACGAAGTCCGCTCCATCGCGGTAGAGGTAGGTCGCGTCGCGGCGGTCCACCGTCGCGGTCTCCACCTTGACCCCCGCGTTGTAGGTCTTGTCGACGACCTTGCCGGTCAGCACGTTCTTCAGCTTGGTTCGCACGAAGGCCGGGCCCTTGCCGGGCTTGACGTGCTGGAACTCGGTGATGGTCCAGAGCTGGCCGTCGATGTTGAGCACAAGGCCGTTCTTGAAGTCGGCAGTGGTCGCCACGGTAGGTCGTTCTCCTTGCGGGTGTGTTCGGGTGCTCCGGCGGTCCTGCGGAGCGATCGCGCTGAGCGGAGCTTACCCGGCCCCCGGCTAGTCCAGCTCCGCCAGATCCCTCGGGAACCGGGTCAGCGACTCCGGGCCCCGCTCGCCGACGAGCAGGGTGTCCTCGATCCGGACGCCGCCGCGGTCGGGCAGGTAGATGCCCGGCTCGACCGTCACTACCGCGCTCTCGCGCAGCGTGCCGGTGGCCGTCGCGCTGATTCCGGGTGCCTCGTGGATCTGCAGCCCGACGCCGTGGCCCAGGCCGTGACCGAAGTGGTCGCCGTACCCGGCCGCGGCGATCAACTCACGTGCGGCGCCGTCGATCCGGCCCAGCACCGACCCCGCCGCCAGGGCTGCGCACCCCGCCCGCTGGGCCTCCGCCACTACGTCGTGGATCTCGCGCTGCCAGCCGGCGGGTGTGCCCAGCACGAAGGTGCGGGTCATGTCCGAGTGGTAGCCCCCCACCAGCGCGCCGAAGTCGATCTTGACGAAATCGCCCCGCGCCAGTTCGGCGTCGGTCGGCCGGTGGTGCGGCACTGCCGAGTTGGCGCCCGCGGCAACGATGGTCTGGAAGGCCGGCCCGTCGGCGCCGTGGTCGAGCATGGCCGACTCCAGTTGGCGGGCCACCGCCCGCTCCGATCGGCCCGGGCGCAGTGCTCCACCGGCGATCAGGTCGGTCAGTGCGGCATCGGCGGCCTCGCACGCTCGCCGCAGCAGGGCGATCTCACCAGGATCCTTGACCTCGCGCAACGCCTCCACGACCCCGGAGGCCCGCACCAGTTGAACGGCCGCGTGTTCGGCCACCTGCGCGGACAGCGCGTCGAAGCCGTCGACGGTCACGATATGGCTCTCGAACCCGATGCGCCGGGCCTTCCCGGCGACCGCGTGGCCGACGAGGTGGCGGTTGCAGGCCCGATCGATGGCCACCAGCAGGTCGGGGGCCTGGCGCGCAGCCTGGGTGCGGTACCGCGAGTCGGTCGCCAAAACAGCTGGAGCACCCGATGCGAACACGAGCAACGCCGCGTTTGAACCGGTGAATCCTGAGAGGTATCGGACGTTCACCAGGTCGCTGACCAGCAGCGCATCCAGTTCCAGGGCACCCAGGCAGGCCTCCAGCCGCGCCCGACGCCGGGAATGTGTCACGGTGGGTGACGGTACTCGCTAGGCTAACGCCCCATGACGACGTGGTTGTTTCGCGGACTGGTGTTGGGCGCCATCATGGTGCTGGCTCGTTTGTTGCAGGGAACCCTGGTCAACATGGCGGGGACGAACTCCGGGCTGCTCAGTCTTCTGATCATGGCCGCCATGATCATTCCGGCGTTCCTCTGGGGCTTGTTGGACGGCCGGGCCGACGCCAAGGCCAGTCCGGATCCGGACCGCCGCAAGGACCTGGCGATGCGGTGGATCCTGGCGGGCGTCGTAGCCGGTGCCGCCAGCGGCCTGGCCTGCTGGATCATCGGCAAGATGACCGTGAAGATGTACGCGGGCAACATCTTCGCCGAGGTCACCACCATCGCCGCGTTCACGGCGCTGCTGTTCTTCCTCCCCGCCATCATCGCCGTCAGCATCGGCCGCTGGCTGGTCGACCGCAACAACCCGTACCAGGGCCGCCGCCGCGAAGAGGGCGAGTCCAGCATCTTCGACAAGGTTCGCCGCGACGACGACTTCATCGATGCCGAACGCGACTCGCGGATCGCTCCCGCGGTGCTCGCCGCCGACTACCCGGAGACCTTCACGCACACCGAGAACTACCCGTACAACGTCAAGGTCGACACGATCAAACTCGCTGAGGTCGAGGAGTCCGAGGGCGCCACCGAGGAGATCACCCGGCAGATCCAGGAGCAGGCCGCCCGGATCGAGTCGGAGATCGACGACATCGGCGGCAAGAAAGCCTGAGCCGGACGCGCCCGCGGTAAGTCCGCTCGCCGGATCAGCTGGGCGCGGCCAGGTATCGCAGCGCGAGCAGGTAGCCCTGGACCCCGAGTCCGACGATCACTCCAGTGGCCACTGCGCTGAGATACGAGTGGTGCCGAAACTCCTCCCGCGCATGGACATTCGAGATGTGCACCTCGATCAAGGGTGCGCTCAGTTCGGCGCAGGCGTCCCGCAGGGCGATCGACGTGTGGGTCAGCGCCCCGGCATTGAGGATCACCGGGTCGCCGGCGTCCGCGGCGGCGTGCACCCAGGCCAGCAGCTGTTCCTCGCTGTCGCTCTGCCGGACGACCGCCGACAACCCGAGTTCGGCCGCCTCGGCTTCGATCATCGCCACCAGGTCGGCATAGCTGGTGTTGCCGTAGACCTCCGGTTGGCGCCGGCCGAGCCGGTTCAGGTTCGGGCCGTTGAGCACCAGAACAGTCGTCATGGCCGTCTCCTCTTCACGTTGCGCATCGGGGTTCATCGCGTCGATACCTGCGCGTAGGCGGCTTCGAGCAGAGCCGGGTCCGGCCCCTCCAGGCGGCCGGGGTTCGCCAGGCCGTCGAGCACCACGAATCGCAGGGTGCCCGCGCGGGTCTTTTTGTCGCCGGCCATCGCCTCCAGCAGCTCAGGCAGCGCGTCGGCGTCGTAGGTCACCGGCAGTCCCAGTGCGGTCAACACCTCTCGGTGCCGGCGCACGGTGGCCTCGTCGAGCCGGCCGGCGAGCCGGGCCAACTCGGCTGCGAAGACCAGGCCCACCGACACCGCGGCGCCGTGGCGCCACTGGTAGCGCTCCCGGCGTTCGATGGCATGCGCGAGCGTGTGCCCGTAGTTGAGGATCTCGCGCAGCGCCGACTCCTTCTCGTCGGCGGCGACGACGTCGGCCTTGACCTTGATCGCCCGGCGAACCAACTCCGGCAGCACCGCGCCGGCCGGGTCGATCGCCGCTTGCGGGTCGGCCTCGATGAGCTCCAGGATCCGCGGGTCGGCGATGAATCCGGCCTTGACCACCTCGGCCATGCCGGCCACCAACTCGTTGCGGGGCAACGTCTTCAGGGTGTCCAGGTCGACCAGCACGGCCGCCGGCTGGTGGAAGGCGCCGACCAGGTTCTTGCCGGCCTCGGTGTTGATTCCGGTCTTGCCGCCGACGGCCGCGTCCACCATGGCCAGCAGCGTGGTCGGCACGTGAACGATGTCGACGCCGCGCAGCCAGGTGGCCGCGGCGAAGCCGGCGACGTCGGTGGCCGCCCCGCCTCCGAGGCTGACGATAGCGTCCTTGCGGCCGACGCCGATGCGGCCCAACACATCCCAGATGAATGCCACGACAGGAAGATCCTTGCCGGCTTCGGCATCGGGCAGTTCAATCCGGTGCGCGTCGACACCCTTGTCCGCCAGCCGGTTTCGGATCTCATCGGCGGTCGCGGTCATGACCGGCTGATGCAGGACCACCACCTTGTGCCTGGAGCCGAGCAACCGCTCCAGCTCGTCGAGCAAGCGGTTGCCCACGATCACCGGATAAGGCGGGTCGACGGCAACCGAGATGACGGCCGGAGTTGCGGCGGAACCTGTTGTCATTTGGAACCTGTTGTCATTTGCGGAATCCCGCTCGTCGGGCCGCCAAGGTGGCGGGCGTTACCGGACCGGCCGGAGTGGCCGGGGCCGCTGCGGGTCCCCCGGCCGGCATGTCGAGTGCCGGCGTGGACGCGTGGACTGCCGGCACGGCTGCGGGGGCAGCGCCCGGATCCGGGACCGGAGCCGCCCGCCGCCACGGCGGACGCCGCCGGCGCGGCTCGGGATTCTCCAGGCGCGTGACGATGTAACGCACCACCGCACCGGGATTGCGCCGATTGGTATTGATCCGAATAGTGGCGATGCGTCGGTAGAGCGGCACTCGTGCGGTCATCAGTTCGCGGTACTTCTCTGCCCGGTCGGGTCCGGCCAGCAGGGGTCGGACGGTACTTCCCCCGGTGCGCCGAACCCCTTCGGCGGCAGTGATTTCCAGGTAGATCACCGTCTGGCCGGCGAGGGCTTCGCGGACTCCGGGGGTGGTCACCGCGCCACCGCCCAGCGACAGGATGCCATCGTGGTTGGCCACGGCATCCCGGATGACCTCTTCCTCAATACGCCGGAAGCCGGCCTCGCCGTCGGTCGCGAAGATCTCGGCGATGCTGCGGCCGGTCTGCTCCTCGATCGCGGCGTCGGTGTCGAGCAGAGGCAACCCGAGTGCCTTGGCAAGCCGTCGCCCGATGGTGGACTTTCCCGAACCGGGCAAGCCGACCAGCACTGCCTTCGGCGCCATCTCGCCGTTACCCCGACATCGCCGAAGCGGGCCCGTCGAAAACCTCCCGCTCGGCGACTGCGCGCAAATAGTTCTCGATGTTCCGGCGGGTCTCGGTCAACGAGTCGCCACCGAACTTCGCCAGGGCGGCACGTGCGAGCACCAGAGCCACCATGGTCTCCACGACGACCGCCGCAGCCGGCACCGCGCACACGTCCGAGCGCTGGTGGATGGCCACCGCCGCCTCACCGGTGGCCAGGTCGACCGTGGCCAGCGCACGCGGCACCGTCGAGATCGGCTTCATCGCCGCCCGAACCCGTAGCGGCTGACCATTGGTCATACCGCCCTCCAGCCCGCCGGCCCGGTTGGTGGACCGGAACAGCCCGTCGGGACCCAGGAACATCTCGTCATGGGCTCCGCTGCCGCGCCGGCGCGCGCTCTCGAACCCGTCGCCGATCTCGACACCCTTGATGGCGTGAATACCCATCACCGCGGCGGCCAGCTGGCTGTCCAGCCGGTCGTCGCCGCTGATGAAGGAACCCAGGCCGATCGGCAGGCCGTGTGCGACAACCTCGACGACCCCACCGAGGGTGTCGCCGTCCTTCTTGGCGGCCTCGATCTCGGCGATCATGGACTGCTCGGCGGCGGCGTCGAACGCCCGCACCGGGCTGTCGTCGATGCGGCCCAGATCGGCGGCCGTCGGGGGTGGGCCGTCATAGGGGTCGGACGCCCCGATCGAGATGACATGGGACACCACCTCGACCCCCAGCGCCTGGCGCAGGAAGGCCCGGGCCAGGGTGCCGGCGGCCACCCGCGCGGCGGTCTCCCGGGCGCTGGCCCGCTCCAGCACGGGGCGGGCGTCGTCGAAGCCGTACTTCACCATGCCGGCATAGTCCGCATGACCGGGGCGGGGCCGGGTCAGCGGCGCGTTGCGCGCCACGTCCAACTCGGCCGCGTCCACCGGGTCCGCGGCCATCACGGTCTCCCATTTGGGCCACTCGCTGTTGCCGATCTCGATGGCGATCGGGCCGCCGAGTGTGAGGCCGTGGCGGACCCCGGCCAGCACCGTGACCTCGTCCTGCTCAAATTTCATCCGTGCCCCGCGGCCGTAGCCGAGTCGGCGGCGCGCCAGTTGCGCGGCGATGTCACCGGTGGTGACGTGCACCCCGGCGATCATGCCCTCGACGACGGCGACCAGGGCTCGGCCGTGGGATTCACCGGCAGTGGTCCATCGCAACACCCGCACATCTTCCCACGTCGGCAACTCCAGACCCAAAGGCAGCGCTTGCTACAGCAGTGCGAGCGCCACGGCGGCGAGACTGGCGGCGCACATCGACGGGCCGTGCGGGACCGTCCCGCCGCGGCCGCGGGCCACCGACGCGATGCCCAGTGCCGCGGTCAACAGTGGGGCACCGATGGCCGCCAGCACCCAGACCGCCGTCCCGAAACTCCCCGCCAAAGCCCCCAAACCCAGTGCCAGCTTCACGTCGCCGGCCCCCATCGAACGCGGATCGGCAAGGTGCACAACGAGATACAGTGCAGACAGGGTCAGCGCGCCCAGTAGACCGGCGTCTCCCCGACCACAGACCATCGAGCCGGTGAGGATCACGGCCGCGCCGGCCAGGGTCGCAACGTTGGGAAGCCGTCGACGGCGGATGTCGATCACGCTCAACGCCAGAGCCCACCCCAGTACCGCAGCACCTGCCATCATCCCGCCGCCCGTCACGAGCCGGGACGCTAGTCCAGGGCGGCCGCCATCTGCTCCCGCGGAGCGGGCCGGCCTGTGAATTGTTCGACCTGACTGAAGGCTTGGTTCAGCAGCATCTGCAGGCCGCTGATCACCTCGCCACCGGCGGCGGCCACCGCCTGCGCCAGCGGCGTCGGCCACGGGTTGTAAATCGCGTCCAGCAGGACGGGCACCCGGGCGAACGTCCGGGCGTATGGGGCTGCGGCATCGGCCGGGATGGTGCTGACGAGGACGTCGGCCCGGGCCACCGCGGCGTCCAGATCGGGATCGATCAGGTCGAGGTAGTCGATCGTCACCCCGAGCGCGGGGCCCAACGCAATCAGCCGGGCTGCCTTCGCAGGATTCCGCGCGACCACCGTGATGGTCTCGGCGCCCAGTTCGGCCAGAGCGACGACGGCGGCCGGCGCGGTCCCTCCCGAACCCAGTACGACGGCCCGGCGGACACTGCGGTCCCTTCCCAGCGCGCCCGCGACCCCGTCGATGTCGGTGTTGTCGGCCCGCCAGCCGTTGGCCACCCGAACCAGGGTGTTGGCCGACCCGACGAGTTCGGCTCGCCCGGTCCGTTCGTCGGCGAACCGCAGTGCGGCGAACTTGCCCGGCATGGTCACCGACAGTCCGACCCATTCCGGCCCGAAGGCGCCGACCAGCGAGGGCAATTCCTCGGCGGTGCACTCGATCCGGTCGTAGGTCCAGTCATCCAGGCCCAGCGCCCGGTAGGCCGCCAGGTGCAACTGCGGCGAGCGCGAATGCGACACCGGCGAACCCAGGACGGCGGCCTTGCGGGCCGTCATCGCCCCGTGTCGATGGGGCTCTTCACTTCGTTCATCGCCCGGAGTTGAGAATGCCGCTGTCCAGCGCCTTGTCCCGGTTGGCCAGGTGTTCCTGGTAGTCGTTGGTGAACAGCGTCGTGCCGTCGGCGTCGACGGTGACGAAGTACAGCCAGTTGCCCGGCTCCGGGCGCTCGGCAGCGGCCAGCGCATCCTCACCCGGCGAGCAGATCGGAGTGGCGGGCAGGCCGGACTTGGCGTAAGTGTTCCACGGCGTCTCGGTGTGCCGGTCGGTGTCGGGGGGCGCGAGTTCGCGCTTGTCCAGCGGGTAGTTCACCGTGGAGTCGAACTCAAGCCGGTCGTATTCGCTGGCCAGCCTGTTGTAGATCACTCGGGCGACTTTGGCGAAGTCAGCCGGCTGAGCTTCCTTCTGGACCAGCGAGCCCACGATCAGAACCTCGTAGGGCGACAGATTCAGTCCCTTGGCGGCGTCCAGGAGCCCGCCCTTGAGGTAGCGGTCGTTACTGCCCGCGACCAGGTTGGCGAGGATCTGCTTGGGCGAAGCCGAGGGGTCGACGTTCCACGTACCGGGGGCGATCAGGCCCTCCAGGCGCCGGTGGCTCTGGCCCATCGCGCCGGCCCCCTTCATCGCCCAGTCCGGCACGTTGAGCGACTGCAGGGTGCCGTCCTCGGCGGCGGCCTTGAGATCCTTGGCCGACACGCACTTCTTGGTGCCGTTGAGGTCGACACAGCTCGCGTCGGCGATCAGGGAGAAGATCCCGGGGTTGACCGATCCGGTGCCGATGACCTCATGGTCGTCGAGCTGCTTGCCCTCCGGAATCACCAGCTTGCCGACCCGGGCAGCGGGATTGACCAGCATTTTGACGGCGGTCGCGGCGGGGATCTGGGTGCGCAGCTTGTAGAAGCCGGGCTGAATCGCCGCCAGTTCGGAGTTGCCGTGCGCAGCGACCATGAAGGGGTCGACGTCGGCGATGACACCCTTGTCCACCAGGTCGGCGGCGATGATCGAACCGGAGTCGCCGGGATGGACCTCGACGACGATGTCCTCGACGCCCTCGCCGGTGTAGTCCGGTGGCGGCTTGGGGCCGCCGGACAGCCGGGGCCCCAGCAGCACCACGGCCAGCGCGACCGCGGCCAGCACACCGAGGACCGTCAGGATCAGCCCGCGACGGCTCTTGGGAGCGGGTTTGGCAGTAGACCCCACCGAGACTGCGCCGACGGCCTCAGGCTGGGCACGCACGGTTTCCGGCCGTGAGCGCTCGCCATCGCCGGAAGAAACGGCGTCAAACTCTTCTTCTGCCATCCGTCACTCTCTCACCGGTCGGGCACCGCGTAGCGCCGCTGGTCCAGCCAGCCTTGCAGGATCGCCACGGCGGCAACCTGGTCGATCATTCTCCGTTGCTGTTTGGCACGCACCCCGGCCTCCCGCAACGATCTTTCCGCGGAGACCGTAGTCAATCGCTCATCAGCAAGTCGTACCGGCACCGGTTTGATCCGTTCGGCGAGGGCATCGGCGACCCCCACCGCGTCATCGGCCGAGGCGCCGGCACGGTTGGCAAGGGTACGCGGTAGTCCGACCACGACCTCGACGACATGCAGTTCGTCGACCAACTCTGCAAGTCGCCGCAGGTGGGCGACACCACGCTCGCGGCGGACGGTCTCCACCGGCGTGGCCAGCAGCCCGTCCGGATCGCTCACCGCGACGCCGATCCGGACGCTGCCCACGTCGATCCCGAGCCGACGCCCGCGCCCGGGGTCGCCGGGACCGGGCCGATCGGGTACCCGGTCGGTTCCCGGCGCTTCGCGGGTCACCTCGTTCAGCCCCGCGCCAGTTCGGCCCGGACGGCAGCCAGCGCTCCATCGATGCCGCTCGGGTCTTTGCCAGAACCCTGGGCAAGGTCCGGCTTTCCGCCGCCGCGACCGTCCACGGCGGCGGCCATCGGCCCGATCAGATCGTTGGCGCGCACACCGGCGTCCTGGGCGGCCTGATTCACGGCCACCACGAACGGAACCGTGCCGTCGCTCTCGGCGATGAGAACGACGACACCCGGATCGGCGCCCAGCCGGCCACGGATGTCACCGACCAGG
The DNA here is from genome assembly GCA_964439315.1 of uncultured Mycobacterium sp. Taxonomy (GTDB): domain Bacteria; phylum Actinomycetota; class Actinomycetes; order Mycobacteriales; family Mycobacteriaceae; genus Mycobacterium. The sequence continues at coordinate 7,801 of CAYTOD010000058.1, read as the reverse complement.
GAACGGAGATCGCCAGCGCCCATTCCGGCCGGCATCCGCTGGGCCACCAGCCGGACCCGGCCAACCGTTTCGGCCGACCCGACGGCGTCGGCGGCACCGGAGCGGGCCTGCGACAGTCGCATCCGCTCAATTTCCCGCTCGGCGACTTTCAGCCGTTCCACCAGGGTGGCCACCCGACCCGGGACCTCGTCGGACGGCACCTTCAGCGTCGACGCCAAACCGGCCATCAGGGCGCGCTCCTTGGCCAGGTGCCGGAATGAATCGAGTCCCACGTACGCCTCGACACGGCGCACCCCGGAGCCGACCGACGACTCACCAAGGATGGTGATCGGACCGATCTGCGCCGAGTTGTGGACGTGCGTGCCGCCGCACAGTTCCAGCGAGAACGGGCCGCCGATGTCGACCACCCTGACCTCGTCGGGGTACTGCTCGCCGAACATCGCCATCGCGCCCATCGCCTTGGCCTTCTCCAGACCGGTGAGGAAGGTTTTGACCTGGTAATCGGCCTGCACGGCCTCGTTGGCGACCTCCTCGACCTGGTTGCGCTGCTGTTCGCTCAGCGCGCTCTGCGAGTTGAAGTCGAAGCGCAGATATCCGGGCCGGTTCAGCGAGCCGGCCTGGACGGCGTTGGGGCCCACCACCTGTCGCAGGGCTGCGTGCACCATGTGGGTGCCGGAATGCCCCTGGGTCGCACCCCGGCGCCAGGCCGGGTCGACCGCCGCGACGATGGTGTCGCCCTCGACGAACTCCCCGGATTCGACATTGACGCGGTGGACCCACAGCGTCTTGGCGATCTTCTGCACGTCGGTGACGGCCGCCCTGGCCGCCTCGCCGCCACCCGTCCCGTTGAGCCAGCCGATGTCGGCGATCTGGCCGCCGGACTCGGCGTACAGCGGCGTGCGGTCGAGCACGATCTCGACTCTTTCGGGGGGCACGGTCTCGGAGTGGACGCGGGGGTGATGGGCCACCACCGGCACCCGCTTGCCGTCGACGAAGATGCCCAGAATCCGAGCCTGCGAGGTCAATTCGTCGAAGCCGGTGAACTCGGTGGGGCCGGCGTCGACGAGTTCGCGGAACGCCGTCAGGTCGGCGTGGGCGTGCTTGCGGGCGGCGGCGTCGGCTTTGGCGCGCCGGCGCTGCTCGGCCATCAGTTCACGGAAACCGAGCTCGTCGACGGTCAATCCGGCCTCGGCGGCCATCTCCAGGGTCAGCTCGATCGGGAAGCCGTAGGTGTCGTGCAGCGCGAACGCATCCGACCCGCCGAGTTCGGTCTTCCCGGCCGAGCGGGTGGACGCCGCGGCGTCCTCGAACAGCTTGGAGCCCGAGGCCAGGGTCCGGGTGAACGCGGTCTCCTCGGCGACGGCGATGCGGTTGATCCGCTCGAAGTCGCTGGCCAGCTCGGGGTAGGACGGCCCCATGGCGTCACGCACGGTGACCATCAGGTCGCCGATGATCGGCCCTTCGATGCCGAGGAGTTTCGCGGCCCGGATGATCCTGCGCAGCAGCCGGCGCAGAACGTAACCGCGGCCCTCGTTGGACGGGGTGACGCCGTCGCCGATGATGATGGCCGCTGTACGGCTGTGGTCGGCGATCACCCGGTAGCGGACGTCGTCGACGGCGTTGCCCTGGCCGTAGCCGCGCGGGGCGCGGGCGGCCGCGGTGTCGATCACCGGACGCAGCAGGTCGGTCTCGTACACGTTGTCGACGTCCTGAAGCAGGCAGGCGATGCGTTCGACACCCATACCGGTGTCGATGTTCTTGCGCGGCAGCGGGCCGAGGATCTCGAAGTCCTCCTTCGAAGTGCCCTCGCCCCGCTCGTTCTGCATGAAGACGAGGTTCCAGATCTCGATGTAACGGTCCTCGTTGGCCTCCGGTCCGCCTTCGACGCCGTACTCGGGCCCGCGGTCGTAGTAGATCTCCGAGCACGGACCACACGGGCCGGGAATGCCCATCGACCAGTAGTTGTCGGCCATGCCGCGGCGCTGGATCCGCTCCGGGGGCAGGCCGGCGATCTCCTGCCACAACTGGACGGCCTCGTCGTCGTCGTAAAAGACGGTGGCCCAGAGCCTTTCGGGATCGAAGCCGTAGCCGCCCTCGGCGACCGGCGTGGTGAGCAGGCTCCAGGCCAGCGCGATGGCGTCGCGCTTGAAGTAGTCGCCGAAGGAGAAGTTGCCCGCCATCTGGAAGAAGGTGTTGTGGCGGGTGGTGATGCCGACCTCGTCGATGTCCGGAGTGCGGATGCACTTCTGGATGCTGGTGGCCGTGTTGTACGGCGGGGTGCGCTGGCCCAGGAAATAGGGCACGAACTGCACCATGCCGGCGTTGACGAACAGCAGATTGGGGTCTTCGAGGATCACTGAGGCGCTGGGCACTTCGGTGTGTCCCGCGTTGACGAAGTGATCCAGGAACCGCTTCCTGATCTCATGGGTCTGCACGGCTGTGGGCTGTCCTTTTTCTTGGTTTCACGCTCGCTGAATCCAGCGCGTCGACCGGTTCACACTACCGGGCGCCCAGAAAGCTCAGCCGAACCGAACGCCGGGGATTGTCGCGGTTGAGGTCCACCAGGACCACGCTCTGCCAGGTTCCCAGCAGAGGCCGGCCGGCGAGCACGGGAACCGTCACCGATGGCGACACCAGTCCGGGCAGGACGTGGTCGGCGCCGTGGCCCGGCGAACCGTGGGAGTGCCGGTAGCGATCGTCGCGGGGCAGGAGCCGTTCCAGGGCGTCCACCAGATCGGCGTCGGACCCGGCGCCGGTCTCGATGATCGCCACACCGGCGGTGGCATGCGGGACGAAGACGTTGCACAGGCCGTCGCCGCGGTCGCGGCAGAATGCCCGGACCTGCCCGGTCAGATCGACGGTCCGCCGCCGCGCGGTATCGACGTCGAGGACCTCGGTGTGCACACCTCCACCCTATGGGCCGGCCATCCGCGGGCGCGCGATCTAGGAGCGCATCCGCCGGATGATGGCCCGCAGTTTCTCAAGCCGGCCCGCGATCTCGCGTTCGGCGCCGCGCCTGGTCGGGCGGTAGTAGTCGGCCCCGAACACCTCGTCGGGTGGATACTGCTGGGCGACAACACCATCCGGATCGTCGTGCGGGTAGCGGTAACCCTGCGCATGCCCCAGTCGGGCCGCACCCGAGTAGTGGCCGTCCCGCAGGTGTGCGGGCACCGCGCCGGCCTTCCCGGATCGCACGTCGGCCATCGCCGCCGACAACGCCGTGGTCACGGCATTGGACTTCGGGGCGGTCGCCAGATGAATGGTGGCGTGCGCGAGCGTGAGCTGACCTTCCGGCATCCCGATCAGGGCGACGGTCTGGGCGGCCGCGACGGCGATCGGCAATGCGGTCGGATCGGCAAGCCCGATGTCCTCGCTGGCCAGAATCATCAACCGCCGTGCGATGAACCGCGGGTCCTCCCCCGCCACCAGCATCCGGGCCAGGTAGTGCAGCGCGGCGTCGACGTCGGATCCCCGGACCGACTTGATGAAGGCGCTGGTGACGTCGTAATGCTGATCGCCGTCGCGGTCGTAGCGCACCGCTGCCCGGTCCAGGGATTGCTCGACGGTTTCGACCGACACGCTCTGCCCGGCCGCCGACGCCGTCTCCGTGGCGACCTCCAGGGCGGTCAGCGCCCGCCGGGCGTCCCCGGCCGACAGCTGCACGAGCAGGTCGAGGGCGTCGTCGTCGACGCCGACCGTGCCGCCCAACCCGCGAGGATCGGAAAGCGCCCTGGACAGCAGCGACCTGATGTCGTCGGCGGCCAGTGGGTGCAGTTGCAGGATCAGCGAGCGCGACAGCAATGGCGCCACCACCGAGAACGACGGGTTCTCGGTGGTGGCCGCAACCAGCAGCACCACCCGGTTCTCGACGGCGGCCAGCAGGGCGTCCTGCTGGGTCTTGGAAAAGCGGTGCACCTCGTCGATGAACAAGACGGTCTGCCGGCCACCCAGCAGCGCCCTGCGCGACTCCTCGACGACGGCCCGCACCTCCTTGACACCGGCGGTCAGCGCGGACAGCGCCTCGAACCGCCGGCCGGTGGCCTGGGAGATCAACGACGCCAGCGTGGTCTTACCGGTGCCGGGCGGCCCGTAGAGGATCACCGACGCCGCGCCGGTGCCCTCGACCAGGCGCCGCAACGGGGATCCGGCGCCCAGCAGATGCTGCTGGCCGACGACTTCCTCCAAGCTGACCGGCCGCATCCGCACGGCCAGCGGCGCCGACGCCGGCGGCCGGGTCAGCGGGGACGGCGGGTCGGCGTCCGCGCCCGGACCCGACAGGTCGAACAGGCTCTCGGACACGCCTTCAGGCTAACCACGCGGCCGCCCTCGAGGTGCCGCGGACCGCGGTTGACGCCCCTGGCCCGCGATTGCGGGAGAACTTTTCGCAAAACCCGTCCCGGCCTACCAAACCTGCCCTAATTTGAAGCCCGAACCGGAATACAAGACGACCTGGCTGTTTTTTCGGATCCCCTCGATCCTGGCTGTCCCTCGAAGATGCCAGCCTGAAGGGAGCCGGGGAAGGTGTGCTCGCCACGCCCGCGTGGTGCTGCCCAGCCCGGAAGTGCAACTGAGACAACGGCAACAAAATAAAAGGGAGCACCGTGGCCGACGAGATCATCAAGAAACCACTCAACATCGTCGAGAACTTCGTCGATAAGCCGTACACCGTTCAGCGGTTGGTGGAACGGCCCGTCGAGAAGGTCATCGACAAGCCGGTGACCCTGGAACGAGTGATCGAGCGCCTCGTGGTCGACACCGTCGACAAGATCGTCGACAAGCCCGCCCAGGTCTCCCGGCTGGTCGAGCGCCCGGTGGTCACCGTCGTCGACAACGTCGTCGACAAGCCCGCCCAGGTCTCCCGACTGGTCGAGCGCCCGGTGGTCACCATCGTCGACAACGTCGTCGACAAGCCGGTCAAGGTCAGCCGCCAACTCGAACGCCCCATCGTCACCGTCGTCGACGACGTCGTCGACAAGCCCGTCAAGGTCAGCCGGGCCGTCGAACGGCCCATCGTCACCGTCGTCGACGACGTCATCGACAAGCCCGTCAAGGTCAGCCGGGCCGTCGAACGGCCCATCGTCACCGTCGTCGACGACGTCATCGACAAGCCCGTCAAGGTCAGCCGGGCCGTCGAACGGCCGGTGGTGACCGTCACCGACACCGTGGCCGACAAGCCGGTGCAGATTCAGCGGCTCGTCGAGCGGCCGGTGGTCAACATCGTCGACAAGATCGCCGACCGGCCGGTCGAGGTTCAGCGCCTGGTCGAGAAGCTGATCGTCTCGATCGTCGACAAGGTCACCGAGCGGCCGGCGCAGGTGCAGCGCCTGGTCGAGAAGCTGATCGTCGACATCCACGACAACGTCGTCGAGAAGCCGGTCACGGTCCAGCGCCTGGTCGAAAAGCCGGTGGTGACCATCGTCGACAAGGTCGTCGAGATCCCGGTTCAGCAGGTGGTCGAGCGGGTCGTCGAGAAGCCGGTCGAGAAGATCATCACGCGGGTGGTCGAGAAGCCGATCGAGAAGATCGTCGACAAGATCATCGAGGTGCCGGTGGAGAAGATCGTCTACAAGACGGTCGAGAAGCCGGTCGAGCGGATCGTCGAGATCACGGTCGAGAAGCCGGTGGTGAAGGTCGTCGAGAAGATCGTCGAGGTCCCGGTCGAGAAGATCGTGGAGCGCGTCGTCGAGAAGCCGGTCGACCGCGTTGTCGAGAAGATCGTCGAGAAGCCCAACATCATCGAGAAGATCGTCGAGAAGCCGGTCGACCGCGTTGTCGAGCGGGTCGTCGAGAAGCCGAACGTGATCGAGAAGATCATCGACAAGCCTGTCGACCGCATCGTCGAGAAGACCGTCGAGAAGCCCAACATCATCGAGAAGGTCATCGACCGACCCGTCGACCGCATCGTCGAGAAAGTCGTCGAAAAGCCCAACATCATCGAAAAGATCATCGACAAGCCCGTCGACCGCATCGTCGAGAAGACCGTCGAAAAGCCCAACATCATCGAAAAGATCATCGACAAGCCCGTCGACCGCATC
>CAYTOD010000058.1:0-1666 GCA_964439315.1 uncultured Mycobacterium sp. | reverse complement strand
GTCGAGAAAGTCGTCGAGCGGCCGCGGATCGTGGAGAAGGTCATCGACAAGCCGGTCGAGAAAGTCCTCGAGAAGACCATCATCAGCCCGGTGCTGGTGGAGAAGGTCGTCGAGCGCGAGGTCGAGTACGTCGACGAGCGGATCGTCGAGAAGCCCGTCGAGAAGATCGTCGAGGTCATCGTCGAGAAGCCGGTGATCGTGCACAAGTTCGTCGAGAAGCCGGTCGAGAAGATCGTCGAGCACGGCGAGGAGATCCACGTCAGCCGGCGCATCATGGGCAAGACCGCCGAGGTCAAGGCCGAGTTCATCGGCCAGGGCATCCGCGAGGTCGAGTGGGTCGAACGGACCACCGGCGAGCACCCGGAGGACGACATCGTCGGCGACGAGTCCACCGTCTTCCGGGCCCGCGAGGCCTATCTGGCGGAGACCGACGAGCCGTACATCGCCGATCCCAAGGACCCGCGGTACCGGGCCGACGACCCGCGGCACCGTCGTTCCTGACTCCGGATCCTCTCGTTTGCATGACGCCGGGGCGGCCGAACCCCCTCCCGCCCCGGCGTCATGCTCTTAACCTTGGATCTGACAGTCCCACCCAACCAGTCCCCACCAGTCCCCGGGGACCGCAAAACCTAGGAGTCTTGTCGTGACCCCATCCGTGGCACAACACCCGCGGCGCGGTGCCTCGCTCGTCATCGGCGCGTCAGCGATTGTTGCCGGCACCCTGCTCACCGGCGCTCCGCTGCTGCTGACCGGGGCGCCGCTGCTGCTGGCCGGGGCGCCCGTGGCGTCGGCGCAGCCGTCAAGTGACGCGGTCACCGCGATCGACGACCGCTACACCGCTTTCGGCGGCGAGAATTCGCTGCTCGGAGCTCCGGCCGGCGATGCGATTGACGTGCCGGGTGGTGCCGAGCGGGACTACCAGGGCGGGGCCATCTACTACTCGAAGGACACCGGCGCGCATGTCATGTACGGCGCGATCCTCGAGCGCTACCGCGATCTGGGCGGTCCCTCCAGCGAGCTCGGCTTCCCCAAGAACGACGAGAGCGACACCGGCGACGGAACCGGCCGTTTCAACGACTTCCCCACCCCGGGCGGCGCATCGATCTACTGGACCCCGCAGTGGGGCGCGTCGGTGATCAAGGGACGCGTGCTCGAGGCATGGCGTCAGTCGGGTGGCATCACCGGACCGTTCGGCTACCCCAGTGCCGACACCGCGATCGTCGACGGCGTGCAGACCGGCAAGTTCGCCGGTCCGGAAGGCACCGAAATCCAGTGGTCCGCCGCCGGCGGTCTGGTGACCGTGCCCGACACTCTCGCCGCCAAGCTGCCCGGATTCAGCCCCGCAACGCCGACCGCGGAAGGAACGACAACTGTGAGCACGCCGAGTCGGACCGAATCGGCCACACCGGAGAAGTCCACGATCAAGAAGTGGTGGTGGATTCCGGCAATCCTCGGAATCGCCGCACTCGGCGGTCTGGTGCTGCGCCTACTGCGTCGCCGGCCGGAGCCTGCACCGGTGCGGGTTGCGACCCCGGTCCGGAAGCCGGCCGCCCCGGTCGCCAAGACGGTGCCGCCGCCACCGCGGCCCGCCCCGATGCAGGTGCCGCCGGCTCCGCCGGTGGTCAAGACACCGCCTCCGCCCGCGCCACCCACGCCCCCGGCACCG
>CAYTOD010000057.1:0-28536 GCA_964439315.1 uncultured Mycobacterium sp. | reverse complement strand
GGCGTCGGCGCTCTGCACCAGACCGGCGGCGGCCCGCCGGTCGCCGAGTCGCGCCGCCTCGTGCCAGGCCCGCACCGCGATGGCGTTCTGGCCCGACCGCGCCGCTGTCCGGGCGGCCTCCCGGGCGGCGGTGATCGCCGCCGGGCGCTCGCCGATGGTGGCCAGCCGCCAGGCGCGGGCGACGCCGAGTTCCGGGCCGAACATCGCCGACTTCGTGCCGTGCCGGGACAGGGCCCGTTTCAACGCCTTCGCGGATTCGGCGATCTCGCCCTGGTAGCCCAGCGCGGTCGCCAGGAGCATCAGCGCCAGCGGGCCCCACGAGTAACCGGTGCGGTCCAGCGTGGTCGCCGCGGGCCGGAGCAGCTCCACCGCATCGGCGGTCTCGCCGCGCGCCAGCAGCACCTGGGCCAGCAGCACGTCGCCGATGGACCGTCCGGGCTGGGCCAACTCGGCGAAATCGGTGAACTGACGGGCCATCTCCTCGGCTTCCCGGGTCCGTCCGGCCATCAGCAGCGTGGTGGTCTCGGCAAGCCCCACGGTGAACCGCAGGAGTCCGGGGTATTCCGAGGCCAGAGCGCGGGTCACCAGTGGGTCGACCGCATCGAAATCGCCCATCCGGGCGCAGGACAGGGCCGCTGCGCTAGCGGCCCACGAGACCGCGGTGGTGGAGGCGTCGGGCAGGGCCAGCACCGCGGCGCTGACCTCGCGGGCCTTGCGCACGTTGCCGGCGTTCATCGCGAAGGTGGCGGACAGTGCGTCCAGGGTGACGCTGGCCGATGGGGTGTGCACGCCCCGTCGTACGTTGGACAGAAACGCGGTCGCCCGTTCGGGCTCGCTGAGCATCCAGAACTGGTTCGCCGCCCGAGGCAGCGCCCAGGCCATCACCTGCTCGTCGGTCAAGCCGTCGGGGTCGACCGCGGCCAGCGTCGTCTCGGCCTCCCGGCCGCGCCCCTGCCAGGCCAGTGCGTTGCTCAACGCCAGCCGCGCCTCGAGTGAGTCGCCCCGTTCGAGCGCTCCTTCCGCAAGGCGTTCGGCCAGGGCGAGGTCGCCCAGGCGCAGCGCCTCCTGGGCGGCGGACACCACCGCGGCGTGTTCGACGGGAGCCTCGCCCTGAAGGGCGAGCAGAGTGCGACCGAGCCGGTCGGCCGGGGTTCGGCTGGGCCGACTGGCCAACCGCGCGGCCACCGCGGTCCGCAACCTCTGGATGCTGCCCCGGTCCAGGAGGGTGGCCAGGCGCTCCAGGAAGAGCGTGTGCCCGGCGTACAGCATGTCGCCGATTTCAACGGCGGAACCGGCCTGGACGGCCTGCTCGACGGCCTCCGCCCCGGTCAGGTGGACCAGATCCGCGCGACTCAAGGGTTCGAACACGCACAGGTGTTCCAGAACGTTGCGTGCCGGGCGGGGCAGATTGGCCAGGTAGCGGTCGATGGCACCGGCCAGCGTCTCCTCGTTGGCTCCGGTGGTCATCAGCAGCCTCAGGTGCAGTGCGCTGCCTGCGCTGCGGCGGTACAACGCGGCGACGTCACCGCCGCCCGCAGCGGCGACGATGGCATCGGTCTCGTGGTCGTTGAGTGGGACCACGTCGACTCGGTCCAGGAAGCCGTCCTGCCAGAGCGCGCTCACCACCTGGGGCGCGCGCAGCACCGACCGGACGGTGACGATGAGCGGGCTACCCGACCCGGCAGCCGCCTCCTGGGCGAGGTGATAGACCAGGGTGGCCGACAACGGGTCGAGCAGCCGGGCGTTGTCTATGATGATCGGTGCCGAATCTGCTTGGGCCAGAATGGAGTTCGACGCCGCACGGATGAGCGCCGCCGGCTTTCCTATGTCATGGACCTCGATCAGCGGGCCGAACGCGCCGAAAGGGACTGAGGACTGCGCGGAGGTGCCGACCACCCACACCGGATCGCCGCTGCCCAACCGTTCGGCGGCCTGCGCCGCGAGCGTGGTCTTCCCGACTCCTTCGTTGCCGATCAACGCGACTCCGCCACCGCGCAGGCTGTCGGTCACCGGCTCGAGGACGCGGCGGGGGACAACAGGCCAGTCTGACCATGCAATCGGCATATCTGGGACTCTATTTGCCGGGCCGAGCCTCTGGTCTAGGTTTCGGGGTGTGCAGCAACAAGTCTGGGCCGTGTGCGTGTACTGCGCCGCCAGCCCGCACCACCCCGAACTCATCGACCTCGCCCGCCGGGTCGGTGAGGGCATCGCCGATCGCGGCTGGACCCTGGTGTCCGGCGGCGGCAACGTGTCGGCGATGGGCGCGGTGGCGGCGGGAGCCAGGTCCCGGGGCGGCCGCACGGTCGGCGTCATTCCGGAAGCGCTGATGCAACGGGAACTGGCCGACGTGGCGGCCGACGAACTGATTGTCACCGCCACCATGCGGCAGCGCAAGCAGGTCATGGAGGACCGCAGCGACGCCTTCCTGACACTGCCCGGCGGAATAGGCACCTGCGAGGAACTGTTCGAGACGTGGACCGCAGGCTATCTCGGCATGCACGACAAACCGGTCGTTCTGCTCGACCCGTACGGCCACTACGACGGATTGCGCCGTTGGTTGGAGTCGCTCGTCCCCAGCGGATACGTCGCTCCGGGAGCGTTGGAGCGGCTGTTGGTCGTCCGCGACGTCGAGGAGGCTCTGGCGCTGTGCGCGCCCGGGCCTGGCCGGTGAAGCTCGACCGGTTCTATTCGATGTATCCCACAGTGGCGGGCGACTGGAAGAACTGCGCGGGCTGACTGGGCATCGCATGGGCGTTGACCTCGGGCATGAACCGGTCGCGCAGGTCCACGGCGATCGCCTCGATATCCGGCGCCAGCGGATACATGTGCTGGTACTGCAGTACCTGCTTGCCGATCAGGCCGAGCCGCTCGTTGAACGACGGAAGCCGATACGGGTCAAGCAGGGGCTGGTTGAACGCGGGCTGGTCGGCGCGCTGGAACTCGAACGCCGCACTGATCCGGGGCTCCTTGGCCAGTCGGCTGGCCCTGCTGCCCCAGTGCAGCACCGCCTGGTTCCACGCCAGGAAGCTGCCGGCGGTTGCCGGGAGCGCCCGGATGGATTGTGGGTCCGCGACCTGGTTATTGCCGGGGCCGTCCCAGGCGCGGGCGAGGAAGCGCTCGTCGCGGTGGGCGGGCAGGACGTACATGCAGCCGTTGAGCGGCGTGGCGTTCGTAAAGGGCAGCCACACGGTCAGCGAGTGCGGCGAGTTGTCGTCCGCCAGCGTCGGCTGCACGCGGTCGCGGTGCGGTCCCCAGCCGGCGCCTTGGTCAGTGGTCGGGACGTACCACGCCCAGAAGTCGGGCAAAGCACGGTAGTCCGCGCCGAGTGCAGCAGAGATGAATCGCGAAACACCTTGGTAGGCAAGCCAGAACTCGTCGTAGACGAAGGCGAAGGGCAGGGGAATTCCCGAGCGGTGCAGCAGAGCCACACAACCGGCCAGCCGTTTGAACAGCGACTCCGGCAGAACGTCGGGCTGCTGAACGTAGCCCTCGACGCGGAGGTCGTACAGCATTTCCGGAATGTCGTCGATCATGAAGTCCGGGCGTTCGAGGTTGCCCTCGATATGCAGATCAGGACACAGTCCCCGCCACTGTTCGATGCTGTCTACCCGAAATTCGCTGAACATGAGCTAACTGTGCCACTCGCCAGACGGATTCGGCAAGGTAGGGGGTTGGTAGGGTTGCGTTTCACCACGATGCGAGGGGGTACCGGTGGAGTTGCCGGGTTCGGCTGAGACCAGTTCGTTCGACGAGGCCGTGGTCAGCCGACTGGTCACCAAGATCACGGCGAACGGACAGATAACCTTTCCCGCTGTTCCCGCCTTGCTCGACGACTACGTCGACAGGTGCACGGAGGTTTTCGCATCCGTGGGTCGGGAATTCAGTGACGAAGAACGCGATCACCTGCGGTCGGTACTTGAGGGAGTGCTGGACGCCGCATACCGCGCATCCCAGCGTTCCACCGTCACAGTGCACTACGAGTCGGTGGCCGCCGGCGCGCTGAGCTACAACGTCGTCCTACATGCCATGACGATCGAGGAGGCCTATCACCACTGGGTCGCCACCCGGGAGCCGCCGCTGTTCGGGATCCATCCCGATGCCAGGGTTTGGGCGCTGGCCGCAGAGGCGGCCGACCCGGCCGGTCATCGCATTCTCGATATCGGGGGCGGCACCGGCCGCAATGCGCTGGCGCTGGCCCGGCGAGGACATCCGGTCGACGTGGTGGAGCTGACAGCCAAGTTCGCCGAGATGATCCGTGAAGAAGCAGCGAAGGAGTCGCTCGACGTCCGCGTGGTCCAGCGAGATTTTTTCGAGACCGACGACGATCTGCGACGCGACTACTCACTGATTCTGCTGTCGGAGGTGGTGCCCGAGTTCCGGACCCCTGAGCCGCTCCGACAGCTGTTCGAGAAGGCCAGTCAGTGCCTGGTCCCAGGCGGTCGACTGGTTTTCAACATCTTCCTGACCGAGCCGGACTACGAACCCAGCCCTGCTGCCCGTCAGTTCGCCGAGCAGGCCTACTCGGCATTCTTCACCCCCGCCGAACTTGCGGAGGCTGTTGAAGGGCTGCCGTTCGACCTGGAGGCCGACGACTGCGTCTTCGACTACGAGATGGAAAATCTGCCGGAGGGTGCGTGGCCTCCGACCGGCTGGTACGGCGGCTGGGTCAGTGGAAGCGACATCTACGGCCTTGGCCGTGACTGCCCGGTCGACATGCATTGGCTGGTCTACCGGAGACGCTGATACGCCCTCCACCCACGCAACTGCTCTAACCGGCAGGCACCATAGAGGCGTGAGCGCGACGTTTTGCGGGCGGCCCGTGGCAGGAGACCGCGCGTTGATCATGGCGATCGTCAACCGCACGCCGGACTCGTTCTACGACCGCGGCGCCACGTTCACCGACGAGGCCGCGAAGGAGGCCGTCGCGCGCGTCGTCGCCGAGGGTGCCGACGTCATCGACGTGGGTGGCGTCAAGGCCGGCCCGGGCGAGGTCGTCGACGCCGACGAGGAACTCCGCCGGGTGGTGCCTTTCATCGAATGGGTCCGCGGCGCCTACCCCGACCAGCTGATCAGCGTCGACACTTGGCGGGCGTCGGTGGCGCGGCGCGCCTGCGCGGCGGGCGCCGACCTCATCAACGACACCTGGGCCGGGGCCGACCCCGCGCTGCCGGAAGTGGCCGCCGAGTTCGGCGCCGGTCTGGTCTGCTCGCACACCGGCGGCGCCGTCCCGCGGACCCGGCCGTTCCGAGTGAACTACGGGACCACCGTCACCGGAGTGGTCGATGCCGTCATCGCCGAGGTCACGGCTGCCGCCCAGCACGCCGCGGACGTCGGCGTCCGCCGTGACGGCATCCTTATCGACCCCACCCACGACTTCGGCAAGAACACCTTTCACGGCCTGACGCTGCTGCGCCACGTCCCCGACCTGGTGGGCACCGGCTGGCCCGTCCTGATGGCCCTGAGCAACAAGGACTTCATCGGGGAGACTCTGAACGTGGGATTGACCGAACGCCTCGACGGAACCTTGGCGGCCACCGCGCTGGCCGCTGCCGACGGAGCCCAGATGTTCCGGGTTCACGAAGTAGGTCCCACCCGCCGGGTCCTGGAGATGGTCGCCTCGATCAAGGGTGAGCGCGCCCCGTCCCGAACCGTCCGGGGACTCGCATGACGGCTACCGTGCGGGGACTCGCATGACTGACACGACCGCCGAGCGCTGGCTGGCCCGGCGAACGTGGAACCGCCCCACCTGGACGCCCGCCGAACTCCAGGCCGTCAAGGGCGGCCGCACCGTCTCGGTCGTCCTGCCCGCCCTCAACGAGGCCGCCACGGTCGGCCCGGTGATCGACACCATCACCCCTATGCTCGGCGGCCTGGTCGACGAACTGATCGTGCTGGATTCGGGTTCGACCGACGAAACCGAGGCACGCGCGCGGGCAGCCGGGGCGCGGGTGGTCCACCGGGAGGAAGCGCTGCCCGGGATCCCGCCGCAGCCCGGCAAGGGGGAGGCGCTGTGGCGGTCGCTGGCCGCAACCACCGGCGACGTCGTCGTGTTCATCGACTCCGACCTGCTCGACCCGGACCCGCTGTTCGTGCCGCGACTGGTCGGTCCGATCCTCACCGGCGACGGCATCCACCTCGTGCGGGGTTACTACCGGCGGCCGCTGAAGGTCGGCGGCGGTGAGGACGCCACCGGTGGTGGCCGCGTGACCGAACTGGTGGCCCGGCCGTTGCTGGCCGCGCTGCGCCCGGATCTGGGTGCGGTGATGCAACCCCTCGGCGGCGAATACGCCGGCACCCGGGAACTGCTGACCTCGGTGCCGTTCGCCCCCGGCTACGGCGTCGAGATCGGGATTCTCCTCGATACCTACGAGATGTTCGGCCTCGATTCCATTGCCCAGGTCAACCTCGGCGTACGCACCCACCGCAACCGTCCGACCAGCGAGTTGGGTCCGATGAGCCGCCAGGTCATCGCGACCTTGCTGGACCGCTGCGGCATTCCCGACTCCGGGGTGGGTCTCACCCAGTTCATTCCCGACGGCAGCGCCGACGGCGGGGGCTACCTGGCGCGAACCTCGGCGGTATCACTGGTCGACCGCCCGCCGATGAACACCGTGCGCTGAGCCGTCGCGCCGAACGTTTGGCAGGATCGGTGACGTGACGCTGATTCTGCTGTACCTGATGGTCCTGATCCTGGTGGCCGTCGTCCTGTTCGCCATTGCCAGCGTCCTCTTCGGACGGGGCGAACAGTTGCCGCCGCTGCCCAGCGGAACCACGGTCACGGTGTTGCCGGCCGAAGGCGTCACGGGCGCCGATATCGAGGCCGTCAAGTTCACCCAGACGCTGCGCGGGTACAAGACCAGCGAGGTGGACTGGGTGCTGGAACACCTCGGCACCGAAATCGATCAACTGCGCGCCGAGGTCGCGGATTTGCGTCGCAGCACCGCGGGCCTCCCCGAACGGACCTCTTGCGCCGGCCTGCACCCGGCCCCGGCATCGGAGTGAGCTCCGCCGAGCCCGACGGACGGCTTCGTTGCGACTGGGCGACGAGCACGCCGCTCTACCGCGATTACCACGACACCGAGTGGGGGCGTCCGCTGCGCGGCCGGGTGGCCCTCTTCGAGCGGATGACGCTCGAGGCCTTTCAGAGCGGCCTGTCCTGGCTGACCATCCTGCGCAAGCGGGAGAACTTCCGGCTCGCTTTCGACGGTTTCGACATCGAGACCGTCGCCGGTTACAGCGACAGTGACGTCGCCCGGCTGATGGCCGACGCGGGAATCGTGCGAAACCGGGCGAAGATCGAGGCCGCGATCGCGAACGCCCGCGCGGCCGCCGACCTCGACGTCGACCTCTCCGACCTGCTGTGGTCGTTCGCCCCGCCGGCCCGGCCCAGGCCGGCCGTCATGGCCAACGTACCGGCATCGACCCCTGAGTCGGCAGCCCTCGCTCGGAACCTCAAGAAGCGCGGCTTCCGGTTCGTCGGCCCCACCACCGCCTACGCGCTGATGCAGGCGACCGGGATGGTCGACGACCACCTGCGGAGCTGCTGGGTGCCCCCGCAGACAGGCCTTTCCGGCCGCTGAACGTGGCCCTGCGGACGGCGTGCCTGCGGATAGGGGACAATGGTGCTCTGCGGAGTAACTAGAATCTTCGTCAGAGCGGCGAACGGCTTGCCCGGATCTGGAGGGAGCACTCGATGGCGGCGATGAAGCCGCGGACCGGCGACGGTCCGCTGGAAGCGACCAAAGAGGGGCGCGGCATCGTGATGCGAGTGCCATTGGAGGGCGGCGGCAGGCTCGTCGTCGAGTTGACCCCGGACGAGGCCTCGGCCCTGGGCGACGAGCTCAAGGCCGTCACCAGCTAGCAGTTTCCCGTCGCGAATCCTGTTGTGGTTCACCGGGTTTGCCACGATTAAGCTGGGGATATCCCCCTTGTGGAACGTCCCCGAACAGGAAGTCTCCCGATGATCACCTCATCAGTCTTTGGCCGCCTGTCGGCGGCAGCGCCACTTCGCCGTCTGTCGGCGGCAGCGCCTCTTCGCCGTCTGTCGGCGGCAGCGCCTCTTCGCCGCCTGTCGATGACGGCCGGCATCGCTCTCGTGGTCGGCGCCCCGATCATCGTGACCCTGATGGGTATCGGCGGGGCCGGGCAGCCCTCGACGCCGCTGGCCTCCTGCCCGGGCAACGAGGTCCTCGACCCCACGAGCGGCGCCTGCCGTCCGGCGACCGACGTAGCCCCGACGACCTTCAGCCCGATTAATCCGGAAAAAGAACCTCTTCAGCCGGGCAGCATCACCTCGTCCGACGCCGGTGAGGTCGGCCAGCTGCCGGAGGTCAACGGTATCCCGTGCAACGGTGGCAACACCGGGCTGTGCATCGGTCTGCAGGAGCAGAACGCGATGCTGGGAGAGCGACCCGGTACACCCGGCGTTCCCGGCTAGCGGGTCCGTTCAGCAGACCCGGCGGTAGATATCCAGCGTCTGCTCGGCGATGCGCGCCCAGGAGAACTCGTCGATGCAGCGCTGCCGTCCAGCGACCCCGTAGCGGCGTGCTTTCTCGGGGTCGGCCACCAAAGCGTTGACCGCCTCGGCCAGGCCCGCTTCGAATCCGGCCGGATCGGCGGCGTCGTAGTGCACCAGGGTGCCGGTGACACCGTCGTGGACCACCTCGGGGATGCCGCCGACGTCGGAGGCGACCACCGCGGTGTCGCAGGCCATCGCCTCGAGGTTGACGATGCCCAGTGGTTCATAGACCGAAGGGCAGATGAAAGCGGTTGCCGCCGAGAGGATTTCGCGGATTTTGGGTACCGGAAGTATTTCGCGGACCCAGAACACGCCGCTGCGCTCGGCGGCCAGGGCGGCCACCGCGCTGCGGACCTCCTCGGCGATCTCCGGGGTGTCGGGGGCGCCGGCGCACAACACCAGTTGCACTTCGGGATCGAAGCGGTGGGCTGCCGCGATGAGGTGCGGCACGCCCTTCTGGCGGGTGATGCGGCCGACGAAGGCCACCATCGGTCGCGACGGGTCGACGCCGAGTTCGTGCAGGACCGAGGCCTCGGGGTCCGGTGCTGCCGGATACCAGACATCGGTGTCGATCCCGTTCTTGACTACATGCACCCGGCCCGGGTCCAGCGCGGGGTAGGTCTCCAGGACGTCGTTGCGCATGCCGTCGCTGACCGCGATGACGGCGTCGGCGGCCTGCACCGCGGTGCGCTCCACCCACAGCGAGACGCGGTATCCGCCACCGAGTTGTTCGGCCTTCCACGGCCGCCGCGGCTCCAGCGAGTGCGCGGTCAGCACGTGCGGGATGCCGTGCAGCAGCGCGGCCAGATGACCGGCCATCCCGGTGTACCAGGTGTGCGAATGCACGACGGTGGCCTGGCGTTCCGGCGTGCAGACGGCGTTGACCATGCGCAGGTCCGTCGACAGCGTGGACAGGGCGGGGTTCGCGTCGCGGAGGTCTGGATCCGGTTGATGGGCCATCGCGGTCGGGCGGGGAGCGCCCATGCAGTGCACGTCCACATCGCAGAGCCGGCGCAACTGGGCGACCAGTTCAGTCACGTGTACCCCGGCTCCGCCATAGACCTCCGGCGGATACTCCCGGGTCATCATCGCCACGCGCATACCGGTGAACCTAACGCAACACGGCCCTCCGAAACCTTGATTGCCCTAGCCGTCGCCTGCGGTGGTGGTTAGGTTTGTTGGCATGAGGGAATTGCCACACGTGCTGGGCATCGTGCTGGCCGGCGGCGAGGGCAAGCGTCTCTATCCGCTCACCGCGGACCGGGCCAAGCCCGCGGTTCCCTTCGGGGGCGCGTACCGGTTGATCGACTTCGTCCTGTCGAATCTGGTCAACGCCCGCTATCTGCGGATCTGTGTTCTCACCCAGTACAAGTCGCACTCGCTGGACCGCCACATCTCCCAGAACTGGCGCCTGAGCGGCCTGGCCGGGGAGTACATCACCCCGGTGCCGGCTCAGCAGCGCCTCGGACCGCGCTGGTACACCGGCTCCGCCGACGCGATCTACCAGTCTCTGAACCTGATCTACGACGAGGATCCCGACTACATCGTGGTGTTCGGCGCCGACCACGTGTACCGGATGGATCCCGAGCAGATGGTCAAGTTCCACATCGAAAGCGGTGCCGGCGCGACCGTCGCCGGAATCCGGGTGCCGCGCTCGGAGGCCGGCGCCTTCGGGTGCATCGAGGCCGACGATTCCGGCCGGATCCGCAGCTTCGTCGAGAAACCGGCAGAGCCGCCGTCGACCCCGGACAACCCCGACCAGACGTTCGTCTCGATGGGCAACTACATCTTCACCACCAAGGTGCTCATCGACGCGATCCGGGCCGACGCCGACGACGGCGACTCCGACCACGACATGGGCGGCAACATCATTCCGAAGCTGGTCGAGGACGGCCTTGCCGCGGTGTACGACTTCAACGACAACGAGGTGCCAGGGTCCACCGAACGGGACCACGGGTACTGGCGGGACGTCGGCACCCTGGACGCCTTCTACGACGCACACATGGATCTGGTGTCGGTGCATCCGGTGTTCAACCTCTACAACAAGCGCTGGCCCATCCGCGGCGAGTCGGAGAACCTCGCCCCGGCGAAGTTCGTCAACGGCGGGTCGGCCCAGGAGTCTGTGGTCGGCGCGGGCAGCATCATCTCGGCGGCCGCGGTGCGCACCTCGGTCCTGTCGAGCAACGTCGTCGTCGACGACGGCGCCATCGTCGAGGGCAGCGTGCTCATGCCGGGCGTCCGGGTGGGCCGCGGGGCGGTGGTCCGCCGGGCCATCCTGGACAAGAACGTCGTCGTCGGGCCCGGCGAGCAGGTGGGCGTGGACTTGGAAAAAGACCGGGAACGCTTCGCCATCAGCGCGGGCGGTGTGGTCGCGGTCGGTAAGGGCGTCTGGATCTAGCGCCTGGACGGGGTGTCGACGAACGCCCGGCTGATCAGGGTCCAATGGTTGCCGAGTTCGCTGCGATGGTAGGCAAGCTGCTCCAGCACGGCTTGCGCGATCGCCAGGCCGCGACCCCGTTCGGCGAATTGCCCGGGCATCAGCACCCGGTCGAGGTCGACATCCGCGTCCTCCCCGTCGTCGGTGAACGCGACCTCGACGTGGTCGGGCAGAATCCGCATCCGCATCTCGACGGTGGCGGCATGGATGCGCCCGGCGTGTTCGACGATATTGGCCGCGATCTCGGCGACCGCGATATCCACCTGGCTCCGGATGCCCTCGGGCACCCAGGTATTGGCAGCCCACCCCGCCTTGACGGCGTCGACGATCGCCGTCAGGGCGTTCGGTCCGCATGTGGTCCGCAGGGTCGGTTCGTCCACCATTGGCTTTCCCGGAGTGTTGTTTCCCCTTTCAAGTTAGCCCCCAGGGTCGGGATTCGTCACGGGCTTTTGCGAACCCGTCTTGTCGACGCGGGGGCCGGGAGACCGAACATCTCGTGCACGGTGGTGTCGCGGCGTCTCTGTTAGCGTCGCGTTCATCATGAGGCCGCGCGGGGGAGCCCATCCATCCATGGTCGGCGGTGCTGCCGCACCGTCGCTGAGGTGTGCGCCGCCGGCCCTCGCCGTAGGACTGGAGCCGGTGCGGTGATCGACCTGCTCGGTCGTTATCTCCAACGGCTGCTGGACGGCTCGGGCGCCGATGTCGCGGTGGTCTGCAGTCGCAGTGGTCCGGGCCCGACGGGCTCGGTGATCGCCGCCCGGCCGGCGGGAGTCGTGGGCGTCGGGGGAACCTGGCCGATGCCCGACGCGATCGGCGCGGCCGTGATCGACCGGGGCCCCGCGGCGGTGGACGCGGCCGTTCCCGTGTCGGTGCGCCCCCGCCTACCCGGGATTCCCTCGGCTGCGCTCTGGCTCCCGCTGGGCGATCCAGACCTGGTGCTGCTGCTCATCTGGTCCGACGGCCCGGCGGCTGACGAACTGTCCAAGGACCTACGGTTGTTCGTCGCCGAGGAAATCACCTATGCCGCAAGCGGTCTCGCGGTCCAGCGGGCCAGCGCCGACAGCATGTTCGACTCCCAGGTTCTGCTGGAGGCGGTCCGCGATCGCTCCGGGCAGGTGGTCGACTTCCGATACCGCAGCGCCAACCGCGCCGCCTGCGCGTATCTGGGGCTTCCGGAGAGCGATCTGGTGGGCCGTACCCAACTCGAGGGTTCGCCCAACCTGGAGGGTTCGGAGTTGCACCGGCGATACATCCGGTGTCTCGAGGACGGGCAGCCGGTGCTTCTGGAGGATTTTCCGTTGTTCAACGGAATCCTCGACGATGCGCGCCGGTACGACATCCGGGTCACCCGCGCCGGTGCCGATCTGCTCAGCATCACCTGGCGCGACATCACCGAACGCCTCGTCGCGGCGCAACGCATCGCCGATTCCGAACAGGAGGCGGAAGAAGCCCGTCGGCAAGAGGCCAGGGCGGACTCGCGCTTCCGCCGGTCGATGGAGAGCGCCGCGGTCGGGATGTGCATCGTCGCTCCGGACGGCGCCTTCATCGAGGTGAACGAGGCGCTCTGCCTGCTGTTCGGTTACGACGCCATGACACTGGTGCAGAAGACCTGGCAGGAGCTGACGGCGCCGGAGTACCTCCAAGCCGACCTGAAGAACGTCGAGGACATCCTCGGGGGCCGCAGCGACTCCTATCGGATGCTCAAGCAGTTCGTCCGCGCTGATGGCAATGCCATCTGGGGTGACCTCTCGGTGAGTTGCGTGCGCGCCGACAACGGCGAGGTGGAAACCTTCGTCTCCCAGATCGTCGACGTCACCGCCACCATCGAGGCGACGGAACGCTACCGGTTGCTCGCCGAGAACTCCGGCGACATGGTCGCCCACATCCGCAACGACCGGTTCGTGTGGGTATCCCCGTCGGCCAGGGATCTGCTCGGAGCACCCGCGGAGTACTGGATCGGTCGCGAAGTGCGCGAGATCGTTCCCGCCGATGCGCTGTCGGACTTCGCCGACGACCGGGCGACGCTCTTCGCCGGCGGGGTGATTCGACGAAGGGTGCGGGTTAGGTCGGTGGACGGCGTCATCCACTGGACCCACCTGCACGCCAAGGCCTTCTACGACGCCAGCGGCCGCCACGACGGGTTCACCGCCGCGTTGCGTCTGATCGACGACGAGGTGGAGGCCCAGCAACAGGCTGAGGAGGCCCGGAAGTTGCAGGCTATCGCGGACGCCCGATACCGCCGGTCGATGGACACCGCCGCCATCGGCATGTGCCTGCTGGCTCCCGATGGCGCCTTCCTTGAGGTCAACCCGGCGTTGTGCGACCTGCTGGGCTACGACGCGGAGACCCTGATCAGCAAGACCTGGCAGGAGGTGACCGCGCCGGGGTACCTGGAGGTGGGCGAGGACGAGCGCCAGGAAGTGTTCGCCGGGGTTCGGGACTCCTATCGGATCGTCAAGCAGTACCTCCATGCCGATGGCCACCCGATCTGGGTGGATGTGTCGGTCAACTGCGTCCGGGACGAGAACGGCGAGGTCGAGGCGCTCGCCTCGCAGATCGCCGACATCAGTGCCGAGGTGGAGGCGCGCGAGCAACTGGCCCGCAGCGACGAGCGGAACCGCGCGCTGGCTCAGCGACTCCAGGAGCAGAGCGGCCGGTTGGCTGCCGAATTGCGCAGTGCCGCCGACTATCTCGCGTCGATCATGCCCCGCGGTCTGGCCGGCACGGTGCAGGTGGCGTCGTGGTACCTGCCTTCCCGCGAGCTGGGCGGCGACTGTTTCGACTACACCTGGCTCGACGACGACCATCTACTGGTCTATCTGCTGGACGTCTCCGGCCATGGCATCGAACCGGCGTTGCTCGCCGTCTCGGTGCACAACATGCTGCGGTCGGGGTCGTTGGGCATCGGGACCCTGGTGGCCCCGGACTTGACACTGGCCGAACTCAACCGGCTGTTCCGGATGGACGAGCAGGGCGGTCACTACTTCACCATCTGGTACGGCGTTTATCAGGCCTCCACCCGCACGCTGCGGTACGCCAGCGCCGGTGCTCCGCCCGCGCTGGCTTTCCCGCCCGCGGCCGGGGGCCCCGTCGTTCTCACCGAATTGTCCACGATGGCAACGCCGGTCGGGATGTTCGAGGACACCGTGTTCACGTCGAGCAGCTACTCGGTGCAGCCCGGCTCCAGAATCCTGATCTGCAGCGACGGCGCGCACGAGCTCGGTCTCGACGGGGGACGGGCGTTGTCCTTCACCGACTTCAAGGATCTCAATGCCCGGCTGGCCGAATCCTCGGGCTGGTCGCTGGCCGCACTCGTCAAAGAGCTCAAGGCGCTGACGCCGAACGGCGCCTTCGACGACGACTGCTCGCTGATTCAGCTGACGTTCTGACGGTTCTAGCGCGGCGGTTCGCCCGACGGGCGGGCGGCGCCGTCGGGCGCGTCGCGCTTTCTGCGGTTGCGGCGGCGCAGCAGCCAGACCGCGCCCCAGATCAACGCTATGAGAATCACGATGACCAGTGCCGGGAGCAGGATCGCGACAAAGGTCAGGCCGGCGCTGGTGAAGTCCTCGATGGTGCTGAGCACGGGAGCCGCCGCCCCGGCGGTGGCCACGTTCGCGGCCGGTCTCACCGCCGACTTGGTCAGGTGGACCACCAGGGCGGTCACCACCCCGATCGCCACCGGCACCCACTGACCCGTCTTGGCGAATTCCACCGGGTCCGTGACGGCGGCGGTCTGGGCCGCGGTCCCCGAGCCGAACACGATGCCGCCCGAGGTGGGCCGGACGAAGGTCTGCACGGTGTCGTTGACCGAGTCCAGTGCCGGGATCTTGTCGGCCACGATCTCGACGATCAGCAGCGCCGCCACGATCGCGATCACCCATCCGTTCTCCAGCCACGACCAGCCGGACGGCAGGTGGATCAGGTTGGTGTACCGCCCGAGCAGTCCCATCGACAGCAGCGGGATGTAGGCGTTCAGGCCTGCAGCCGAGGCCAGGCCGAACCCCGTCATCAGTTCCATCCGCTAGTCCGCCTCGACCTCGCGGTCGCGCGCGGCAACCAACAGCCCGTCGCCCAGCGGCACCAGCACCGCGGTCAGCCGCTCGTCCTCGGCGATGACCCGTGCCGCCTCGCGGACGGCGGCCACCTCGGTGTCGCCGGCCGCCGGATCGCCGGCCCGGCCGTCGAGCGCTGCGCGGTGCATCACGATGACGCCACCGGGGCGCAGCAGCCGGACTGCCTCGTCGACGAAGTGCGGCTGGTCGGCCGGGGCGGCGTCGACGAACACCAGGTCGTAGGACTCGTCGGCCAGTCGGGTCAGAACGTCCTGGGCGCGTCCGGCGATCAGCCGGGTCCGGCCGGGTCCGATGCCGGCCTCGGCGAACGCCTGCTTGGCCAGCTGCTGGTGCTCGGGCTCGATGTCGATGGTGGTCAGCACGCCGTCGTCGCGCATTCCGGACAGCAGCCACAGCCCACTGACGCCTGCTCCGGTGCCGACCTCGACGACGGCCTTACCGCCGGAGAGTCGTGCCAGCAGACTCAGCATCGCTCCCACCGCGGGAGTGACGGCGCCGGCACCGGCGTCCAGGGCGCGCTCGCGTGCCGCCGCGACGATCCCGTCCTCGGAGATCGAGCCCTCGGCGTGGGAGAGGATCCGCTCTGCCCGGCTCGCACTCGGCGCGGGTGCGCTGGGTGCGCTGGGTGCGCTGGGCGCGGGGGCGCTACCGGGTTCCTCGGGGGTCGACATTCTCAGCAGCGTAGAGCACATCCGGCCGCTCACGGGGGCAACCCGCCAGGCGTGCCGGAGGCAGGTCTGCACTGCTTCAAGCCGCCACGCCGGACGAGCTTTAAGGGATTGCTGAGAAATTGCGCCCGATGGCTATTTGCACTGGTGATCCCGTATGGTTAGACCATCTCTCAGTCGATATTCAGTTTGCTCCTATTGCCTCCACACCGCGGTAGGGAAAGGTAACCCGCATGGAACCTCACGGCCGCTGGGCGGGGACCCGGACCCCTAACGGGACGGGGAATACCCTGCCGCGGGTCCGCGTTGTGACGGGCGAGGCTCCGCACGGCACTCCGCTGTGGGCGACTGATGACCAGGAGGATCCGACGACCACCACCCTGACGGCCCCGGCCGAGGTGTCCCGTGATGCCGTTTCCCTTGATAGCGACGACATCGACTGGGCTGAGACGTCCGACGAGTTGCAGGGCACCGCGGTGTTCGACGCGACGGGCGACCGGACGGCCATGCCTTCCTGGGACGAACTGGTTCGGCAGCACGCCGACCGCGTCTACCGACTGGCCTACCGGCTGTCCGGCAACCAGCACGACGCCGAGGACCTGACCCAGGAGACCTTCATCCGGGTGTTCCGGGCGGTGCAGAACTATCAGCCCGGCACTTTCGAGGGCTGGCTGCATCGCATCACGACGAACCTGTTCCTGGACATGGTCCGCCGGCGCGCTCGTATCCGCATGGAGGCATTGCCCGAGGACTATGACCGGGTGCCCGGCGACCAGCCGAACCCCGAGCAGATCTACCACGATTCACGGCTCGGCGCCGATCTGCAGGCCGCGCTCGATTCGTTGCCGCCAGAGTTCCGCGCCGCCGTCGTCCTCTGCGATATCGAGGGCCTGTCCTACGAGGAGATCGGCGCCACCTTGGGGGTCAAGCTCGGCACCGTCCGCAGCCGTATTCACCGCGGCCGCCAGGCGCTGCGTGACTACCTTGCCGCGCATTCGGACCGGGTCGGAGCGGCGCCGGCCTGACGGAATCCTCCCTGGCATCGGCGCTTGTCGATCGATGTCATGGGCACATTGCGCTCGTCGAGCGCGTACATTCGACATGCGGTGGTTGGGTGTGCGACGCGTGTTCGGGAGAGGAGTGCCGGGGATGGTCGATCGGGGACACGTGTTCCGCCGGGCCTTCTCCTGGCTGCCGGCACATTTCGCCTCACAGAGCGATGTTCCCGTCGGAGCCCCCCGGCAGTTCAGTTCCACCGAACACCTCTCGACAGAGGCCATAGCCGCGTACGCCGACGGGGAGTTGCCCATGAAGGCCTACCTCCGTGCGGCCCATCACCTGTCGGTCTGCTCGCAGTGCACCACCGAGGTCGAAGGACAGGGCGAGGCTCGTGCGGCCCTGCGCGAGTCCCAGCCGATCAGCACGCCGAGCACGCTGATGGGTCTGCTGTCCCAGATTCCGCAATCCGCCCCGGAGGATCCACCGCCGGTGCAGTCACAGTTCACCGATGGGATAACCCGTGGTCGGCGCAAGCGTCGGTAGGCTGTAAGGCACACCTGGCCCGTCTGCTGAGCATTGGGCCCGAGTCAACCCCGAGAACGCGATAGAGGTTTGAGTTGAGCCCCAACAACGACAATTCCGGTCCGCGGCTTGCGCCACGACCGGTGTCGAGGCCGCCGGTCGATCCCCAGGCAACCCGCGCATTCGGGCGTCCGCGCGGAGTGGACGGCTCCTTCGTCGCCGAGGAGTTGCGCCCGGCCCAGTACCGGCGTTCCGACGAATTCACCCCTAGTGAGCAGAAGAAGAACCCGGTGCTCGCCGAAGCTTTCGGGCGTCCCTACCCGGCCGCGGAATCCCTGCAGCGTCACCCCGCTGATGCCGGGGCCCTCGACGGCCGGGGCGACCCCATCGCCGAGGACCCCGAAGATCCGTGGCGTGATCCGTCGGCCGGCGCCGCGTTGGGCAGCCCCGCGCTGGGCGCCCCGTCCCCGGCCGTCGCGGCGTCGCCGGTCGGCAAGCTCGGTGTTCGCGACGTGCTCTTCGGCGGGCGGGTGTCCTACTGGGCGCTGGCCACACTGGCCATCATCGCGTTGCTGATCGGCCTCGTCGGGGGCTGGGTCGGCCGCAAAACCGCCGAGGTCGTCGAGGCATTCACCACCTCCAAGGTGACGTTGTCCACCTCCGGCGGTAGCGAGGTCCCGGTCGGTCGGTTCGCGAAAGTGGCTGCCTCGGTGGCGGATTCGGTGGTCACCATCGAGGCCAAGAGCGATGACGAAGGCGCGCAGGGCTCCGGTGTGGTGGTCGACGGCCGTGGGTACGTCGTCACCAACAACCACGTCGTCTCCGAAGCGGCCGCGCTGCCGGGCAAGTTCAAACTGACCGTGGTGTTCAACGACGGCAAAGAGGTTCCCGCCAACCTCGTCGGCCGGGATCCCAAGACGGACCTTGCGGTGCTGAAGGTCGACAACGTCGACAATCTGACGGTGGCCCGGATGGGCGACTCCGACAAATTGCACGTCGGCGACGAGGTGATCGCCGCCGGCGCGCCGCTGGGTCTGCGCAGTACCGTCACCCACGGCATCATCAGTGCCCTGAACCGCCCGGTGCCGCTGTCCGGGGAGGGCTCCGACACCGACACCGTCATCGATGCGGTGCAGACGGACGCCTCGATCAACCACGGCAACTCCGGCGGCCCGCTGATCAACATGGACTCTGAGGTCATCGGCATCAATACCGCCGGAAAGTCGTTGTCCGACAGCGCAAGCGGCCTCGGCTTCGCCATCCCGGTCAATGAGGTCAAGGCCACCGTCGACGCGCTGATCAAGGACGGCAAGATCGCCCACCCGACTCTTGGCCTGACCGCCAAGTCGGTGAGCAACGACACCGCCTCGGGCGCCCAGATCGCCGACGTCAAGGCCGGCGGCCCCGCGGACAAGGCCGGCATCAAGGAGAACGACGTGGTGGTCAAGGTCGGCGACCGCAAGGTGGCCGACGGCGCCGAGTTCGTCGTGGCGGTTCGCAAGCTCAAGATCGGACAGGACGCCCCCATCGAGGTCCTGCGGGACGGCCGCAAGGTCATCCTGACGGTGAACCCGTCCTCGGATCTCGACGGGAAGAGTTAACGCCGGTGTTCGCCAATGTCGGCTGGGGCGAGATGCTCCTGCTGCTCGTCATCGGCTTGGTGGTGCTCGGCCCGGAACGGCTGCCCGGCGCCATCCGATGGACGACGGGGGCGATCCGGCAGGCGCGGGACTACCTCAGCGGAGCCACCAGCCAGTTGCGTGAAGAACTGGGGCCGGAGTTCGACGATCTGCGCCAGCCGCTGTCGGAGCTGCAGAAGCTGCGGGGGATGAGCCCCCGCGCGGCCCTGACCAAACACCTTCTCGACGGCGATGACTCCTGGCTCACCGGCAATTTCGAGAACCCGCCGGTGAAGCCGCAAAGCACGCCGTCGCCGCGGCCGCAGGCGGCTCCGGGGGAGCCCGCGCCGTTCGACCCCGACGCGACCTGACCTACCGGGCTTAACGCCCGGCGGGATCCAGGCCCAGCGACATTCCGGCCAGCCCGCGTTTGCGGGCCACCAGTTTGTCGGCGATACCGCGCAGTTCGTGCCCGGCCGCCGAGTCCGGGGCCGACAACACCAGCGGCACACCGGAATCGCCGGCGGTGACCAGTGCCGGATCAAGCGGCACCCGGCCCAGCAGCGGCACCTCGACCCCGACCGCCCGGGTGAGCCGCTCGGCGACCTGGGTCCCGCCGCCCTCTCCGAAGATCTGCATGACCGAGCCGTCGGGCATCTGCAGCCCGGACATGTTCTCCACCACCCCCACGATGCGCTGCCGGGTCTGCAGGGCGATCACTCCTGCCCGTTCGGCGACCTCGGCGGCTGCGGATTGCGGGGTGGTGACCACCAGGATCTCGGCGTTGGGCACCAGTTGGGCCACCGAGATCGCGACGTCGCCGGTACCGGGCGGCAGGTCGAGCAGCAGCACGTCCAGATCACCCCAGTACACGTCGGCCAGGAACTGCTGCAGTGCGCGGTGCAGCATCGGGCCGCGCCAGACCACCGGGGTGTTGCCCTGGGTGAACTGGGCGATCGAGATGACCTTCACCTCATGGGCGATCGGCGGCAGGATCATCGACTCGACCTGGGTCGGGCGGTCGGTGGTGCCCATCATCCGTGGTACGGAGTGGCCGTAGATGTCGGCGTCGAGAAGGCCGACGGACAGCCCGCGCGCCGCCAGCGCGGCCGCGAGATTGACTGTGACACTGGACTTTCCGACACCGCCCTTGCCGGACGCCACGGCGTAGACCCGGGTGAGCGAGCCCGGCTGGGCGAACGGGATCACCGGCTCGGCGGAGAGGCCCTGCTCGCCGCGCAGTTGCTTGCGCAGTTCGGTGCGCTGCTCGTCGCTCATCACGTCGAGGGCGACGGTGACCGCGCGGGTACCCGGGACATCGGTGGCGGCGGCGATGACACGCTCGGTGATCTCGGTCTTCTTCGGGCAGGCGTCCGTGGTCAGGTAGATCTCGACGTGGACAGCGCCGTCGTCGGCGACGTCGATGCTCTTGACCATGTTGAGTTCGGTGATCGGCCGCCGGAGTTCGGGATCGATGACCTTGGCCAGGGCGGCTCGGACGGACTGCTGGATAGCGCTGGTGTGTTCAGACATCAAGGTCGAGTTTAGGCGCAGGGTCGCGCCGGGCTGCGAGTCAGGCGGCCGGTCCGGGCAGCGGCCCGGGACCTTCCGGAGCGATCGGCGCTTCGGCGGAGCCAACCGGCTCGGGACCCGGGGCGGGTGCCGGGAATACCGGTGCGACGGGTTCGGCGACGGGCGCGGGTCCGGGGAGCTGGCCGACGGGCGCGGGTCCTGGGAGCTGGCCGACGGGGGCGGGCCCGGGGAGCTGGCCGACGGGCGCGGGCCCGGGAAGCTGACCGGCGGGGGCGGGCCCGGGAAGCTGACCCGTGACGGCGGGCATGCCCGGGATCGCATCCGGCGACGGGGCCATCCACGGCTGAGGAGCGCTTTGCGACATCCACGGCGGCATCCAGGGCGGCAGGTTGTCCGCGGTGGGTGCCACCTGCGAAGCCATGCAGATCACTTCGCAGCCGTGCTGGGGCAAGACACTGTCGGCACCGGGACCGGGCAGGATCATCTGTCCGGCCATCTGGCTGTCGCCCAGTCCGGTCAACTGCGCCAACGGGTCGCCCGGGCCCACTCCTGGCATGCCCGGGCCGAGGCCCTGCGGGTTGTTCATGTGTGCATCGCCGAGAGCGGGGACCGGACCGGTGATCGCCGGAAGATCCAGCGGCGCCACGCCCGTGGCGTATGCGGCGGCCCAGCCCAGCACATTCTCGGCGTAGGCCATCGAGTTGTTGTAGCGCAGGATCGCGGTCAGCACCTGAGCCTGGTTGCGCAGATTCAGGCCTCCGCTGCACAGGTAGCGGGCTGTCGAGAGCGCGGCGTCGTAGATGTTCTGCGGATCGGCCTTGCCGTCGCCGTCTCCGTCCGAGGCGAACCTCGACCAGGTTCCGGGCAGGAATTGCATCGGGCCGATGGCCCGGGCGTAGACCGGCCGACCGCCGGTGTTGCCTTGCACGATCACCTCGTTGCCGGGAAGGCTGCCGTCGAGCACGGGTCCGTAGATGGGCCGCAGGGCTGTTCCGCTCGCGTCGGTGGCCCCGCCGTTGGCGTGCGACGACTCGATGCGCCCGATGCCGGCGAGCAGGTTCCAGCTGACCCCGCAGTTGGGCGCGGCGGAAGACATGATCTTCTCCGCATTGCGGTAGGCCGCCAGAGCGGTGGCCGGAATCCGCATTCCGCCGACCGCGTTGACCACGGCGGCCGGTGGCGGCGGAGAGATGGCGTTGGCGCCGAACCGGAAGTCGGTCGGCGGCTTGAGCGCCGGAACAACCGTGGTGCCCTGGAAATCGGGGCGGTTGACCTCGGCGGCAACCACCTGGGCCGGGCCGCCGCGGCCGGCGGGGGGGGGGGCGGGGGGCGGGGGGGGCGCGCCCCCGCCGCGGGGGGCGCCCCCCCCGGCCAGCACGATCGGGGTGAGGATGGCGACGCCGAACGCGGGAGTCCGCGTCACTCGGCTCAGCCGGTGCTTTATCCGCACTTGTCCATCCTCAGCACGCTCGACCCATCACGGTTAACCCCGTCACCTTACATAGTTGCGGGCGTTGTCCTACCCGCAATGCGCACAATGCTAGTTCTCGGGCTGTTTCTTCTTGGCGCGGCGCTCCGGCGAATCCGGCTTGCCGGGGCCCTCCTGGTCAGACCTGAGCGCATCCAGCAGTTCCCGCTGGATTTCATCGAGTTCGCGGCGCAGGAAGTCGCGGGTCGCGACCTCGCCGACCGCCAGGCGCAGGGCGGCCAGTTCGCGGGCCAGGAACTCGGTGTCGGCCTTGGTCTGCTCGGCCCGCCTGCGGTCGTCCTCGAGAGCGACCTTGTCCCGGTTCTCCTGGCGGTTCTGTGCCAGCAGGATGAGCGGGGCCGCGTAGGCGGCCTGGGTGGAAAATGCCAGGTTCAGCAGGATGAACGGGTACGGATCCCAGCGCAACGTCACCGCGAACAAGTTCAGGCAGATCCACACCACGACGAGGACGGTCTGGTACATGAGGTAGCGCCCGGTGCCCAGGAACCGTGCGATCGACTCGCTGACCCGGCCGACGGTCTCGGGGTCGACCGAGATCGTCGGTCGGCGCGACGTCCGCGGGGTGTCGAGGCGGGCGTAGTCGCTCATGGTGCCGCCGCGTTCATGGTGCCGCCCCGTTCATCGTGTCGCCCTGCTCATGGTGCCCCCTTGGCCGGGCCGAGAACCGGATCCTCGTAACTCTCCCGCCAGTCGTCGGGCAACAGGTGGTCGAGGACGTCGTCGACGGTGACCGCGCCGAGCAGGTGGCTTTGGTCGTCGACCACCGGGCCACAGACCAGGTTGTAGGCGGCCAGGTAGCGGGTGACGTCGGCCAGGGAGGTGTCGGGCCCCAGGCGCGGCAGGTCGTTGTCGACCATACCGCTGACCAGGTTCGCCGGAGGTTCGCGAAGCAGAGCCTGGATATGCACGCAGCCCAGGTACTGGCCGGTGGGGGTTGCAGTCGGTGGGCGTGCCACGAACACCAGCGACGCCAGGGCCGGAGTCAGGTCGGGGTCGCGGACCCGGGCAAGTGCCTCGGCCACGGTGGTGTCGGGGGCCAGCACCACGGGATCGGAGGTCATCAGACCACCCGCGGTGTCCGGCGAGTGGCTCAGCAATCGCCGCACCGACTCGGAGTCCTCCGGGTCCATCTCGCGCAGCAGCACCTCGGCTTCGGTGGGCTGGAGCACCCCGAGAAGGTCGGCGGCGTCGTCAGGGTCCATCGCCTCCAGAACGTCGGCGGCGCGTTCGGTGTCGAGGCCCATCAACAGTTCGGTCTGGTGGTCTTCGGGTAGCTCCTGCAGGATGTCGGCCAGTCGCTCGTCGTCGAGTGCGATGACCACCTCGGTGCGGCGTTTGGCGGGCAGATCGCGCAGGGCGTCGGCGACCTCGACCGGGCGCTGGCCCTCGAACTGATGCAGCAGTTGGGCGACGCCCTGTCCGGGCAGCGCGAGTGCCGACGGGGTCAGGCCGGAGACTTTCTTCCAGTCCACCACCGCCACCGTCGAGCGACGGCCCAGCCTTCGCTGGCTGCGAACCGCGACCCGGGTGACCATCCAGTCGCGGGTTCGGGTCTGCTCGATGGCCAGGTCGACGACGACCACCTCCATGCCGGCCAGTTGCGGTTGTTCGGGGTCGTCGACCCGGACCCGGCTGTCCAGTACCTGCCCCAGCACGAGGACCTCGCCGGGGCGCTGGAGGAACCGGCGCAGCGACAGATTGGCGGTGTTGAGCGTGACGGCACCCGGCTCGATCGCGGTGATCCGCAGAATCGGGACGAAAATCCTTCTGCGGGTGAGCAATTCGACCACCAGGCCCAGCACCCGCGGTTGCTGGCGTACGACGCTGATGCTGACCACCACGTCGCGCACCCGACCCAGGGACTCGCCGTCGGGACCAAGCACCACCATTCCCGCCAGCCGCGCCGCGTATACCCTGTTCACCGACGCCATGACTACAGAGGGTAGGAGTCTGCGGGTGGACGACGCCGATCGACCCGCCTATCGGCCCCGACGAACCTGCCTGTCGGTTCCCGGCAGCAACCCGAGGATGATCGAGAAGGCCAAAACCCTGGCCGCCGACGAGGTGTTCCTCGATCTCGAGGATGCCGTGGCCCCGGATGCCAAGGCGCAAGCCCGAACGGCGGTGGCAGCCGCGCTGGCCGGACCGGGATGGGACGGGCAGCTTCGCGGCGTCCGGGTCAACGACTGGACCACGCCCTGGACCCACCTCGACGTGATCGACGTGGTGTCGGCGGCCGGGGCGTACCTCGACGTCGTCGTGCTGCCCAAGGTCACCGACCCCGGCCACGTCCACGCCCTCGATCTGCTCCTGACCCAACTGGAACGGACCCACGGCCTACCGGTCGGGCGGATCGGCGTCGACGTCCAGATCGAGGACGCCCGCGGGCTGACCAACATCGACGCCATCGCCGCGGCGCCGCGCGTGCAGGCGCTGGTGCTGGGCCCGGCCGACCTGATGGCCAACCTCAACATGCGAACTCTGGTGGTCGGCGAACAGCCCGAGGGCTACGACGTCGGCGATGCCTACCACCATGTGCTGATGACCATCCTGATCGCGGCGCGGGCGCACGGTGTGGCCGCGGTCGACGGGCCTTTCCTCAAGGTGCGCGACGTCGACGCTTTCCGCAGGGTGGCCGGCCGGTCGGCGGCGCTCGGCTACGACGGCAAGTGGGTGCTGCACCCGGATCAGATCGATGCCGGAAACGAGATCTTCAGTCCGCGGCAGCAGGACTACGACCATGCCGAACTCATCCTGGAGGCCTACCGCTGGCACACGTCCCGGGCCGGCGGCGCCCGCGGCGCGGTGATGCTGGGCGACGAGATGATCGACGAGGCCAGCCGGAAGATGGCACTGGTGGTGGTGGCCAAGGGCCGGGCGGCCGGGATGACGCGGCAGGCGCCGCCCTACACCCCGCCCGGGTGATCAGCTCGACGCGTAGATCATCCAGACGGTGGTGATCACCAGGCTGGCCACGCCGATGGCAACGCCCGCCACGGCGAGGTTGTGGCCGTCCTCGTGGGTTCGCTTGATCTGATTGAGGGCCACCGCACCGGTGACGATGCCGACGATCCCGCCGAGGAAACACAGGACGCCCACCAACGAGGACACCAGGGACACGATCGCCAGCGTGTTGGTCCTGCGTTGCTGCGGTCCGGGAAAGCCGTAGTCGCCGGGATAGGGAGTGCCGTACTCGATGGGTGGGGCATAGCCGGGCGGCGGCGGGGGATACGGGCCGCCGTAGGGGCCGGCCGCCGGGGGGAAAGCCGGCGGAGGGAAAGCGGGTGGGAGGAAGGCCGGCGGGGGGAAGGCCGAGCCATCGGGAACCTGGTAGGCCGGGTACGCCGGCGGGGGCTCGTAGCCGCCGTAGGCGGGCGTCTCGCCGGGTCCGCCCGGGCCGGATGCCGCTTCGATGGGTGGCGCCTCGTACCCGCCCTGCGGCTCCGGCTGGCCCTGGTTGTGCGCGGTTTCCCCGGTGTCGCCGCTGGCGGCTGTCATGCTGTCAACCTAGCGTATGTAGGAGGGGCCCGCCGGTGCCCCGAATGATTCACCGGCTGATTCACGGCTGCCGGTGCCCCGGCTGATTCACGAAGGGAACGCAACCATATGACCAGTCCTTTTCCGCCAGCGCAGAACCCGGGTGGGGTCCCCGGCGGCGCCGCGGGCGCGTCGCGCCGTGGTCCCCTAGGCCTTCCGACGCCGCCGAAGGGCTGGCCGGTGGGTTCCTACGCCACCTACGCCGAGGCGCAGAAGGCGGTGGATTACCTGTCCGACAACCAGTTCCCGGTGCAACAGGTGACCATCGTGGGCGTCGACCTGATGCAGGTGGAGCGCGTCACGGGTCGGCTGACGTGGGGCAAGGTGCTCGTCGGAGGTCTGCTCAGCGGTGCGTGGCTGGGCTTGTTCATCGGTCTGGTTTTGGGCTTCTTCAGCCCGAATCCGGCCCAGTCCCTGGTGGTCGGCATCCTTGCCGGCCTGGTTTTCGGTCTGATCACCTCGGCCATCCCCTACGCTATGACCAAGGGCACAAGGGATTTCAGCTCGACCATGCAGTTGGTCGCCGGACGCTACGACGTGCTGTGCGATCCGCAGAACGCCGAACAAGCGCGGGACATGCTGTCGCGCTTGACCTTATGAGCACTCAGTCGTACTGACCCGCGGCGCGCATGACGCACTGCTCGAAGCGGGCAAGCTTCTCCGGCGGTACCGCGCCCCGCAGCAGGGTGAGCCAACTGCGTTTCATCCGCGAGACGTAGCTGTCGCCCATCTTCTCGGAGAGGATGTGGCATCCGTTGACGTTCATCCACAGCTGGGTACCCACCTCCTCGGCAGTGATGTCGTCGCGGATGTCGGTGCTGTCGATCATGTGGCCCACGGTCTGGATGAAGGAGCTCGCCCGGTGCTCGGATTCGCGGCGAAACTCCTCGCTGAGCTGAGAGAACGCGAGATTGAAGTGTTGGCCCATACCCACGGTCGGATCCCGCTTCATCAGGTCGCTGATCGCGAAGGTCATCCCTATGACGGCTTCAAGGCCCGCATTCGGCGAGGCTGAGTACCGCTCAGCGACGCTCGCGACTTTCGGCCACCCCTGCCCGACGATTGCCGTGGCCAGACTGTCCTTGGAAGGGAAGTGGTAGTAGAACGCGCCGGTGGTGACGTCCGCCTTGCCGCAGATCGCGGCCAATCCGACGGCCCAGTAACCGTGTTCCGCGAAGAGTTCGACCGCCGCGTCGATGATTCGCTGCCGTGTCTCGGCCGACCTGGCCTGTGAAACCATGTGGGCAGGTTAAAGTACCCGTGCAAACGAAAGGTGGTGGGGTGAACGGCGTTGCAAGTATCCCATCAGCGCGGCGCATGCACCGCGCGACCGCGATCGCCGTCGCCGTACTGACCACTGGGTCGCTCTCGGCGTGCAATTCGGGTGCCGACAGCCGCGTCGTCAGTCTCTACACCCCGGCCAGCGAGACCGCGACTTTCACCGCAGTGGCCAAGCGGTGCAACGACTCTCTCGGCGGGAAGTTCCGCATCCAGCAGTTCAGCCTGCCCAAGGGCGCCGACGACCAGCGGCTGCAACTGGCCCGCCGGATCACCGGCAACGACCACTCGCTCGACATCATGGCCATGGACGTGGTGTGGACCGCCGAGTTCGCCGAGGCGGGTTGGGCGCTGCCGTTCGCGGACGATCCGGCCGGGCAGGCCGAGGCCGACGCCGCGACCGACACGCTGCCCGGCCCGCTGGAGACCGCTAAGTGGCGGGGCAGGCTGTTCGCCGCTCCCGTCACCACCAACACCCAGATGCTCTGGTACCGGCCGGATCTGGTGTCTCCGCCGCCTCCGACCTGGGACCAGATGGTGGCCCAGGCCACCCGTCTGCACGACGAGGGCGGCCCGAGTTGGATTGCGGTGCAGGCCAAGCAGTACGAGGGCCTGGTGGTCTGGTTCAACTCGCTGCTGGAGAGCGCCGGCGGCAAGGTTCTGGCCGAGGACGGCAAGACCGTCACCCTGGTCGACACCCCGGAACACCGCGCGGCCACCGTGAAGGCGCTGAGCATCATCAAGGCGGTGGCGACCGCACCGGGGGCTGACCCGTCGATCACCCAGACCGACGAGGGCACCGCCCGGTTGGCACTGGAGCAGGGCAAGGCGGCGCTGGAAGTCAACTGGCCGTTCGTGTTTGCCTCCATGCTGGAGAACGGCGTCAAAGGGGGAGTGCCGTTCCTGCCGCTGAACGAACGACCGGAACTGGCCGGCAGCGTCAACGACGTCGGCACGTTCAGCCCCACCGACGATCAGTTTCAGATCGCCTTCGACGACAGCAAGAAGGTGTTCGCGTTCGCGCACTATCCGGGCGTGATTCCCGGTCAGCCGGCCCGGGTCACCCTGGGCGGGCTGAACCTCGCGGTCGCGGCGACCACCCGGCACCCTGCCGAGGCGTTCGAGGCGCTGCGGTGCATCCGCAGCGAGTCCAACCAGCGCTACACCTCCATCGAGGGCGGCCTGCCGGCCGTCCGCGCCTCGTTGTACGACGACCCCGAGTTCCAGAAGAAGTATCCGCAGTACGCGATCATCCGTGACCAGTTGACCAACGCCGCGGTGCGTCCGGCCACGCCGAACTACCAGGCGATGTCCACCCGTATCTCGGCAACGCTGTCGCCGATCACCGCGATCGACCCGGAGAAGACGGCCGACGAGCTCGCCTCGCAGGTGCAGATGGCGGTCGACGGCAAGGGGCTGATTCCATGACCGCTCCCGTGAATGCGACCCGCACCGTCCTGACCAGCGACCGTCGCTCCCAGCGCCGGTTGGCCTACTGGCTGATCGCCCCGGCGGTGATCCTCATGCTGGTCGTCACCGCCTACCCCATCGTCTACGCGGTCTGGTTGAGCCTGCACCGCTACAACCTGGCCAGTCCCGCCGACACGAAGTTCGTCGGGTTGGCCAACTACGCCACCATCCTCGGCGACAAGTATTGGTGGACGGCGTTTTTCGTCACCTTGATCATCACCGTCATCTCGGTGGCGATCGAGTTCGCGATGGGACTTGCGCTGGCTCTGGTGATGCACCGGACCATCGTCGGAAAGGGTCTGGTGCGCACCGCGATCCTGATCCCGTACGGCATCGTGACCGTCGCGGCCTCCTACAGCTGGTACTACGCCTGGACGCCCGGCACCGGGTATC
>CAYTOD010000056.1:0-28593 GCA_964439315.1 uncultured Mycobacterium sp. | reverse complement strand
GGCTGCACAGCACCGCGGAGTCCCACCAGCGGGTGATGCTGGTCGAGGTGATGGGCCGTCACGCCGGCTGGATCGCCTTGAACGCGGGGCTGGCTTCCGGGGCGCACATGACGCTGATCCCCGAGCAGCCCTTCGACGTCGAAGAGGTGTGCCGGATGGTCAAGAACCACTTCCAGATGGGCGCCTCGCACTTCATCTGCGTGGTGGCCGAGGGCGCCAAACCGGCCGAGGGCACCATGGCGCTGCGCTCCGGCGGCATCGACGAGTTCGGCCACGAGAAGTTCACCGGCGTGGCCCAGCAGCTGGCCCACGAGGTGGAGAAGCGGATCCGCAAGGAGGTCCGGGTCACCGTGCTGGGCCACATCCAGCGCGGCGGCACCCCGACGGCCTATGACCGGGTGCTGGCCACCCGCTTCGGGGTCAACGCCGCCGACGCCGCACACGCCGGCGAATACGGGATCATGGTCTCGCTGCGCGGCGAGCACATCGGCCGGGTTCCGCTGGCCGATGCGGTGCGGCAGCTCAAGCTGGTGCCGCAGAGCCGCTACGACGACGCGGCGGCCTTCTTCGGCTGATCCCCGCCGAGACTGAAACCACGGCGTGGATTTGCCCGCAAACCTCGCCGTGAGTTCAGTTTCGCCGCGGAACTAGGATCAACAGCCATGACGACCGCTGCGCACGCTGAGTTGGTGGACTACGACGACGTCGTCGCCCGGTTCGACCCGGTGATGGGGCTCGAGGTGCACGTCGAGCTCTCGACGGCCACCAAGATGTTCTGCGGGTGTGCGACGACGTTCGGCGCGGAGCCGAACACCCAGGTATGCCCGGTCTGCCTGGGCTTGCCCGGCGCCCTGCCGACGCTGAACGAGACCGCCGTGGAGTCGGCCATCCGGATCGGCCTGGCGCTCAACTGCGAGATCGCGCCGTGGTCCCGGTTCGCCCGGAAGAACTACTTCTACCCCGACCAGCCGAAGAACTACCAGATCTCCCAGTACGACGAGCCGATCGCGTTCAACGGCTATCTCGAAGTCCCGCTGGAGGACGGCACCGTCTTCCGCGTCGGGATCGAACGCGCGCACATGGAAGAGGACACCGGAAAGCTCACCCATGTCGGCAGCGACACCGGCCGCATCCACGGCGCCACCACCTCTCTGCTGGACGTCAACCGGGCCGGGGTGCCGCTGATCGAAATCGTCACCAAGCCCATCGAGGGTGCCGGCGAGCGTGCGCCGGAAGTCGCCCGCTCCTATGTGACCGCGTTGCGGGACCTGTTGCGCGCCTTGGATGTTTCCGATGTCCGGATGGACCAGGGATCCCTGCGCTGCGACGCCAACGTGTCGCTGCGTCCGATGGGACAGGCCGAGTTCGGTACCCGCACCGAGACCAAGAACGTCAACTCGCTCAAGAGCGTGGAGGTTGCGGTCCGCTACGAGATGCGCCGTCAGGCAGCGGTTCTCGACGCCGGCGGCAAGGTCCACCAGGAGACCCGGCACTTCCACGAGGACGGCTACACCTCACCGGGCCGGGACAAGGAGACCGCGGAGGACTACCGCTACTTCCCTGAACCCGACCTCGAGCCGGTCGCCCCCAGCGCCGAGTCGGTCGAACGTCTGCGCGGCACCATCCCCGAATATCCGTGGCTGTCGCGCAAGCGAATTCAGCAGGAGTGGGGTGTGTCCGACGAGGTGATGCGCGACCTGGTCAATGCCGGCGCCGTCGACCTGGTGGCGGCCACCGTCGCCCACGGCGCCTCCAGTGAGTCAGCGCGTGCGTGGTGGGGCAACTTCCTGGTGCAGAAGGCCAACGAAAGCGGTGTCGAACTCGACGCGCTGGCGATCACGCCGAAGCAGGTTGCTGAGGTGGTCGCACTGGTCGACGACGGCAAGCTCTCCAACAAACTGGCCCGTCAGGTGGTCGAGGGTGTCCTGGCGGGGGAGGGCGAGCCCGAGCAGGTGATGGCCGGCCGCGGACTTGCTCTGGTACGCGACGACTCACTGATCCAGACCGCTGTCGACGAAGCGCTGGCCGCCAGTCCCGACATCGCCGAGAAGATCCGCGGCGGCAAGATCCAAGCGGCCGGCGCCGTAGTCGGCGCGGTCATGAAAGCCACCAAGGGACAGGCCGACGCCGCCCGGGTCCGCGAACTCGTGCTGAAAGCCTGCGGCCAGGAGGGTTAGCGGGAGATCAAGGTTTGCCGCTGCGAAGCCGCAACGGCGCTCTCTCCCCACTGCTTCCGGGCCCGCTTGCAACACCCCACCGACAGCGAGTCGGTCGCCGTCACCGCAGCCAGTCCCGCGCTCGCCGCTGCCCGCAGGCCCTCGGGTGAATCTTCCACCGCCAGAGCGTTTTCGGCGCCGACGCCGAGTTCCCAGAGGGCGTAGTGGTAGATCTCCGGATCGCGTGTTGCGCAGTGGACGTCGTCACCGGTGAGCACCAGTTCGACGGCCCCGTCGCCGAGCAGGTCGCGTACCGCGCGGCGTACCGAGGCGCCGGTCTCCGAGGTGACGGCGGCGACCCGGATGCCGGCGCAGTGCAGGTCCCAGACGAGTTCGCGCAGCAACTCGCAATCCCCGGTGGCCAGCGCGCTGTCCAGCGAGACGATCACGGCCTCCAGTTCGCCGGCGGCGAAGCGACTGGTCCGGGTCCACCAATAAGTGCTCATCAGGGCAGTATCGAATCGCCCCGAGAGCCGGACATCCCCCGACCGGGGGATGTCGGGGGGTACTGCGGAGGAGGTGGGCCCGGAGCGGGAGAGTGTGGACCCGGGGCCGTGGGCAATTACGGTTGACGCCATGGCGGTACGGGTGGTGCTCGTCGACGACCACGAGATGGTCATCGAGGGACTCAAGGCGATGCTCGCGCCGTTCGCCGCCCGCGTCGAGGTCGTCGGAACGGCGGTCGGCGCCGACAGCGCGCTGACGGCGATCGACACCCTGAACCCCGACATCGTGCTCTGCGACGTCCGGATGCAGGGGGTCAGCGGGCTCGATCTGTGCCGGGAGATCCGCCAGCGCCAGCCCGGCCGCAAGGTGATCCTGCTGTCGGTCTACGACGACGAGCAGTACCTGTTCCAGGCCATGCGGGTGGGGGCGTCGGGCTATCTGCTCAAAGGCATCGGCAGCGATGATCTGGTCCGCCAGCTCGAGAGCGTGCACTCCGGGGGGACGGCCATCGACGCCGGGCTGGCCGCCCGCGCCGCCGAAACCGCCGCACGCCTGCAGAGCGACCAGTTCTGGCCCGGTGCCCGCCAAGGCCTGACCCAGCGTGAGAGCGAGATCCTCTCGCTGGTGGTCACCGGACTGTCCAACCGGGGAATCGCCGCCCGCCTGGTGATCGGGGAGGAGACGGTCAAGTCCCACCTGAGTTCGATCTACCGCAAGCTCGGCGTCGGCGACCGGACCAGCGCGGCGGCAATGGCGTTGCGCGAGGGCATCTTCCGGTGACCGGGGGAGTCAGCGCCAAGGCGGTGCACGGACTGGTCGGTGCCGACCGGGAAGTCGAGCTGCTGCTCGACATCATCGCCGCCACCTCCAGCGGCCCGGGCGTCGAGCCGATGGCCGCGGCGGTCGCGCAGATGATCACCGCCGCGATGGCATCGGACGTGTGCTTCGTGCACGTGCTCGACGACACCGACCGCGCGCTGACGCTGGCCGGGGCGACCCCCCCGTTCGACGAGCAGGTGGGACGGATCCGGATTCCGCTGGGCTCGGGTGTCTCGGGGTGGGTGGCCGAGCACCGTCAGCCGGTGGTGATCGTCGACCACAAGGAAGCCGATCCCCGCTATCTTCCGATCGCCGCGCTGCGCGGCAAGGACTTCACGTCGATGGCCTCGGTGCCCATGCAAACCGAACCGGGCGGGCTGGTCGGGGTCCTCAACGTGCACACGGTGGACCGCCGCGACTTCACCGCCCGCGACGTCGAGCTGCTCCTGGTGATGGGCCGCCTCATCGCTGGGGCGCTGCACCAGGCCCGCCTGCACCGCCAGCTGTCCGCCCGCGAGCGGGCGCACGAGAACTTCGCCGAGCAGGTGATCGCCGCGCAGGAGGGCGAGCGGCGACGGCTGGCCGGCGACATCCACGACGGCATCTCCCAGCGCCTGGTCGGGCTCACCTATCGGCTGGACGCGGCCGCGCGGTTCGTCGACGACGGCGACCAGGCCTCGGCCGCCGAGCAGTTGGAGAAGGCCCGCGATCTCGTCGACCTCACCCTGGCGGAAGCCCGTTCGGCGATCAGCGGACTGCGCCCACCGGTACTCGACGACCTCGGGCTGGCCGGCGGTCTGGCCAGTCTGGCGTCGTCCATCCCGGAGGTCGACCTCGAGCTGCACCTCGCCGACGACCGACTGCCCGAACACATCGAAGTCGCGCTCTACCGCATCGCCCAGGAATGCGCGCAGAACGTCGTCAAGCACTCCCGAGCACTGGTGGCCACCGTCACCTTCGCCGTCCGGGGCGGCGTGGCGACGCTGGAGGTGGCCGACAACGGCGTGGGATTCGACGCCCTCGCCGCGCCGTCCGGGCAGCCCGAGACGGGGTACGGCTTGCTGTCGATGGCCGAGCGCGCAGAACTCGTCGGAGGGACCCTCGTCGTCTCGTCTCGGCCCGGTTCCGGCACCACCGTTAAGGTGACCGTTCCGCTGGATGTTTGACGGGCGAAAATCCTGCGAATCCCCGGACAATGGGGCTCGGAAATCAGCACTCTTCGGGTCGGCGAGGGCTACTGTCTGAAGCTAGGTGCCAATGACCGGGAGGACTGCTGACGGCGCATTTGCGTCAGCGGATTCTGCGGTACCGCGCAGTCTCTGCGCTTGTCCGTTCCGTTCGGCCCGTCCCGCTCCAGGGGCGATGTGAGAGGAGTCCCGCATGGCGTCAGTTCTGTGGCTGCAGGGAGGGGCGTGCAGTGGCAACACGATGTCGTTCCTCAACGCCGACGAACCCAACGTCGTCGACCTGATCGTCGACTTCGGCCTTGAGGTGATCTGGCATCCCTCGCTAGGGATGGAGTTGGGCAACCAGGCCCAGAAGATCTTCAGGGACTGCGCCTCGGGGGCGCGGCCGATGAACATCTTCGTGTTCGAGGGTTCGGTCATCGAGGCGCCCAACGGCACCGGCCGGATGGATATGTTCGCCGACCGTCCGATGAAGGACTGGGTCAAGGAACTAGCAGCCCAGGCCGACATCGTCGTCGCGATCGGCGACTGCGCCTGCTGGGGCGGCATCCCCGCGATGGAGCCCAACCCGTCAGGTTCGACGGGCCTGCAGTTCCACAAGCGTGCCAAGGGCGGCTTCCTCGGCCCGAACTTCAAGTCCAAGGCCGGCCTGCCCGTCATCAATATCCCGGGCTGCCCCGCGCACCCGGACTGGATCACCCAGATCCTCGTCGCGCTTGCCACCGGCCGCACCAGTGACATCGCGCTCGACGACCTGCAGCGGCCGCAGACCTTCTTCAAGACGTTCACCCAGACCGGCTGCACCCGCGTGCAGTTCTACGAGTACAAGCAGTCGACGATGTCCTTCGGCGAGGGCACCCGCACCGGTTGCCTGTTCTACGAGTTCGGCTGCCGCGGCCCGATGACGCACTCGCCATGCAACCGCATCCTGTGGAACCGGCAGTCGTCGAAGACCCGCGCCGGCCAGCCCTGCTACGGCTGCACCGAACCGGAGTTCCCGCACTTCGACCTCGCGCCCGGCACGCTCTTCAAGACCCAGAAGGTCGCCGGCGTGATCCCCAAGGAGACCGGGACCGGCACCAAGAAGCTGTCCTACATGGCAGCCGCGGCCGCCGCGCGCCTGGCCGCGCCGGACTGGTCCAAAGAAGACATGTTCGTGGTCTAACCACGTCAGTTACCAGACCACAACAACTTTCCGGAGGACCTGAGCAATGACATCCATGGATCTACACGTCAGCCCCCTCGGACGCGTCGAGGGAGACCTTGACGTCCGGGTCACCATCGAGGACGGGGTCGTCACCTCGGCCTGGACCGAGGCCGCGATGTTCCGCGGCTTCGAGATCATCCTGCGCGGCAAGGACCCGCACGCCGGCCTCATCGTGTGTCCGCGTATCTGCGGCATCTGCGGTGGTAGCCACCTCTACAAGTCGGCCTACGCACTCGACACCGCGTGGAAGACCACGATGCCGGCCAACGCCACCCTGGTCCGCAACATCGCCCAGGGCTGCGAGACCCTGCAGTCGATCCCGCGCTACTACTACGCACTGTTCGCCATCGACCTGACGAACAAGAACTACGCCAAGTCCGCGATGTACGACGAGGCCGTGCGCCGCTACGCGCCCTACGTCGGAACGAGCTACCAGAAGGGCGTCGTGCTGTCGCAGAAGCCCGTCGAGGTCTACGCGATCTTCGGCGGCCAGTGGCCACACTCGTCGTTCATGGTGCCCGGCGGCGTGATGGGCGCGGCGACGCTGTCCGACGTCACCCGGTCGATCGCGATCCTGGAGAACTGGAAGGACAACTGGCTCGAGCCCGAACTGCTGGGCTGCAGCATCGACCGCTGGCTGGAGAACAAGACCTGGGAGGACGTGCTCGCCTGGGTCGACGAGAACGAGTCGCAGTACAACAGCGACATGGGCTTCTTCATCCGCTACTCGCTGGACATCGGCCTGGACAAGTACGGCAAGGGCGTCGGCAACTACATCTCGACCGGCACCTACTTCGACCCGACGCTGTACCGCAACCCGACCATCGACGGCCGCAACAAGGCGCTGATCGGCCGCGGCGGCGTGTTCGCCGACGGGCAGTACTACGAGTTCGATCAGGCCAATGTCCGCGAGGACGTCACCCACTCGTTCTACGAGGGCAGCCGTCCGCTGCACCCGTTCGAGGGCGAGACCATCCCGATCGACCCGGAAAAGGCCAAGAAGCAAGGGAAGTACAGCTGGGCCAAGTCCCCGCGGTACCTGATCGACGGCCACGGCGACCTGCCGCTGGAGACCGGACCGCTGGCACGGCGGATGGCCGCCGCGGCCCCCAACGCCGGCCCGCACCAGGACAACGACCCGTTGTTCCTCGACATCTACAACAAGATCGGCCCGAGCGTCATGGTGCGCCAGCTGGCGCGCCTGCACGAGGGTCCGAAGTACTTCAAGTGGGTGCGCTCCTGGCTGGATCAGCTCAACCTCAAGGAGAGCTTCTACAGCAAGCCCACTGAGTACGCCGAGGGCAAGGGCTTCGGCTCGACCGAGGCGGCGCGCGGAGCGCTGTCGGACTGGATCGTTCTGGAGGACAACAAGATCAAGAACTACCAGGTGATCACCCCGACGGCGTGGAACATCGGCCCGCGCGACGGCAGCGACGTCCTCGGCCCGATGGAGAACGCCTTCATCGGGGCGCCGATCGTCGACCCGGAGGACCCGGTCGAACTCGGCCACGTTGCGCGCAGCTTCGACTCCTGCCTGGTCTGCACCGTGCACGCGTACGACGGCAAGACCGGCAGGGAACTGTCGAAGTTCGTCGTCAACGGAATGGTGTGATCTGGCGGACGACCTAGATCTCGAGCCGCCGGGATGCGACGTCCTGGTGGTGGGTTGCGGCAACCTACTGCGCGGTGACGACGGAGTAGGGCCGGTCCTGATCCGTCATCTCTGGGACCGGGGCGTCCCGGAGGGCGCCAAGCTGGTCGACGGCGGAACCGCCGGTATGGACGTGGGTTTCCAGATGCGCGGGGCCAAGCGCGTCGTGATCGTCGACGCCTGTGTATCCCAGGGGGCGACCGGCGTGGCGCCCGGGACGGTCTATCGCGTGCCAGGCGAGGAACTGGAGAGCCTGCCACCGCTGACCGGGATGCACACCCACGCGTTCCGCTGGGACCACGCGATCCCGTTCGCGC
Organism: uncultured Mycobacterium sp.; assembly: GCA_964439315.1. Classification (GTDB taxonomy): domain Bacteria; phylum Actinomycetota; class Actinomycetes; order Mycobacteriales; family Mycobacteriaceae; genus Mycobacterium. The sequence goes on along the minus strand of CAYTOD010000056.1, from coordinate 20,749 downwards.
GCTGGGCGCTTGGCGATGCCTGCCCCACCGACATCACGGTGTTCCTGATCGAAGCAGCCGCGATGGAGCTGGGTGCCGAACTGTCCGAACCGGTGACCGCCGGAATGGAGCAGGTGATCGGCATCATCGAACGGGATTTCCTTGCGCCGCTGCGGCCGCGGGGCGCCGACGAGGTCGGGGTCGAGATCACCGCCGAGGGCTATCTGCGACTGGACGCCGCACTGGCCGCCAGCCGATTCCCGTCGGACGCGGTGGCAGCCGTGCTGCGCGACGGGAACCTGTGGCTGATCCCGTTGCGCGGCCCCAGCAGTGGCGGCCTGCTGCTCAAACAGCGCAACCCGGCGGGAGACCGGACGATCCTGGTCCGCGAGGTGCTCGAGGACGCTTTCCCGGTCGGTGTTCGTGCGGCATTCTGGGACGATGAGCACGGTGCCCTACGAATACCGCTGGCGGGAGCATGAGCGCTGAGGAGCCGCGGCCCAAGACCGTCGTCCGGCAGGAGAGTTCGGCGGACGAGGCCCACGAGGTCCAGACCGTCGTGGTCGAGGAGCGCGGCCGGTGGGCGGTGGAGATCGTCGTCGTATTCTCCGACGGCGTGGTCCGCAAGCGCATCAACACCCATGCGACCAAGGCCCGCGCCGAACTCGCCGCCGACCTGATCCGGCGCGCCGCCGAGCGGAACATCGGGCCTGGCCCGATCAACGGATGAGTTAGAGGAGTTTCGTGACCGAGTTGTTGGACCTTGCCGTGCGGCCGCAGCCGCTGGGTGCTTTCCCGCTGCCGTTGGGGTATCTGCTGATCCCCGCCTCGCCCGACACCGAGGCCGCCCGCGAAGCGCTGCTGGCCGGGCGGATTCCGGAGTGGCCGGCGGCGCTGCGGGCGCACGAACTGGCCTACGCCGGAGACCGCGAGGGCGCGCTCGCCGAGCTGCGCGGGGACGATCCGGTGACCCGGTACAACCGCTTCGTCATGGACCCCGATTCGGAGGATGCCGACGAATTGCGCTCGGCGCTCGGTGAATTCGCGGTTCTGGTGGACGTGGTGCTGTTCGCCCTCGGTCGCAGCGATGTCGTCCCCGACGTCGACGGCACGACCGGCGAAGTGGCCGCGATCGTGCTGTCCACCAAGGCCAGCAAGGCTCTCGACGAGGGCGATCCGGCTGCCGCGGTCGAAGCCTTGGACGCGGCCGCCGAACTCTCGCCGGGGCCGTTGCGCGGGGTCCTGCTGGGCGCCTCGGGGTCGATCGTCGCCGATACCGACGTTCCGGCGGCGATCACCCGATTCGAGGGAGCCCTGCGGGCGTTGGAGGGCGCCGAGGATCTGCGAGTGGCGCGCGCGGAGTTGCACGTGACGCTGGCCGGGCTCCTTCACGAGCAGGCGGTGGAACGGCCTGATCTGCTCAACAACGCTGTGCCGCATTATCATTCGGCGCTGCAGCTGGTGTGGCGCGAAGAGGCACCGTTGCTGTGGGCCTCCGCGCACGCCAACCTGGCGACGGCATATCTGACCATGCCGATGACCGAGGCCTCCGGACAGTTGCGGCTGGGGGTCGCCGCGCAGTCGCTCCGGTCGGCGCTGAAGGTCTACACCCGCGAGGACTACCCCGAACAGTGGGCCAGCGTCCAACTCAACCTGGCCAATTCGCTGGTCTATACCCCGTCGAGCCACCAGGCGGACAACCTCGTCGAGGCGGTCGAACTCTACGAGGCCGTCCTGGAGGCGCGCGACCGGTACACCGACCCGTTGGGCCGGGCGCGGGTGCTGGCCAACCAGGGCAACGTTCTGGCCCATCTCGGCGCCTTCGACCAGGCCAAGGCCAAGCTGTACGAGGCAAGGTTCCTGTTCGAGGAACTCGGCGACCACGACTCCGTGCGGACCGTCCGCGGTGTGCTCGACGAGATCGCCCGCCAGGGTGCACTGGCTCGCACCGAAGAGGACGGCGCAGCGGAATGACCACGGCCGAGACCGATTTCGATGATCTGGCCAAGCGGGTCGACGACGCGGTGGCGGCCGTCGCCGAGCTGGAGCCGGCGGCCCGCAAGCAGGCCGAGGAACTACAGGCGGCGATCGAGGCCGTGCACCGCGCCGGGTTGGTGACCATCGTGCGGCGGTTGCGCGAGCACGACGCCGCCCGCGAGGTGCTGTTCGAGCTCGTCGACGACCCGGCGGTGCACCTGCTGCTGACGTTGCACGGGATCATCCGTCCCGACCCGGTGACCAACGCCAATCAGGTTCTGGAACAGATACGGCCGCAACTTCATTCGCACGGCGGAGACGTGTCGCTGGTCCGGGTGGAGGGCGGAACCGCGTTCGTCCGGCTGGAAGGCGCCTGCAACGGCTGCTCGATGTCCTCGGTGACGCTGCGAAACCTGGTGGAGGACGCTCTGGTGCAAGGGGTTCCCGCGATTACGGCGGTCGAGGTGGTCAAAGGTGACCCGACCCCGACGCTGATCTCGGTGGAGTCCCTGCTGGCCGGGCGCAGCCCGGCCGCCGAGGGATGGGCGAAAGTCGGCTCTGCTGAGGGGCTTCCGGTTGACGATCTCTCGGTGGTGACACTCGATGGCGTCAGCGTGCTCATCGTCAACATCGAGAACCGGCTGTCCGCGTATCGCAACGAATGCGCGCACGAGGCACTGCCGTTGGACGAGGCCGTGCTGGACGTGTCCAACGGCACCCTGACCTGCCCGTGGCACGGCTTCTGCTTCGACGCCAGTTCGGGGGAGTGCCTCAGCGCCCCCGGCGCCCAGCTGGAGCAACTGCCGTTGCGGATCGACGACGGCTCCGTCTGGGTGCGCTTGTAGGACCACCGCATGGCGATGTCCCGAGACGGAAGCGTCTCGGGACATCGGTGTGTGTGGGGTTAATTGGTGTTGGTGGTGTTTGCCCGTCGGAGGGTGAGGCCGACGAGGACCATGCGCATCATTTGTTCGGTGGCGTTGGTGAGGAGTTGTTGGCTGTTGGCGATGGCCTCGGCTAGGGGCATGGGGAGGTTGACGATCGAGGTGATGGCGTTGATGCCGACTTCGTGGACGGCTTCGGCGCCGCGGCCGATGGATCCGGCTACGCCCATGACGGGGATGCCGGCGGCGGCGGCGCGGCGGGCGACCTCGGCGGGGACTTTGCCGTGGGGGGTTTGGAAGTCGATGGAGCCTTCGGCGGTGATGACGAGGTCGGCATTGGTGATGGTGGTGTCGAAGTCCTGGGAGTAGATCCCGGAGTCGAGCAGGACCTCGAAGCGTGAGCGCAGGGCGGCGCCGATTCCGGCGGCCAGGCCGGCGCCGAGGCCGCCGGAGGCGCCGGTGCCCAGGCCGGTGCGGATGTTGTCCACGGGCAGGCCGTCGCGTTCCAGGACGGTGGCCCAGGTGTCCAGGGCCTCGGAGAGCAGCTCGATGTCGGTGTCGTTGGCGCCCTTCTGGCGGGCGAAGACCCGGGCCACGCCCTTCTCGCCGCACAAGACGTTGGCGGCGTTGGTGGCCATGACGATCTGCACCTCGGCCAGGCGGGGGTGCAGGCCGCTGCGGTCGAGGGTGGCGGCGTGCTGGAGGTTGAGGCCGCCGAAGCCGATGTCGTTGCCGTCGGTGTCTTGGACGCGGGCCCCGAGAGCTTGCAGGGCGCCGGCGCCGCCGTCGCAGGTGCCGGAGTCCCCGCAGCCGATGATGATGCGCTTCACCCCGTGGTCGAGGGCGGCGGCGATGAGTTCTCCGACGCCGTAGGTGGTGGTCGCACAGGGGTTGCGGCGGTCGCGGGGGACCAGGGACAGGCCGGCTGCGGCGGCCATCTCGACGACCGCGGTGTCGGAGGCGGTACCGCCGAGGATGGCGAAGTGGGACTCGATGGGCTCACCGACCGGGCCGGTGACGGTGAGGTTGATGAGGCGGCCGCCGGTCGCGTTGGCCAGGGTGCGGGCGGTGCCCTCGCCGCCGTCGGGGACCGGGATGGTGTCGACCTGGGCGCCGGGCAGGACGCGGTGGATGCCGGTGCGGATGGCCGCGGCGACCTCTTCAGCCGAGAGGCTTTCCTTGAATCCGCTCGGGGCGACCAGGATGCGCTGCAACGGGCCGGCCGCAACAGCGGCGGTGGTGGTGGTCTGGGGGGCGGTGGAGGTGGTGGTCATCGGAGTGTCCTTCGGTTGGCCGGGGTGGCTGTTCGCCTGTGCCCGAGTGGTTTTCGCAACACCCAATACATTGCCGCCCCCACCAGCCGCCCGGTATCGACGTAGTGCACCACCACGATGATGAACCCGTGTCCTGCAACTGCAGGACACCCCAGGCTCGCCGGTGTCGGCGTGCTCGTGGTGAACCTCGGAAACCGCTTGTCGGCCTGCCGCAACGAATGCGCGCATGAGGCGCGGCGAGGTCTGGGTGCGCGTCGGGCACTAAGCGGGGGTTCCCCGCGGCGTCGGGCACTGCCGAATGGCGCGATAACCCGATCCGCAGAACCTAGAGTCTTTCCCATGAGCACTGCTGCCGATCGGGCCAGGCAACTGGCGTTGGTGTCGCGCCTGAAGACGATCTATCCGGAGATCCCCGAGTGGCCGACGCCCGACGAGATCACCCACGATCACTGGCTGGCCTACCTGAAGACCGCTCATGACGTCGGTGGCGAACTCGACTACCCGCACCCCTACGAGAACAAGGAGGAGGAGCAGTGGGAATTGATGACCTACGTCCTCTGCGAGGTTCTCGGCTGGGCCGGCATCTGGGTGTCCGAAGAGCGCAGGCGGATCGGCAATGTCGATGTGGGACGGGCGATCTACCTGGGCCTGCCCTACTACAGTCGCTGGCTCTGGTCGGTGGGCCGCGTGCTCATCGAGAAGCACCACATCACCTGGGCTGAGCTCACCGACAGGCTCGCCGAGGTGCAGGCCCGGTACGCGGGCGGACTCGACGGACGACGACCTGAGGCGAGCCCCCGGTTCGAGGGCGACGGTTCGGGCGTCAAGCGCAACGAGCATCACCTCAAGGCGGTCGGCGTCGGCGACCCGCAGCGCTTCGCAGGACAGGCCGGGCCCGCGAAGTTCAAAGCCGGCGACCGGGTCAGGGTGCGCGAGCTGCCGGCCATGTTCTACACCCGCACTCCGGAATACTGCCGTGGCGCCGAGGGCGTCATCGCCGAGGTCACCTACGAGACTCCGGCGCCCGAGGACGAGACCTGGGACCGTGAGGACGCCACACCGGAGTGGATGTACATCGTGCGGTTCAGACAGGCCGAGTTGTGGGACAACTACACCGGGCCACCGAACGACACGTTGCAGACCGAGATCCCCGAGCGCTGGCTGGAGGCCACCGATGTCTGAGCACGACCACGATCATGACCACGACCACGACCACGACCACAGCCATGGCCATGGCCATGGCCACGGCCACGACCACGACCACGTGCGCACCGTCAAACCGATGGTCGACGAGATCACCGACTTCGAGGTGCTGGAGATCGCGCTACGCGAACTCTGCATCGAGAAGGGACTTTTCACGGCCGAGCAGCACCGGGCTTTCACCGAGTTCGCCGAGCAGATCGGCCCTACGCCGGCCGCGCGGCTGGTGGCCCGGGCGTGGCTCGATCCGGAGTTCAAGAAACTCGCGTTGAGCGATCCGATGGCAGCGTGTAGGGACGTCGGCGTCGACTGGCTCGACCCGACCGGCTTCGGCACCCCCAGCGACTTCACCGCGTTCAAGATCCTCGAGGACACCCCCGAGGTGCACCACGTGATCGTGTGCGCGTTGTGTTCGTGCTACCCGCGTCCGATCCTCGGCAACTCCCCGGAGTGGTACCGGACCCCGAACTACCGGCGGCGCATCGTCCGCTGGCCACGACAGGTGCTCTCGGAGTTCGGCCTCGAACTGCCTGAAGGTGTCGAGGTCCGTGTGGAGGACTCCAACCAGAAGCACCGCTTCATGGTCATGCCGATGCGCCCCGAGGGCACCGAGGGCTGGACCGAGGACCAACTGGCCGAGATCCTCACTCGCGACTGCCTCATCGGTGTGGCACTTCCGAAGCCGGGAGTTACCACCAACGTCACCCCCCTGGTCCGTCCGGCCGTCCGTCCTGTCGACGAATGAGCCGCGCGGAGCAGGACTTCGAGGTGCTCGGCGAGATCGTCGAGCGCAACCAGACCTGGCCGGTCATGTCGGCGAAATACGGGGTGGAAAACCCGTTGCCACCGTGGAAGACGAGCCTCGACGGACTGTGCGACGTCCTGGACCGCTCCTGCACGGCCGACGATGTGGACCTGACGTTCAAGGAGCGTCGCGACGAGGAGGACGAGCTGTCGGCCACCACGTACGCCGAATTGCCTTATCCTGAAAGCCAACTGGTGTCGCTGGCGCATTCACTGTTGGCGCGCGGTGTCATCACCGAGACGGACCTGCGGGAGCGCCTGGCCGCGATCCGCGCCCGCCTCGAGGAACGCTAGGCAAGGGGGAGTTGTGATGTCCGAAGATCCTTATCTCGCGCTGTACTCGATCGCCGAGACCCGCCCGACCGACCGTATGCACCGTTACGACCCGAATCTGGCGGGCCTGGTTCTGGAGTACGTGCGCACCCGCCTGTCGTTCACCGACACCCCGCTGGACAACCCTGGCCCTCCCGACGCGATCGAGGAGGGTCTGGAGGGGTTCATCGACCCGTACGGTCGCGACCCGCGCGAGGTGCTCGAGGGTTACGTCCGGTTCATCGCGACGAACGTCCTGTCCACCGACAGCCCGCGGTTCTTCGGTTTCATCCCGGCCGCACCGACGAAGGCGGCTCTGCTGTTCGACACCGTCGTCTCCATCGCCTCTCTGCAGGGCTGCTCCTGGCTCGAGGCTTCCGGCGCCATCGTCGCCGAGAACCAGGTGCTGCGCTGGATCGCCGACCTCGCCGGGCTTCCCGAGACGGCGGGCGGCACCTTCGTCTCGGGTGGTTCGGCCGCCAATTTGTCGGCCCTGGCAGTGGCCCGCGAGATCGGCCGCGAGCGATTCGGGGTGCGCGAGGTGCGGATCGCCTGCAGCGACGAGGCGCACTCGTCGGTGGCCAACGCCTGCCGGATCCTCGACGTCGAGCCCTTCGTGGTCCGTACCGACGACCACCGGTTCACCGGAGCGGGTTTGCGGGACGCCCTGGATGCCGATCCGGACGGCCCGCCCGTCGTGGCCGTCGTCGCGACCTCGGGCACCACCAATGCCGGAATCGTCGACGACCTCCGCGGGATCGGGGAAGTGTGCGTCGAACGCAACCTGTGGATGCACGTCGACGGCGCCTACGGTGGCGGGGCGCTGCTGTCGGACCAGCGCTGGCGGTTCGACGGACTGGAACTCGCCGACTCGTTCATCACCGATCCGCACAAGTGGTGGTTCGCGCCGTTCGACTGCGCCGCCCTGCTCTACCGGGACCCCGACCAGGCGGCCTCGGTGCACACCCAGCATGCGAGTTACCTTGACCCGCTGCACCAATCCGACCACCCGGTGCACTGGAACCCCACCGACCTCGCCCACCAACTGACCCGTCGCGCGCGCGGTCTGCCGCTGTGGTTCTCCGTCGCCGTGCACGGCACCCTCGCCTATGAGGCCGCGGTCCAGCATTCCATCGACCTCGCGAAGGAGGTCGCGGAGCTCATCGACGAAATGCCGCACGTCGAACTGCTTCGCGAGCCCGGGCTGAGCATCGTGCTGTGGCGTCGGCCGGGCTGGACCAAGGAGGACTACCTGCGGCTGCAGGATGACCTGCTGGCGCAGCAGGTGGCGTTCGCCACGCCCACGGTCTGGGAGGGCGAGGTGGTCGGCCGGTTCGCGCTCCTGCACCCGAGCACCACCATCGACATGGTGCGGGCCGTGCTCGACGCTGCCCGGTGAACCTGGCGCCGGGTTAGCCGGTTCGCAGTCTGCGGCCGGCGCGGCGACGGTAGCCGTACTCGAATGCGAAGCTGGCCAACAGAACTCCCAGCAGCGTGACCCAGGTGGCCGCCGGCCCGGTTCGGATGGTGTAGCCCATCAGCAGCACGAACAACACCGCGTTCAGACCGATGGCCGCCCATAGCAGCGCAGGTTTGGCGCCCGTCTCCCGGCGAACCCGAAGGTGGCCGACGCTCACCGCGCCATAGACGATGAGGAACGCCAGGCTGGCCATCTGCCCGACAGCCGCCAACGGGAAGAACAGGACGAAGAGCGACGTCAGGGCTGCGGCGGTGAACAGGCCGCCGGTCCCGCCGTGCCACACGCCGCGGGCGAAATCGGCTGGCAATTCGCCTTTCTTGGCCATCAGGAAGGCCAGATTGGCATCGCCGAACATGGTGGCGTTCACACCCGAGGCGGTCGCGAGCAGGGCGGCCAATCCGATCACGACGAAGCCGCCTCTACCGATCGCTCCGCCGGCAGCCTCGGCCAGTACGTGGCCCTGAGCGGCGTCTATCGCCGGCAGTGACATCGTGCTGACCACCAGAGTGCTGACCGCCACGTACACCGCGATCACGATGGCCAGCGCGGTGAACATCGCCTTGGGTAGTTGGCGGGCCGGGTCGGCCATGTCTGCGGCCGAATTGGTGACCACCCCGAATCCCTCGTAGGTCACGTAGAGCAGACCCGCGGCGAACAGCACACCGATCGGTGAGTGGCCGCTGTTGTCGCTGAACCGTCCGACGTCGGCTTTGGTGGCGGCGAACAACGCGAAGACGGCCAGAATGGCGAGCTCAATGCTGACCACGACGAGTTCGGAACGGGCCACGAGCTTGCTGCCGACCAGGTTGACCGCGACGACGACGATGATCAGCGCCACGCCGAAGACCTTGTCGGTCCATTGCGGAGTCGGCCATGGCAGCAGATCCCGAAGATATTCGGCGAATCCGGCGGCATAGAGGGCCATGGCGATGATCCAGCCGAGGAACTGGAACACGTTGAGCCCGCCGGCCACTATCCCGTCGCCGAAACAGCGGATCAGGAATTGTGCGGCGCCTCCGCGGCTGGGATAGCGCGCCCCCAGCTTGGCGTAGGAATACACGCTGAACACCGACACGGCGCCGCCGACCAGGAAGGCCATCGGCAGCCAGACTCCGGCAGTGGTGGAGGCCAGCCCGAGAAGGGTGTATAGACCTGCGCCCATCATCCCGCCGACGCCGATCGCGGTGGCGCCGGCGACGGTGATATTCCCGCTTGTCACGGATCCACGCTAGTTGCCGGTCGCCTGTCCGGATAGGCCGTTTGCGTTTGCCTGTCCGGACAGGCCGTTTGCGTTCATCCTTCGGTAGAAACCCTTGACGGTGCCGTAAAGCCGGCGGTATTCGTTCAGGTGTGCGGCGTAGATGGCGCGTTCGGCCGGGATGGGTTCGAACACGTCGGCAATCGGAACCCGTGCCGCTGCCTCGGTCAGGCTCAACCGGCCCAGGCAGACCAGTGTCCACAGCGCCACTCCGCGTAACTGCGCGTTCCACGGGTCCTCGACCCGTTCGAGGCGGCGGCCCAGTGTCGAGGCGATGATCGAGCACCACAGGTCCGACTGGGCACCCCCGCCGATGATCCGGACGCTGGGTACCCGCCGGCCGAGGAATTTCTCGTAGTAGCCGAACAGCCAGCCGATGTTCAATGCGACACCCTCGAGGACGGCGCGCACCAGCATCGGCCGGTCGGTGCGCAGCGACAGGTTCAGAAACGCGGCGCGAATGTGTTTGTCCTCCGCCGGACTCCGTTCACCGGCGAGCCAGGGGGTGAAGATCAGTCCCTCGCAGCCGGCTGGCGCGGTAGCAGCCAGTGCCGTCAGTTCGTCATAGCCGAGGTCGCCGCCGATCAGGCCACGCAGCCAGGACAGCGCACCACCTGCTGTCTCGATGTTGTCGCCGACGATGTTGTGCTCCGGGGTGAGCCCCGGCAGCGTCGCGATGGAATGCCGGATGTCGGTGCGCTTGAACGGAACCGGAGCCGACAGCCAGGCCGTCGTCGAGATCGCCAGATGGGTCTCGTAGGCGGCTACCGCGCCGCTGCCGACGATCGCCGCGTGGATGTCGGGGATTCCGCAGGCCACCGGAACGTCGGGTTTGAGTCCCAGACGGCCGGCCGGGCCGGGCTGCAAGGTGCCCTGAATCGAGCCGGTGGGAACGAGTTCCGGCAGCAGTTCGGGCTTGCGTCCGGACCGGCGGACCAGTTCGTCGACGTATTCCGGGGCGGCCCCGATGCGGTTGTCGGTCAGCCAGGAGGCGGTCATGGACGCCCGGGTCGCCACCGCGCGACCGGTCAGCAGAAAGGCAAGGTAGTCAACGGGTTCCAGAAGAAGCCGGGTTCGCGCACCGACGTCGGAGAGCTCGTTCTGCAGCAGCAGGGAGTGGCCGGTCGGGTCCGCCCCGGACGGGTTTGGCGCCCCGCCGGTGATACGGATCCACGGCAGCACCTTGTGCGGGGCGTAGCCGCCGACTCGGATCGGTCCGCCCAGGAGACGCGCAACGTTGTTCCGGGACCTGGTGTCCGACCACAGCAGCACCGGCCCGGCGGGCTCTCCGCGCTCGTCGACCGGCACGGTGGAACCCCACTGGCCGGTGATCCCGATCGCGACCAACCCGTCGGCGGGCACGGCTCCGATGACCTTCGCCACCGAATCCCGCAGTGCGGCTTCCCATTCGACGGCGTCCTGAGTGGCGGCGCCGTCCAGGCCGTGGTGCACCGACACCGGGGTGAACGCGGTGGCCACGATCCGGCCGGACTCCTCGACGGCGGCCACTTTGGGCCCGCCGTTGCCGAGGTCGACGGCCAGGATCCAGTTCACTCCGGCGCGACCTCGTGCATGGCATCCAGGACGCCCGCCATCACCGAGTCCAGTGCCTCGTGTGCCGCCGGTGTGTGGCCCATCCCGTACATCGCGCCGCTGGCCGCCGGGGTTCCCCGATGCTCGCGGGCATAGCTCACGGCGGCCCGCAGGTCGGCCAGAAATGCCTGCGCCACTCCGGGTTTGGTGTTCGGCCGGGTCACGCAGAAGTGCAGCGCAGGCGGTAGCTGCAGAGCGTTCATCCGCCAGCCGGCGTTCTTGAGCGCATCGTTGACGAGGTAGACGTCCACGTCCGGGTCGTCGGCGCGGAATGCGATCAGGAACGTCGGATCCCCGATGACCGACAGTCCGTCGATGGCCTGGACGCCTTCGCGGATCTCGGCCCCGGTCTCGAGGATCGCCTGTGCGGCGGCCAGATAGCCGGCCCTGCCGGTGGTCACCATCGCCGCCCAGGTGGCGGCGATCAGTCCGCCGGACCGCGAGCCGGCCAGGCCGGGGGACAGGTACAGCCCGCCGGGCCAGTCCGGATAGGTGAAGTACTGGTGGCGGCGCAGCTCCTTGCTGCGGTAGAGCAGTGTCGAGGTGCCTTTGAGCACGTAGCCGTACTTGTGGGTGTCGGCCGATATCGACGTGACGCCGGGAACTCGGAAGTCCCACTGCGGGATCGGATAGCCGAGCTCCTCGGCCCACGGCCAGAGCAGCCCGCCCAGGCATCCGTCGACGTGCATGCCGATCCCGCGGTCGGCGGCCAGCGCCGCGATGTCGGTGATCGGGTCGATCAGGCCGTGGGCGTAGTCGCCGGCCGATCCGACCAGCGCGATGGTCTGGTCGTCGACGAGGCCGGCCATCGCACCCACGTCGGCGGTGAACGCATCGGTCAGCGGGGCGTGGCGGACCTCGATGTCCATCCAGTACGCGCCCTTGTCCAGAGCGACGTGCGCGGTCACCGGCATCACGACGTTGGGCTTGGTGACGCCGCGCTCGCGGGCCACCTCGCGGTAGCTGTAGAGCGCCGTGATCAGGCTCTCCGAGCCGCCGCTGGTCACCACCCCGCACGCGCCGGCGTCGCCGTGCACGAGGTCGAGCACCATCGCGATGATCTCGCCCTCGAACTTCGTCGCCGACGGATACATGTCGCGCTGCAGCACGTTGGCGTGCGACAGCGTCGAGAACACGTCCCCGAGGTAGGCGTAGTGGTCGTGGTCGCCGCTGTACAGGCTTCCCGACACCCGGCCGGTGTCGCCGGCGGCGTCCTCGGCCGCGGCCATCGCGGCGATGGCCGCCAGCACCTCGGCGCGATCGCGGGGCTCGTCGGGAATCCGCCGGTAGTTGGCTCCCTGCCTGCGGTAGGGATAGAAGCCGTCGAGGAAGTCGTCGAACCCGCTCACAGCGCCGAGAGTAACCTCCGGGCCATGAGCCGCTACACCGTCCGGCACAACATGAGCAACGTCGGGACGCGCCCGGACGTGGTTCCCGCCGTCGATCTCACCGACGGCTGGGCTCCGGAGGTGTGGCTCGGCGCGCCGGCCCCGGGCGGCCTGGCACTGCCGCCCGCGAAACCCTCCATGGCGTGGATGTATTCGCCCCGCGGGGTGTTCCTCGGGGACCGGCATCTCGTGGCGGCCGATTCGGGTAACCATCGGGTGCTGATCTGGCACGGCATCCCCGAGTCCGATGAGCAGCCGGCCGACGTCGTCCTGGGCCAGCCCGACGGCGAATCCGAGGGCCCCGCGGCCGGTGGTCGCGGTCCCGAGCGGGGCATGTACCTGCCCACCGGCGTCCTGGTTCACGACGGCCGGCTGATCGTCGCGGACGCCTGGCACCATCGGATCCTGATGTGGGACAGCGTTCCCGAGCGCAACGACGTCGCACCCGACGTGGTGCTGGGCCAGCCAGATCTGTCCTCTGTCGTGGAGAACCGCGGCGGGGAATGTTCGGCGTCCGGCCTGTACTGGCCGTTCGGGATCGGCGTCGTGGGGTCGACGTTCTGGGTGACCGACACCGGCAACAGACGGGTCCTCGGTTGGCACAACGGGATTCCCGAGTCGGATCGGCCCGCCGACGTGATTCTGGGCCAGCCCGACGCGGCGTCGCGGGCGGAGAACCGCGACGGTCCGGCCGGCCCGGCCAGCTTCCGGTGGCCGCACGACGTCACCGGCCGCGGGGATCTCCTGCTGGTCGCCGATGCGGGCGACCACCGGGTGCTGGGCTGGACTCCGCAGCCCGATGCCGACCGGGACGCCGACCTGGTCTCGGGCCAACCGGATTTCACCGGCTCCGAGGAATGGCCGTATGGGCCGCACACCGCGGATCGGTTCCGGTTCCCGTATGCGGTGTGCCTGGACGATTCCGCCGGAGCCGAGCGGCTCGCGGTCGCCGACACCGCCAACAACCGGATCCTGTTGTGGGACGGCATGCCGGACGGCCCGCTGTGCCGGGGTGCCGATCATGTTCTGGCCCAACCTGATTTCGCGTCCAACGGCGAGAACCGGTGGACTTCGGTCCAGCACGACACGTTGTGCTGGCCCTACGGCTTGTCGCTTCGGGGTGACCGGCTTGCGGTGGCCGACTCCGGAAACAACCGGGTGATGCTCTGGCGGAAGACGCGATGAGGCCACGGATCATTCAGTCCGACAACCAGATCGGCTTCTACTGGGCCACCCCCGCGGGTGCTCCGGCCTCGTTGCAGGCACTGGTGTCCGACCCCGCCGAGGACGAGCCCGACCGTCTGGTCGCCACGCATCTCGAGGCTCTTGACGACGCGCTCATCATCGCCGCCGAACGGTTCGGCGAAATCCTCGGCGGCGGAAGGCTTCCCGGCGGCTCGGTCGAGCGAGACGATCTTCTGGAGTTGCACCGCACGCTGGACCGCCTGTGCTTCGAATACGCCGCCGCCCTGGAGGCCACCGGCCTGACCGCCGACTTGCGGGCAGGCAAGATCATCGGAACCGCGGCGTTGTTCTCGATCCTCGCCCGACAGCCGTTGGGCCTGCTCGGTCCCGCGCCGTTCGACGGCGACCTGGACACGCCGGACATGGGCGTCGTCGGCGGGTTCGGGGAATTCCGTCACGTCGATCCGGACAAGCCCTGGAAGGGCGGTCGCTGGGTGCTCCGCACCGAAGGGGGACGGAGCTTCCCCCTGACCCTGTCCATGGTGTTCTTCGACAGTTCCGGGGCCAACAAGGACGGCGCCCGCAGGGAGCACCGCGACGCTCTCGCGGCGTTGGTGTCGGCGGCTCGCTTCCCGGACGCCGATCCGCTGGCGGTGACGTGCGCGGTGGACTGGTTGCTCTATGACTGGCTGATGGCCCACCGTGACGGGCCCGACAGCGCCGAGATCGTGTTTCCCAAGGGCTATGAGGCCGACGCCGCTCTGGTGGTCTCGGCGGCGGCGACCTCGGTGGCCGCGCGGGCGACCTTCGATCCGGGCCTAGTGGGTGTGGCCCGGCATCCCGGATAGGGGCGTTCGGGCCGGGTGTTGAGGACCCGACGTTTTAAGGACGAAGTGCCCTATCCCACCGCCCGGCCACCTGCGGTCTACTGGAGAAACAGACCGACCAGTGGATCCGACCAAGGAGACTCCGATGGCCACCTCCATCGTGCGGCGGATCGTCACCGCCGCGCCGTTCCTGCTCACCGCCGTGGCGAGCGTCTCGATCACGCTGGCCGGCGTGTGCCACGCCGACGACGATGACGACGACGACTACTACTACGACGACCGGTCCTCGCCGTTCTACTCGCCCGACACCTACGCCGATCCCGCGACCGATTGGGTTCCGTGGGCGTCGGGGAGGGGCATGGGCAACGCCCAGGCGCCGCAGGTCGACACCTCGGTGCATTGCGACGGCTGCGCGGGATGACCGCCCGCTAGGTAGGGCGTCTAGGTGACGTCGGCGTTGGAGCGCGGGAAGCCGCCGCCCTGCGGGAACAGCGGGAACACCACGTCGTCGTTCTTCTCGGCGTTGCCGGCCGTGCGGTTCACCGTCGCGCCCCAGATGTTGCCGTCCGGAGAGACCGCCAGCGCCCACGCGTGACCGTGGGTGTCCTGGCGGACCACCTCGGGATCGCCGGTCACGGCACCGGTGGCCTTCGCCAGTCGGACCGCGACGGTCTGCTTGGTGTTGATCAGGTTCACCAGGACGGTGCCGTCGAGGGCCGCGCATCCCGCCACCCCGGGCTTGTCCGGCCAGGTCCACACCGTCGTCGCCTTGCCGTCGGTGCCCAGGCGCTGCAACCGGTCACCGGCCGGGGTCCGGTCGGTGATGTAGAGGGCTTTGTCGGCCGGGTCGACGCACATGCCACCGCCCGAGCCCAGGCCGCTGAGTGCGGTGGTCGGCGGGGCCTGCCCCACGGTGGTCGGCTGCTCGATACGGATCACCTTGCCCGCCAAGGATTTCGGATCGTTGGCCAGTGCAGGGCTGCCCGCGTCGCCGGTCTGCACCACCAGCGTGGTGGGGCTCGTGAAGAGCAGCGAACCCGGGTTGCCGATGGCGCCCTTGGGGATTCCGGTCAGCAGGTCCTTGGGCGGGTCGCCGTCGGCGATCCGGACGACCCGGTTGTCGGTGGGCGTGCTGATGTAGGCGTACATCAGCCTGTCCTGCGAGTAGGTGGGTGACAGCACGATGTCGAGCAGGCCGCCGTCGCCGCTGCCGTCCACCCCGATGACGGTCTTGACCTTGGGTTCGGCGGTGACCGACACCTCCTTGACCGCTCCGGTGGTGCGTTCGGCGACCAGGGCGGTTTTTCCGGTGGGGCCCATGATCAGACCGCTGGTGCTCTCCAGGCAGCCCTGCATCACGCCCTGCGCCGGACAGGCCTTCGGGAACGGCTTGGGCGGCAGCGGCGGAGGGGGAGGCGGGGTGGACGACGGCGCCAGGCCCATCTCGGGGGTGGTGGTGAACGGCTGCGAGACGGTGTTGTCGAAGCGGGCACATCCGGCGGAGACGACCGTCACCGCGCAGGCCACCGCAAGAATCCGGGCTGCCGGCCGCACGCGCGCGCCAGGTGTTCGCATGCCAGTCAGGTTACGGACTGTGCGCCGATGTACGCCACGAGACCGCGCCCGGGCCTCGCGGAGATTGCCCGCCAACCACTTAAATCCCGGGTTTGGGCAGTTGTTGCACTTACGCTGGCGTTGTGACGAGCCCGAGCCCAGACCCAGGCTGGCAGCGACCCGAGTCTGCTCGGTTGGTCGACCCCGAGGACGATCTCGCGACGACGACATACAGCGCCGACTCGCAGACCACCCGGATCACCGCGCCGCCGCCCGTCGAGCCCGGGGCGGCGCCATCCACCGGGTACGGCCTGCTCCACGATCCCGAGCCGCTGCCCTACGTGCAGCCTCAGCCGCAGTTCATGGTCGACGCGGGAGCTCACACCGGTGGCGACTTCGGTGGCGTGGCGCCGCATCCCGTCGGTCCGGTGGCGATCGTTCCCACCGACGCCGACCTGAAGGCCGCCGGCCGCCGTGGCACCCAGGATCTGGGACTTCTCTTGCTCCGGTTGTCCCTCGGCGTGGTGTTCATCGCTCACGGCCTGCAGAAAGCCTTCGGCTGGTGGGGCGGTGGGGGCCTGGATGGCTTCAAGACCACATTGACCGAGGCCGGCTACGAGCACGCCGGTGTGTTGACCTACGTCGGCGCGGGCGCCCAGATCGCAGCGGGTGTGCTGCTTGTGCTCGGTCTGTTCACGCCGCTGGCCGGGGCCGGTGCGTTGGCGTTCCTGGTCAGCAGCGTGCTGGTCGCCTTCGACAACCAGCGCCGGGACGGCGGCCTGTTCATCTTCGGCTCGGTGGGCGCCGAGTATCTGCTCATGCTGAGCATGGTGGCTGCGTCGATCATCCTGGTCGGGCCGGGCCGATACGGCTTCGACGGCAGCCGCGGCTGGGCCCGACGGCCGTTCATCGGGTCGTTCGTGGCCCTGCTGCTGGGCATCGGCGGCGGTGTCGCGGCCTGGCTGTTCCGCCACGGCACGAATCCGTTCGCCTGACGCGTCAACCCACGGCGTTTGGTGCGCCGACGGTTTCGACTGTGCGTTGACAGTGCTGGCTGTCCGCCCGCGGCGTTGCCCGCGCGCTGAGGGTGGCGATTCCGGGCTGACCGCCGCCGCCACCGCACACTCGACGGCGGCCTTCACGCGGAGAGGGCGCGGAGAGGACTTCGCCTGACGCCGGGAAATCAGCCGGGATAAGGGTTGGGAACCCGCCCGCCGCTGGCCGCCGTCAGAGTCGGCAGCGTCGCGAAGGTCACCGCGGGCAGCAGCACGTCGGCGTCCCCGTAGCGGCATGCCCTGGCCCACCGCCGCTTGGTGAACTTCAGCCCATCGATATCGCTCCACCGCAGCGTGCGACTGCCGAGCAGAGTCCGGGCGGTGACGACATCCTCGTCGGCCTCCGTCCGGAGCCGCTCGATCGCCACCGAGAGCAGTAGCGGAATCGCGAACAGCACCAGGCCCCAACGGCCGAAGGCCGGCATGAGCAGCACCAGCCACAGCACCAGGAAGCCGGAGGCGAAATGTGCCAACGCCGGGATCCGGATCACCACCGGGGCGCTGTCGGATCGGGGGGCCATGAACTGCATCATAGATTTGACGCTTGACCTGTGGCGGGACTAGCCTTCGCAGGTATGAAGTCCGGCGGAGAGCTTGTAGTAGGTCAGCGCGTTGGTGCCGCGCTTGCCCTCAGTCGGGCCTAGCCGCACGCACCAGCGCGCAACCCTCGTACAGCCGCCGACGCTGACGGGGGTTTTTTCTTGCCCAAGCAGACAACCGAACACACCGACGACGAGGACACCACGTGAGCGCACCCACCACGCGAGCACCTGAGGCTGCCGAGCCCGCCCCGACCAACGGCGCTCATCAGCACCATGCGGCCGGTCACGGCCAGCGCGTAGCCCCCGTGCAGATGACCGGGGCCGAAGCGGTGGTCCGGTCGCTGGAGGAACTCGGCGTCGACCTGATCTTCGGCATCCCCGGTGGCGCGGTGCTGCCGGTCTACGACCCGCTGTACGACTCGCAGAAGGTCCGCCACGTGCTGGTCCGCCACGAGCAGGGTGCCGGGCACGCCGCCAGCGGCTACGCCCACGCCACTGGCCGGGTCGGGGTCATGATGGCCACCTCGGGGCCGGGTGCCACCAACCTGGTCACCCCGCTGGCCGACGCCCAGATGGACTCGATTCCCGTCGTCGCCATCACCGGCCAGGTGGGCCGCAGCCTGATCGGCACCGACGCCTTCCAGGAATCCGACATCACCGGCATCACGATGCCGATCACCAAGCACAACATCCTGGTTCGCGAGGGCGACCACATCGCCCGCTCGATCGCCGAGGCGTTCCACATCGCCTCCAGCGGCCGGCCGGGCGCGGTGCTGGTCGACATCCCCAAGGACGTGCTGCAGGCCCAGTGCACGTTCTCCTGGCCGCCGCAGCTGGAACTGCCCGGCTACAAGCCCAACACCAAGCCGCACGGCCGCCAGATCAAGGAGGCCGCGAAGCTGATCACCGAGGCCCGCAAGCCGGTGCTCTACGTCGGTGGCGGTGTCATCCGCGGCGATGCGACGGCGGAACTCAAGGAACTGGCCGAGCTGACCGGCATCCCGGTGGTCACCACCCTGATGGCCCGCGGCGCCTTCCCGGACAGCCACGTGCAGAACCTCGGCATGCCCGGTATGCACGGCACCGTCGCCTCGGTGGCGGCGATGCAGCGCAGCGACCTGCTGATCACCCTGGGCGCGCGCTTCGACGACCGGGTCACCGGAAAGCTGTCGACGTTCGCCCCCGAGGCCAAGGTCATCCACGCCGACATCGACCCGGCCGAGATCGGCAAGAACCGCCATGCCGACGTCCCGATCGTGGGCGACATCAAGGCCGTCATCCGAGATCTCATCGAGGCGTTCAAGCGGATGCCGGCCGGGGAGAACCGGATCGGCAACGAGGGCATGGCCGATCCCGACCTGGCCGACTGGTGGTCCTACCTCAACGGTGTGCGCGAGAAGTTCCCGCTGAGCTACGGGCCGCAGAGCGACGGCAGCCTGAGCCCGGAATACGTGATCGAGCAGCTGGGCCAGATCGCCGGCCCGGACGCCATCTACGTCGCGGGCGTCGGTCAGCATCAGATGTGGGCCGCGCAGTTCATCAAGTACGAGAATCCGCGCACCTGGCTGAACTCCGGTGGCCTGGGCACCATGGGCTACGCCGTGCCGGCCGCCATGGGCGCCAAGATGGCCTGCCCGGACAAAGAGGTGTGGGCCATCGACGGCGACGGCTGCTTCCAGATGACCAACCAGGAGCTGGCCACCTGCGCGGTCGAGGGTGTGCCGATCAAGGTGGCGCTGATCAACAACGGCAACCTGGGCATGGTGCGGCAGTGGCAGACGCTGTTCTACGGCGAGCGCTACTCCAACACCGATCTGGCCACCCACAGCCAGCGGATCCCGGACTTCGTCAAGCTGGCCGAAGCCCTGGGCTGTGTCGGATTGCGTTGCGAGCGTGAGGAAGACGTCGTCGACGTGATCAACCAGGCCCGCGCCATCAACGATCGTCCCGTGGTGATCGACTTCATCGTCGGCGCCGACGCCCAGGTGTGGCCGATGGTGGCCGCCGGGACCGGCAACGACGAGATCATGGCGGCGCGCAACATCCGTCCGCTGTTCGACGAGGACAACTCCGAGGGGCGTGCCTGATGAGCACTACTGTCACCCACACCCTGTCGGTGCTCGTCGAGGACAAGCCCGGCGTTCTGGCCCGCGTGGCGGCGCTGTTCTCCCGGCGCGGCTTCAACATCCAGTCGCTGGCGGTGGGCCCTACCGACATCAAGAACATGTCCCGGATGACCATCGTCGTCACCGCGGAGGAGACGCCGCTCGAGCAGATCACCAAGCAGCTCAACAAGCTGATCAACGTGATCAAGATCATGGAGCAGGACGACGACAACATGGTCGCCCGGCAGCTGGCGCTGATCAAGGTGCGGGCGGACTCCGGCAGTCGCAGCCAGGTGATCGAAGCGGTGAACCTGTTCCGCGCCAAGATCATCGACGTGTCTCCGGAGTCTCTGACCATTGAGGCCACCGGCACCGAGGAGAAGCTCGGGGCGCTGTTGCGCGTACTCGAGCCCTACGGCATCCGGGAGACCGTGCAGTCCGGTGTGGTAGCACTGTCGCGCGGCCCGCGCGGCATGACGAACTCGAAATAGAGAAACCTCGAAGTAGAGAAACAACGAGAAGGACGAAAAGGAAAAGCACTGTGGCAGTTGAGATGTTCTACGACGACGACGCCGACCTGTCGATCATCCAGGGCCGCAAGGTCGGTGTGATCGGTTACGGCAGCCAGGGCCACGCGCACTCGCTGAGCCTGCGCGACTCCGGCGTCCAGGTGAAGGTGGGTCTCAAGGAGGGCTCGAAGTCGCGGGCCAAGGTCGAGGAGCAGGGCCTGGAGGTCGACACCCCGGCCAACGTCGCCAAGTGGGCCGACGTGATCATGGTGCTGGCACCCGACACCGCGCAGGCCGAGATCTACAAGAACGACATCGAGCCCAACCTGAAGGCCGGCGATGCGCTGTTCTTCGGCCACGGCCTGAACATCCACTTCGGCCTGATCAAGCCCCCCGCCGACGTGATCGTCGGCATGGTCGCCCCCAAGGGGCCCGGCCACCTGGTGCGCCGTCAGTTCGTCGACGGCAAGGGCGTGCCCTGTCTGGTCGCCATCGAGCAGGACCCAACCGGCAACGGTCTGGCCCTGGCGCTGTCGTACGCGAAGGCCATCGGCGGCACCCGTGCCGGCGTCATCAAGACCACGTTCAAGGACGAGACCGAGACCGACCTCTTCGGTGAGCAGGCCGTGTTGTGCGGCGGCACCGAGGAATTGGTGAAGACCGGCTTCGAGGTCATGGTCGAGGCGGGCTACGCGCCCGAGCTGGCGTACTTCGAGGTGCTGCACGAGCTCAAGCTGATCGTCGACCTGATGTACGAGGGCGGCATCGCCCGGATGAACTACTCGGTGTCCGACACCGCGGAGTTCGGCGGCTACCTCTCCGG